>NZ_KV820092.1:85393-169058 GCF_001815285.1 Rothia sp. HMSC065D02
GTTATGCGTATCCGCAGGTGGGGAATTTTCATGCGTATGTCACGGTGAGGTATGCGGGTCAGTACAGTATTGATGGTGGGTCGTGGCAGTTTTTCGGAACCGAGATCACCCGTATTAGCGAGCCGGTGCTGGTGCGGGTGTGGGAGTCTGAGGTGCATTCGGTGGGCAAGACTTGTATTGAGGACCCGGGGGCGAAAGGGTGTCCAGGGCATGCTGAGGAGCCTGATGTGGGGAATCCGAATCCGCAGTTGCGTAAGGTGGATGTGTATACGGGTCAGCGGTGGCATTTGGATGATGTGGGGGTGGGGGATAGTGAGGGTCGGTTGCACCCGACCTGGCCCAACATGTAAAACCCAGAAGTTCACGAACAGAATAAATATCTTTCCGTGAGCTTCTGGGCGAACCCTTCAGGGCGTCCCAGAGGTAGATTCTCTATAACCATGTGACCATTGTCGCAATGGTATAAGAATAAAAGCAGGACGCCTTTACTTTAAAAATCTATTGAGAATTAGAAAAAGCTACAAACCGCGATATAGTACGATTCTGCTGTGGCGGTAGGTGCACATTGTCTCTCATGTATATTCTTGCCAAGCGGCAATTTTTAAGAACCTCTTGATCGGCATACCATACCGAAAATTTCACCTATGTTTTTATTTAATATTATTTAACTGGTAATTTAACTCTATTGAACGCTTTACTCCGCTATTGCAAACTTCGTAAAGCTCCTAAATCTGAGGGGACTAATCTCAAATCCCAGCAGAGTATCACTGCTCCGTAGGCGGAATTAACCCTGTCGGAGTCTATCACTCACAACACAAACATAGCGGCTGAATTCAGCGCACCTTATTCAGCACATAGCGACAAGAAAATCGAGAACCGAGGACTATCTATGACCCGCATCAGAAAGATGCGTGCCGGAACCCTGGCCGCACTCACCGTACCCGCTATTGTGGGCGCTACCCTTACCGCACCCGCCCATGCAACCGTCGCATCCGGGACATACCGCAGCTACACCGCCCCGAACGGCCTTAACTCTCAGTACCACGTGTATGCAAACGGTATTGACTGGTCAAAACCCGTGGGCGTAGTCTTCTACATTGACGGCGACTATTGGCGTAACGACCAGTCTAAGATTCACAGCCCCGAGCAGGGCATGCTCCCCGCTATGGGTCGTATCGCAAATGCCCGCAACATGGTTTTTGTACCCGTCGTGTCTCCAGATAAAAATGCATCCGGCAACGGCATTACCTGGTGGGAAAACCTTGACGCCAACGGCGACTATTTCCGCTCCTTTGCGCAGCAATTTATTTCGAGTAACGGCATCGACCCCTCACAGGTGTGGACGATGGGTTACTCCGGAGGCGCCGAGTTCATCACCTATGAGCTGAATGCGGATCGTCAGGGCACATGGCGCTCTGGCGGCGGTTCTATCCTCGTTGCGGGCGGCGGTTATGAGCGCATGCAGACCGAGGCGCCGCAGAACATTAAGAACCAGCCTATGTACTGGTGGGTCGGCGCCGCCGATACTTCTGGTACAACGAACCCTCCAACATGGAGCGCCCGAGGTGCTGTTGAACAGGGCTACGCTGCGTACCGTAACAGCGGCTTTACCAATACCCAGATGAAACTGATCCCAGGTTTTAGCCACCAAGATTATGACCTGCCGCTCATCATGGCGCAATCCCTCGATACAGGCGGTCACCGTTTTGGCGCAGGGTACAGCGACCTTCCGACCACGAATCCGTTCTACACAGAGATTAGTTGGAACTCGGATCGCCGCATTATGACCGGTTTTGCCGATCGCACTTTCCGTCCGTACAGCGCTGTAAATCGTGCCCAGGTGGCAACGTATCTCTACCGTCTTGCGGGTAGCCCTGCCGTGGACCTTCCCGCGACTTCTCCGTTCCCAGATGTTACGCCGAACCACCCGGCATATAAGGAAATCGTGTGGCTTAAACAGCAGGGAATTACGACCGGATGGTCCGATGGTACCTTCCGCCCACATGATGCTATCAGCCGTGAGGCACTGGCAGCGTTTTTCTACCGTTTCAACGGTTCTCCCGCATATGCACCGGGTGCACAGCAGTTTGCTGATGTAAACCCCTCTACTATGTTCTATAAGGAAATCTCATGGATAGCAGATCAGGGTATTACTACTGGTTGGCCTGACGGCACTTTCCGACCTGGCGAAGCTACCTCACGTGAGGCTATGGCGGCGTTCCTGTACCGTGCCTCTAAACTCTAGAAACAGGTTTTCAGCATAGAACGTAAAACGCAGATGCTCCCCAACCTAGAGTTGGGGAGCATCTGCGTAATCTAACAGGCGATCAGGCTAAGACTATGCGTTCTTGTTCTTGAGAGCCGCAAGACGCGCATCAAGTTCAGACTGACGACCAAGCTCTTCAAGGTCATTGAACTGAGCGTCCAGAGAAGAAGCTGCAAGTTCCTGCTGACCCTGCACGCGAGCCTCTTCGCGGCGAACCTTCTCTTCAAAGCGCGAGACCTCGCTCGTGGGATCCATAACATCGAATGCCTTGAGCGCATCATTTACCTGAGACTGAGCGGCAGCGGTCTTCTGGCGGGCGTTAAGCTCATCGCGTTTGGACTTAAGCTCATCCAGCTTTGCACGCATCTTGGTGAGACCGTCTTTGAGCTGCTCCACCACCTGGGTCTGCGATGCGATCTGCGGTTCTGCGGCCTTTGCCTCACGTTCAGCCTGCATCTGCTTGCCCAGAGCAATCTTTGCGAGATTATCGAACTTATCCGCGTTAGCGGTGTCGCCTGCAGCACGGAACTCATCGGCTTTATTGGAGGCAGCCAGAGCCTTAGAACCCCACTCATCGGCGTCGCGCAGGTCTTCGGCATGATCCTGCTCCAGAAGACGCAGGTTACCAATAGTCTGAGCCACAGCTGCTTCTGCTTCTACAATGTTATTTGTATAGTCACGAACCATCTGATCTAACATTTTCTGCGGGTCTTCTGCCGCATCAATGAGGGCGTTAATATTAGCCTTTGCTAGCTGTGCGATACGACCGAAAATGGACTGTTTTACCATGTTATTTCCTTTTCTTTCACGCGGCACCGGGAAGGAGCTTATTCGCACGTACAGCGCCGCAACTTTTCTTATTATCGTGGGTCAGCCTGAAAAATTACTGGGAAAATATCGCCTATAAGGTGACGAGTACAAGAACATGAGGTTAACGAGAACCCTAACACGTTTCTGACACACCTATGTTCTTGTAGGTTAGAAGCTGCCGCCGTCTCCACCGCCGAAATCGCCGCCACCGCCTCCGAAGTCCCAGCCTCCACCGGAGTCACCGCCGCCCCAGTGATGACCGGTGGATGCTGAAGCAGAGTGTGAGCCCATCGCGCTAAAAATAGCACCTAAGAGCATGCCTTGCGCTAGGGAATCGCCGCCGTAGCTTTGACCATAACGGTTATCATCCCAGTAGTTGTTGACATCCTGATTTGCGGAGTTCTGCGCATCGCTCGCCAAAGAAATAGCCTCATATGCCCTATTGAGCGAATTTACCGGGTCGGACTCCCGCAAACGGTGTGCATCGTTCAGCGCGGTTTGCGCCTCAGACAGATAGGTACGAGCTTGTGAACCGACACCGCGCCGACGGTTGTTAATGAAGTCCGATGCGCTGCGCACCTGAGCCTCTGCAGAACGTAAGGTACGAGACAGACTTTCTTTAGCCGCCTGCTCACGCTCACGGTCGGCGCGAAGCGATGACATGGAACGATTCAGCTCGCTTGTGAGCTGATGCAGTTGTTCCGTGAGGGCAATAGGATCATTCGGACGTTCTTGTGCCTGTTGTGAAACCTGCCCAAGAATAGCCTCCATACCGGCTGCCGTCGCGGCGAGTTCGGCGCGGTTCTGAGACTCCGCAAGGCTCTTAGCCTCAGCCACGTCACGTTGAATACTCAAAATGTCGGTACTAAGACTGGATTGTGCAGATTCTAAGGCTGATGCATGATTGCTGACTGCTTCTGCCAGCGAGGTAATCTGCGCCGCAGATTCTTCGGCGTTGCGCAGGTGTACAACAGCTTCGGACCGGGAAACATCCACTAGACGAGATGCCTCCTGAAGCTCCTGAGTCACCAGGCGTTGGTGTGAATCCAGCAGAGCTGCAGATTTACTGACCGGTTCCAACGCACTCGGCAAGTACTGGTCTTTGAGTCGCGCGTATGTATGCTGCGCGGTTTCGACTATCTGCTGAAGTTCCGGTATACGCCCCTGGAGCCTAGCAATAGCCTGGGGAGCTTCGTGCTCAAGATTGCGCATTTCAGAGAGCTTCTGCGCCTGATCTCGGGAAATATCAGAAATCTCCTGAGAATTATCGATAATTTCGCTCAACCAAGCGCGCTGTTCCGCAACGGTGTCCGGAACATCATCATTGAGAAGTTTCTGACGGTGGAATGATGCCTGCATGAGCTCTTGGGCGCGCGTTAGTTCCTCTTCAAAAGGCTTGACGTGTTCATTACCGTATTGGGCGCGGGCAAATTCAAGTTCCTGCTTCGACTGCACCATAGAATTATCTGCCTGAACAAGTGCGGCACCGGCACGGGTGCGCAGTTCCTCCAACGAAACTTCAGGTACTTTAGATGTTGAGTATGCAGGCGTACTTCCCGGCTCGTTTTTGGAGCGACGGCGTTTCATAATGTAGTACCCAGCGCCCGCTACACCCGCTACACCTAGGGCGCCGCCGCCTATAGCGACAGCGGGGCTAATGCCCCCTTTTTGGGCGTTAATACCGTTGACCGCCTCAAGAGCTGCACCTTTGTAATCCCCGCTTTGCAGTTTTGGCTTGATGTATTTTTGGTACACCTCCGACTGCTGATCAGAACTGAGCGCCTTATTACTTCCAGCAGCGAAGTAAGCACGGCGGCTTTCTGTCGCTATGACAAGAATGGCGTCCGCATTACCGTAGCTGTTCTTTTTCGTTGTCTCTTCAGTCCATGCCTTAGCCTCTTCGGGGCTCTCAAACTTATCAATAGTCAGCACATGCAGATCAATATTGTGGTTTTTAGAGAGTTCGCTGATTTTAGAGTTAAGTTCTGAGGTATCGCCCAAGACATTGGTCGTGTCTTGTACTCTACCTGTGATAGTCATGGGAGTTTGGGCTTGCGCGGCACTAATACCGGGCGTCAAGAACGAAGAGCCCGCCACCGGTAACGCGACGGAAAGCATAGTGGCGCCAAAAGCTAAAGCACCTACGCTGAGGGCACGTCGGATGCGCCGAGAACCAAACGGACGGTCAGCATTCGTGATATTACTCAAAGGAAGACTCCCATTCTTTCGCATATGCCGCGCGGTGATTATCCACGGCGTGGGAGGAATAAACCCACACGTACTTCCATCTTACCGGTCACCAACCTGTCATGAGCGGTAGTCATCACAGAGCGTACATATCTGAAGAAATTCCGGACTAATTCTCAGGATACGATCGTCGACTGTTTACTCCAGGATTACCGCTTTTGTTCACGATGCGGTACTCATTGGATGAATAATATTGGCTAATTCAGATCGTAGCCGCGGTTCTTCATATATTCCGTATCCGTCACCATATGGTGCCCGGGACGATTCGGCATTTGATACTGCTGGGGAACTTGTACCTGCGAAGGATCGCGGAGCGGCAGGTCGTTCTGCCATTTTTGTAATTCTGCCGTTTTTCGACGGTTTTTACGTACGATGCGGATGATGAGGACAGGAATTCCAAGCAGAATAAACAGGACAAAAACCAACACGCCTGCGGCAACAAGAAAATTTTCGAACCAGCCATCGGCTTCGGAAATATCGCTTAGTCCCTGGGGGATATTGCCGTCATTACTCGTGGAGTAGTCATGATCCCCGATAAAGATATCAGTGAACATGCGCCCGGCGGTACCGTAAAGACCATGATCAGCGATAACACGCTTGATACTGCTGTTTTGGGAGCCCGAATTGTCTTTAACGTACAGGGCATGTGCCCATGCATCGCTCATAAAACTCTGGTCATTGCTGATAATAGTACCTTGGTTCTTAGACGTATCGATAAGCAAAACTACTGTGCGTGGGCGAGCATGGTTGAGACTCAGGAATTCTTGCCCCCACTCCTTGAGCGGTTTGCCATTGGTCCCGGAGACCAACACCATATAGGCTTCTATCGAGTGACGGGTATTGCTGTTACTCAAACCTTCGGTGAGCTCGTCTTCAAGCCCATCCGATAGGGCATTAAGAGTTCCGTCCCGGTCAATAATAGGGGTTTGCGGATTTAGCGTGACCTCGAAAGGTGCTTGAGCGTGGGCCGCCGTCGGGTAAGCAATGAAACTAGCGCCGATACCTGCTAATGCGCATACGAAAGACAGCATGAGGGCAACCACAGTACGGGGCAGAGGTCTTTGAGGTAAACGGGGTCTAGATGTGGCATCGTAAAAATTTTGAGAGACAGGGTTTCGGCGATGAATAGTCATACCAATAAACATACCCTGTTTTAGACCGGCTTAAGGGAATTTTTCTGAAGAAATATCACCTTGCGATATGACTCAGCTGCACCACGAGTTGTTAGAGACTCTACGAAGCTTAAGAAAAGGTGACGTTACCCCACTTAGTAGACGGCACTTCTTAGCTTGTATTACGAGCTTTCGTCGTTGGTGCGTGTAATACTAAGATCTTCGTGATTTTTATAAGCTGGTCGCCGAGCTAAGTTGCTGCTCAAGCGCAGAAGAACAAGACTGAGCACGCGCCAAACGACGATGCACTATACCTGCACAGCAGGCTACCAGGCCGGTACCTAAGCCAAGAATAACGGCCAGCACGGTACCAATAATGAGTGCTGTCAGCATGTCTGCTCCTTTCTTGATGCGATCTCGTTAAACCTTAGAGCCCGTCTTTAAGCGTAGGCTGTGAAGTTGACTCTGGAAGGCTGTACCTCTTGAAATATGTTTGTGGAGTTACCCCGGAATTTGAGGGTTCTCAGCAAACTCCCAGGAAATTCCGGGTGCAACCTCAGAGAAAACGGAGGTATAAAACAAGAACTGCGTTTACAGTAGAAAAAGACGCGTGCCTGTTGGCGCTGTCGCCAATATGGTTATTTAGATATCACCTAAGATTTATTGAGAGCCCCTCAAGGAGAGACCACAATGACCCAATACCCTGGTGGCTGGAACCAAGATTCTGGCGCTAACGGTTATAACGATGCAACCCGTCCGATGCAGCAGTCTGCACCCGGATCCTATGCTCAACAGGACTACCAGAATACGGGTTATCAACAGCAGGGCTACCAGCAAAATTACCAAACTTCCGGGTATCAACAGAGCTCCCAGAACCCCCAGAATGGATATCAGAACCAGTACTCCGGGCAGGGGCAGAATCCTCAGCAAGAGCCCAAGAAGAAATATGGAACCGGTGTCGTACTTACCGCTGCTCTGCTTGCAGCCCTTGTGGGCGGCGGCGTAGGTGCTGGTGTTGGAGGCGGTATTGCCGCATCTACAAGCAGCAATAGTTCATCCGTCACCGGTAGAAATGCTGGAGGCAGTGCAACAAATCCCACAGTCGTAACCGATACAGCTAAGAAGGTGCTTCCTTCGACCGTCACTGTAGGATCAAAGCTGACCGACGGTAACGGCGTTGGTACAGGTGAAGTTCTCGATAACCAGGGACATATTCTCACCAATAATCACGTAGTCTCTACAAACGGTACCCAGCAGTCCTCTAGAGTCGAAGTGCGTTTGCATGACGGAAGTATTCGCGTGGCAAAGATCGTGGGTACCGATGTAACCTCGGATCTTGCGGTCATTAAGATTGACCCCAGTGGGCTAGACCTTAAACCCATTACCTTTGGCGACTCCTCGAAGGTCGTTCCTGGTGAAACCGTGGTGGCGCTTGGCTCGCCGCATAATCTGCAGGATACCGTGACTGCGGGTGTTATCTCTAACACCGACCGTGCTGCAGAAGCAGAAAAAGACGGCGTATATATTCCCATGATTCAGACCGATGCGCCGGTGAACCATGGTAACTCGGGCGGTCCTTTGGTGAACTCTAGCGGGGCGCTCGTGGGCATCAACTCTCAGATCGAATCTGAAGGCGGCGGCAATGAGGGCATCGCGTACGCCATTCCCTCGAACTACGCTAAGCGCATTTCTGACGAAATTATTAGCAAAGGCAAAGCAACCCATGGGTACCTAGGCGCGAATATTGAAAGCGCTCCTGGGCAGACCAATGAGGGAGAATCTCGGTTCTTCCCGGATGGTGTGCGGGTCACCAATATCTCTAGCGGAAGCCCCGCAGAAAAGGCTGGTCTGCAGAAGGGAGATGTTATCGTCGAGGCGGATGGCCACCGCATCGAGCAGAGTAAGACCCTCAATGGCGTGGTGCGTGCACAAGCAGCAGGTGCCACAGTGGATATGAAGATTAAACGGGGGTCAGAGACAAAGAACATCAAGGTGACGCTCGGCGACGCCGATAATCAGCATTAACAGAGCTATAAAACCGCCTGAGGCGGCGTTTCACATGAAGAAACGCCGCCTCTCCTTTGTTTGCTGTGTTCAGGAATATACCGCTCTCATATCCGGGTTTCCCTGACTGAAGATTTCACGGCAAGGTAGAATATAGCCAAACCTAACTAAACCCCACAAACGCGCCGCACACACATAAGGCGCAGGAGGATGAGCGTGAGCGAAAACGCATATCGCATCGCCGTACTGACCAAGTACGTGCCAGACACCCAATTTGAACAAAAACTTGACGATACTTTGCGGGTAGACCGCAGCGAATCGGTGATGAGTGAGCTTGACGAATACGCTGTAGAAGCCGCCATGCAGATCGTCGAAGCGGAAGATACCGATGCAGCGAATTCTGCAGTTATCGCCTTTACGTTAGGCGCAGCAGATGCCTCTAAGGGGCTGCGCCGTGCGCTGCAGCTGGGTGCACACGAAGGCGTACACATTCTCGACGATGCTTTCGCAGGGGCTGATGCTCTGGCAACCTCACGTATCATAGCCGCTGCGCTCTCCACCTACGAGCAGGAACACGGCACCTTCGACCTGATTCTGACAGGTATGGCATCAACCGAAGGTGAGACTTCATTGGTGCCCGTTCAGGTGAGCGAACTTTTGGGGCGCACCGGAATCTCTCAAGTGGCGTCGCTGAGCATTGCTGGCCGAGCTGTTAGGGCACGCCGGGACCTGGATACTCGCTCGCAGCATTGTGAAACTGAATTGCCAGCTTTGATTTCGGTGACCGACCAGGTGAACACTCCGCGATACCCCAATTTTAAGGCGCTGATGGCAGCAAAAAAGAAGCCTATTACGACCGTGAACGCAGCGGATATTGCGGATGAGCTTGCTAAGTTCGGCGGCAACGCATCGGCCGTTACCGTGATCGAAGCGCAGGCGCGGGAAGAACGCACCGCAGGTGAAACCATCGTGGATGAAGGCGACGGCGGCATACAGCTGGTCGAATTCTTGGCATCCCGAAACCTCATTTAACCAGTACAGGAGATAACGATGACGACTGCATACCGTGTGCTGGTTATAGGCGGCACAACGAATTTTGCGACCAAACCTAGCAGTGTGGACCGAGAACTTTTAGCGTTGGCACGACTGCGCGCTGGTGTTGGACAGGGCGGAACTCAACTGGGAGTATTGACATTTGCCCAAGGCTCCGCCGATATCGCACAGTTTTACGCTGAACAGGGCGCGGCACGTGTCTTTGCCCCAGCGCAATCCATGACAGATGCTTTGCCTGCTGCCCGAGTGGAACTCGCCGTACAGGCTATTACTGAGTTTGGTCCTGATGTGGTTCTTGCCCCGCATGATATTGACTCGATTGAGCTTCTGGGGCGCGTGGCCGTGCGCCTCGGGAAGTCTGAGGCGGGAACTCGTCCCGTAGGCGTTGTGACGGGCGCTCATGACGTGGATGATGCGCTCAATATTCGTAAGAACGTTTTGGCGGGGGAGTACGACAGCACCGTGCGGGTTGAGGGTCTGCCGTTGGTAACCCTACGCCCCAACTCGGTAGATACGGCGGAGGCGCCCGCTGCGATGGGGGAGGGCGTACTCACCACCTATACTCTGCCCGAGTACGAGACGGTGCGCATCACCGAGGTGACCGAGAAGCCTACATCTGCTCGCCCCAACCTTGAAGAAGCAGCTATTGTTGTAGCTGCTGGCCGCGGTATCGGCGGAAATTTAGCCCCTATTGAGGATTTGGCGGATGCGCTCGGTGCTGCGATTGGTTCGACCCGCGCCGTCACAGACGCAGGATGGCTGGATCACTCTACTCAGATTGGGCAAACCGGCAAGAGCGTTTCTCCCGAACTATACGTTTCCGTGGGTATTTCGGGGGCTCTTCAACAGAAGGTCGGCATGGATACTTCAAAGACTATTGTCGCCATCAACAAGGACGCGGACGCGCCCATATTCGAGATTGCCGACTTTGGCGTCATTGGGGATCTTTTCACTGTCATCCCGCAGGCTGTTGAAGAAATTAAGAGGCGCCGCAACGCCTAGTTTCTAACAGGTCAGCGTCCTGAAAACCTAGACTAGGTTTTCAGGACGCTTTCACAAGATTAGACTATGTACCCAAGATTTTACGTACCCGCTCACGCAGATCGGGTATATTCTCGGCCTCAAACCAGGGATTACGCTTGCGCCAGCCAATATTGAGCGGAGAAGGGTGCACCAGAGGCACAAAACCCGGCAGATAATCCTCTGCGTGTGCCACCGTTTCCGTAAGGCTGCTGCGAAGCCGCGGAGCAGAAACTCCATCAAGATAGTACTTTTGCGCATAAGCGCCTACCAAAATGGTTAATTGTGCATGCGGCATCATGGCGCGCAGCTGCGGATGCCAACGCGGCGCAAAATCCTTACGCGGTGGTAAATCACCGTGCTTACCTTTTCCCGGATAATAAAAATCCATCGGCATCAGGGCAAACAGCTCTGGGTTATAAAACTCGTCATCGCTTACGCTCAACCATGTACGAAGTAACCGACCACTCACATCATTCCATGGAATACGAGTCTCTTGTGCAATACGCCCGGGTGCCTGACCCACCAGAATAATGCGTGATCGAGCGCTCGCCGAATATACGGGCTCCCATCCGCGTGACGTGTACTCGGCGTTCATCGGGTCGGCGGCTATATCCTCAAAAAGTAGGGGAACCTGGCGGTTGGCACACATACAACTAAATCTTTCCTCCTGTGAATCCGTGTTGGCGCCATGCCTCAAAAATTGCGATGGACGCGGAGTTCGCTAGATTAAGAGAGCGGCGCCCAGGAATCATGGGGATTTTTACGCGTTCTGTAATATGCTCATCCTGCTGTACATCGGCTGGTAAGCCCACGGACTCCGGACCAAACATAAGCACATCGCCATCACGATATTCAAGATCCGCATACGAGGCTGTTGCCGTGGTGGTAAAGGCGAAAACACGCGCAGGCATCATGGCTTTCCAAGCATCCTGCAGGGTCTTATGAACCGTTACGACCGCAAGATCGTGATAATCCAGCCCGGCACGGCGCAGATGCGCATCTTCAAAATTGAATCCTAGAGGCTCGACGAGGTGAAGTTCAGCCCCGGTTACTGCGGCCAGACGAATGGCGTTACCCGTATTCCCCGGAATTTCGGGGGTATAGAAAAGAATCTTGAACACGTACCCCAGTGTACCGCGACTATTTCTACCGGTCGTGACTCTTACTAGGTTTAGCCTGCGGCGCATTTATGGCGAATTCCTCCCGAAAGTTAGAGGAACAGCGATAGAATAAGGGCAATACGCCAGAGGAGGAAATAGTGAACCGGGTCTATTTAGATCACGCAGCGACTACCGATGTCCTGCCAGCTGCTATAGACGCAATGGTACAGCAGATGCATGCGGGCGGTAACCCCTCCTCGCTGCACGCTACCGGACGCGATGCCCGTGCCACCGTTGAATACGCTCGCGAACGTATTGCCCGAGCTATAGGATGCGATGCCGCCGAGGTTATTTTTACCTCTGGAGGAACCGAAGCAGACAACCTTGCGGTTAAGGGGATGTACTGGAAACGCAGGGAAGCAGACCCGGTGCGACGGCGTATCCTAGTATCAAGTATTGAGCATCATGCGGTGGAAGAAACCTGTGAATGGCTGCAGAAGACCGAGAGCGCGGTTATCGACTGGATTCCAGTGGATTCGCAGGGGCTGGTAGACCCCGAAAGCGTGCGGGAACTGATAGCCCAAAACCCTGCGGATGTTGCGTTAGTTACCGTTATGTGGGCAAATAATGAAGTTGGCACTGTACAGCCCATTCAAGATATTGCCGCCATAGCCTCTGAATACGGTATTCCCATGCATACGGATGCGGTGCAGGCTTTCGGTGCGGTACCCGTTAACTTCCGTAACAGCGGGGTTGATACGATGGCGATTTCCGGGCATAAAATTGGCGGTCCCATGGGCATTGGCGCGCTTATCGCCACGCGAGCAGCGCAGCTCACCCCGGTTTTGCACGGGGGCGGGCAAGAGCGTTCTGTGCGTTCCGGCACCATTGATGCCCCCGCGATCGCGGGATTTGCTGAGGCCGCCGCGCATGTGATTGAGCATCTCGAAGAAGAATCCATCCGTATTGCAGCACTTCGCAATGAGCTAATAGCGGCGGTACAGGCGGTTATTCCACAAGCTCACCTGAGCGGTATCGACCCAACAACCGAGGCCTTTCCCGGCGAAAAAAGGCTGCCTGCGAATGCTCACTTTACTTTTGAAGGCGCAGAAGGAGACACCATCCTCTTTCTGCTCGACATGCAGGGGATTCAAACCTCAACCGGTTCGGCCTGTAACGCGGGAGTAACAAGACCATCCCATGTGCTTCTTGCCATGGGTCTGGACGAAGACACCGCCCGCAGTGCGCAACGATTTACTCTTGGACATTCCAGCACCGGCGAAGACATTGCTCGGTTGCTCGCGGCCCTGCCCGAAGCCTATGCACAGGCGGCAAAAGCGGGTCTTTCCTCACATCTGCCTGACGCTCAACGCTGGTACGGCGGATAATTGCGAAGAACCTGCGCACATGCAATAAGAAGCGTACAATAGAACCTCATATTTATTCTCACCACGAAACCGTACCCAACGTTTATAAGGAAACTCTGTGAAGATTTTGGCTGCTATGAGTGGCGGCGTCGATTCAGCTGTTGCTGCCGCCCGTGCCGTTGAGGCGGGGCATGATGTGGTTGGCGTGCATTTGGCGCTTTCTCGTATGCCCGGAACGCTCCGCACCGGTTCTCGTGGGTGCTGCACCCTTGAAGATTCTATGGATGCGCGCCGCGTATGCGCCCAGTTGGGCATCCCCTTCTTCGTGTGGGACTTCTCGGAGCGTTTCAAGGAAGATGTGGTCGATGACTTTATCGCCGAATACGAAGCGGGACGAACCCCCAACCCCTGCATGCGCTGTAACGAGAAAATCAAATTTGCTGCGCTTTTGGAACGTGCCGTCTCCCTAGGGTTTGATGCGGTAGTCACCGGTCATTACGCCCGCGTTATCACCAATGACGACGGTAACCGAGAACTGCATCGAGCCGCCGACTGGGCAAAAGATCAGTCCTATGTGTTGGGCGTCCTTACCCACGAACAGCTCAAACACGCCTGGTTTCCTCTAGCAACCACGCCTTCGAAGGCGGAGGTTCGCGCGGAGGCCGAACGGCGTGGTTTTTCGGTTGCCAAGAAACCGGACTCTTACGATATTTGCTTTATTCCCGAGGGTAATACCCGTGCCTGGCTAGGCGAGCACATTCAAATGCGCCCCGGCACGATTAAAGATACCTCCGGCAATGTGGTGGGGGAACACCCTGGTGCTCAAGGATTTACGGTTGGGCAGCGTAAGGGACTAGCCTTAGGAACTCCGGCGCCTGACGGGAAGCCCCGTTTTGTTCTCGAAATCCGACCAAAAACGAATGAAGTTATTGTCGGTTCTCGTGAGTTGCTTTCTATCGATGAAATCCGCGGAATTCGGGCCACCTGGGCTGGAATTCCCGTTCCGGAAGCAGAACATTTTCTTGCTCAGGAACCAAAACTCGGCGCGCGTAGCGAGACCTTTGATGTTACCGCCCAAGTGCGTGCACATGCAGACCCGGTGCGCGGTACCGCGCATCTTGAATGGGCAGAAGATACCGATGCCGAAACCTCCGGAAAACTTCGTGTAGAGACCGTGGTGCGTCTACACGATGGGCTCTTTGGCGTAGCACCCGGGCAAACTATGGTGCTTTACCAGGGCACACGAGTTTTAGGACAGTCCACTATAGCCCGTGCTTACTCACTCGCTCGTGAAGACCTTGATGATCTTCGTGAAAACGCAGCCGTGTAATGCTCGTACCCCTAAGGACCTATAATGACCCAGCAAGAATTTGATCCGCGTGCCACCTCCATGGGAGACGAAGTTTCCGCCGAGGTTTACGAAGAACTCTTCGCGATGCGGCGCTCTATTGATAATTTCGATGCCGCGTTGGTTCATATTCTTGCGGAGCGTTTTCGAGCCACCCAGCGCGTTGGGGTTCTTAAAGCACAGCATAACCTGCCTGCGGGTGATCCGGGAAGAGAAGAAGCCCAGATAGCTCGTCTGAGGGCTATGGCGAAAGAGTCTAGTCTCGATCCCGAATTTGCGGAGAAATTTTTGAACTTCATTATTTCCGAGGTTATTCGACACCACGAAAAAATAGCGCACGAGCATAAGGACGAGCTGGCTCAAAACGATGATTCTCTCGACCGTCAGAC
The DNA here is from genome assembly GCF_001815285.1 of Rothia sp. HMSC065D02. Taxonomy (NCBI): domain Bacteria; kingdom Bacillati; phylum Actinomycetota; class Actinomycetes; order Micrococcales; family Micrococcaceae; genus Rothia; species Rothia sp. HMSC065D02. The sequence continues at coordinate 100,113 of NZ_KV820092.1, forward strand.
GGATTAGATGCTAGCGTAGATTTGATGACCTCGTTCTCTACCAGATTTGCGGACGAAAACACCCGAAAACAGTATGTGCCCGAGCGCCTGCTGCTACCGGGTGATTATCGTGCACCCGAACGTGAGTTCGCTACCGAGCTTGCTGAGCGCGATACTGTTGCGGTACGAGCCAGCGGACTAGGCGAATTCCCCGGCACGCAGATAATAGATGCCCTGCATCGTGTGCGCGGTGAGTTGGGGCATCCGCATCTTCCATTCTTACCGGAGCTTCCAGAGCGTGGCTGGCAGAGCACTACTCTTGCTCGCACCATTGCCACACTCTCTGGAATGGAACTTGAAGGCGCGTCCTATGGATGGCGATTAGTTCACGCTAGAGGCGGCGGTACCCGCGAAAGTGCGCGTGCGCGATCCCGTTATGTCTCAGATATTAACGCACTCGCCGATGTCGTAGGCGGTGAGTCTTCTGGAGCTTCAGTGCCTGAGGACGCTGCTCCCAGTTTCAAAATTCAGCTGTGCGGACCATATACCCTTGCTGCGCGGGTCTATGTGCCTAATGGCGAGCGTGCCATCAGTGATGCGGGGGCGACACGCGATATACGGGATGCCTTCCTAGAAGGGCTAGGGGAGAGCCTCTCTCTTATTCGCCAAGCCCTCGATCAGCCCGAAGCCCGTCTTACGGTACAACTGGACGAGCCGGAACTTGGGCGCATTATTTCGGGTACTATCCCTACGGTGAGTGGTTTTCGCACTATCCCAGCGGTACCGCGGTTAGCGAAATCTACGAAAGTTACCGTATCTGCGCCAATACTTTTGCCGAACTTACCATAACGCCTATGCTGAACCTCACCAAGGTTCCTTTGACGTATCCTGATGATCGCACGTCGAACCTCAGCTCTGTGGCAGATGCTTGCGCTATAGCCCGTGCGTTTTCAACGGCAGATAATCTTGCCGAACTGCTTTTTGACCCGGACGAGGTAAACCAGAACCTCGTTCAGGCACAGCCTCTTAGCGACCCGCATCGCTGGGAAATAGCGGCGGCCGTACTAGAATCCGGAGCAAGGCTTTGGCTGCCTATCGTAGAATCGGATGCTATACCGCAGCAAGCACAGAGATTGTGGAGACTGTGGAATGATGTTGGACTGCAGAGAGCCGAGATACGTTTGGTTGGGCTAACACATCGTGCAAATACTACACATATAAACCCGCATGAGGCCACACTTCAGATGGCGAGAACCACAGAGTATGCTCGAATAGTCGCAGAAATGGTGGCTGAGGGCTTAGGATAATTACTATAATCACCGAATAATATAGAGGAGAGACGCCATGACCACCACCACCTCGACCGTCCTGGTCGTTGATGATGATGACGCTCTTGCAGAAATGATCGGCATTGTCCTGGCACAGGAAGGATATAACGCAGTTTTTTGCGAAAACGGTTCTCGCGCCTTTGAGACGTTTATGCGGCATTCACCAGATTTGGTATTGCTGGACCTCATGCTTCCGGGGAAGAGCGGTATCGAAGTCTGCGAGCAGATCCGTTCGTCATCTAATGTGCCTATCATCATGCTGACTGCTAAAAGCGATACTGAAGATGTGGTAAAAGGGCTGGAAGCTGGCGCTGACGATTACATTGCAAAGCCCTTCAAACATCTTGAGCTTATGGCCCGTATCCGTGCTCGTTTGCGCCCGCGTGAGAGCCGCCAGTTGGTGGTGCGGGTGGGAGATACCATCATGGATATGGATGGCCGAACCCTCAAGTATAAAGGTGTTGAAGTGCCTATGACGCCTTTGGAATTTGACCTTCTTGCAGCTTTGGTTCGCCGTCCGGGGCAGGCCATGAGCCGTCAAGAGCTGTTAGAAACTGTCTGGGGCTACAGCGATGTGAGCGATTCTCTGGTAAACGTTCACGTGCAGCGTCTTCGCGCGAAGTTCACGGATATTGGTGCCGAACAGGTTATCCAAACGGTGCGCGGCGTCGGATATAAAGTACCCCTAGAGAACGTTGGAGGTGCCGCCTAACGTGATATTTCAGTCCGCTATGCGCATCTTCATATCTGGAAAGTAACTTTGCCTATGCCCACACCTGACGCAACCTCTGGAGCCTCCGATAGCCGGGACTTAGATCTTAAATCTAAGCCCCGGAAAGAGCGAACCCTCAACCCATTCCGTGCAATTCATCGGTTGTGGGTTCATTCTCTGCAATTTCGGTCCGTAACCAGCGCGGGCATCATGATGCTTATTGCTTTTATTGCAGTAGGAACCTCGCTGTCTAATCAGATCGCAACATCGCTTTTTGAGAATAAAAAGAACCAAGCGTTAGAAGAAACTAGTAAGGGATTTGAGACTGTACAGAGAGTGTTGGATCCTATTAGTGCGCGTGAAGACAGCGAAGTTCGACGTACTGTTAAACACAACCTCACGGTTCTTGACGCTGGCGGCGATACTCAGAGGCGCTGGGTTTTAGTGTCCTTGGATCAGCAATCGAAGAAGGGGTTTATTCCTGAGCAGAGTAGCGATAACGCGCCTCTAGATGCCTCAGTAATACCTACAGATTTTAAAGATACTGTGCGGGATTCTCCCGGTGTTTTTTGGGAGAAAACAACGCTTTCAGAACCTGGAAAATCCAATGGTGAGCCTTACCCGGCCTTGATTATTGGAACGAGTGTATCCATTCCTCAGAACCCCAATTATGGGCTGTTTATGGTGTACGACTTAAGCGAGTCTGAATCGACCATTATGTATATCAATGTTGTGTTAAGTACCGGATTCACAGTGTTGCTGATTCTAGTACTTTCAATTGTGTGGTTTGTCACTCGCTTAGTGGTACGCCCGATCACTTCGACCGCTATTACAGCAGAGAAACTTGCTGCCGGTGACCTAAACCGCCGCGTTAACATTCGTGGTAAACATCAGGCTGCGCGATTAGGAATTTCCTTTAACAAAATGGCGGATAGCCTGCAGGAACAGATTACACAGCTGGAGAGACTATCGACTCTGCAGCAGCGATTCGTCTCGGACGTGTCGCATGAGCTGCGTACACCGTTGTCGACGGTACGTCTGAGCAGCGAACTCCTTTATGACTCGCGTGACACCCTCAACCCTGTGCAGTCGCGCAGTGTGGAGCTTATGCATAACCAGGTGGATCGCTTCCAAGCCTTGCTTTCTGACCTTCTGGAAATTTCGCGCTTTGATGCAGGCAGCGCCGTTTTGAACATCGACGCTGAAGACTTTATGAGTGTTCTTAATGATGTTTTGGTCGAGGTTATCCCGCATCTGGAACGTACCGGAACCAGGCTTATTGTGCATTCTGAGCAGGCGCATATTGATATTGATATCGATAGGGTTCGCATTGAACGTGTTTTGCGTAATCTCCTCTTTAATGCTATTGAGCACGGTGAATCCAAGCCCGTCGATATTTACATCGCTACCAATGCAACAAACTTGGGTGTGGCGGTGCGCGATCATGGCATCGGCTTGAGTGAGGAGGAAGCAGCACAGGTCTTCAACCGTTTCTGGCGTGCAGATACCTCACGCAAACGCACTCTAGGGGGTACCGGATTGGGCTTGTCTATTACCGCCGAGGATGTACGTTTGCATGGCGGGCGTATTGAGGCTTGGGGCATGAAAGGAAAAGGTGCTTGCTTCACGATGAACTTGCCGCTTGTTCAGGGGGGAGAGCTCGGTCCTTCCCCGGTCTTGATTACCGGAGAACCTGAGCCAGAGGCATATGCTCACAGCGCTCTTGCGGGCGATACTCTTTCGACATCATTGCGTAAAACCCGTCATGAAACTCAAGATGATGCGTCTGAAGGACAGGTATAATGCGCAGAATATTTCAAAACTCTTCGCACAAACAGACGCTGTCAGAGAATCTGCCCGCTCTTTCGCGCCGCACGATGCTTCTGGGTGGAGTCGGAAGTATTGCTTTATTGATGCAGGCATGCTCTGGATTGCCAGATCCCAAGGGTATTCAAAAGTATTCAGAGTCTTTGGATAATGCAGACGATAGAAAGTCTGCAATCCATGCTATGAGTCCTCAGGTTGGCGGAACTCCGGAAGGCATTATTGAAGGCTTTCTGCGTGCTGGTGTTGATAGCTCCGATGATTACGGAGTGGCTCGCCAGTACTTAACGACAGAGTTTGCTCAACAATGGGTTCCAGAGGTTCAGACCCGTATATATTCTGAGACCGCGCGTATTACCCGTGGCGAGGATAATATTTATAAGGTTTCGATTAAGCAAACTGCTCGTGTGGATGAGCGAGGTTTAGTTACTTCCTTTATCAACGCTCCTGCACCAACTCCGGAAACGTTCGAGATGATTCAGGAGGGCGGTGAGTGGCGCATACGTAACTGCCCCAACGGGTTGTGGATAGACGGCAGTGAATTTGACCGTTCTTTCAAATCCTACCGTCTGTATTACTACGATCCTAGCTATACCTACGCGGTGCCAGATTTACGCTGGTTCGCACGTAGCGATGAAATTTTTAAAACGCTGGCTCAAACCCTAATCATGGGACCAGCAAATTACCTCAAGGAATCTGTCTTCTCAGCGACTTATGAGTCCATGAAAGTTAATGGTGCTAACTTTGACGCTGAAAAGCATACGATAAAGGTTGATTTTGGAGGCGAATCTACAGATGAACTTCAATTAGCACGTTTACGCCAGCAGATTGTGCATCTTGCCAGCAATTTTACGGGTATTGAGACTGTAGTTTTCTGCTATAACGGCCACGAAATTTTATCATCAGATAAGCCCGAAGGATTTCATGAAATATCTTTGGTAACGCAGCCTAATACCAAAGTTGTGGCGCTTAATGAGGACCGTTTAGTAACACAGCGTGATTTTGATGCTGGGGATTCGCAGCGCACGCTAGTGGAAAAAATCAAGGATCCTTCGGCACCAACTATCGGATATGACGGCACTACCTACGCTTACTTAAGTGAGGGGCGTAAAAAGCTTTATACAGTGCGTGATACAAATTCCTCAAAAGTTTGGGAAACACGCGACCTATCTCGCCCCAGCATTGACCATTATGGATGGGTATGGGCTACCGATCATAGTGGAACGGTGCGCGCCTTTAACCCTGCATCCGATAGCGTTGAGGAAAGAGAAAAAGGTCTTAATATCTCTGTGCCCTGGCGAAATGGCCTTGTTTTTAACTCTCTTAAAATTTCGCGGGATGGTACACGTGGTGCATTCATCGCCTCCCGAGATGATACGTCGATGCTGATTATCTCGGGGATTATACGTGATGAGAGCGGTAAACCGCGTAGTTTTACCGAATTAGTGCGGGTTAACGCCTCTGTATCTCCCCATTGTGTAGATTGGGCGGGAGAACAGACCCTTGCCGTCGTCAATACAACCACAGGCGAAGCAGAACTAACCTCTCTCAACAGCGAGGAGACAAAACTGGACCGGTTGGAGGGACTGCGCTCTATGTCTGCAGCAGGGGACAGCGGTCATATTATTGGGCACGTTGATACGGGAGAGTGCTATCTTCTGGAAGAGCGCGGCTGGAAACCCATAAGCGGTACGCTGAGTGAGATTACGTACGCAGGGTAAAAGAGCATGGGTAAGACACCTCGAATGAGAGGTAAAAAGGCTCTTTACGCGGCGTGGGAGCTGTTCTTTCCGGCAACATGTGTCGGATGCGGTGTAGGCGGTACAGCGCTTTTAGATGCTGCTGGCACTCGTCGGGCTTTATGTACTCGGTGCGAGACTTCACTGAGAAAACAAACCTCTGCCGTGCACACCCCTGTGCTGCAGCACCCCGTACCGGGAGCGGTTGCAGCAGGTATCTATGAGAAAACACTCGCGCATGTGATCCTTTCCATGAAGAATGCGGGTCGTACTGATGCGGTTCCCGAACTAGCGCGCGCATTGGGCAGGGCCGTGGCAACGATTATTGACCGTGCGCAGGTTCCCGCAGGAACGCGCATCTTATTGATACCCGTCCCTTCATCACAACGTAGCGTGCAGCGTCGTGGTTACGTACCGGCTGAGTTGCTTGTGCGACAGGTAGAACACGAGCTCAATCGTTCTGTAGCTCTGCACAGACGTAAAGTGCGGGTGAAGACACATCATATCTTGAGTTTAGAAAAAGAAAACATATACCAGCGTTTAATAAGACCGAATACAGTAGGACAGAAAACGCTCGGAGCTAGCGCGCGAGCCCAGCGTATGGAGGGAGCGATGCGGGTGTCCCCCAGAGCAAGTGTAGCTGGGGCACTGTGCATTGTGTGCGATGATGTGATGACTACCGGTGCCACCGTGTTTGAAGCATCACGAGTCTTGCGCCAGGGTGGCGCGAGAGTTCTGGGAGCAGCCTGTGTAGCCGCTGTGTCGATGCAGAAAAAAGTGGACGAGGAAGCCCTTATGGTACACCCGGACTAAGGCTATTCTGCGCTTTGATACACAGTGTTCGTACTACGAAAATAATTGTCATTTCCGGTGACATGCACCATAAGAATGTAATAAAATAATGACAAGGAACCTCAAGGACGGGTTTCCGGTATCGAACTCAACCGAGTACGGTGCATAACCCCCACACTTTGGAGGGAAATATCGTGGAAGTCAACATCTACGGACGTAATATCAAGATTTCGGATCGTCTTCGTGAATATGTCGAGGAGAAGGTCGAAAAGTTCGAGCAGCTTGGCGACAACGTGAGCGATATCGACGTCAAAGTTACTAAAGATGGTCATCTTGGTGGCGAGTCAATTCGTGTTGAGATTACCGTTGTTGGACGTGGACCGGTGCTTCGTGCAGAAGCCCAAGGGCATGATAAATTTGCGGTCTTTGATGAGACTTATGGAAAGCTCTTGGAGCGCCTGCGTCGAGCACGTGATCGTCGTAAGTTACGTAAACATGGTGGTAAGCATCCTGTTTCTGTTGCAGATGCTACAGGGTCGCTTCCTACGGTTACCGAGACGATTACGGAAATTTTGTTACCTGATGTTCCTGTTGAAGAAGCAGCCTTCGACAACAGTGAAGTTACCCTCGTCGATGAAGCAGCTTCACCGATTGAGATTCGTCACAAGAGCTTTGTAGGCGAAAAGCTGACTCCGGCAGAGGCCGTGGATCGTATGGAACTCGTTGGTCATGACTTCTACCTTTATATTGATAAAGAAACAGGAGCACCGGCAGCCGCATATCGCCGTAAAGGATGGAGCTACGGTATTATCACTCTCACCGAAGAGTAGACAACACTCCTCATTAATACTAATTTAGATTTAGAACCCGAAACGCTTTCTTTCGAGCGAGTGTTTCGGGTTCTGCTATATTCCTGTGAGGAAAATAATTATTATTTCTACCCGCGCAGAGCGTAAAAATGTGGACTGTGACTGTCAGATAGATACCTCTGCCCTACAATAGTTAGGAAAGCCTCAAATCGTGGGCGCATTTTGTGTCGCCCTCATGAGGGGACGAAGACAACAAGGAGTAGAAGCTCAGTGGCATCTTTCTTAGAGAAAATCCTCCGCACTGGCGATAAAAAAATTCTTCGACAGTTAGAAGCGTATAGCGCGGCGGTCGATTCGCTTGAGGATAGTTTCGCGTCTATGACCGATGCCGAGCTCCGCGGCGAGACCGATAAGTTTCGTGCCCGAATTGAGGATGGCGAGTCCCTGGATATTATGCTCCCTGAAGCCTTCGCTGTCGTCCGGGAAGCATCTAAGCGTACCCTTGGAAAACGTCACTACAAGGTTCAGGTTATGGGCGGAGCTGCCCTGCATTTGGGAAATATCGCTGAGATGAAAACCGGCGAGGGTAAAACCCTTGTCGCAACTCTGCCCGCATACCTAAATGCACTCAGTGGCAAAGGCGTGCACGTGGTGACGGTGAATGATTACCTTGCCGAATATCAGGCGAATCTGATGGGTCGTGTCTACCGGTTCCTTGGTATGGAATCTGGCGTGATTCTCTCGTCGATGGACCCGGACCAACGCCGTAAACAGTATGAAGCCGATATTACCTACGGTACGAATAACGAGTTTGGCTTCGATTACCTGCGTGACAATATGGCATGGACCGTTGACGAGCAGGTACAGCGCGGGCATAACTTTGCCATTATTGATGAGGTCGATTCGATCTTGATTGACGAGGCGCGTACCCCCCTTATTATCTCGGGACCAGCTGCAGGTGAAGCGAACCGTTGGTACGGTGAATTCGCGCGCATCGCAAAAAACGTTCTTAAAGAAGATGAAGATTACGAGGTAGACGAGAAAAAACGCACCGTCGGTATTCTCGAATCTGGCATCGATAAAGTTGAAGACCATTTGGGCATTAAGAACCTGTACGAATCCAGGAATACTCCGCTTATAGGTTTCTTGAATAACTCCATCAAAGCGAAAGAGCTGTTTACCAATAATAAAGACTATGTGGTGATCGACGGTGAAGTCTTGATTGTGGATGAGCACACTGGTCGTATTCTTCCTGGACGCCGCTATAACGATGGTATCCATCAGGCTATTGAGGCTAAAGAAGGCGTCGAAATTAAGCCTGAAAACCAGACGATGGCAACCGTAACCTTGCAGAACTATTTCCGCATGTACGATAAGCTTTCCGGCATGACCGGTACTGCGGAGACTGAGGCTTCTGAATTTATGAGCACCTACGAGCTGGGTGTTGTTGCTATTCCTACGAATAAGGATGTGCAGCGTATTGACAACCCGGATAAGGTGTACCGTAATGAGGTAGCCAAGTTCAAAGCCGTTGTTAAGGATATTAAAAAACGCCATGAAAAGGGACAGCCTATTCTGGTGGGTACGACGAGCGTTGAGAAGTCGGAGTACCTCTCGCGTCAACTTGCAAAAGAAGGCGTGCGCCATGAGGTATTGAACGCCAAGAACAATGAGCGTGAGGCTCACATCGTGGCTCAGGCAGGGCGCAAGGGTGCCGTAACGGTGGCTACCAACATGGCAGGTCGTGGTACCGATATTATGCTTGGTGGTAACCCAGAATTCGAGGCTGTCGCCAAGATGGCTGAATTGGGTCTTGACCCGAACCGCGATTCTGAAGCATATGAGAAACGCTGGCCCGACATTCTGGAACAGTGCGAGGAAGAAGCAGCGGCCGAGCACGATGAGGTAACGGAACTTGGTGGTCTTTATGTGCTAGGCACCGAACGCCATGAGTCGCGCCGCATCGATAACCAGCTGCGTGGTCGTTCTGGTCGTCAGGGTGACCCCGGCGAGTCCCGGTTCTACCTTTCACTCACCGACGAGCTTATGCGTCTGTTTAATACCGGCGCTGCAACCCGCCTCATGGCGATGGCTCCGGAAGATTCTTCTCTAGATTCGAAGTTGGTGACACGCGCTATCGCGACTGCGCAGTCAAACGTTGAGTCACGTAACGCAGAACAGCGTAAGAACGTGCTGAAATACGATGATGTTCTTAACCGCCAGCGTGAAGCCATCTATAAGGACCGTTCTCTGATTCTGCACGGCGACGATCTCAAGGAACAGATCTCTGGTTTCGTGGACGAGGTCTTGACGACCGCCATTGACGAACGTGTCAGCGAAGGGCACGCAGAAGATTGGGATCTTGACGACCTGTGGGAGGCTCTTGAGAGTATATATCCCGTCAGTATTACCGCCGACGACCTGGCGGAAGACGCCGGGGATCGAACCCAGATTACTCGCGACCAGATAGTCAAAGAGATCCTTGCAGACGCGCATCTTGTCTATGATGAACGCGAAGAATCTGTAGGCGAAGATTCTATGCGTGAGATTGAGCGTCGTGTAATGCTCTCGACTATTGGAGAACGCTGGCCTGAACATCTGTACGAGATGGACTACCTGAAAGAAGGCATCGGACTACGTGCGATGGCACAACGCGACCCCCTAGTGGAATACCAGCGTGAGGGCTATAGCATGTACCAGGCTATGCTTGACGCTATTCGCGAAGAGACCGTTAGTTACCTCTTCAATTTGGATTTGTCGAAGCAGCGAACCAAGGCCTCGGCGGTGCAGCTTCAGTCTCCGAGCCGCCCAAAGTTCTTGCAGTACTCTGCACCCAATGAAGAAGGTGGCACCGATGTTCGCGTAGAGAACGCTGACTAGCAGCTTCATCACTATTTTCATCATGCATGTGGGCACTCCCAAAATCTTGGGGTGCCCACATCTGGTTATGCGGTTTAGATAAAGTGCAGTGCAGTAATATACCACCCGCCGTAGCGAGCCTGCACCCGCATTGCCATAGCCCTGGTTACAACACCGTCCGTGAGAATAATACATGCCTCATATGTCTCGTCATTAAGTCTTTGAGCACGGCTCCGCGCTACGTGCGGGGTCTTGGTAAAAGCGAGATAACTAGCATGTTGCTCTTGCGAGGAACGGCGCTGTTCCAATGCCGTGAAGCACTCTGGTGACAGCCAGTGTTTGAACTGTTGCGCGGATCGCTTTTTCATAAGAACCTCGAGAACCGCAAGACCTATGCCTGCACAAAGCGACTCAATGCGTAGGGTTCCAGAATCGGAACGCTTAAGAGGTCGCCCGTGAGATGCACTTTTCCGGGAACGAATGCGTGCCCTAACAGCAGTGTTCTGTGGCAACATATGGTGAGCTTCTCTATTCTGTTGATCTTGAGCGTACATATTGATCGGGGAGAGGACTACTCCATATTGTGATTGGACAAGATTTCCTGGCGCGGTCGATGGTGGTACATCGGGAATATCACCCTGTTGCGCTCTGGCTCTGGCGGCTGCTTCTTTGAGAAAATGGCTCTCGATCTTCTTGGAGAGATCGTGAAGAGAAATATTGATAGCGGTCATGATTTAGCTCCTTTGCATAGTGGTTGGACATATCGGTCGAGAAGAAAAATAGCGTACTTATCGGTCAGGCAATGTGAGAGTTTGACCTGGATACAGAATATTGGGGTTATCCCCCATAACGTCCAGGTTGGCGGAGTGGATTCTCAGGGAGTATTCCAGAACCTCCGGAGGAGAGGCATCGTCGCTCAGCTCGTGAGAGGCAATGGACCAGAGAGAATCACCCACAACAACTTGGTGGCTGGAACGCGTAGCGTGGTTTCGAGATGCTGGTGATACTTCTCTGGAAGGTGCGCCTTCTCGTTGGCCGCCGAAGAACGGGCTCAAACTCTGATGTTCTGCTTGAGGCTGGATTGTCGGGGGAACCGCCGGTTCGGCAGATATGTTTGGCGGAGGCGTACCATAGGGCTGCGCGTAGGGTGAAAGACTTGGAAGTTGCTGCTGGCGCTTTTTAACGGGTGCTACCGTGGTCTTAGAGACTTCACTAGGTGGGGTGGAGGCATGGGTAGCCTGCGGAGATGAGGCAGGAGCCTGGTAGAATGGAGAGTTCTGAGACGATACCCCTTGAGGGGTTCCTGCAGCTGACTCCCGCGGTGAAGCATCCGCTGCCGTGCTGGGCGTAGAATTTTCTACAAATGCTTCTGGTGAAGACGGAGTCGGGAGGGCAGCAGGGGAAGCTGAAAGCTGAGACGGCGCAGATATTGCAGGGTTGCTGATATCCGGATGCGCATCTGTGGCCTGTGCAGGTGCAAATGCCGCGCTAAGACCTAATGCTGCACCGCCTAGAGTAAGAATAGTGTTGCGTATATATCGGGGGAGCAGAAAAGTTCCACGATCCTCACGGTGGTGCAGGCGTATGGAACCGGCTCTGACTTTCAGAAGGTATCCAACACCGAGGATAACGCCAAGAGCCCACCAGAGCATGACGGCAGCAGAGAGGACTTCAACGCTCATCATCATAGCGTTTTCCAAACCGGTCAAAGATTCAGATATAACGCGAACACTATGCGCTAGGACCCCTGAGAGAACGGATAGCGTGGGAATGCCGATGCTGAGCACTCCATCGAGGATGCTCATCTGAGCTTGTGACTTCATCGTATTCCCCCTTGGCATTGGTAGTCGTTGATGTTCTTATATGTTATATTTACCGCGCCTACAAGGTCGGTGTAAATCTGAAGGGAAGAATCTTAATCATTTAGTAATAATTCTCGAAGAAATGCTGATTTTTTGGGGCTTGTGGAGGTGCAATATGCCTCAAGACTTTAGAATACAGTAGGCTCATAGCATGAGAATGCAACGATTATTCCGAGATTTAGACATACAGTTTGAAGCGGAACAGTTTCGGACTCTTGAGAACCAGGCACAACGACGTGCCCGCATGGAGTATCTGGCGGTGACCATGCGTGAGCGATGCGCGGCTCAACATGGGAGCAGGGTAAAAGTCTGTGGTACGGATGGGATGGTTCGTGAAGGGTATCTTGAAGCGATTGGTCAGGGGTGGATTCAGCTCAGCACAGGACGAGAGAATATCCTTATTCCAGAATCGAGTATCCTGTGGTGGGAATGCGAGAATCAGGCGGCAGAGGTCAAAATTGATGTGCAGGCTCGTGCCTATAGGTTCAGCATGTCTGATGCTTGCTATGCCTTGATGATGGCGCAAGAGCCAGCGCGGGTATCTTGTGCTTCGCCAGTAAACACGATGTTTGAAGGTGTTATCGCACGAGTTGGGGCAGACTTTATCGAAATGGCGTTATCTCCATGCGAACCTTATTTTGCATACTCTAATGCGCTGACATATAAAGAACAGGGTGTGAGGATAATCCCCACATCCCGTATATGCGCTATTGTGACGGTCAATTAGTTGGCTTTGATTTTCGTCATTTTGCCGGAGGCAATGGCTTCTAGGGTCTGTTCGTGGCGTTCGTTAATGTACTCTTCGAAGCGCGTGCGTTCAATACGCCATTGGTTACGACCGCCAATTTGAATTGCTGGTAGTTCGCCGCTACGAACGAGTGCTCGTACCTGGCTTAACGACACCTGCAACTCCTCGGCGACATCGCTGAGTGTCAAAAAACGTGGTGCAGACATGGTAAAAATCCTTCCGCTACAGAGTCTTTGGGTCCCTATGCGCTCTTGGGGAGCAGATAATGTGTAGTTTCAGTATAGTCTACTAAATAGGCTTATGCCAGCTTATTTATGCACATAAGCCTGAAAAAATTATCTAGCTGCACATCCCATATTCATAGGTTTGTAGTTTAGATATTATGTACACAAAGAGACGATATTGCGCTCAAAGTTGTAATAATTGCTTTCAAGGTGTGCAGTGTGGTGCTATATAATTTAGGCGCCTGTTCCCTGATGAAGGCGCATAAAACATCTACAAACCGCTAAGGTAGCGATACTTCCGAATGAAAGGTCTATGCAGTGAAGCATAATAAAATCTCCAGGACGAATATGCATCAACCTGAAGAAAGTAGTATGCGTATGCATAAGCCGGGCTTTAAAGACCCGAAGCTTATTGTTGGTCTTATATTAATTCTGATTTCAATAGCGGGAGTTATTGGAATTATTAGAATTAATAATCAGACTTATACATATTACACTGCGAAGAATGATATTTCTATTGGGCAAAAGATCACTCCAGATATGTTGATTGAAAAACAGGTTAATTTGGGTGATAGTAAAGATCACTATCTTTCACGTGAGCAACTTGAATCAGGAAAGTATATCGCTGTGCGGCAAATTCCTGCGGGGGAGCTTATTAGCTCGGCATCTGCACACGAGAATATCCAGGAGCGCAGACGGCTTGTTACGGTAACCCTTGATCGTGGAATAGCTTCTACTTTTAAAGCTGGCGAGCGTGTGGATATTTGGGTCATCTCCTCCGGCAAGGAAAAGCAGAAAGTGCCTGAGGGTGAAGGAAAAAACGAGGATAATGAATCCGAACAAAAGCCTCTTGTTCAAAATGCAGAAATATCAACTATTGCGGTTGATGAAGGGGTTTTGGGCGCGAACGGGCATGCCAATGTACAGCTTTGGATAGAATCCGAAAAGCTGCCGGACATTCTGCATGCCACGTCATCAGAGGCAAAAATTACCCTTGTACCTGTTGAGTATAAATCTGAGGGGAACTAAGTGGTCCATAATATCCCTCTAGTACTTTTAGGAGACGACGGTACCATCCTGAGCGCTATCGAATCTCAACGGGGGCGCGTTAGCGTTGCTCGAAGCGCCCATACTTTTGCGGATGCTTTAGGCTATGCCCACGCCGGAATAGCGTGTGCTATTCTCAGCGTGGGTCTGCCCCAGGAAGCTACCGTATCTATTCTGCACGAACTGGACGAAGCAGATGTAAAATTCATTGCTTTGGTTCCTGAAGATATTCCGCTTCCGGATCTTGTTGTGCCTCTTGCAGCAGATACGGAACCGCATCAATTGCCAGCGGCCGTGGAAAAACTACTTGATGAGGCATCTGTTGAGCCTGAACAGGAACTCGGCATAAATCCTCAAAAAGCAGAGAATGGGTATGGGTACGACTCAGGATATTCCGGACACTACGGATATGATACACAGAATCTCTACAACGGGTCAGGAGAACACCTGCACCCCGATACTTCTGGCTACGGCTATGCTCTGGTAAATCCTGATAGGAACCAGACCGAGCAAAACAGTATAGATTTTTCTCTGCCTCGTCTTCCGCAGGCTCAGCTTGAAGTGCCGCAGCTTCAGGAAGCTTACAAAGCCTCCGTCCACCTTGAAAATATGCAGCAGCTGACGCTGAATGATTTTAGAGATCAGTCTAGGCAACATCATCCACAGTTTTCTGGGCCTCACATAGATGCTGTAGAAGCTGAAAACCGAGGAACTATTGTTGCCGTGTGGGGTACAGGGGGAGCTCCGGGGCGTAGCACTTTAGCACTCAACCTGGCAAACTGCGCTGCCGCAGAAGGAATGCGTGTATGTTTAGTCGATGCGGATACTTATGACCCTTCTTTAAGCCCTCTGCTGGGTCTTTTAGACGATTATTCTGGTATCGCACAGCTGTGTCATTTTGCCGAACGTGGGCAGCTTGACACCCAGATCAGCGATGAAGCAATTAGTACTCTGCGGGTGGGCAAATATTATCTTGATTTTTTGAGCGGTATCACCCGCCCCGACCGCTGGCCTGAGCTACGGACACGTGCACTCTGCGATAGTTTAAAGTGGCTTGCGCATCGCTACGACGTCATTATTCTTGACACAGCGGCATGTCTTGAATCTGATGCCGAGCTAGGCTTTGCGCAGACTGGTCCTCGCCGTAATGGTGCTACTATAACGGCTCTTGAAATGGCGGATCACATCGTTTTATTGGGAAATGCCGATATTATCGGTATTCCTCGAACGATCCGCGCGTACGACCAGATGCGTGAAGGCGCCTGCACCCTTCGTGATACTGCCAAGGTTCATATCTGGCTCAACAAAGTGCGTGCTGAGGCAACCGGACGAGATGCGGAACGAGAACTGGCGAATACCTGGCAACGTTTTGGACCGCGAAGCCCTATTTCGGGGTTTTTGCCGTATGACCGGAAAACTGTGGATCGGGCATGGTTTCGTGGGCAGACTCTTCTGGAATACGCCCCCAGAAGCCCGCTGGTTGTTGGGATTCGTAAACTATACGTATCGTTGGGTCTTAGGAAACTGAGGTGATCCTTTTCTCGGGATACGAAACCGAAAAGTAACAATAGGGTCTATAGCGCATGAATACGGCGTAAAAACTATAAACTCTCCACGTCATATATCCAGAAAACATGGTTGAACCGTAGAATAGGTTAGACGTATTCAACTTCTTGGGAGAGCCCAATGTCTTTTACAGAGAGTAATCTCAACCCTGGTGGTTTCGGCCCTGGTGATACCGAGTGGATTCACCTCATCATCGGGGAGTGGCAGATTATTGCCGATATTGCTCAGAGCGACCTTGTTGTATGGTTCCCCACTGACTATGTGGTGGCTGATGGGAGCGGACCGGATAGCGTTTCTGGACCGTCGGCGTCCAGCGGGTTTTCAGCAATAGCGCATGTACGCCCGTCTAACGTGCACACTCTGTTTCATCACGATATTGTGGATCACACGATGGACGATAATATCTGCGATGAAGCACGTAAATCTTGGCATACCCAGAAGATTGTTCACCATGTTATGGAAGCCGGGCCCAGTATGCGCCCTGGAGTGAAAGTGACCTTTGTGCCGATAGTGCGTAATAGCCGTACTATTGCGCTTCTGAGTATGCATACGATTCCCACTGTAGTGCGGGCATCGTCTCAAGCTGAAGAAATCTATAACTGGGTTACTGAGAATATGCTGGAGATGATTCACCTTGGTATTTGGCCTGATCCTCTGGCACAGGAGAATAATACTCGTGGTAATCCGCGTGCCATTGATGGAATTATCGTCATTAATCCACAAGGTCAAGTTGTTTTGGCCTCACCCAATGCAAACTCAATGTATGCGCGCTTGGGGCTAGGTGACCATCTTGAGAACCTCAACCTGGCGGATGTTACCCGAGATATGCTTCCTTCTGGGGAGGAAGCTGATGAGACTTTGCAGCTCGTTTTAGCGGGCCGTGCGGATATACGTACTGAACTTACGATTGGCCGCACCCGAGTAACGATGCGTTCTATTCCGCTCGTGCATAGCACTACTTTTCGGATGGAACGTCGTGGTGCACTTATTTTGTGCCGTGATGTCACGGAACTGCGTCGCCGCGAGCTGGAGCTTATGACAAAAGATGCAACAATCCGAGAGATTCACCATCGTGTCAAGAATAATCTTCAAACGGTTTCGGCGCTTTTACGGTTGCAATCGCGACGTATGACAACACCTGAAGCAAAGCAGGGACTGGAACAAGCTATGCGACGCGTGGCTACAATTGCAACGGTGCATGAAGCCCTGTCACAGGGGTTAACGCAGAGTGTAGATTTTGACGAGCTTATCGAGCGGCAATTCCATATTGCTGCCGAGCTCGCTTCTCCCGGGCAGACTGTAGATACAGAGCTCTTGGGGCACTTTGGGCTACTTCCCAGTCAATTTGCCACTCCGCTCGCCCTTGTTATCAACGAAGTTGTTGCAAATGCTGTAGAGCATGGGCTGAACGGTGAAACTGGGCGTGTGACTCTTGAAGGGTGCCGAAACATTAATGAGCAGGGGGATAATACCCTGACCGTTATTATTACGGACAACGGCAGAGGTATGGGGGATAACCCCATCGAAGAATCTGGTGCGGATGCATACCGGCCTACAGCGGAGCATGAAGGATTAGGAATGCAGATCGTACGCACTCTAGTTGCCAGTGAGCTTAACGGGTCAATCCGTTGGGAAGCGAATGAGCCTTCGGGCACGCGCGTTATTATCAATGCCGTCTTGAGTTAGTACGACGTCGCATTTTGGTATGAAGAAAATAGCAGAAGCCCGGTGTCACTCCTGCCGGAAGTAGGAATGACACCGGGCTTCTACTATGAGAATGCGCGCTTATAGTTAGGAAGCACGGCGGGCACGAGCAGCGCGACGTTTCATCGCACGACGCTCATCCTCGCTGGTCCCTCCCCAAACGCCAGAATCTTGACCGGTTTCGATAGCCCATTTGAGGCATACGTCAATAACCTCGCACGAGCGGCAAACAGCTTTTGCCTCTTCAATCTGCAAGAGAGCAGGCCCGGTGTTTCCAACAGGGAAAAATAGTTCTGGATCCTTATCCAAGCAAGCAGCACGGCTACGCCAATCCACAGCTGGACCTCCTTCTATCTTATGGTTTGCTCGTGCTTCGCTACTGCACGGTAGCTGACAACAAGCGATAACTTAACTTGTTCTGTGTGCGTGTAGGCAAATCTTTACGTCAATGAGTGGTGCAAAAATTTGACTTATCAACTTTCGCATGGATATTCCTCTCTGACAAGGGGTTTTCCGAAAAAAATCTTAAAATTTTGGAGGTTTGCATCACTTAGGGTCTCCTTGTATCTAAGTTTCAATACTTAAGAAACTCCTATAACTATGTTCAAAAATTATGAAAGAAGAGTAAATTGCACGAAATTTCACGAATGCACGACATAAAACGTCAGACCATGCGTGCTTAACGACTGCCAGTTAGAATTAAAAGCCTATAAGCCTCGCATCTGAGCCCACCGCAAGGAGAGTACGATGGGGAAGACCACCAACACGATGAAAGCACGCATCACCGTACCGATTACTGTAAAAATAACCTCCGGTATATTAGGATTTTTTGCCATCGTGCTTGTGTACCGCGGAATTATCGCACCTTTCATCATGAATGACTCTGAGAGGAACGCAGATCGTATCGTCAACAGTCTCATTCAAGTTGCTTTGGGGGTAGGCATCATGTTCTGCGCTGTTCGTTTCTATCAGGGACATGCTCGTGTCTGGGTGATGCTCATCAGCCTGTGTGCTGCTTTTGTAGGTGCTTCTAACCTCTCCATATACTTTAGTCTTACCCCAGAAGTACAGGCTGCTGCCGTAACATTTTTAGTGATTAACTGTGTGGAAATTCTCTTAGCTGGAACGGCATTCGCGCTCCTCTTCACCCGTGCAACCCGAAAATATACACTCAAAGTTACTGAGGAAGAGGAACGAGAATTATCCCGTTATGCGGGTCGATAAATTTACTCTTGATAAGCCTGAACGGCATCATGTGTAGACTGATACACCTCATCGGGAACCTGAAAAGCCTGTACACGGCCCGCATCCACAAGTGCTCCGCGCCCAGCCGGTAACATCCCCTCGGTATACATATCGCGTGGGATCTCATGCAAAGAACAAATGTCCCCATCAGAGATAGAGGCAGGAGCCAGAAGAACCGCTCGCGAGCATCCAGAAAGCGCCGTCAAAACGGGGGATGAATGCCACCGTGCCCATGGCGTATATGCTACCCAAACAGCCCTGAAACGCGGCCCGAGCTCAAGAAGAACCTGCTGAGCGGGTGCCGGTATATAGGCAAGATCATCGATGAGAATCAGAGTTTTCTCGGGATCTTGTACCGACTCGCACATCTGGCGAATTTTCTGGGCGTCGGGTGGGGTGTTCCCATCGATGTAGAGAGCTCCCAGATGCGGGTTAAGCATTCGAAGCGCAGAAAGAAAATGTGTTTTACCTGAGGCCCGGGAACCTACAACGGGTATAAAAACGCCTTCCTTGGCCTGAAGAAAGCTAGGAGTGCCCGTACGGGAGTAGCCGCACAATATATGTGTTCCCTGGGCGTTGTAGCCTCTATGCCACATGACGATTGTCTCTAGCTGTGGCATGGGAAAAGTCCGTGGGAACTGACGAAGCGAGAGCGACTTATCGTATGAGAAGCCGGAATTACCCGATTGTAGCTCGACGATATTTTCACATGAGGCCACGACAGGGCACAGCGTTGATGCTTCCAGAGGAACATCACCCACAAGGATGGCGTTGAGCCCGCCCTCGACCGCAAAATGTGTGGCGTACGGTAGCGGATAGCTCTTAGAAGACTTGCGCAGTAAATCCGATTCTACAAACCTGCGGCTAAGAAGGGTTGAATATGCGACCGAGTTGAATCTACCTCGTAGAGGAAGAGCCGAGGTAAAAACAACCTGGTAGCCCTCACGGTGGCTTTGAGCTAATACATCGTAGAGATATGATTCCGTCTGGGGGTCTCTCATGAGCATTTCAAGCCATCCGTCAACTCCGTCGCAGATAAGCAGAGGCTGCTGAGCGCTCTGGTCAGCAGAATGATGGCTCGAACGTATTTTTTCGAGGCAGAATCGAAGATGCTGAGGCTCATGGGGGCCAACGAGTACGGCAAGACTATCTGCGTACGAGTGCAGGCGTCGATGATACCCGGCATCTGAGGTGAAAACATAGACAGGGTTCTGCCGCGCAATAGCCTGGGCTATGAGCGCGTTTATGATTACGGTGCGTTCGGGAACAGTTCCTAACACGGCTAGGGCACCCGGATGCGCCTCCAAATCCAGCCGGATAGGCTGCCGTTTACCGTACTGCGGGATTTCGATGGTGCCCAATAAATAACCACGCTCAAGTGTGGATTCTGGACCGAGGCTTTGAGGAATATTGGTATCAAGCAAGGTGCGGTGCAGCGGAAAATTCATCGGTAACGCTTGCGGTATAGGAGTATACCGTGCGCGGGCATAAGCAACACTGCTTGGATTCTGCTCGGACTGGTCAACAAACGCAGGGCTCTTGTGCGAAGACAGGTATAAGTCACGAATACTGTGCACGGCACGGGTTAGGAGCGTATCCTCACCTTCGGTTGAAACTTGTTGTACGGAGGGTATCTCGTTTAGGGGAACCCATCCCGGAGTCTCCCACCGATATATCTGTTGGAAGTCCGCATGTTGCTGCGGAAGAGCGTCCACAAGTGGGGCACGGAAAGCTAGAATACGACCATCTGGAAGACTGACATATCCAGCCCCAGGAGAGGACGCGGAAATATGCGCGGCCTTTTCATGCCCTAAGAGATTGTATGAATCCTGTGCAGATGCCACACGCAAACAGATATTGGTAGCAATATTGGCGCGAATATCCTGTGAAATACTTCCCTGAGGTCGTTGAGTTGCCAAGAGCAAGTGAATACCTAAGGAACGACCAATAGTAGCGATGCGCATTAGCTCGGTCATAGCATCCGGCATAGACTCAACGAGCATACGGAACTCATCGACCACAATCACAACTTCCGGATACTGTGGTATTTCGCCCGTTGAAGCGCACAACCGCAGGTAGTCATGATAAGAATTTACCCCTAAGTTGCGTAAATCAAGCTCACGTCGGTTCACATCGGCACGTAAAAACTCAAGCGCGCGGCGAACGGCGGCAACATCGAAGTCGCTAAGCAAACTGAGAGTATGGGGAAGCTCAGCCAGAGGACCGAGCCCGGCGGAACCCTTGAAATCTACCAGAATAAGCCCCAGCCGTTCTGGGGAATATCGCAGAGCCGCACCGAGGATGAGCGAACGCAAAAGTTGAGATTTTCCTGCGCCGGTGGTGCCTCCCAGAAGCCAATGTGGGCCGTGTGTTGTGAACCCAATATCGCAAAATCCTTCGGTGGTGGCCCCTAAAAGACAACGAATATCCTCTGCGTAGCGGTTGTGTTCCCACCGCTGAAGGCACTGCTCGTAGAGGAGATTCGTAGACTGCTGAGTAAGCTCAGAGAAAGCAAGCGTGCGTGTATGGACCGAACCGGTGCCGTGTCCTGACCCTGCGGGAGATGACGCCTGGACTGCAGATAAAGCCCCCAAAGTACGAATGTATGTGTCAGTACTGAGTCCGTCCGCTGTAGCACATATATCGTGCAGGTCTAAGGGGTGGTTCTGAACGATCCCTTCATGAGGCATAAGTCCTGCGTGTTGAGAAGAACCGGTGATTTTGTGGGCTGTATCATCAGTGATGCTGCCGCGAAGCAGATATTGCACAGATTCTAGGTAATCGCCGTGGGTATGTACCTGCAGGTGGGGTATATGGGTGAATACCGAAGCAGAGCGAGGTGAATCAACGGTTCCACGGGCGACAGGCATGTGAACAATGCATAACCTTGCTCCCTGCGCGGCTCGTTTAATCAACGCAGCCGGTATGGAACGCACTAGTGATGCAGAAATGATGAAAAGCCGGTCGTCTCCAGCCTCCTGTGAAGTCGATAAGGCTGTTCCTGGGCGTTCTGCAGCATCACATATCTTTTCGAGAATATGGTGAGCCTGAGACGCACCCTCGTGAAGAAACACACGGGGGCAGACACCTAAGGAACGTAAAGCACCGTAAAGCGGTGTTTCGGCATGCTCAGCATCGGTTATGACCGTGATGGTATCGCGTGCATGGGCTACAAGCTGTACTAAATAAGCATGAAGATGTTCGGCACGCAGCGATACGTCGTGAGGTAAGCCTGGTACTGGGACCGGAATATAATGTGGAGCCTGTGGATGCGGAGAAATCTTCTCAAATCGTACGTTTCGCCCCGAAATATAGGGGAGACGAGGACCGTATCCTAGGACTACAGCAGGTGACCGTGCAGCGTCAGGGGCCGCTGCGTGCAACAGTGTTCCTGCTGTCGGCAGTGCCTGTGCTCGTTCTAACTCTTGCTTTGCGCTGCTCTTCACCAACGCAGCGGCACTGCGGTTTTCCGCTCTGCCCCCGAAAAAATGCATCAGCATAAAAAGTGAAGAAGCCACAGACATGAGCAAGAAAATCCACATACCTGTAAAAAGGGCGAAGGCCACGCCCGCCACAAGCGGTAACAGGATAGTCATCAGCATCATGCCCAGTTTTCGGGGAGCGGGCGGATTAACAATAACCGGAGTAAAAGGCGAAGAATCGTGTGAGGGCATGGGAAGCTCCGGGGCTTTTCCAGGAGGACAGATGACACACAGTGAAGTACCTACTATAAAAGGTTTGTTCCACTGTAGAATTTGAGGCTTTGGGTGCGCACGGGAGCCGGTTCTTTGCGCAGTCCCCTCTGGCTCTAGAATCCTGAGAGTCACCCCTGAACCCGAAGCATCAAATTCGGCGTGGCGTGGCTTGATATACGGATCATTGAATGAAATACCGCTACGCGCTTCGGAGCGACCTAGAACGGTTAACCCACGAGGGAGTGAGAAGGAGCGGCCCGCATCCGGTCCCCGAAGTACGCAAAGAGTACTAACTGATGCTGGTCTCTCAACGGAAGGTTGCTCGGGTTTGAGCCAGGCTCCATGTACCATAGGTGCGGCTGCAGCCACGCAATCTTCTAAACGAGCGGAATCACCGCTAGGAGAAAAGACACTATATGCATTTTTAGCGGGCGAAATTATGTGTTGTACCTGTGCCCCCGAGGTCTGTTCGGAACATTCAAGAGATAAGAGGCTTGGATAGAAATCGTGATCAGTCAAGCGCTCCTGGGCGCTTGCATCTGCGATATCAGGGGTGTGGAAAAGCCGAAGTTTCATATTTCTATATCAGTCGGTATGCCATGTGCTTTCAACCGCTTTGTCGTGGTTCTGTGGATAACGTGTGAGATTCAGATGTGATGAGCAGGTTATCCACAGATATTTTGGAAATTTACCGGTAATAACGGCGAAAAACCGGAAATATTACGTGATGTGCAGGTTCGCGTGATTGTCTCGGAGAGAGGTTGCATAGACGTGCAGTTTGAACCAAAAGTTGAGACACTCCGTATACCTCAGCCCGGTTCTTCGATAGGATTGGTACACTCGAATTTCGGAATTATCACTTATACCGTGTGCGTTGTAGGGTAAACCTCAGTCTGCTGTACCGGGAAAATATGCAACTGACGGTGTTATCGGGTAACTTTAGATAATGACTAAAATCGTTGTGTCAGTGGCAGCGTATGCCGTAAACACAACAAAATTGGCTCCCTTGCACAGGGCGTCTACGGCAGGTGAATTCGCTGATATAACGCGAGTTCCCATGATATACAGGAGTAAATAATGACTGCGGATCTCGTGGTTGTCGGATCCGGCCTTTTCGGTCTGACCATTGCAGAACAGGCAGCGACCGAATTGGGCCTGAAGGTCGTTCTGCTGGATCGTCGTTCTCATATCGGCGGTAATGCATACAGCGAGAATGAAGAGCAGACTGGTATTGAGGTGCACCGCTATGGTGCTCACCTTTTCCATACCTCCAACGAGCGTGTCTGGGAATATGTAAACCGATTTACTGGGTTCACCAATTACGTGCACCGTGTATACACTCGTCACAATGGTATTGTGTACCCCATGCCTATCAACCTGGGCACCATTAACCAGTTCTTTAACGCTGCTTACTCTCCCGCGGAAGCAAAGGCGCTCATCGCAGAACAAGCTGGCGAACTGGCAGGTACCGACCCGCAAAACCTCAACGACAAAGGTATTTCACTCATTGGGCGCCCACTGTACGAAGCCTTTATTAAACACTACACCGCCAAACAATGGCAGACCCCGCCGGAGGAACTGCCTGCATCCATTATTTCGCGTCTGCCTGTGCGGTACACCTACGACAACCGTTACTTCAACGATAAGTATGAAGGTCTACCGGTCGACGGGTATGCAGCGTGGCTGGAACGCATGGCGGCGCATCCGAATATTGAAGTTCGTCTGAATACGGACTTCTTCTCGGATGATCATGAGTATTCTCGTGAGAAGGTTCTGGGGCAGATTCCTGTGGTTTACACCGGTCCCGTCGATCGTTACTTCGATTATGCAGAGGGCGACCTCTCATGGCGCACCATTGATCTGGAAGAAGAAGTTCTGCCGATTGAAGATTTCCAGGGCTGTTCCGTGATGAACTATCCTGATGCGGATGTTCCTTTTACCCGTATTCACGAGTTCCGTCACTTCCACCCCGAGCGTGATTACACCAAGGATGCAACCGTTATTATGCGCGAATACTCACGCTTTGCAAATAAGGGCGATGAGCCTTATTACCCGGTAAATACCTCTGTAGACCGTGAAAAACTTTTGAAGTACCGCGATCTGGCAAAGGGCGAGCAGAACGTTCTTTTTGGGGGTCGTCTGGGTACTTACAAGTACCTCGATATGCATATGGCGATCGGCGCGGCGCTGTCGATGTTTGATAACAAGATTCGTCCGCATTTTGCACAGGGTGCCAAGATTGAATCTGGTGGAGTTGACGCATAATTATGGCTGAAACTCAAACTCTGAAAACCCTGCAGCGCGTTATTTTCCCTAGCGCGGTTGAAACCGACGTGGTACCCCTGTATGTGGATGCTGGCGTAGCCGCTGGCGTTCAGTTGCCAACCCGTATTGATGGTGACGCTACCACGAGTATTACAGAGGCGGCACAGGTACAGGAACAAAGCGCCGCTAATATCGCTGCTAACCGAACCGCAGCTGAAGGCCTTATCGGTCGTCGCTCCATCAACGTTAATCCCGGGCAAAGTCTCTCATTTGGCACCTATTTCAATGCGTTCCCAGCATCGTATTGGCGCCGTTGGACCGAGCTTAAAGAGGTCGTACTAAGCGTCCAAACCCGTGGCGAAGGCATGGTGATCGTATACAAATCCAACGGTCGTGGTGTTATTCAGCGCGTGGATGCAAAGCTCCTTTCGGGGGACGAAACATCAATCTTTACCCTGTCCCTAGCGCCTTTCGGCGATGGCGGTTGGTATTGGTTTGATCTTTCTGGAACTGAAGATCTTGAGCTGGTTGAGGCTAATTGGCTAGGTGATATTGAGCCCCGTGCCGATGTTCAGGCCGGTCAAGCAACGGTTCAGATTACGACCATGAATAAGGTCGATTATTGTATTGACAACATTCGTACGCTTGGCAATAACCCCGAAATTTTTGATGCCGTCCACGAGTTCCTAATTGTTGATCAGGGCAGTTCGAAGGTGCAGGATCACGAAGAATTCGAGGAGGTCGTTAAGCCCCTTGCCGGTAAGTTCCGCATCATTAACCAGGGGAATCTAGGCGGCTCTGGTGGTTTCTCGCGCGGTATGTTCGAGGCAGTCAAGAACGGCAGCGATTATGTGCTTCTGCTTGATGATGACGTGATCGTGGAGCCTGAAGCAATTTTGCGCATGGTGACTTTCGCAAACTATTGTAAAGACCCCACAATCGTGGGTGCGCACATGTTCGATATGTTCGACCGCTCGGTACTTCATGCATTCGGCGAAGTCGTTGATCCGTGGCGTAACTTCTACGCGAAGCCTCACGAGGATATGGCGATGGGTCACGACTTAGGCCGCAGCAACCTGCGCAGCACGCACTGGCTGCATCGTCGTGTGGACGTGGATTATAACGGTTGGTGGATGTGCCTTATCCCAACTTCGGTAATCCGCAAGATCGGCCTGTCGTTACCGCTTTTCCTTAAATGGGATGACGCTGAGTATGGCTTGCGCGCGAAGGCTGCTGGTATCCCTACAGTGTCCTTCCCTGGAGCAGGTGTATGGCACGTTTCATGGACCGATAAGGATGACTCGGTGGGCTGGCAGGCTTACTATCATGAACGTAACCGCCTGATTACCGCGCTGCTGCATTCTCCCTTCGATAAGGGCGGTCGCGTGCTGGTTGACTCTATGTTCTTGGACGTTAAGCACACGTTGTCAATGCAGTATTACACTCAAGCAGGCCGCCTCATGGCGCTGGAAGATTTGCTAGCCGGACCGGAGCACCTGCATGAGTCGCTTTCGGCTCGTTTACCGGTAATTCGTCAGTTGGCGGGGGAGTACCCGGAGTCCCAGATGAAGCCGAATGTGGACGACTTTCCCACAGTTAAATCGAAGAAGCCGCCTTTCCGCGGCCGCCGCAATTTCAAGTCACCGGGATATAAGAAACTTGTGCCGTGGACCGCAAGAACGGTTGCACGTCAGCTGTTCAAACCCGTAGATGATGAAGCGAAAGAACATCCGCAGATTCAACTTAACTACGGAGAAACTAACTGGTGGACGCTGTCTAAGTTTGATTCAGCACTGGCTACGAACGCGGAGGGAACCGGGTTGTTCTGGTATCGCCGTGATCCCCAGCAGCTGCGGTCAAAGCTGATTCATGCTACCAGATTGCACGCGAGGATCATTAAAGATTGGGAGCAGTTGCGCAAGCGGTATCAAGATGCTGCAGCCGATGTCGCTTCCTATGATGCATGGGCAGAAACTTTTGCAAAGCATACGGAGTCTGAACTTAAGCGATGAGCACTTTGCACGATGAACCTTTGAAAGCCCCCGGCCGCGGGCGGGGAATCCTGGATGCCATTCGTAATCGGTACCTTTTGAGGCTACTGGTTGATAAGGAAATCCAGGTTCGCTACCGTGGCTCGGTTCTAGGGATCCTGTGGTCTTATATTAAGCCGGGCGTCCAGTTCGGCGTGTTCTATGTTGCCATGGGCTTATTCTTAGGCTTGGAACGAGGAATGCACAACTATGCGATCTACCTGTTTTCGGGCATGATCGTGATTAACTTCTTCTCAGAAGGATTCGGGAACGGTGCCCGCACGATGGTGGTTAACAGTGCCCTGATTCGGAAGATTTATCTTCCGAGGGAGCTCTTCTCACTTTCAACTGTGTGGGTGGCGGTAGTACATTTCATACCCCAAATCGTGGTGATGCTCATCGCTTGCTTCTTTGCAGGGTGGCGGCCTGGGCTGCGCAATATTGCCGCGATTTTTGCCGGGATGGCTATCGTGATGCTTCTGTCCTACGGCCTGGGACTCATCTTTGGTGTGGCAAACGTGTTCTTCCGCGACTCCGAGAATATCGTTGATATGCTTCTGATGGTAGCAACATGGTTCTCTCCGGTATTGTACTCCTGGACCATGGTACGTGACACTCTGTATCCGTGGGTTTTCAACGTGTTTATGCTGAACCCGCTGACTGTTGCGGTTGAACTTTTCCACTACGGTTTTTGGCGCCCTACGGCAGACCTCGAAAAGTCGGGACATTTTGCTGAGATTGTTCCGCATCTGTTTAGTTTCTGGACTCCAGTAGGTATTGGTATTTCTTTACTGACCGTTCTAATCGGCGATTTGCTCTTCCGTAAGTTTGAGGGCAACTTCGCTCAGGAGCTCTGATTCTTGTGAAGATTGAGAAAATAGATCTGCCTGAGATTGATCCGAATGCTCCGGTTGTTATTCAAGTCGATGAGCTCGTTAAAAGCTTTGTGCTGCGTCATACGCGTTCCATGAAAGAAGCCTTTGTATGGCTTATGAAGGGGCGTAAAGGCGACCTGTCTGAGAAGTTTAACGCTCTCAATGGTATTACTCTGAATGTAAAACAGGGTGAACGTGTGGCACTTTTGGGGCTCAATGGTTCCGGTAAATCAACCCTTTTGAAGCTGATTTCTGGTGTGATGCAGCCTGAAGGCGGACAGGTTCTCAACCGCGGTAAAATCGCGGGCCTTATTGAGGTGGGTGCAGGCTTTCATCCCGACCTCACGGGGCGCGATAATGTATTCCTCAATGGCGCTATTCTGGGTATGACCAAAAAAGAGATTGAAGATGCCTTTGACGATATTGTGGCATTCTCTGAAATTGAGGAATTTATTGATACTGAGGTGAAGTTTTATTCATCCGGTATGTACCTGCGTCTTGCGTTTTCGGTAGCTGTGCATACTAACCCAGATATTTTCTTGGTGGATGAGATTCTGGCGGTTGGCGATGAACCTTTCCAGAAGAAATGTATTGCAAGGATTCAAGAGCTCATCCAAGCGGGCAAGACTCTGGTTGTCGTAAGTCATGACCTCGACCTGGTGTCACAGATATGTGATCGCGGTGTAGTACTTGACCACGGTAATTTAAGTTTCGACGGGGACATCAAGGATGCGGTCAAGATGATTCGTGGCTAGGGCCTCTAGGCTCTTGTATGTTTTGACGGGGTGAGGGGAGAACAACCATAATGGTTGTTCTCCCCTCACCCCGTCTACGCATTAATTGACAGCCCTATAAGTCTTAGCAGGAGAGTCAGAAATTATTCGAGGAACATTACGCATAAAATATGTGTAGTTTTGGTGAATGTTTTCCGGTGGATATATTGTGACATCAACGCGAAATTTTTGATTTAAGAGAGCGTTGAGAATACCAACCACACTAAACTTCACCGGGAGAACATCAATGGAGACCCCGAGATCTGCTGTCGTGCCAGATTATTATTCTCTGCTCGATGCCGAGATCCGTGATGCGATTCGCGACGGAGACCTTGACCCTTACACGTCACAGGATGCCGTCGAAGGGCTCATTAGAAGTACTGTTTCCGCCTACGAAAGACGGATGGTACGCGCTTCCCTTCCTCCTCTTGAGAACGTCGAAGAGATTATCCATCGGCTGCGTAACGATCTCTGTGGATATGGCCCGCTTCAGCCTTATCTTGATGATGAAGAGGTCGAAGAAATCTGGATCAATTCACCCGATGAAATCTTTGTGGCTCGTGCTGGCGAGAGTGAACTGACAGGGCTGCACCTTAGCGATGAGGCTATTCAACAGCTCTTGGAACGTATGCTTAAGCCTTCGGGACGACGTGTCGATTTATCATCTCCCTTCGTCGATGCTTCGTTACCGGATGGATCTCGTCTGCACGCCGTGATTCCCGATATTACGAGAGCCCACACCTCCCTCAACATTCGTAAATTTGTGGTGCGCGCCAAACGTCTTCCCGACCTCGTAAAGCTTGGTTCCCTGAGCGCGGGAGCCGCATCGTTTTTACACGCTGCTGTCGAAAGCGGAGTCAATATTTTAGTGTCCGGGGCTACTCAAGCGGGTAAAACCACAATGCTAAATTGTTTGGCAGCATCTATACCGCCGCGTGAACGGGTGGTGACCTGTGAAGAAATCTTTGAGCTTTCTATTCCTCTGCGTGATGTCGTGGGAATGCAATGCAGACAGCCTAATCTAGAGGGTAAAGGCGCAATAGCTCTTCGCCGCCTCGTCAAAGAGGCTCTGCGTATGAGACCGGATCGACTACTCATTGGCGAGGTCCGCGAAGCGGAATCCCTCGATATGCTCATCGCTCTTAACGCGGGTTTACCGGGTATGTGTACTATTCACGCGAATTCTGCACGGGATGCAGTCACTAAAATTTGTACTCTTCCGTTGCTGGCAGGAGACAACATCTCATCCGCCTTCGTGGTGCCCACCGTAGCGAGCTGTTTCGACCTCGTAATTCATTGTGGCCGCGACGCCCACGGGCATCGTCAGGTAGAAGAGATCTATATGCTGGGCGGTCGTGTAGAAGACGGCGTCATTGAGATGTCACCGCTTTTTACCCGTCAACAAGGTGAAATGGTGTGCGTAGCCTTAGAAATCCCAACACCCGAAAAATGGGTTCGCGCCGGACACCGGCCCGATCAAGTATTAGCAGCAGCAAAGGTGGGACGCTAATGGGTGTTATCTATGGCTTAGCAATGGGGATCGGGGTTTTCCTCGTATGGTGGTCATGCTGGAGCATGCCGCAAGGAGCCGTCAAGACTGGACGGGAACCGAAGATAGCGGTAACTCTTCGTAAAGCTGGGATGCACACTATTACTCCCTCGGCTTTTACCGGAGTGAGTATCCTCAGTGGGGTTTTAGCAGGAGTGCTTCTTTTCGCCCTGACCGGGCTGTGGAGTTTCGCCTTCCTAGGGATGGGAGGTGGTTTCATCATGCCTCGCGTGGTCGTAAACCACCGTGCGAAAGTACGTGAGGGTAAGCTCTGGCAGCTCTGGCCGGATGCCGTTGATCACTTACGATCGGCTATTCGTGCTGGGCTTTCACTGCCAGAGGCTCTTATCCAGCTTTCATACCGCGGACCTTATGAACTTCGAGAGGCTTTTGCACGTTTTGGATCGGATTATCGTGCAACCGGTGACTTTGTAGCTTCCTTGAATCGGCTTAAGGAATATGTTGCTGATCCAGTCGCCGATAATATCGTTGAAGCACTCAAAATAGCACGTGAAGTCGGCGGCAGTGACTTGGGACGACTACTGGGTACATTGAGTAATTTCTTACGAGAAAATGCGCGTACCCGAGCAGAACTTCAAGCACGCCAATCTTGGACTGTCAACGCCGCCCGGTTGGCCTGTGTTGCTCCATGGGTAGTACTGATGCTGATGGCCACACAGCCTGCGGTTCGAAATATTTATAACTCTTTTGCCGGTTTCGTTCTTATGTTCGCGGGTGCTGGACTGTCGGTAATCGCGTACCGCATCATGCTCCGTATCGGGGCGCTACCTCAAGAAAGGAGGGTTTTTGCATGAACTTTGCTATTATCTTCGGGCTTTTCTTCGCGTTTGGTGTAATGCTCATAGCATCTTCATTGCGTAAGAGACGTGGGCCGAACTTTGGAGAACGTATTGCGCCGCAGATGCGCTCCGTTTCGATACGCGAATCCCTGCACCGTGAGAATCAGGCCTCAGGAACTAGCGTTTTAGATGCCCTTTATTCGTTCCTGGAACCTATGATGCAGTCGTTCCTAGGGCGGGTACGTTCTACAGAGTCTAGGGACGAAGCCCTTGCTGCTCGCTTGCGCCGCGCGGGAATTGATCAGACTGTAAGTGCTTTTCGTGCCGAACAAATCCTCTGGGCGGTTAGTTCGGTGGCCCTTTTAGGAGTATTGAGCGTTATTGGGCTGTTGGAAAACCAATTGTCACTCTGGAGCGGTCTGATGCTCATTATCCTGGGTGGTGTTACCGGTTTTCTGGCGCGAGACTGGTGGCTGGGCCAGATTATTGTACGTCGTGAGAAACAGCTCATTGCGGAGTTTCCCGCGCTTGCAGAGATGATGGCGCTTTCGGTGGCTGCGGGTGAATCTGCTCTTGCTTCCCTGGAGCGCATTTGCCGTACTTCCCGCGGGGAATTGGCCCGAGAATTTAACGATATTCTTGCGCAAACGCGAGCCGGATCCAGCCTACTGGCGGCACTCAACGAATTTGCACAGAGTACACAAATTCCAGCCCTTAGCCGATTTGTCGATGGTGTAGCCGTAGCTATTGAACGCGGTACTCCTTTGGCAGACGTTTTGCGGGCTCAAGCTCAGGATGTGCGCGATAATGCGAAACGTGAACTTCTCGAAGTAGCTGGGAAAAAGGAGATCGCTATGCTGGCACCCGTAGTATTTTTAATTCTGCCGTTGACCGTAATATTCGCGATTTTCCCCGGTCTTTCACTGATGAAACTTGCGTTTTAGCACATCATAACCTCGCCGTTAAGGTGGGTTCCATAACAGTCCAATCACATAAGGAAAATACTATGTTTACTCGACTTCGTATGTTGTTTCTGTCTGTTCCCGGTATTGCTTTCCTGCTTACCTCTTATAGAGGCTTGCAAGACGACCCAGAACGCGGAGATGTACCCGGATGGGTCATGATTACCATGATGAGCGCCATCTTGGTCGCCGCGATTTTAGCTATTGCCCAACCAGCTTTGATCAAGATGTTTAACGATGCTATCGCGCTTATTCGTCCCTAGTCGTATGAGCCGACATCAAGAACAAGAGCTTGCAGCACCGCCATCAGAACGAGGGGATGCCAGTACCGAGTTCGTGATGGTTTCTGCTCTCTTAGTACTGCTGACCGTCGCAATTTTGCAGGTTTCCTATGCGTTTTACACGCGCAATATTCTATTGGATGCGGCAAGCGCGGGCGCTCGCTACGGCACGCTGTATGATCGCACCCCTGAGGAAGGTCGGGAACGAGCAGAGCAGATTATTCGGGGGAACTTGCCTGAGAGTTATGCGCAAGATGTTCATACGTCGGTGTATGTTGATCCGTCTGGAATTCGTATTCTTGAGGTTCACGTTACTGCTCCTTTGCCAGTACTGGGGCCATGGGGGTTCCCAGGTTCTATTTCGGTAAGTGGTCATGCTGCATATATTCAGTCTTAGAAACCTGGCGCTGTGTCTGCGGACTCGTGCAGAGGATTCAGAGAATACCGATCATGAACATGAGCGCGGAAGCGCAATTGTTGAATTTCTCGGGCTCGGTGTTACGCTGCTGCTCCCTATCATGTATGGGGTCTTGACGATTTTTTCAGTGCAGGCTTCGATCTTGGGGGCGCACGCCGCAAGCGCGCAGGTAGCTCAATATATTCAGGAGCTGCCGCCTGAGACTTCGATGTCGCAGGAACAGGCTCAACGTTTGAGCGCGCTTGTGGCACGCGATTTTGGGGTTGCAGAATCTGATATCTCGGTATCTTTGAGCTGTTCAGGGTCGTGTAGCGCGCGAGAGAGTATTAAAGTCCAGGTTCAGGTAAATGCACACCTTCCCCTAATTCCGCAGGGGTTAGGAGCAAGCGTTATCCCGGTATCCTCACAATCAGTGACCTGGGGACAGGCTGAGATAGGCTCTGCTGCTTCATCCGCTTTCCGGGAAACTCCGTAAGGAAAATTAGATGGTAGTTTCGTATATTCATGCCGTTCAGAGCCGTGACGGTGATAATGATGAGGGGAGCATTAGCCCGCTCATCGTTGGTATGTGCGCTTTGGTACTGTTGATAGCATCAGTGACTTTAGCGGTCACGGGTGCTCACGTACAAACCCACAGACTCGAAGACCTTGCGGATGCGCAAGCCATTTCTATTGCACGAACTATAGAACATGGATTCTCGGAATATTCCGATAAATCTGCAGACAACGCTCAAGCTAGGCAGCTTGCTGCCAAATATCTGGAGGAGAGTGGAGCTTCTCACGAATTCGTGAACTTGCAAGTAGACTCGGTGCAGATTAGCGATGACCGTACTGTTCATGTCACGTTACGTGCTAGGATTCATCCTCCGATCGTTTCGGCCGTGGTTCCTGATGGTTTTGAGGTGAAGGCTCAGGCTCGCGCCCGCATCCACCAGCAACAGAAGGACGAAAAGTAAATGTGCCTGTAGCGTTGTAAGGTAATTCGGCGGGACTTTCCGCATGATTCACGCTAGTCTTAAATGCTATGGCATCTTTCGACTTTTCGGCTGAGATTAAGGATCTGCGTTCCATATACGCCTCAATTGTTGCGGTGAGTGACCTTGAGGGTATCAAGCGCGCTCTTGAAGATCTGTCTCAGCAAGCTTCAGCACCTGAGCTTTGGGATGATCCTGAGCATGCTCAGCGGGTAACAAGCGCGCTTTCCCATAAGCAAGCTGAACTGAATCGTCTAACGAACTTAGCGTCTCGTATTGATGATGTTGAGGTCATGGTCGAGCTAGCACAGACCGAAGATGAATCATCCGAAGAGGACCTATTGGCGGAGGCTGAAGCCGAGTGTAAAGAGCTGAGG
Organism: Rothia sp. HMSC065D02; assembly: GCF_001815285.1. Classification (NCBI taxonomy): domain Bacteria; kingdom Bacillati; phylum Actinomycetota; class Actinomycetes; order Micrococcales; family Micrococcaceae; genus Rothia; species Rothia sp. HMSC065D02. The sequence goes on from NZ_KV820092.1 coordinate 133,550, forward strand.
AAGAAGCTGGATGAACTTGAAGTGTTGGTGCTGCTCTCTGGTGAGTACGATCAGCGTGAGGCTGTTGTAACGATTCGTTCAGGCGCGGGTGGTGTGGATGCGGCAGATTTTGCAGAGATGCTTTTGCGCATGTACTTGCGGTGGGCTGAAAAGAATGGCTATCCGACGAAGGTGCTGGACACCTCGTATGCTGAAGAAGCAGGGCTGAAATCCGTAACTTTTGAGGTCAACGCGCCCTACGCTTTTGGCCGCCTTTCTGTTGAAGCGGGCACCCATCGGCTAGTACGTATCTCTCCATTTGATAATCAAGGGCGCAGGCAAACCTCATTTGCTGCGGTTGAAGTTATTCCTCTGATCGAGCAGACCGATGCGCTTGAGATCCCCGAGTCTGAGATTAAGGTTGATGTATTTCGCTCCTCTGGGCCGGGTGGTCAATCCGTCAATACAACGGACTCAGCGGTGCGTATGACGCATATTCCGACGGGTATTGTCGTGTCAATGCAGAATGAAAAATCGCAGATTCAAAACCGGGCTGCGGCTCTGCGCGTGCTGCAATCGCGTTTACTTATGCTTCGTCAAGAGCAGGAGGACGCCAAAAAGAAAGAGCTGGCGGGTGATATTAAAGCAAGCTGGGGCGATCAAATGCGATCCTACGTGCTCCATCCGTACCAGATGGTGAAGGATCTGCGTACCGGATATGAGGAAGGCAACACATCAAGCGTGCTTGATGGGGGACTCAACAGATTTATTGAAGAGGGCATTCGTTGGCGCGCCTCCGGTCGCCGTGTTAACGAAGGCTAATACATAAGGAATATCATGGCTCAGAAAAAGAAAAAAGGCTCTAAAACGGACCCGAATAATTCGATTATTGCGCAGAATAAGAAAGCACGACATAACTACAATATTGTCGACACCTATGAAGCGGGCATGGTTCTTTTAGGAACAGAGGTGAAATCTCTGCGCGACGGGGGAGCCTCTATCACTGACGGGTTCTGCCATGTGAAGGATCACGAACTCTGGCTGGAAGGTATTCATATTGCTGAGTATGGCTATGGTACGTGGACGAATCATTCGGCACGCCGCAGCCGTAAGCTGTTACTGCATCGTTCAGAGATTAACCGGTTAGAGCAGAAACTCAAAGAAACCGGGTATACAGTGGTGCCCCTCAAGCTGTATTTTAGCGGTGGGCGTGTGAAGGTTGAGATTGCCTTGGCAACAGGTAAACGTGAGTACGATAAGCGTCAGGCGCTGCGTGAGAGGCAGGATAATTTGGAGGCGGCACGTGCTATGCGGTACCGCAACTTGGGATAGTTATCTAGGCTAGATGAGTTGGGCGTTACTGGTTGATGCTTCTGAAACACTGCCATTAGGGACATCAAGACTTAGCTGTTTTAGCTAGAAATCTGCACCATATAATGCATATGTAGGATATACTTACTAGCAAGACATAAACGCGTATTTACTCGATGGGACGTGTAAGTATGCGACAACACAACAGACAGAAATATGGAGGAGTTTTATGTCTGAGAATACACCCGGTCGCTCTGAAGGACAGCCCGAGCAACCGAAATTTGTTCCTGCTGCGCCACCCGTTGCGCCTGCAGGAAATACTTACTCCGGTTACGTTCCGACGAAGCTCCCTGCTGGCTTGGCGATTGCCTCGCTGGTGTTGGGTATTGTGAGTATAGTTGGGGCTATCCCTTTAAGCTTCGTCACTATCGTTGTTGCCCTTGTAGGTCTGATCCTTGGCATTATTGCGCTCCGTAAGGTCAGCAAAGGTACCGGCGGTGGTAAGGGTATGGCTATCGGTGGTGTTGTTACTAGTGCTATCGGCTTTATATTATCAGCCGTGGTTCTTATCTTTGTCATTATCACCTTGATGATGGTTCAGGACTGCAAGAATACTGGTGTACAGAATAGTGACGGTTCTGTCACCTGTTCGATTAACGGACAGAAGATGACTGTCCGTACCGATGGGACTACTTCTATTCGGTAGCCAAGTTATTGTTCATCGTGTGGGGTGGGTAGCTCAAAAAGCTACCCACCCCACACGTTTGTGTTTCAAGGATAGTGGAATAGGTGAGATAGAGCATCCTAATTTTTATGAAGTTTAGGGTGTTGTAACCAATGGTTTTCGATATAAAAGTTCGTATAATGAAAGTTGGTACTCAGCAATAACGCCGGGATAACCGACGGCCTCACCGAAGACAAAGGATAGTAAAGCATGTCAGAAAACCTTTACGGTCAGAACAAGCCGCAAGGGCAGTCGCAACAGCCTGGTCAAGATCAGAACTCTCAAAATCAGGGTTCACAAGCGCAACAGCAATATCAGGGGCAGGCTCCCCAGAGTAATAGTTCCCAGCAGGGGAACTACCAGGGCAATGGTGCTCAGAACTCATACCAGCAGCAGTACCCTCAGCAGCCGCAACAGGGCTCGGGCAATCAGCATCTTTTCTACGGTGATCAGGCACAAAATCAGCAGCCTACTCCATCAGCAGGGCAGCCCTCCTATAACACGCAGTACTCTAGCTCCTCGAACATGGTTTCGGGGCAGCAACAGCATTCTGCACCCCAGCATTCTTCGCAGACTGGGCAGAATGCTTCAGGACAGGGCTACGCCTCACAGCAGAGTTATAATTCGGCACAAGGTTACAACCAATATCAGCCGACCCAGGAATCACGGAATTACTCTCAGCAGGGGAACTCTGGCCAGCAGAATAGTAATTCGGCACAGAATTACCAAAATTCTGCGGGATACCAGAACGCCCAGCAACAGGGATCTCCACAGCAGAACAGCTACGGTCAGAGCTCTGCTCAGACGCAGCAGAGCGGATCATCTGTTTATAACGGAAATTCTTCCTACGCTCAGCCACAGCAGCAGGCCCCCTACGGAACTTCTGGTTCCCAACCTGCACAACAAAATGCTCAGCAGGGCTACGGTCAACAGAATTCTTACTCGCAGACGAGCGGATACCAGAACCAAGCTGTAAATTCGGGATACACAAGTCAGAATCAAAACTATTATGGTGCCCAGAACCAGCAGGGGCAGTATGGGCAGCCCGCCTACGGTTCTTCTCAGTTTGACGCAAATGCTCAGAACGCAGGCGGTCCCTCGCAGGCCGCTCCGGTTATGGCAATTATTTCCTTGGTACTTGGTGTGCTTGCCATTGTGAGCGGATGGTTCATCGTCGGAGGTCTGCTCGGTATTGGCGCTATTGTTTTGGGCGCTCTGGGGCTTCGCCAGTCACGTCAGCTGGGCAAGGGTAAGGGAATGTCCATCGCCGGTATTATTACCGGTGGCGTGGGTATCATCGTAGCTATTATCGCGACTATCCTTTTTGTGCTGGGGCAGCAGACTCTTCAGGAATGCCAGAAGGTCGGTACTCCGGATGGTAACGGCAACAAGGTCTGCCAGGTGGGGGATAACCCCGATAGCCGTATGACTGTTCCTGCTCAGTAGCGGCAGGTAGCGGTTTTTCGCTGAATGAAGGGGGCGGAGCATCTCGTTACGGATGTGTTCCGCCCCCTTGTGCATAAGTAAAATAATGCTGGTGTGTTGGTAGTAAAAGAACCTGGTGGTTGTGTAGAGACAGACCCCTTGATATAATTAACCATTACCATCGCGAACGGTACTGTGTACATTCAGGGCAATGAAGAGAACGTTTGTAGATGGTGCTTTTTGATAAAAGTATAGGGGGATGATCGGTTTCGACGATGTGGGTTGAGATGGGTGAAGCGTGCCGAGGACGCAGGGTTATCTCGTTAACGCCCTCTGCAAAAAAATAAGTGCAAAATCTAAGCGCACTGACTTCGCACTCGCTGCCTAAGCGCGAGTTGCAGTCTGTCGGTCTGAGCATGCCTTTGGCTCAGAACCCGGCATCGACTTAAAAGGCCACTGCTGTTAGCCCTCGTCGTAGGGGCTGATGGGACTTTTATTACGAATAGGTTTGTCGATGTAAGTGTTTGTGCAAACATCGGAGCCGAGAAATAGCGCTTTCACAAACTGCGCACGGAGAAGCCCTGTTGAAGCCACATCGGACCGGGGTTCGATTCCCCGCATCTCCACAAAAGCCCTTAAAGGGGCAGGGAACTAAAACCCAAACCTGATAACTGAGCCGCCCACAAGCAGAATCGCTGGTGGGCGGCTCAGTTATATTTGGCCTTTTTCGCGCCGAACAAAATATGGGAAGTATGCAACGGCTAAAGCCGCAAGAGCATGATTTTCAGCCCGGAATAACGTAATATCAAGAAAGAAGACTCAGCGCGTATGGAGAAAAAGATGACAGAAAACCCGCGACAGGATCCTATGCCAGATTCAAACACACCTCAGGCATCATATCCTCAAGTCGAAGCTCCAACGCTACAGGAGGGTCACGATATGCAGAATTCTGCAGCTTCAGACGTGCCATTGGCGGCTTATGCTTCAGCAACGGATGGAGCGTCTCATCCTCAGGCTCAGCAAGCCGTACCCCCAGTTGGAAACGTGGCTGCCGCCTACGACTTTGGCTACCGTAGGGTTCCTCGCCAATATGAGGTTCCACCCGAGGACAGGCGACCTTACGGGGAACCTACCGGCGAAATTCGTGGACCTGGATATTTCTACTCGATAGGTTCTTTTGCTGCTTCGCTTTGTGGACTCGTACTTACCGGATTTAGTGGCTTTCAGGTACTGGGGATCGCCATACTCCACGACGACTACGACTCTCTGGGCTATGGTGCCTATGAGTTTACGACAATCTCAAATACCATGCTTCTAGCGTTGGTACCTATAGTTATATCAATATGGCTGGGAATTTTTTCCTTTACTGTGAATAAAGGACGTATTACCCCCATGACGGGCAGGATGCGCGCCTTTGCCTCCCTTGGTATCGTCATGGGAGCCTTAGGAGCTTTAGGAATAGTTGGAAACTTCTTCTTCTACCTTCTCGCGATTTCCTAGAAATTAGCCTGCCAATGCGTGCATATTTACCGTGCACCAAAGCCAAAGCCTGTATAAAAGCCCCGATGGGATTATCACACATAAATCTGGTGGCCCGCCGGGGCTTCGCCGTCCCTTACCACAGGGTCCGAATGGTTACTCGGGCGTAAGGTGGCTTATCACAGAACGATGCAAGGTTCCATTAGTAGCCAAAGTACTGGCGGTACCTTCTGCCTGCGCTGTAGCTACTGCATTGTCACCAGTTGCTGTTGTGAAGGTTCCGCCTGCTTCATGCACAAGCGGAACTAGCGCGGCAATATCGTGGAGCGCAACTTGAGCTTCACAAGCAATATCAACAGCCCCTTCGGCCACCAGACAATATGACCAGAAATCACCATAGGCACGGGAACGGTTAACCGCATGGACTAGCGAGAGAAAACTCTGCTCGAGTCCCAACCCCTCCCATCCTTTGAACTCGGCATAGGAGAGCGAGGCTCCAGAGAGCGTGGGGACACTCGAAACCTGAAGTCGTGTAGCCTGAGTTAGCGATTTACCAGCGTATGCGCCCGTACCCTGTGCAGCCCACCACCGTCGCTGTAACGCCGGGGCAGATATAAGACCCATAACCGGTTCACCCTGATCGAGGAGAGCGATGAGTGTGGCCCACACCGGAACACCACGCACAAAATTCTGCGTGCCATCAATAGGATCGATAACCCACTGCCTGGCAGCCGTACCTGTTGATCCTAGCTCTTCACCGATAATACCGTCGCGTGTACGCACCCGCGAGAGCTGTGCACGCAGAAGTTCCTCGACCTCACGATCCACCTCGGTCACTGGAGTGCCGTCGCTTTTGTGTTCCACGGTAAAAGACAGATCTTTAAACCGGGACATGCTGACGCGATCCACGTTATCCGCCAGGATATGCGCCAGCCTCAAATCATCAGTGTATGACGTCGTAAAGTTCATGAATCTCTCATCAGTCGTCAAATGCTACCGTGTGTGGTCTATGGTCTATGTCTTTGGGTACTTATGTACAGGATACGAGCGATTACACGAGTGCCCCAAGCTCTTTATCGGAATCAGCTTCTTCATCAGGAACAACCTGCAAAAGTTTTCGCAATGAATCCAAACGCGCCGCGCCACTAGCTCCCGCTTTACCCGCCTGCACGTAAGTATTTATACCGCAGTCTACTGCCTGAGCCGTATGATGACAGCCCTTAGGGCAGTCCTGCTCGCCAGGAACCAGATCGGGGAATGCCTGTACAATCTGCTCCGGCGGAACATGAGCCAGTCCAAAAGAACGTATACCCGGAGTATCGATAATCCAGGTTCCGGGTGGTACATGAAGCTCAGGCGTGGATACGGGCTGTAAGGCGAGAGCTGACGAAGATGTATGACGACCCCGCCCCGTAACGGCGTTAACGTGCCCAGTCGCACGGTCCGCACCAGTGAGTGCATTCACCAAAGTAGATTTACCTACCCCCGAATGCCCGAGAAGCACAGATACCTTACCCACAAGCTCTTCGAGAAGCTTATGAACGGGGGCATGCAGAAGACCCTCGGCTCCAGACTCACTTGGGGCTCGACCGTCAGCTGACCCCGAGAGTACAATTTTTAGCCCGGAGGCACTGTAATAATCGAGTAGTTGCTGAGGGTGAGAAACATCGGTTTTTGTAATGCACAAAATAGGCTCTATCCCGGCATCATATGCGGCAACGACGGCTCGATCGATAAAACCTGTGCGCGGCTGCGGATTCGCAGCAGCAACCACAATGACCAGCTGGTTTGCATTGGCCACCACCACACGTTCGGTTGTATCTGTGTCATCGGCACTGCGGCGCAGTACCGAAGAACGCTCTCCCAAACGAACGATGCGCGCTAGGGTGTCTTTTGCGCCGGATATATCTCCGACTACATCTACAAAGTCTCCAGTGACAATGGGGGTACGGCGCAATTCGCGTGCCCGTGCCGCGATAAGAGTCCGCTCCTGTGGGGTGCCTTCATCGACAACTACTGACCACCGACCACGATCGACGGTGACGACGCGACCGCGTATAGCATGCTTGTACCGGGGGCGTTCCTTAGTGCGGGGTCGAGAACCCTTTTTATTGGGGCGAACTCGAACGTCGGATTCATCCCACTCGTCGAAAGACCGGTTTCGGGATGGATTCACGAGCGCGCTCCTTCCCATTGCGAAAGCATTTTTTGCCAAAGCGCTGTGAATTGTGGGAGTGTTTTTGCGGTTGTCTGAACGTTTTCGATGCGCACTCCGGGTTCGTGAAGTCCAATAACCGCCGCGAACGTTGCTACTCGATGGTCTTCATAGGTCTGTACCGTCACAGGAGAGTCTTGAGGCAGACGTCGAACGGGGCGAAGAACGCGAATACCGTCAGCTGTTTCTTTGGCAAGCCCGCCCAAACGGTTAATCTCAGCGACGAGAGCCGCGAGGCGGTCAGTCTCATGCCCACGCAGGTGCCCAATGCCAGTGAGAGTGCTCGGGGAGTCAAGAAGCACAACGAGAGCGGCAACTGTGGGCGCGAGTTCGCCTGCAGTCTGTAGGTTAAACTCGACCCCGGAAAGCCGGGTTATATCTTCGGGCCCGGTGACTGTGAGCGAACCATTAGAGAATTCAACGGCACCGCCTAAACGGGGCAGAATGGTACGCCACTCATCACCTCCCTGCGTTGTTCCGGGGGAACCGTCTGCTGTAGGAGCGGGCCAATCGGGAATAGTCACTGAGTTGCCCGTTACCATCGCAGCTGCAAGGAAAGGACCAGCGTTAGAAAGATCCGGTTCAACCGTGACATCAAACCCGGAAATAGTGTCTGGGAATACACGCCAGGCGTATTCATCAGCAACGGCTTCGGCGCGTACCCCCAAGTCACGGAGGGTCTGCAGGGTCATCTCAATATGAGATATCGAAGGCACGGCGTTTCCCCGGTGACGAATCGTTAACCCCTGAGGAAGCCTAGGCGCAATCAAGAGCAGAGCAGATACAAATTGCGATGAAGCCGAAGCATCAATAAAGATCTCTGCGGGAGTACCGGATGCGGCCGCAAGTCCGGGGGAATGCAGAGTGAAAGGCAAGGTATCTACGGAATCATTGCCCGATCGTTCAATACGCGCCCCTAGCTGACGCAGACCATCGCAGAGCGCCGCCATCGGCCGTTTGCGGGCTTGTGGATCACCATCAAAGTTGTAATCACCCGGAATCAAAGCAGCAAGAGCGGGTACAAAACGCATGACCGTTCCCGCAAGTCCACAATCAATCTTTACCATTGGGGGAGCCGAAGCAAGATTTAGAGGGGTTATGAGAAGATCAGGACCAAACTCCGAACCTGTCTCGATACGCTCGAACTGGGCTCCGAGTGCCTCTAAAGCGGAAATCATGAGGGCTGAGTCTCGCGAATGCAGGGGAGCACGCAACCGTGAGGGAGAATCAGCAAGAGCCGCGAGGAGCAGGTAACGGTTGGTGAGCGATTTGGAGCCGGGGATGCGCATCCGTGCGCTCATCCCAGGCGCACCCCGGTACGTGGGGGCTTCCCATGCATGTGCCATGGTATTTTGCGCCGTACTCAATTCGCTCATCGGTATAACTCTCTGCCTCCCATAATCTGTCTGGTGTTTGCGCTGGAACTCGCCGGTTCTCTGTACCTGAGGACGCTCTTCTTCGCGCCCATACACTTCAACCATTCTACCGGGTGGGTACCCCAAACGGGTGAGAATCCAGGTAAAACGGTGTATCATTTTTCGCGGTGAACACACAATATTATGCGGGTTTATAGAAGAATAGCGAGGAGAAACCCGGTAGTCGAGTTTTCTCCTCGCCGTAGTATGCCGCGAACTTAGACCAAAGGCGGTGAAGGCTTAGGCACTCGCCGAACAAAATTCATCAATATGTTCCAAAAGCCTGGCTTTGAGGGATTCAGGCGCCTGCTCGTCACACGAAGATTTGATCTTCGCACGCAAAAGGACCTCAAGATCCTTCGCTTCGGTGCAATGCGAGCAAGCATCAAGGTGCCTCTGAATTTCTTGTATTTCCTCAGCGGTGAGAGCGCCATCAAGATATTCATAAAGGTTTTTGAGTGTTGTGGAACAGGGGTTGCCGCCACAATCTTCGGTAAGTGCCGTGCTATTCTCGGGTGTTTGCTCTTCCATAGCAGACTCCTTTCTTCCGAGTTTATAAAACTGAGCCTATTTCTTCTTCGCCGCTTTTGCTTCGACCTTTGCGATAGTCGAAGGGCGTAAACCATTTTCGCGAGCATAATCCAGTAATTTTTCGCGCAGAATGCGGCGTCCGCGGTGCAGCCGCGACATGACCGTTCCTAATGGAATATCCATAATCTCGGCGATCTCTTTATATGAGAACCCCTCGACGTCGGAGTAGTACACCACCATGCGGAAGTCTTCGGTGAGTGAGGCGAGAGCCTGCCGTACTTCGGTGTCCGGGAGCGCATCCAGAGCCTCCATCTCGGCTGAGCGTAGCCCTGAAGCATCATGAGCGCCCGCTTGGGCTAACTGCCAGTCTTCGACGGATTCCGTATGTGCCTGCTGTGGCTCTCGCTGGCGTTTACGGTACAGATTAATGTACGTATTAGTCAGAATACGGTACAGCCACGCCTTGAGATTGGTACCTTGCCTGTACTGGTGAAAAGAGGCAAAGGCCTTCGTATACGTCTCTTGAACGAGGTCTTCGGCATCTGCCGGATTCCTGCTCATGCGTAAGGCAGCGGCATAAAGCTGATCGACGTATTGCATGGCATCCGCAGTGAAGCGCTCACGTAATTCACGAGGTGTGAGAGTCGCCGTCGCTTCTGCGGCGTTGGACTCGATCATAGGTGCTCTTTTCTGTCGTGTAATGACTTTTAGGGGCCTGTGTACAGCATACCTTCGTGTGAGGCTTCGGGGAATGTAACGGCTCGCTCGAATGAATTATTCCCGGTATCCGCAGTACGATCATTAGCTGAAAGGCCAGATAATTCGATAAAGCAAAACCCCGGTGAAAGACCACCGGGGCTTACGTATAGCAAGATACCTTATGCGTTGGGGCGCTTACCGTGGTTTGCGCCGCCTTTACGACGGTCCTTGCGCTTACGACCGCGCTTGCTCATAGGAGCCTCCTTCAGAATTGTGAACCTCTGCTCAAAGAAAGCCAGCGAGGCTCTAAACTAACCGCCCCGAGTCTTAGCACAGGCTTAAACGCATAGGGCAACGCCGTCTATTTTTTCATAGAAACGGCTTGAATGCATCTTACCAACAGGCTGATGCGAAAAATATGGAGATCTAGATACTCTGTCTGCGTAAGATCTTACTGCTCGGGAAGGTTAAGCCAGCTGTACCAACCGCGGTGGAGTACAAGCCACGCCATGAGACCGTATCCAGATTGTCCCGGACGCCCATCATTAGCGGCCAGATCATTGCGCCATTGTTCGTGGTGCAAAAGAGGGTTGAACGTATCGACATACACGTGATTACGGCGGGTTACTACATCTGCATAAGCCGCCGAAAGATCAGCGATACGACGGTTACGCTCCGGGTCGAGAGTCGGGGGAGGGCCCACCACAAGTACACGGATGCTGTTCTGAGACGCCATGTCTACCATATTGGCAAGATTCAAACGTGAACGTGCACTGGTGAGTCCCAAATCAATGTCAAAAGTTGAGGGAGCTATGACCAAACGGTTATCGGCACCGGGAAGGAACCTGCGGCGTGCCTCATCAAACCATCGAGTACTCAACTGCTCGCTTCCTTCATTCGGGGCGGCGAGATTATAGGCTGAAATGGATGCACTAGTTTGTGGGGTACGTGCCATCACGCGACCAAACCAACCTAGGGTGCGGGGGTCACCGACACCGGCGAGCAGGTCGTCTCCAACCGCTACAAGTCGAATATTGCGTTGCTCCACGGGGTTCTTTCTTCCGTTGATGTCTTGCGTCTGCAGTACGTAAACGCTCTGTCCTTTTGTTTAAGCATAAGGTGTTCGAGTTATGTTTTCGAACTCCTCGAAAATTTTTGATCCAATCGTGATGAAAAATCCACTTGAGGCATAGGAAAAGCCCCATCACTACAGTCTTCCACAATCGCACGAGTTATAAAACTCGCTGTGAAGCTACGGTTGTGATGGGGCTTTACCCCACAAAGGATTTAGCCTTCGAAGACCTGCTTCATCAGTGCCTCAGCTTCAGCAGCATGGCGTTTACCCGTACCTGCTGCGGGAGATGCCGACGCAGGGCGGGAAACCAAACGCATCTGGTAGTCAATAAGTGGCAGCAGGTTCAAAGCCATAAACGGCCACTGACCCTGGTTAGCGGGCTCATCCTGTGCCCATACAATATCGGTGGCGTTCGAGTACAAATCCAGCTGCGCCTTGATCTCTGCCTCGGGCAGGGGGTAAAGCTGCTCAACGGAGACGATAGCGGTTTTCGTATCACCGCGCTTTGCACGCTCAGACTCAAGATCGTAGTAGAGACGACCAGAGACAAAGACTACACGCTCAACTTGGGCTGGAGTAACATCGGAACGATCGCCAATAACGGGCTGGAACGACCCCTCCGTGAAGTCCTCAATTGAGGATGAGGCAGCCTTCAAACGCAAGAGCTGTTTAGGGCTAATAACCACAAGCGGCTTATACGGGCGGTGCTGTGCGTGACGACGCAACAGGTGGAAATACGATGCCGGGGTAGAAGGCACAGCAACCGTCATATTGTTTTCAGCGCACAACTGCAGGTACCGCTCTATACGTGCTGATGAGTGGTCCGGGCCCTGCCCCTCATAACCGTGGGGGAGCAGAAGAACCAGCGAAGAACGCTGACCCCACTTCTGTTCAGACGATGACACGAACTCGTCGATAATCGTCTGGGCACCGTTCGCAAAGTCACCGAACTGGGCCTCCCACACCACCATCGAATCGGGACGTTCAACCGAGTATCCGTACTCGAAGCCTATGACACCGTACTCAGACAGGAGTGAATTGTAGATACGTAGCTTGCCCTGATGATCCGAGAGATGCTGCAGCGGTGACCATTCGTCATCGGTGAGATGATCATGCAGTACCGCGTGACGCTGCACGAAGGTACCGCGTTGAACGTCTTGGCCGCTCATACGCACATCGGTGCCTTCCATGAGCAGAGAGCCAAAGGCCAGAAGCTCGCCCATGCCCCAATTGACCTTGCCGTTTGTGCCCATCTCAACGCGCTGTTCACACAGTTTCTTGAGCTTCTTGTGAACTGTGAAGCCCTCGGGAACTTCGCCGAATGCTTTTGCGATGTGCTCGAAGGTATCGCGAGAGATCGCGGTGTTACCGCCATGAACAATTTCGGTGCTCTGCTGAGAAGCAGGCAGCTCAAGCCCAGCAACATTGGGGGTCTCGGGAGCGGGTACGGCCGCTTGGGTCTCACTGAAGATCGCATCCAGCTTCGAGTGGTATGCACTCAATGCCTCATCTGCTTCTTCCTGGGTGATATCGCCGCGACCCACCAGAGCCTCTGCATACTTGGTGCGGGTCGAAGGCATATTATCAATCACCTGGTACATCTTCGGCTGAGTCATCGACGGGTCATCAGCCTCGTTGTGACCGCGGCGACGGTAGCAGAGTAAATCAATTACGGCATCGCGACCGAAGCGCTCGCGGTACTCGAATGCGAGACGACCTGCCCGAACTACGGCCTCGGGGTCGTCGGCGTTTACGTGGAAGACAGGCGCCTTGGTCATCCGAGCAATATCGGTTGCGTTGGTGGCGGTACGTCCATCCTTCGGAGATGTCGTGAAGCCGATCTGGTTATTCACCACGATGTGTACGGTACCGCCGGTAGTGTAGCCACGCAGATTAGCCATCTGCAAGGTTTCCATGACGATACCTTGTGCGGCAAACGCGGCGTCACCATGAATCAAGATGGGCAGAATGGGATGACCTTCGATACCCTGGTCGTTAAGAACATCCTGCTTGGCGCGCACGATGCCTTCCAGAACGGTGTTAACAGCCTCCAAATGTGAAGGATTAGCAGCCAAATACACCTGAGTTTGCTTGCCTGAGGTAGAGGTGAACGTGCCCTCGGTGCCAAGGTGGTATTTCACATCGCCAGAACCACCTTCATATGGTGCCGCAGTACCGCTGAACTCACGGAAAATCTGGGCGTAAGACTTACCCGCGATGTTGGTCAGAACATTGAGGCGGCCACGATGCGCCATACCGATGGCGACCCCGTGCATATTATTATCTGCCGCCTTGTTGATGATCGCATCCAGCAGAGGAATGAGTGACTCTCCGCCTTCGAGTGAGAAACGCTTCTGACCCAGGTATTTGGTCTGCAGGAAGGTCTCAAAGGCCTCGGCCTCAACAAGCTTCTCCAGAACATGCATCAGACGTTCACGGCTAGGCTTGCTGTAGCCATGCTCCAGCTTCTCTTGGAACCATTCACGGGCTTTACGGTCTTCCATGTACATGTACTCGACCGCGAGAGTACCCGCATATGCCTCACGTAGACGCGCCAGAATAGTACGCAAAGGAAGCTGTTCTTTGTCGCCAAACCCTCCCGTAGGCCATACTCGATCCAGATCCCACAGAGTCAGACCGTAGCTTTCTACGTTCAAATCGGGGTTTGAATGTAGCTGGTAGCCCACTGGGTTGGTGCGGGCGATAAGGTGACCGTGCACGCGGTACGCGTGGATAAGCTGTTGAATGCGGGCGACCTTAGAAACCTCAGTATCAGGATTAACCTGATTATCCTGGCTCCATCGAACAGGTTCGAAGGGAATTTGAATAGCCTGGAAGATTTCGTCATAGAATCCTTCGGCGCCTAAGAGGTAGCTCTCTACTATCTTAAGGAATTCGCCGGAACCAGCACCTTGAATAACGCGGTGGTCATAGGTGCTCGTAAGGGTAATAATCTTGGAAATAGCGTGCTGGGCTGCCATCGTCTCCGCCACGCCGCGGAACTCAGCAGGGTATTCAAGAGCACCCACACCGATAATTGCGGCCTGCCCTTTCGAAAGACGAGGAACAGAGTGTACGGTACCGATACCGCCAGGGTTCGTGAGAGTAACCGTAGTTCCCTGGAAATCTTCCAGCCCAAGCTGACCTGCACGACCACGTTTGACGATATCGTCGTAGGCCTGCCAGAACTCCAAGAAGCTCAAGGTCTGTGCACCCTTGATATTCGGAACCACGAGGTTGCGGGAGCCATCAGGGCGGGGCAGATCGATAGCCAGACCGAAGTTCACGTTCGCATTGTGAATAGCAATCGGTTTGCCTTTTTCATCATGACCGTAGGTGACGTTCATTGAAGGCATGGCAGCGAGCGCACGAATAACGGCGTACCCAATGATGTGCGTGAAAGAAATCTTGCCGCCGCGGGTTCGAGCCAAATAAGCGTTGATGGCAGAACGGTTTTCAATCAGCAGCTTAGCTGGTACCGCGCGCACCGTCGTAGCGGTTGGAACGGTGAGCGAGTCTTCCATGTTGGCGGCAACAGCTTTAGCCGGTCCGCGTAAGGGCACAATTTTATCTTCTACAGGTTCCACGTTTTCTGCCTTTAATGAGGTTTTAGGAGCGGGTGATGCTGCCGACTTTATTGGTGCGGCAGGCTGAGGCTCCGGGGTAGTAATAGATGCTGCAGCGGCTGGAGCAGAAGGTATCGCCTCGGCTTTTTGGGTAGCTGTTACCGGGGCGGAGGCCGTCGGAGTTCCTTGAAGGGCCTTATCAATGGACTGAAAAATGGGCCACCACGAAGGATCCACGAGATTTTTGTCTTGCTGATAACGTTCATATTGTTCTTCGACGAACCATTCGTTACCGGCAAATTCCTCAGGTACCAGGTGATCTGGCAGATTTGGCACTGTAAACGCCTCTTCCTTGACTGTGAATTTATCCGTCGCGTCCGGAGAAATCCGGCACAGACGACCCGCATCTTCGAGGGGCGAATCATCACGCTGAGTATAAGTTGGCTTTGTGTGTGCCTCTTCAAGTCTCGCACACATTGCGGACTGCAAGAGCTGCAGCGCACCAAATACTCTATAACCTAGTTTAGTGAGAACTCACCCGAACTTTCCAGCTGAACCCGGCGGATACGGTGAGTTGTTCTTCACGGGAACACGCTTGTAGGAAGGCAAAACATGCCTTGAGGGTGGGTAAGTTCTGCGAGATATTGTGCTCATGGGAGCTTATGCATCTCTGTTTTACATTGATATCTAAAGGAAAGTGTAGCGACCACTGCAAAATTGCCTTAAACATTCGCTAGAATATGGGCTATGGATGACCCCTTCAGTTACCCCAATACAGACTGTCGAATATTACACTTTTATGACGCTCGTCGTCCTGATGACGTTGGGTGCGCGGTGAACGCATGAACTTTATACTTCTTGCTCTCGGCATCGCACTCATTCTAGGAACCGGTTTCTTCGTAGCTGTCGAATTCTCACTTGTGGCGCTTGAGACCGCGACCGTGTATCAAGAACGGGAAAAAGGTGATACTCGCGCTAACGCCGTTCTTCAATGCTTACGTACTCTCTCAACACAGCTTTCAAGTTGCCAAATTGGCATTACGATCACGACTCTGCTCACGGGGTACACACTCGACGCTTCCATTAATGCGTTAACCGCTGGATTTATCTCTTCGTGGGGTCTTCCTAGGGCTGTAACTTCCACCCTGACCCTTGTGCTTGCTCTGGGAATTGCCACCCTGCTATCGATGCTCCTCGGTGAACTGGTGCCTAAAGGCCTTGCGATCGCTGAACCCTACCGGGTGGCGCGGCAAGTCGCGCCTGCGCAGCTTATATTTACGCGCATCATGAAACCTGTGGTCGTCGTGATGAACGGGTCTGCCAATAGAATTCTTCGTCTCTTCGGCATGGAGGCTCAGGAGGAACTTTCTGCTGCCCGCAGTCCCGAAGAGCTTTCGGCAATGGTGCGTCGCTCTGCGGAGCAGGGAACCTTGGATTCAGATACGGCTCGATTTGTGGATCGCACGCTTAGTTTTGCTGAACTTACCGCTTCCGAGGTGATGACTCCGCGAGGGCGGGTTACGATGCTCGAAGATACGGCGCCCGTAACAGAGGTTATAGAGCAGGCCCGTGCGACCGGGCATTCGCGTTTTCCTCTCTATCGTGGAGATCATGACAATATTGTGGGCGTTATCCATGTGAAGAAAGCTGTCGGGGTTCCAACCGATGTGCGTGAAACCCTGGAAGCCGGTGCATTGGCTGATGACGTGCTGCAGGTTCCTGAAACGCTGCACGTGGATGCGCTTCTTACTCAGCTGCGTGAAGGAGCATTACAACTTGCCGTTGTCCTCGACGAGTACGGCGGAACATCGGGAATTGTGACTCTTGAAGACCTTGTTGAAGAAATTGTGGGCGAGGTATCCGATGAGCACGATCAAGGGCGAACGGAACGGCCTCTACGTTTTGGTAACGGCGACTGGGTGTTCTCAGGCTTGCGTCGCCCGAATGAGGTTAACGAATTTATTCCCGGTGTCATTGCCGAGCATCCTTCCTACGAAACCGTGGGCGGTTTTATGATGGAGCAGCTGGGGCGCATACCTGAACAGGGTGACCAGGTACCGATCCCTGGCGGTGTTTTGCGTGTAGACCATGTTGAGGGGCGCCGGGTAGACCGCATCCGCTTCATTCCCGACAGCATCGGGGAAGGGCTCGTATCGCAGCCAGCGGTTTTGCAGAATCGGCAGGTGCGCTCATGAATGACTGGATAGCTATAGCACTCCTCGTTATTTTGCTTATCGGCAATGCATTTTTTGTCGCAGGTGAATTTGCCATCATGTCTACCCGCCGAGCCCAAATAGAGCCCCTGGCGGATGGGGGAAATAAACGCGCAAAAGTGGTGCTCTACGCACTGGAACGCGTCTCTCTGATGTTGGCTACCTGCCAGTTGGGTATTACGATTTGTTCTCTGCTGATTCTGAACGTTTCCGAACCTGCTCTGCACCATCTGCTGGGGTCACCTTTAGAGTTACTTGGTCTTCCGCACACCACGGTCGATATTCTTGCCTTCGTCGTTACCCTTATCGTGGTGACGTATCTGCACGTTATTTTTGGTGAAATGGTGCCGAAAAATGCTGCGGTTACTCTAGCAGCCCGCGGTATTGCCCTGTGGATTGTTCCTACGTTGGTACAGGTTTCGCATGTTTTTGCTCCCATCGTGGCGTTTCTTAACGGTATGTCAAACATGCTTTTACGCTGGATGCGGGTGGATATTAAAGACGAGGTTGCCTCTACCTTTACCCTAGGCGAGCTGCAGTCTATCGTTGCCCAATCCACGGCAGAAGGCACAGTCGAGGATGATGCCGGCGTTATCGGCGGTGCTCTCGAATTTAGCGGGAAGCATGTTTCTGAGATTATGGTAAGTCGGGACAACGTGCATACACTGCCCTTCGGGTGTACTCCGGCAGAGGTAGAACACGCCGTAGCACGTACCGGATATTCTCGTTTTCCCGTCCATGATGAAGCCGGTATTTACATGGGGTACCTACACCTCAAGGATGCCCTAGATGTAGCTCCTGAACGCACAGACCAGGCCTTTCCCTGGTACAAGTTGCGGTCTTTGACCGTTCTAACACCGACGACCGAAATTGACGATGCGCTCGCCACCATGCAGCAGAATCGCTCGCATCTGGCGCAGGTCGTAGACACTTCGGGCACATTATTAGGTGTGGTCTTTATGGAAGATGTGATCGAAGAACTTGTGGGCGAAATTCGTGATACGACACAGGACTCGAAGCGGCGTAAAGCCAGCACATCGCACTCTGAAGGGATAAGCCAAGATGAACAATAAAGAGTTGTTTATACGGTATATGGCGTGATTTAGTGGTAATGCATCAGCAAACCCGGCGCGTCGTAATTGAAAATCGTTTTCACCTTGCGTAGCCTGGTAAAACTCGCTCGGAAAATATTCGCGCCGCAGTCGAAAGAAGAAATAACATGAAAAAACTCATGAGCACCATAACGGTATTGGCTGGAGTATCTCTCATGGTGAGTGGCTGCTCAACCGCTAACTCGGGTTCCAACGGGTCATCAGGCAACGACGGCGGGAAAGTAAAAGTTGTTGCAACCACTGACGTTTATGCCGATATTGTCAAGCAGGTGGGAGGGGACAACGTAGACGTTACCCCCATTATTGCGTCAACCAGCACTGACCCTCACTCCTATGAAGCAACCGCAGCAGACCGTGTTAAAACGAAGGACGCAGGTCTTGTTGTCGTCAATGGAGGCGGCTACGACCAGTTCCTTGAAGATATGGCAGGCAAAGACAATAGCTCACAGAAGGTTGTCAACGCCGTCAAGCTGAGCGGGAAACTAACTGACAGTGAATATGATCATCTCGCCGAAGACCACAAGGACGGTCACCATGATCATGAAGACGGTGAAGAACATAAACACGCCCACGAGTTTAACGAACACCTCTGGTACGACTTCGACACCATGAAGAAAGTTGCCACCGAAGTAGCAGAAGACTTGGCACAGCTGGATTCCGCGCACGCGGACTCCTACCGCGAAAATGCTAAGAAACTCGGCACAGAACTTGATACTCTGGACTCCTCAGCGAAGAAGATTAACGGTAAGGGCAAGAAATATATTTCAACCGAACCTGTGCCGGATTACCTGATTGCCTCCACGGGTGCAGAGAATGCAACCCCTGAGGAATTCGCGGAATCTATCGAAGCTGAGAAAGACGTTCCGGCACTTGTGCTTAAGGAAACCCAAGATTTGGTGACTGAGAAGCAGGTCTCCCTAGTGGCATACAATGAGCAAACCGAAACCTCACAAACCAAGGAAGTGCTTCAAACGGCTAAAGACGCGGGGGTTGCCCACGTTTCCTTTACCGAAACTCTCCCCGAAAACACCGATTACCTATCGTGGATGAAGACTAACGTTTCAAATCTCGAAAAGGCACTTTCCTAAGTGAAAAATACGACACCATCAGGCACCCCCGCGATAGAAATACGCGGGGGTAACCTCGCTTTTGGAACCCGTACCCTTTGGAATGACCTCAACCTGTCCATTGCTCAAGGAGAATATTTCGCGGTCCTTGGGCCGAACGGTTCCGGAAAATCTACATTCCTCAAAGTAGCCCTCGGACTCACCGCGATGAACACCGGCACAATCTCTGTTCTGGGCAAGCCGGCCCGCGCCGGAAACCCCGGCGTAGGCTACATTCCCCAGCAAAAAGCAATCGACCCATCAACCCCGATGCGTGCCCGCGACCTCGTTGGCTTGGGCATCGACGGACACCGCTGGGGAATCCGGTTAGGCAGCAGAAAGTATCGTGCAAAAGTCAATGAACTCTTAGAGGCCGTCGGCGCTTTAGAATATGCCAATGTTCCGGTTGGTCTGCTCTCAGGGGGCGAACAGCAGCGACTGCGCATAGCCCAAGCTCTCGCGAATAACCCCCAAATGCTGCTTGCTGATGAAGCTCTTCTCTCTCTCGACCTGAACCATCAATACGCGGTTGCTGATCTGATTCATCGGTTTAACCGCGATCAGGGTGGCTCTGTTATCTTCGTAACTCACGAAATTAACCCCATCATTGAGCATGTTGATCGCGTCTTATATCTCGCCAACGGGCGATTTACCGTAGGAACTGTACCCGAGGTCATGAACAGCGAAACCCTGAGCGATCTTTATGGAACCCCCATCAACGTGCTGAAATCCAACGGGCGCTACGTTGTGGTAGGGGAGACCCATGCCAGCGACCATTGCCATGTGGTAGGTGGGGAGCAGAACCTTCATGGTGCGCATCAGGACCTTCGAGAAATTGCAGTCGAGACAGATCATGATGCATCCTCGGGCAAACCGGTCAAAACCGCGAGCGCGGCGGGTGCCTTAGAAGATTCTTCTAATACTACGAAATATCATGCCGAGTACAAGGGCGGAGGGACACCCCAATGATTCTTTCCACAGTAATCTCTCCGGTGCTTGCGGCAAGCCAGCAACAGAACGATTTACTCTCGCGGATTTTCGTTTTCGACCGATACAGCGAACTTGTTCAGCTGTTGCAGAACTCTATTCTTGCGGGTGCAGTCCTCGGTATTATCGGCGGTTTCGTCGGCATGTTTGTTATGATGCGCGATCATGCCTTCGCCGTGCACGGTGTATCTGAAATGTCGTTTGCGGGTGCCGCGCTGGCACTTCTGCTGGGGTACGATGTCATTACCGGGTCAATGATTGGGTCCATTATCTCCGCCTTGCTGATCGGCATGATGGGCGTGAAGAAAAGCGAATCAAACTCGGTCATTGGTGCCCTCATGCCCTTTGGCTTGGGTTTAGGCATTCTCTTTCTCTCGCTCTACCAGGGCAGGAGCGCCAATAAATTCTCGCTTTTAACCGGTCAGATTGTTTCGGTTGACGGCGATCAGCTGAACGCCATGATCGCTGGAGCCATCGTAATTATCGCAATCCTGACTCTGATCTGGCGGCCACTGAGCTTCGCTTCACTCGATCCCGAAGTGGCGCAAGCAAAGGGCGTTCCTATGCGTACCCTATCCCTGGTCTTTATGGTGGTTCTGGGTATCGCTGTAGCGCTTTCGGTTCAGGTCGTTGGCTCCCTGTTGGTGCTGGCCCTCTTGATTACTCCGTCTGCCGCGGCGCTTCAGGTGACTGCATCCCCGCTTAAAGCGCTTATTCTCTCGGTGATTTTTGCGGAACTAGCTATTGTGGGCGGTATTTTGCTTGCGCTTGCTGGTTCGTTACCGATCAGTCCTTATGTCACCAGTGTATCCTTCGTAATTTATCTTATCTGTCGCATTATTGGCGGAATTAGGAGGCGGCACAGTGCATCAGGTCGCATCGCCCGTCAGACACAAGGGGATGCACATCATCACCCTGCGAGCGTCTAGTAGCGGCTCTTTCTAGAGAATCTTAAAGTCTGTTGCCCACAACTCAACCAAGAGTTGTGGGCAACAGACTTTAAGAGTAGCGCATACTCTGCGGGATGAACCAGGATTCAGGTCTTATTTACTGGCGCCCAGTCAACCGATTTTCTTCATCACGGAGTTCCAGAGTGCATTCAGGGCAGTAGCCGGTAACTTCAACTACATGCTCCAATTCCGAGAACCCGTATTTTTTCCCCATATCAAGGGCCCAATCCTCAATAGCGGGTGCCTCAAGCTCCACGGCCTTACCGCAACGGCGGCATAGAAGATGATGATGGTGCGTATCGCCTTGACAATGACGGTAAAGTGACTCGCCTTCGACACCCTTCACGACATCCAGTTCTCCCGAATTAGCGAGAGACTGGAGCACACGATAGGTCGTCGCCAAAGACACCTGCTCTTTACGGTTAGCTAGGGTGAGGTGCAAATCCTGCGCCGAAATAAAATCGCCCAGTTCGGCCATCGTGGCCTTGATAATGCGGCGCTGCTTGGTGTTGCGCGCCTCTGCCTGTTTCACGATCTTGCGGACGGGAATATGAGTATCCAAAACATAACCTTCCGGGTGGGGCACACCCAAGTAGTATGCGGGTTTGTGAGCCTTTGTAATGACTCTACACTAAAATTTTGCATATCAAGTGCGAGTTACTAATTCTCTCACGTGGTGAAAATTCTAGATTACCCTGTAGTTAGCCATGGTACAGCACTAGAGCAGGCTCGATTCTGGCGAGTAGACTGGAACCATGGAACTGACAAAATATACCCATTCAAGTGTGCGGATGGAGCACGACGGTCATGTACTAGTGTTTGACCCCGGAAATTTCGCGCCTGAGGGAGAACATGCTCAGCTGCTTGATGGCGCGGACTACCTCTTGATCACACACGAGCACCCCGATCATTTCGATGCCGATCGTGTGCTGCCTTTGATCGCCGAAAAGCCACAGTTGCGTATTTGGGCACCGCAAGCTGTCGCAGAGAAAATTCTTGATACTGCACCAAACGCCCACGTCACTGTTGTATCGGCAGATAGCGAATTTTCGGTGCCTGGTTTTGATGTACAGACCTTTGGCGGTCAGCACGCGCTGATTCACCCTCTGATCCCTACGATCGCCAATATTGGATACCTCATTAACGGTGTTGTGTACCACCCCGGTGATTCCCTCGTGGTGCCACATGGTGTGAAAGCTCCTCATGTGCTGGTGCCGGTGCACGCGCCCTGGAGCAAGGTTCAAGAAGTTATCGATTTTGTGATCGCGGTGGGAGCACGGCATGCGTACCCCATTCACAATGGCATGATTAATGAGAATGGTACGGGAATTATCGAGGGTTTGATTACTACCTTTAGCAACAAGTACGGTACCGAATATTCGCATCTAAACCCCGGTGACACGGTCAAGCTCTAGATTTTGGAGGATAGAGTGAGCAGTATTTTTACCAAGATTATTGACGGCGAGATTCCGGGCCGTTTTGTCTGGAAAGATGAGAAATGCGTGGCATTTATGGATATTCAGCCGGCATCGCACGGGCATCTGCTTGTGGTTCCGCGTGAAGAGATTGACCGTTGGCCTGAGCTGCCGGCGGAGCTTGCGGCGCATCTTTTCGCAGTAGCGCATAAGATTTCCGGTGCTCTAGATCGAGCTTTCGATAAAGACCGGGTGGCGCTTATGATTGCCGGGTTCGATGTGCCACACACGCATATTCATCTGTTCCCAGCGGATAGTATGGCGGAATATGACCCGGCGAATGCGCTCGCTAACGTGACTGTCGAGGAACTGGATGCTGACGCGGAGGCGGTGCGTACCGCCTTGCGCGACCTCGGACACGGTGAATTTGTGCCGGAGGCTTAGGAGAACCTGATCCTCTTAATATTCCGTTTCACCACAGACATGGAAAAGTGCCTTTATTCAGATAAAGGCACTTTTCCATGTCTGTGGTGAGCATGATGTACAGCTTGCCCCTCAGCGGTACGCTTTGAACGGTGCATGCTGCCCTGTTGTTGCTGCTGTGAAACAGGCAAAAACCTCCGCATACTCGCAAAAAAGTATTCGGAGGCTCGTCATCGCCGTAGGTAGGTTTAGTGTTTTTCCGCCTTTGAGATCTGATCTGCCAAATCTTCGGGGGAGAGGTTGGCGGAAGAGAACTCGGGAGTCAGCGGCAGATGCAGCTGTAAACCGGTGCCGGGGCAGATTTCTACGTTTGCTGACTTTAGCTTGAAGTCGACTACATGTCCACCATGAGTACGGTCATCGTCAATAAAGTGGGCGTGGCACCCCGGGACGGAAATGCCCTGCTCATAGATGGGGGTACGGAACCCTACAATCGTGCCCGTCAGATTATCGAACTGCACGATATCCTCATTCTCGGTTGCATCCACCATCTTCGGGTAGGGCTTTTCCTGCTTGACCACGGTACGAGTACGAACCCACTCAAACTCGCCGTAAATCTTGATCGCGTACATGTAGTTCTTCGACACCGTAAAATTATCGAGAACCTGTGAGGTGGAGGTGCGCAGCATGTTTTGCGGAAGCTCACGACGGATCATGGGTACAAAATTTGTGACCACTGCATATGGGGTCCGATCAGTAAGTTGGGGGATAGAAACCGAGCCGTCATGGCGCACCTGGTAACAATCGCCGTCGAGCACCACCATCTCCCCATCAAGGCCGTTAAAAGTTCCTACCCCAAAGTTACCGTGGCTCAGCAGTTCACCAATTGTCATTTCGCCGTCGTACACGCCGTCGAGCAGCTGCGACATAAGACCGGTCTGGAAGACCTCGTTGCGGAATACGGTTTCTCCATTGAGCTGAGTCGGCTGATATGCCATCGTTTTGCCTTCTTTCCTGTCCGTGCGCGCTATCAAAAGCCAACAGGCGCGTCCTTCTCTTCCATATTCTACGCTTGCTTCTGGATGCTCACGACATAGATTGAACTCCGGCGAGAACGCTACGGTATGGTACTGATAAACTTACTCATGTCATAGGAGATATTTTGGAATCATCATTACACTCTATTGCTGCTTGGACTTTCATAGGCGAGTGCTCCATTCCGCAAGATGCTCTTGACCTGATGGTGCCAGGGGAAGAACCAATTATTGCGTATAAGACTTTTCGAGACGCAGCAATTTTTACGACGAAGCGTTTAATCGTGCGTGACTCTCAGGGGCTATCGGGTAAGAAAGTAGAAATGTATTCTCTGCCCTATAGCTCTATTAACATGTGGTCATCGGAGAACGCTCGGGGTCTATTCGATACTAACGCTGAACTTGAATTGTGGACCCGAGCAGGCCACATCAAGATTAAAGTTGGGCGAGGCGCCGATATTCGTAAACTTGATCGGCTTATCGGTGCGTGCGTTCTAGGGACGCAGTAGAGAGCTTGATGGAGCCTACCGCTCGATCTCTAGTACCATGTCGAGATGCTCAATCCCGGCTTCTTGATAAAGGGGCACCACGAACCTTAAACCCTGCAGCCTCATAGTAAGAGTTTTTGCAGGTACGGTGGTTAGCGCTGCAAATCGAGTACCATCTCGACATGCTCGATTCCAGACTCCATGTAGTGCTCACCGCGCTCAACAAACCCCTCAGGACTGTAGTAGGTATCTTTCAGATATGCTTGAGCGGCGATCACGATTTCTTTTGCGTCCGTGTTATTCCGGATCCATTCCAAGGCTGCGTGTAAAAGCTTACGTCCCAGGCCGGTACCGCGTGCATCTGGGTGAACTGCCACACGACCGAATGTCCATGCGCCCGGAATGTAGCGGTGGCGTGCATCCTGAACCTTCTCAAGATCGAATAGACGCAGATACGCGAGCACTTTTCCCGAATCGTCCTCATTCACCATATGGATGCATTCGAAATCAGCGTCATCAGGCTCCTGATCAGTTGATTGCTGACCCACTGTGAACACCAGCGAACGAATAATATGAATCTGCTGCAACTCGTGAGCGGTCAGCTCGTCAAAATGCTTGGCGATGAATTTGGACACGGGCTCTCCTGCGTTGGTCATATCGGTGAAAAGACAGTTCTCATTATTCTAACGTGATGTGTGCGAATCACACGAAATCTAGAGAATATACGGTGAAAATGTGCGGCGTGTACAGCTAAAGCGTACCAATAAGAACGCCGCCAATAACTACGAGGGCGAGTCCTCCTAACACATACAGCAGCTCCAGCCTCGTTTTCTTCTCGCCCAGTAGCAAGATACTGCCCAGAGTGGAGATAATAACGTTCATCTGTGAGAGTGTAAACCCGCTGGCAACACCGTTGCGATGCGGCTCAATAGACACTAGGTAGGCTAACGCAGCACCCGAGAAAATCACGCCACAGATAATGTTCTGTAAAGACTTCTTATCCCAAGGGCGGGTACCGTCACGGGTCAGCATAGACATCGTGATAGCTGCTACCACCATACCCACTGATTGGGGCAGGAATTTATACCACCCGTCTACACTCACATAGTTGGGAAAGAATGAATATCCAACATATCCGATGGTAGAAATTAAGAGTGTGATAATACCGGCCCGCATATTCCCGCCAGACTGTGGGTCAGGATTCTCTTGCTTCGTGGTCATCCAAATACCGATGATAATGAGCATCAGAGCCACTGCACCGATAATCTTAGCCTGAACGGTACCCCAGTCACCGAACGCCACCACGCCCATCAGCGAAGTACCTACCAGCTGCATACCAGTCGATAAAGGCATGGTTTGAGAAACACCGATCTGGGTAAACGCGCGATATTGGTTCATCTGCCCGAACGCCCAGCTTGCCCCTGAGAGGAAGCACAGAAAAAATGCCCAAGCGTCAAGGCGAATCGGGAAGAAAAGCAGGGAAGTGGCAATACCCACGAGGAGCACGCCCATCGTGGTACCCATAATTTGCTGAGTCGGTTTACCACCGATTTTAGATACGCACAGCGGCAGAATGCCCCAGAATAGCGCGGGGATAAGACCGATAAGTATATTCATGGAAATTATTTCCTTAGGCATTATGAGAACACAGAATATACAGCTGTTCTGCGGAAAGAATAGTACATTATCATTTTAGAAACGTCTATAACGCTGTAAGTTCACTTCAGCTTATCTTGTTTTTATAAAATTCGAGTCAGGCAGGTAGACATCCTGTTTGAGATCTTAAAACAGAAGATGCCCCCTTGTATGAGGGCATCTTTAGAATAGTTCGGTTGAGTTTCATGACCATAGGGAGGCGACAGTCTTCGTAAAGTGCGTACCATCGGGGTGTATCTGCGATACAAGTTGGAGATTCCAGGTTCCACCGCTCCCATTAATATTTGCGGTCGTGCGCGTGCGTGCTACGAGCTGAGCTCCATTGTCACTTCGTTCCACGCGAGCAGATACTACCTCAATATTGCTGTAGGACATAGTTTTGTCGGCAACCGACTGTACCCACTCATCGCGAGTCTGGATCTGGCCTGTGATGTGGGTGAGTGTAGCATCCTCAGTGAGAGTGGAACGGAGAGACTCGGCGTCAGCATCCATCATCGCCATAAACATACGCTCTTGTGTGCGAATAGGCTGCTCATCGGAACCTGTATAGGGCTCGCCTGGTGCAGAGGGTAATAGCTGGTCATTCTTATATAGTGCTTCATCGGACGACAGCGAGCTGGAAGCGCAACCTACGAAAGTTGCAACTGCTGTAAGACCAGCTGATAGACATACAGTACGGCGTGATAGTACATGCGACACGTCAAACTCCTTTAGAACGTGGAAGCAGTAATCCCCTAAGAACTTACTTGCGGCTTCATCATACGTGAAGGTTAAGCCTTAATTCCAAATTTTGTAAGTATTCCACATTATGGCCACTGAGGGAATCAAGCACCTTGTGGAGCTGCTCTTTCTGAGTGGGGAAACTTGCAATAGGTCTATCTTCTCAGTGTTTACTAGTTAAGGAAGGCTACTATGCTAGGCAATGCCGCAGTGCATTGTCAATATGAAAGCACAACCTGAATATACAAATTCTGGAAAGGTTAGTAGTGTGTATGCTCGCCATGAGCATAATCTATGATGAAGCAAAGGCAGACAAAAAACTATAAGAATATCTCAAAATTATTATAAAGCTAATATATATGCTTGTCAGAGGTCGGAGTCTTAGAATCCTTAGGAATTATCATCGTGAGTTCTGATATACAACTATATTGAAAATTAGAATCGACTATGTCAGTAAAAGGGATAAATTTTTGCCCTTTTATTTTCAGAGTCAAAGGTACAGAACTATTCCTATAACGCCGATATTAACTAGAATGCTCCATGCCCTCATATATGAGGACACGGAGCATTCTAACCTCTATAACTAACGGTTAGACACCGTAGTACAGCTGGTATTCCAGCGGGTGAGGAATCAGCGAGAGCGGTTCAAGCTCGTTCGTGCGCTTGTAGTCAATCCACGCATGAATCAGATCCTCGGTGAATACGCCGCCTTCGAGCAGGAAGTCGTGGTCTGCCTCAAGCGCGGCCAGCGCCTCCTCAAGGTTAGCGGGAGCCTTCTTGATATCCTTGGCCTCTTCGACGGGTAGCTCGTATAGATCCTTGTCGATCGGTGCTGGTGGCTCAATGCGGTTGCGAATACCGTCCAAACCAGCCATAAGCTGTGCCGAGAAAGCGAAGTAGGGATTGCACGAAGGGTCGGGCGCGCGGAATTCAAGACGCTTAGCCTTCGGATTGGCGCCAGTAATCGGGATGCGAATACCGGCAGAGCGGTTACCCTGCGAGTACACCATATTTACGGGGGCCTCGTAGCCAGGCACAAGGCGCTTGTAAGAGTTAACAGTCGGGTTGGTAAACGCCAACACGGCGGAGGAATGCTCAATTAGCCCGCCAATGTACCAGCGAGCGATATCGGAGAGGTTTGCGTATCCGCGTTCATCGTAGAAGAGCGGTTCGCCGCCTAACCACAGTGACTGGTGGCAATGCATCCCCGAACCGTTATCGCCGAAGACAGGTTTCGGCATGAAAGTCACCGACTTGCCCCACTCATCGGCGGTGTTCTTGATAACGTACTTAAACTTCAGCAGGTCGTCGGCGGCATTAGTGAGGGTTGAGAACTTGTAGTTGATCTCTGCCTGTCCGGGAGACCCAACTTCGTGATGGCTGCGCTCAACTTCGAGCCCAACCTGATCCATCGCTACGCACATAGCATCACGCAGATCGGCTTGCTTATCGACAGGGGAGACCGGGAAATAACCGCCCTTGATAGGGGTCTTATTACCAAGATTGCCGCCTTCTTCCTTGCGGCCGGTGTTCCAATATGCTTCATCGGAATCGATTTTATAGAACACAGAATTGGGCTCTACCTGGTAACGGACATCCTCAAAGACGAAAAACTCGGCTTCAGAAGCAAAGAACGCGGTATCGGCAACACCTGTGGACTGCAAGTACGCTTCGGCGCGTTCGGCTACGCCGCGAGGGTCACGATGGTAAGGCTCACCAGTGCGGGGATTCACAATAGAGCAGATAATAACAAGGGTTTTTTCAAGACGGAAAGGATCAACATACGCCGACTTAACATCGGGAATAAGCTGCATATCAGACTCGGCAATGCCCTGGAAACCACGAATAGACGAGCCATCAAAAAGCTGACCGTTGACGAAGAAATCCTCGTCGATCGCCTTTGCCGGAAGGTTGAAGTGCTGCTGCACCCCGGGCATATCGGTGAATCGAATGTCGACGAAGACAATTTCGTCGCTCTTAATAAAATCGAGAACTTCTTGGGGACTGGTAAACATACGGACTGCTCCTCGTGGTGTTTTGTCCTTGGTGTCTGATGTGGCGCCCAGTTTATGAGTTGTGCACCACTATCTAGCATAGGGGGTATTTTTTGCTCTGTCGTGTCTATTATGTTTCGGTAGTGTTACAAAGTTGCAGATGTGGTAGGGTGGCGTACGTTTAGGAAAAAGATACAGGATAATAGAAACCATGATTGAACGTGACGATCTTGGGTCGTGGCTCAATGGCGCGCCCAGCGACCAAAAATACCCCGGAGAGATCATGGGGCGACCAGAGACAGGACCTGGCGCTATAGCCCGTCCGATGCGTCGCCTCCTAGGTTTCATCATAGATTGGTATCTATGCTTGGGTCTTGCGTTTCTGCTAGTCGGAGGCCAAAATGTACAAATACATGGTCTAACGACACTAGGAATTTTTCTGCTGTACCTGATCGTACTCGTGGGATTTATGGGGCACACTTTGGGGCATTTTCTGGTTGGAGTCCAAGTGCAAACTCTAGATGGCAGGCCCGCTGGTTGGAAGCGAGCCCTTATCCGAGCTGTGCTGACCATGCTGGTGTTGCCCACCGTAATTTTGGATGCGAATTCACGCGGTCTTCACGATCGCGCGGCAGGAACTATACTTGTGCGCATCCGCTAGATGCGAACTGTATTGCCGGAGAGCTTATATTGTTTTCCGGGTATTAGACAGAAAAGCTGAGCCCCGACCTCACCATGATGTCGGGGCTCAACCATAGGATGTACCGTTTCTTAACGCCCACGCATTGCGCGACGATCGGGGCGCACACGGTTCGGGTCTATACCCTTTGGAATGCTGTTCATGGGGTTACGCACATGGTTGAGGGTACTAAGACGATTAGAAACTCCCTGAACTTCTTGCTGAGTCAGGGCTTTAGGCAGCTTGTTCATAGTCTTGACGACATCTTTTAACTCAACCTGATTTTCGTCGTGACCGGTCTCAATCACGTGTACGGGAACGCCGGGAACTACGCGGTTAAGATGTTTCTTCTCATTTTTCACAAGGTTCTGCACACGAGATGAAGGCCCCTCGGTTACCAGCACAATCCCTGGCTTACCAAGACCACGAAAAACAAGATCCTGATTGCGGTTCGCAGCTACAGGCTGCTCTTCCACAATCCAGCCGCGGCGCACAGAGTTCATGGCGGCACCCGCACGCCCGGGTTGTCCTTCGATCTGTGTGAACGCTGCTTTTTGTGCGCGACGACCCAGAATAATCATGGCGGCAAGAACGCCAACCACAAGACCAAGAATAATAAAAGTGATGATGTTGTTGAGTAACGCGCCGATCAGGACGAAAACAAGTAGGGTAACGACCACTGCAAGAAGCAGAATCCACCCGATATTCGGGTCAGATTTTTTGGTCATCTGGTAGACCTGCTTCATCTGGGCAAACGTACCCGGAGACTTATCTTTCTTCTGCTTTTTCTTCTCTTCGCGCTTTTCTGCCACGGTGCTTCCTCTAGACAACGGGTAGGAAAATGCAGTATAAGACTGCAGTATTTATTCTATCTTAGATTGTTCTTGACCTGGATGCCCGTGCATTCTCCTAAGGAAAAACTCACCTAACAGCCAAACCCGGCAAATGTGTCTAAAGTTTGGCCCTCGTTGGGGTAAACAAAGTTCCCCGATTCGTAACCTTCAGGAGAGGACGAACCGGGGAATTTTCTAAATTTATGTCTCTGCGGACTGAACTATTCTACTATTCTAGAAACCCGCTGCGACGAGGGAAGAAGCCTCTTGCAAAGCCGCACCGCCATCTTCGATATGCGCAAGGTTTTCTGGAATCTCATAGCCGTTCTTCTTCATCGCGCGTGCCCACAGACGACCGGCACGATATGAGGACCGAACCATCGGACCAGCCATAACGCCAGCAAAACCGATGGATTCTGCCATAGCTGAGAACTCCAGGAATTCGGCGGGCTTCACCCAACGCTCAATGGGATGGAAAAGGGGACCGGGGCGCAGATACTGAGTCAGGGTGATAATATCGCATCCGGCGTCGTACAGATCGCAGAGCGCCTCGTAAATCTCATCGTTAGTTTCACCCATACCCAGAATCAGGTTGGACTTCGTGACCATGCCAGCCTCTTTACCCTGGGTGATCACATCGAGTGATCGCTCATAACGGAATGCCGGGCGGATCTGTTTAAAGATACGCGGCACAGTCTCTAAGTTGTGCGCAAAAACCTCTGGACGTGCATCAATGACTTTCTGCACATGCTCTGGCTTACCCTTGAAATCAGGGATCAGCATCTCAACACCGGTATTAGGGCACATCTTGTGAATCTGACGTGTAGTCTCTGCGTAGAGCCAGGCACCGCCGTCTTCAAGATCGTCACGTGCCACACCGGTCACCGTGGCATAACGCAAACCCATAACCTTAACATTTTTAGCGACTTTGAAGGGCTCAGCGTAATCAACTGCAGCAGGTTTACCAGTCGCAATATTGCAGAAATCGCAGCGGCGAGTGCATTCGGAACCGCCAATAAGGTAGGTTGCCTCGCGGTCTTCCCAACACTCGTAGATATTAGGACAGCCAGCTTCCTCACACACTGTATGAAGCCCCTGGCCCCGGGCCAGTTCCTTCATTTCATTGTATTCAGGCCCCACAACGGCTTTGGTCTTAATCCAGTGAGGCTTCTTCTCGATGGGAACCTCAGCATTGCGAGCCTCGACGCGCAGCAGCTTGCGGCCTTCAAGCTTAATGCTCATGTGTGTTGCTCCTTCTAACTGGATGCGCCCTCGGTTTAAAACGGGCTGAAACCTATTTTACGCCCGCATCGTGCAGGCGAAAAACACTGTGGCGTGGATTATGGTTTATTTGTCTTTAAGTCTTGTTTACGCACACAAATCTCTATTCGGATTACCCGCCGAATATCGATAAGCGGCACTGACAAGGTGAAATACTTGAGCCTTGTGGCTACGCAGCCGTCTCGTGTGCCACCTTGTGCTCCTGCGGAACAAAGGGTTCAAAAGGCATCGCCAAACGATCCTGATATTTGATGAGCTCACGCTCAAGGGGCCCTAGAATATCTGCCGGGGTTACTGTACGACCGAGCTGCTCTGAGATTGTTGTGACACCAGCATCCGTAATACCGCAGGGAATGAACTGCATGAACGGCGCGGTCTCATTGCAGCAGTTAATGGCGAACCCGTGCATTGTGGTTTGCTTTGAAACGCGAATCCCAATAGCGGCGATTTTCTTATCCGGTGTAATACCATCGCCCAGAATCCATACGCCACTGCGCCCTTCCACTCGTTCGCCTTTGATGCCAAGCTGAGCGAGCACATTCATAATAATTTCTTCTAGGAGGCGCACATACGCTACCACGTCAAGAGGTTCAGGAAGTTTCAGAATGGGATACCCGGTCAGTTGGCCGGGACCATGCCACGTAAGTTTTCCGCCGCGGTCAATTTTCACGACTGGAGTTGAACGGTCTGTGGGGTACTCATGATCTTCAGTGCGCTTGCCAGCCGTAATCACGGGCTCATGTTCGAGCAGAAGAATAGTGTTTTGCCGAGCGCGTGCCGCTACCTCTGCATGAAGGCGAGATTGCATATCAAGGCTCTCAACATAATTCACATAGTCAGGGGCAAACCCCACACGTTCAAGTATTACGGACATAGCTTCTACTTTAGTACCGGAACGACCACGATAAAAATTAGGGCTTCCTGATTACACGTGCTCTGGGACGCAGCATCGCTCTAGGAAAACAACTCGTACTTTGTGTGACAGATTATGACGTCATAAACAAGGCAGAAGGCGAGCAGAAACGCGTTATACAGCATGAAAATCGCTAAAAACCTTGTTCCTGTGGATAACTTTCACGGTGCTTTTCTAAAATCCGGTACATCTAGAGTATGAACACCGATAGCATCACATACCTTGAAAATCTTCACGAAGAACCAAACCTGAGTATTTGGACAGTTAAGATACATGCAAATAGAGATTCATTGGTTAAGAATCGTATTCTTCCCAAACATTTAGCTCCGGGGCTTTACACCCTTGCGATAAGTCATGATTCTCAGCAAATACCGTCGCAACAGATCAAAACACTTTGCGGTTTACCACCCTTACCCGGTGTTGCCACTGTACTAGCCGTAACGCGGGACGAAAGGCAGTCGTCTGGCACAGAGACAGGAACTTATTATTGGTACGAACCGGTTGAGGCAGGATCACTCGAATCTCTCGTGCAGGCACGTGGAACTTTACCGCTCGCCGAGGTTGCGACCTTGGCACACCACATAGGATGGGGTCTCAAGAGCTTACACGCGGCGCATATCTATCCTGAGCATCTAGAGCCTCAGCACGTGATGGTAACCGTTGCTGGACTCCCCGAGTTTCTTTGTCTGCCCAGTTCTGTCAAAGCGAGTAAACGCCAGCCGGATGAACATGAACATGTCGGAGTTCATGATTTTGTGGCTCTTCTGTGGTATGCGCTCACCGGAGAGTCGCCTCGGCAGACTCATCAACGCATTCCGCTGCCGCTCCTTGCCGATGTGCCGCAGACATTGGGAACCGAGCTTGAGCGTCTGCTTGATGATCCTAAGGCTACTGTACAGGAGGTTCTTGACGCATTCAGCGCATTCCAAACGCAGCCTCTCAACGCTTATACCAGCGCGCCTGAGTCAGTACGGTCTAAACTCCCTGTTGCTTCGCGAGAACCGAATACCGTTAAAAGCGCTAAGACCCTGCCCAAGGTTAGACATCAGAACGCTCAAAAACTTATAGGGAAGAGTACTTTCAAAGTTGGGCATAGCCGTGGGCGTTCAAAGGTTCGTAATTTTACGACCCGCAAACTTATGATTCTGGGGGTTGGGAGTCTCATAATCTTAGGAGCTGGAGCAATAGCCGGGGCAATCTGGGTTCCGGAAGCTATGCATCATCATGAGTCTCACACTACTCAGTCTACCGTTGTGAGTACTCCGCAGGATGAGCAGGCTATTCTCACTCAGGTTATAGAGAAGCGCAATCAGTCGTTGAGCGCCCAGGGGGCGGCGACGCTGAAACTGCGCTCATTGACCCGTATTCTGCACAGAGACTCTGACTCTTTAGGAATAACCGCAGAAGTAGAGTCGCCCGGATACGCCCCAACGGATGCGGAGCAGAAAGAATCCGGTGTTCACCTTGTGGACGGTGTGCCGGTGCAGACAGTTATCTTTGAGCTGCATTGCGACGAAGGGGTATGGCGTATTGTCACGGCAACACCAGTCACGGATGAAACACCCAATGAGCCCGATGCGCAGCCTACGGTCGTCCATGAGCCGTGAATAAAAATAACCACCAGGGGAGAGCTGCATATAGATGAGGCAGCTGCGAGTTCAAGCGTGCAGCTCTTAAAAACATATCCCCGGTAGGTCTATAAAAACTACCGGGAACATGGGCAAGAGCATTGTGCCGAAGTGAAGAGCTGTTTAGTGCCAGATGGTGGCAACGGCAACATTAATGACGGCAAGACCGCCCACTGCATGCGCTAATCCTGTTGAAATCGGTTCTCCCGCCTTGTACTTGCGTTGACCGATGAATGCGGCAGCAGCAATGCTCAATGCAATAAGAATTTTGACCGCAATCTTAATGTGGTTAGGACTGCCGGTAACCTCAGCAATTCCTACCAGGAGTAAGCCCGTTACGAGCATCAGAAGCGATGCGTGAAACTGCCCGGGCAGAACTTTAGGTGTGCGAAAATGAGCAATCCAGAGCCCAATAATAATCGCGGCACCTATGATGTGCAAAAACACAAGAACGTTGTTGAGAAGAAACATAGCTAATATTCTGACACTCTGTCACTATAATGTCTACTTTAACAAACTCGGCATAACGACGAAGAATAAAAAATAAAAAAGGGGTGCGTTGGCTTATATGCCAACACACCCCTTGAAACACGATGCTACATCATGCCAGGACCCCTTTAGAGACCGAGCTCAGCCTCAAAGTTTGCCTCTTCCAGGCGAGTCTTGAGGGTGTACAGGAAGCGACCTGCATCCGCACCATCGACCACGCGGTGATCGTAGGTGAGGGACAGGTAGCACATGGAGCGGATAGCGATAACGTCGTTACCGTCAACATCCTTAACAACCATGGGGCGCTTCACGATGGAACCGGTACCGAGGATTGCAACGTTCGGCTGGTTGATGATCGGGGTGTCGAACAGTGCACCGAAGGAACCAATGTTGGTGATGGTGAAGGTCGAACCCGACAGCTCCTCGGGGGAGATGTCGCCGGTACGTGCGCGGCCACCCAGGTCGCCAATAGCCTTTGCCAGGCCAGCAATGCCCAGGTCAGAAGCGTTCTTGATGACGGGAACCAGCAGACCCTTGGGGGTGTCCACAGCAATAGCGATGTTCTCGGAGCCGTGGTAAGTGATCTGCTTGTAGTCCTCGGTCATGGAAGCGTTCAGAGCGGGGTGCTGCTGCAGAGCCTCAGCGGTTGCCTGGACGAAGAAGGGCAGGAAGGTCAGCTTAGCGCCCTCACGAGCAGCGAAGCCGTCCTTAGCCTTTGCACGCAGCTGAACGATGCGGGTCACGTCAACCTCGGTGACCTGGGTTAGCTGGGTGGAGATGTCCAGGGACTCACGCATGCGCTTTGCAATAACCTGGCGGATACGTGCGGTCTTCTCGACGGTGCCACGCTTGGGGGAAACCTCGAAGGTGTGCGGTGCCTTTGCGGAACCAGCAGCCGGAGCAGCAGCGGGTGCAGCAGCGGCGGGAGCAGCGGAACCCTTAGCAGCGATAGCAGCCTGAACATCCTGCTTGCGGATGCGGCCACCAACACCGGTGCCCTTGACGGTGGACAGGTCGATGCCGTTGTCCTTAGCGAGCTTACGGACCAGCGGGGTCACGTATGCTTCGCCCTCAGCAGCTGCCGGAGCGGCAGGAGCAGCGGGAGCGGCAGGAGCTGCAGGTGCAGCCGGAGCAGCAGCAACCGGAGCGGGAGCTGCGGGAGCCTCAGC
>NZ_KV820092.1:169158-169691 GCF_001815285.1 Rothia sp. HMSC065D02
AGCAACCGGAGCGGGAGCTGCGGGAGCCTCAGCAGCTGCGGGAGCAGCCGGAGCAGCAGCGCCGGAACCGTCGCCAATGATAGCCAGAGCAGCGCCGACCTCGACGTCCTCGTCCTCGGGGACGAGAATCTGCTCAACAACGCCTGCTACGGGGGAGGGAACCTCGGTGTCAACCTTGTCGGTGGAAACCTCAACCAGGGGCTCGTCAACCTCAACCTGCTCGCCAACTTCCTTCAGCCAGCGGGTAACGGTGCCCTCGGTGACGGACTCGCCCAGTGCGGGCAGCAGAACCTCGGTGCCTGCAGCAGCAGCTGCGGGAGCAGCCGGTGCAGCAGCGGGAGCAGCCGGAGCCTCAGCAACCGGAGCGGGAGCTGCGGGAGCCTCAGCAACCGGAGCGGGAGCAGCCGGAGCAGCAGCAGCGGAAGCGTCGCCGATGATAGCCAGAACCTGGCCAACCTCTGCGTCCTCATCCTCGGGGATGCGGATCTCGAGCAGGGTACCTGCTACGGGGGAGGGAACCTCGGTGTCAACCT
>NZ_KV820092.1:169791-236641 GCF_001815285.1 Rothia sp. HMSC065D02
TGTCAACCTTGTCGGTGGAAACCTCAACCAGGGGTGCGTCAACCTCAATGGTGTCGCCGACCTCAACGAGCCAGCGGGTAACGGTACCCTCGGTCACGGACTCGCCCAGTGCGGGCAGTACTACGGTGTGGGACATAATCTTTCCCGTTCTCCTTGTGAATGCTTGAACTAGAAAAATGTGAGCGGCGACCCGGATGCGCGCCGTATGCGTCGAAGCACATCGACGCGCATCCGGATAGGGGCGTTGTTCAGCGGATACGCCCGGCAGCCGCTAACGACCAACGGTCGTCAATACTAAGCTGACGCGCTAACGCCAGTCAGCAAAACTTACGCGCTGTGCAGCGGGGTGCCGTTCAGGACCATTGCAGCCTCACCCAGGGACTCGTTCTGAGTCGGGTGTGCGTGGATGAACTTAGCGACGTCCTCGGGGAATGCTTCCCAAGCAACCCACATCTGAGCC
Organism: Rothia sp. HMSC065D02; assembly: GCF_001815285.1. Lineage (NCBI taxonomy): Bacteria > Bacillati > Actinomycetota > Actinomycetes > Micrococcales > Micrococcaceae > Rothia > Rothia sp. HMSC065D02. The sequence continues at coordinate 170,252 of NZ_KV820092.1, forward strand.
TCACCAATCTGCTCACCCATGCGCTTACCAATAGCGTGAACACCAACGATGGGGCCGTCCTTCTGGCGGACAACCTTCACGATACCGGTAGCACCGAGGATAGCGGACTTGCCGTTACCAGCCAGGTTGTACTCAGCGGTCTCAACGTTCTCAGCGCCGAACTTCTCCTTAGCCTTGGGCTCGGAGTAACCAACGGAAGCGATCTCCGGGTCACAGAAGGTGACCTTGGGGATGTTCACGTCTTCAACGATGGAGGGGTTCAGGCCAGCGATTTCCTCAGCAACGAAGATACCCTGCTGGAAACCGCGGTGAGCCAGCTGAACGCCGGGGACGATGTCGCCAACAGCGTAGATGTTGCCAACGCCGGTGTGCAGGCGCTCGTTAGCCAGGACGAAGCCGCGATCCATGGGGATGCCCTGCTCCTCGTAGCCCATGTTTGCGGTGTTCGGGCCACGACCAACAGCGACCAGAACGATCTCTGCCTCGAAGACCTTGCCGTCAGCCAGGGTGACCTTAGCACCGTTAGCGTCCTGCTCAACCTTCTCAAAGAAAGTACCAGTATTGAACTTGATGCCGCGCTTCTTGAAGGCACGCTCAAGAACCTTGATGATGGCGGGATCTTCGTTCGGAACGAGGTTGGGCAAACCCTCGATAATAGTGACGTCTACGCCCATAGCTTTCCACATGGAGGCAAACTCACAGCCAATCACGCCGCCACCGAGAACGATAGCGCTCTTCGGCAGGTAGTCCATTTCAAGAGCCTCGGTGGAGGTCAGAACTCGACCTTCAATAGGCAGGCCAAAAGTCTTAGAAATAGAGCCGGAAGCAAGAATAATATTCTTGCCCTTGTAATCCGTACCGTTGACGGTCACGGTATCTTGAGCGGTCAGCTTGCCTTCACCAGCGATAACCTCTACGCCCTTCATCTTCAAAAGACCGGAGAGACCCTTGAATTTACCCGCGACAATACCATCTTTGTAATCGCGTACCTTACCCATTTCGATGGACTCTAGGGTGGCGTTTACGCCTACTTTAGAGGCTTCACGAGCGTCCTCCGCCAATTCTGCGGCGTGTAGGTATGCCTTCGTCGGAATACAACCGGTGTGCAGGCAGGTGCCGCCTACTTTTTCCTTTTCAACGAGGCCAACGGTAAAACCCAGCTGGCGCGCGCGCAGAGCGGCAGAGTAACCAGCGGAACCGCCGCCAAGGATGAGGATGTCGAATTCTTGAGCCACGATGTTGCTCCCTTGCATAGATTGTGGGGCTGTAACCCCGGTGCAATGCGTTCTTTATCTATATTGCTTTTCTGTCAAACAGCAGACCCGCACCTTCCGGTTTGCGTGAGGGCGCGCATCTATGAGAGAGCAGAAAAACACTCACTACAACAATACCCCTGTTTTAGACCCTTTAAGTTCACCTGACGCTAATTTGGGGCAATAATCGCACAAACTGTGCAAATTTTTTGAAGAGCGTAACCATACTGGAATTTATGATGTGAGATTTTGCACGTAGAAGAAGAGCAGTATCGGGGCCCTGAGACCGTCAGTCTAGGGACCCCGATATAAGGCGGATGTTTCCTTTACTGTGCGTACGATTCGATGAAATTCACCAGGGTCGCGGTGCCAAAACCGGTACCTTCCTTAGGGGTGAACCCATAAGCACCTTCTTCGTTAAAGGCAGGACCAGCAATATCGAGATGTGCCCAGGGAATGCCTTCACCTACAAATTCTTGCAGGAAGAGCCCTGCGATCATCATAGAACCGTAGCGCGAACCCATATTTTTAATATCTGCCACTGGGGAATTCATAGAGGCACGCAGATATGATTCGAGTGGTATTTGCCAGTATGCCTCACCGGATTTTGCCCCTGCCTGTTGTACACGGTCGCGAATATCCTCATCACCCATAAGTGCGGCGGTACGCAATCCCAGCGCCGCCATGGCTGCACCCGTGAGCGTTGCAATATCCAGGATTACGGTAGGGTTTGATTCGGATGCAAGAGCAATACCATCCGCCATGACTAGGCGACCTTCAGCGTCTGTATTGAGAACTTCAACCGTGCGACCGTCACGAATCGTGATAATGTCTTCGGGGCGCAGGGAAGCTCCGCCGGGCATATTCTCAGCGAGGCAAAGGTATCCGGTGACCTCAACCGGAATTTCCAGCTCGGACGCCGCAAGAACTGCGTGCAGAACCGATGCTGCACCTGCCATGTCGCATTTCATCGTCATCATAGATGCCGCAGGTTTTAGGGAGTTTCCACCGGTATCAAAAGTAATCCCTTTGCCAACGAGAGCCACATGTGCAGAAGGGCTCTCGGGGGTGTACTTAACAACGGCGAGTGCGGGCTTCCGCGGGGAGCCTTGACCGACTCCTGCGATGCCTCCAAAACCTTCCTTGAGCAAACGGTCATAAGGGTAGACTTCAATGCTGACATCTGAATAATCTTTGACAAGCTCTGTGGCGAGATTTGCAAAAGATTCCGGGTACAGGTGTGAAGGGGGCATATTGACGAGGCGGCGCGCATCCTTGGCAGCTTCGCCCAGAATAACGGCGCGCACAAGGGCGGGCTCGGCTTCGCTGGCATCGGCTTTTGCCACAATGGTGATGGACTCCGCTTCGTCTCGAACAGAATCTGCAGTTTTGCTGCGTACTCCTTCTTCGGAGAATGATCCGAGAACGGCACCGTGAGCTACAGCTTCAATTTCGTCGCGTGAGGTACTACCGAAGTCGAGCGCGATATGTGCAGTTCCTAAAAGCTGACGGGTTGCCGAGCCAGCAGCGAAGCGAAGGGCATCTAGGCGCTCCTGGTCAATTGTGGTGTCTGAGCCTAAACCGATGAGAGCGATGATGTCGGACGATGCCCCTTCTACGCCGGGGAGGCGAAGTATTTGGTCGAGAGCACCTGTGGCACCTAGAGACTCCAGAAGTTTATTGATGCTCTGCGCCGAATCATCAGGAAGTGAATTTGAGGCTAGGTAAGGTCCGTCTTCTCCCGAAAAGACACCGAGAACAAGTACCTCAGCATTCAGCGATTGCAGGTCGTTGGTGTGAAGAGAAAGTGCTGTCGACATAGTTCCTCCGCGAATGGGTTGGAATATTAATATTGGGTAATGTGTTTCTACTGTACACTGCGGGTATCGGAAATCTTGACGAACAGTACGGTGAAAATACCCTTCTAACGCTTTTACGAGTGTTCGCCTCGCGCGAGAGACTAGGAAATAGTACTGTTGCGGTTAGACACATACATTAAAATAAAAAGTTCAGAGACTAAACCCGGCGAGGGAAAGGAGTGAAGATGTTAAACCCTGAAGATTTATATTTGGCGAATAATAAAATTCTTCATGATGCACGGTTGAAAAATCTCACTCTGGTTATTGCTCTCTCAAGCCCACAGGATGCAGGATCCACAGCGGGGCAGCTGGGGCATTTTCTTCTCAAGGAACTTAAGAATATTGAGGTTGTGGAGTTTGATACGGATCAGCTTCATGATTACCGTAGCCGCAGACCACATATTTTCTTCAATAAAGACCATTTTGAGCAGCCAATTATGCCTGCTCTGAAGCTTTATGCGGTCGAAGATACCCTCGATAAGCCTTTCTTGCTTTTGACCGGTTCAGAACCTGATTATCAATGGCAGCGTTTTCAGCAGGCGTTGTTGTCTATTGTGCGGACGCTGGATCCTTCACTTGTGGTGCTGGTGTCGGCGTTTCCAATGCCTGTACCGCATACACGTCCTATGCCGGTGACGGCGCATGGCTCTCGAAAAGATCTCATTGAAGGTATTTCGCCGTGGCGTCCTAAGGCTGATTTGCATGCTAATATGACGAATCTTTTAGAGGTTCTTTTCACCGAGAACGGCTTCGACACTGTGGGATTCGGCATTAATATTCCCCAGTATGTTTCTGATGCTGATTTACCGCAGGGAACGCTGACCGCGCTTGAACACGTGAGTATGGCAACCCGATTGGCTTTTCCGAGTGATGAGCTTAGGGAGGCTGCGAGGGCTGTTCATGGGCAAATTAATGAGCAGGTCAAGGAGAACCCAGAGATTGGGCGTATGATTTCGACGATGGAAGCGAATTACGATGAAAACTTCCGTACCTCAAACGTCGCTATTCCGCTCTCGCAGCGCGACGCCCATAAGATTCCTGGACGTGATGAAATCGGTGCCATGTTTGAGCGATTCCTTGAGGAGCATGAAGAATAAGTAAGGCTCACCCATAGGGTGCACGCAGCATAGAAAATTCAAGCTATGGTGGGTGCATCCCTAAATTTTTAGGGGTCACATATGCCTTGTGCTGTTCGTGTGGGTATGGATCGTAATATTTGGATAGAAAACAGCTAATTCTTATCCACAGAAGCGAAATATGTGTCCTAACGAAGCGAATGCACCTGGGTTATCCACAGGTTAGTTGGTCTGTGAACTTTTAAGGTGAGCAATCTTGCCATAGTAAAGATATGACAACAACGAGTAACCTAACGACAACCTATAGCTTACATACCGAAGAAGACTTGATAGCTCTCGTGCTGCATCAGTTTGGGTACTGGCCGCAAGAATCGCTGGTGCTTTTAAGCGTGACGAAGCATGCTGTAGGGCCGTGTATACGCGTTAATCTTCCTGATGAGCAACAAGACCTAGAACAATATTTTGATACGTTAGCGAATCTGGTACCCGCCACCGTTGACGGGTACGAGCCCATTACTGGGGTCTTTGCTTTGATCTTTAGCGGCAATGCGGCAACTCGAGAGCGGCAACTTTCACCTGCTACACGCACTGTCTTACACAATACGGATTTGTATATCGATAATCGCGCCGGAATCTCATTTAACCAGTGGCTGCCCACACTCTACGCAGCTTGCAACAATGTTCATCTTGATCTTTACGATGTGCTGTACTGCGGGTCCGTATCGCGATGGTCACTTGATCAAAACCAGCTTGCGCTCACTTACCGCGGCCCTATTGAAGACATTATGCATAGCTCGTACTATCTCGATCGGGTGTATGAGGGACGCCAAGTATCCGCAGAACCCCTGTCTGCATATACGCAATGCCTCTGGGATACTGCAACCAGTGCCTCCACGAATGAGGTGACAGAATGGGAACAAGCAAGTCTGTTGTGGATGCATACCTTTGAAGAAGAACTTAACCAAGCTACGGGTCGGCATACTGTTTTAGAACATCCCGGCTACTACCGTCAGAAAAGTATTGAACTCTGCTACTGGGAAAGCGCCCTTGAGGCTGTACGCTGGGTAATGCGTACCTATCCGCCTGAAAACGCCGAAGAGCACGATAACGCCATAAGTTTTGGGGATCGTTTACGTTCGCTGATATCGCCCGAAATAGCCGGCTATCTGCTGTGCAGCATGAATACCCAGGCAACCCCAGAATTTATACTGTACCAAGCGGCTAAAGACCTGCCGGAAGCATTGGGGGTACTAGACGGATATGACTGTATGCATGCCGCATGCGGTGAAGGATCATACGAACCGGTGGAGCCGCTATGTTACGGCAAACCAACAACTCGTCGGCGCACGACGCTGCCGGAGACCTTTTATCAAACTTTTCGGGGCGAAAGCCCCCGTATCGGAGGTATCGGGCACGGTCGCGTGAGCTGGCACGACTGGATACGGCGTACGCATCGTATACTTCAACAGCAGATTTTAGACGACACATACGACTCGTCTGAGACCAGACCGGAAGAACACATAACGAAGATAGACCGGATGGTGGAACTTCTGAGCGGTCTAACAAAGGACTATAAACCGGCCTGGAGCCGTCTTAACGCTCTCGAAGTTCTCTGTAATCTGTTGGTGCATGCGGTTCAATCGGGTGAACAGTATGGTCGACTGAGGCTTCTTCAAGCCTGGATAAATTGGCTACGTGGCGGAAACACCTATGCAGGTATTCTCGCCGATATCGCCAGGCTTCACTGCGATGAAGATATGCCTCTTTTTCAGGCCCTATCAGAATCTGTATTTCCGCTCTGGATTACGGATCCCGTGCGGTGTTGGCGCGGTGACCTTTACTTCAGTACTCTATTGCCTCACGAGGCAGCCGACGCCAAGGTAGAGACGATTGAGCCAAAGGCAGGGTAGCGAACGTTGTGTTTGCAGGGAATAAAACAGGGTTGTCTAGGCGAGCCTTATTTGAAAGAAAATAAGATTCTGCCATACTTGATGATGACCCCGTAAAGTCTGTGCTTTTGCGCGCGCCTTCATGAGGTGAAAACGCAGGGAATAATCCCCAGTATCTAGCGGTTATATTTATTCCGCTAACCCTGTTTTCACCAATAATGTGAGGAGCAAGACTTGACAGGGTCTTAGGTGTTTTGCAGACAAAGCACCCCAACACGAGTTAGAAAGGGTTCTTGTGGCACCTGCAACCAGCAAGAAGACCGCGACCGGTGAAACCTCTGAAGAGACTGTAGCCGAAACCCCCAAAAAGACAACCCGCACTAAAAAAACTGCAGCCACATCCAAACCTGCAAAAAAAGCGCCTGCTAAGAAACGCGCAGCAGCCAAAACTCAAGAAGACGCAAAATCTGATGCAGAGGACTCGGTCGAAACTACTGCCGAGGCCGTGCCTGAAGAGAAGTCTAAGCGCGCGCGTAAAACAACCACTAAACGTAAAACCGGTGGACGTAAGAAGAAGACCGACGAGGACGAGTTTGATCTTGACCTTGACGACGAACTAGATCCCGAGAACGTTGACGGCGAAGAGCACGAAGACGCTGACGAAGATGAAGAAGCCGTCGCCAAAAAGGAAGAGAAGAAAGCTGCTGAAGAAGTGGCAGCTAAAGGCTCTGGCTTCGTGCTGACCGCCAGCGATGATGACGATGCACCTGCCCAACGCGTCGTTACCCCCGGAGCAACAGCTGACCCCGTGAAAGACTACCTGAAGCAGATCGGTAAAGTCTCGCTCCTGAACGCACAGCAGGAAGTCGATCTTGCGATGCGCATTGAAGCTGGTCTATATGCGGAGCACAAGCTTGCCGACAACCCCGACATGGATCCGAAACTCAAGAAGGAACTGCGCTGGGTGATCCATGACGGTAAGCGTGCGAAGAACCACCTGTTGGAGGCGAACCTGCGCCTCGTGGTCTCACTTGCTAAACGCTATACGGGCCGCGGAATGCTATTCCTTGACCTTATTCAGGAAGGTAATCTTGGTCTGATTCGCGCGGTCGAGAAATTCGACTACTCGAAGGGCTTTAAATTCTCCACCTACGCCACCTGGTGGATTCGTCAGGCGATTACCCGTGCAATGGCGGACCAGGCGCGTACTATTCGTATTCCTGTGCACATGGTTGAGGTCATTAATAAGCTCGCCCGTGTGCAGCGTCAGATGCTTCAGGATTTGGGGCGTGAACCCACCCCCGAAGAGCTCGGTAAAGAGCTGGACATGGCTCCCGAAAAGGTTATTGAGGTGCAGAAGTACGGGCGCGAACCTATTTCTCTGCACACGCCGCTGGGTGAGGATGGCGATTCCGAGTTCGGCGACCTGATTGAGGATTCGGAGGCTGTCGTTCCGGCTGACGCAGTGTCATTCACTCTTCTCCAAGAGCAGCTGCACTCGGTGCTCGATACGCTCTCCGAACGTGAAGCGGGCGTGGTTGCTATGCGATTCGGCATGACCGACGGGCAGCCGAAGACTTTAGACGAAATTGGCAAGGTATATGGCGTGACGCGTGAGCGTATTCGTCAGATCGAATCAAAGACCATGTCGAAACTGCGTCACCCCTCGCGTTCGCAGGTTTTACGTGACTATCTAGACTAGGATAATACCCCTAGTCGTAACGTGTTGAGTGCGCCCATCAGACCTTTCTGATGGGCGCACTTACGTATAACACTTAATACAATTAAGCAGTATGCGAATAGAAAACGCCCCTACTGAAATCTATCTTGAGGGTGAAAGAGCGTAACTTGCAGCCTTGAATACCGCGCTGTTGCGGCTTGGAAGGGCCCGCTAACAAGGCGGTGGTAAACAACGCAAATCTAAGGCATGTTCGTGCGTATAAAGTCGACCCTGCAAGTACACGACACGGAACGCAAGGTATGGCATAGCGTGTTTATCTGTGATTACCTAGAAGTAGTGGTTACCACAAGATAACGAACCCGCATTTTTTCCGGAAATGCAACCAACAACCGCATCCCACATCCACATCACCGATAGGGGACGATACTGTGAGTATTCTTGAAAAGACCGCTCTTGAACAACAAGCTCTGAACGTTATTGACCGCATCAATGCACAGCAGATATCGCCTGTTATTTTCTTTGACACTCAGCAGACATCAGAACCTCTGCCAGTGACCGCTTCTAAGGTTGGAGGTGTTCCCTACGTTCCGGTTGGTACCGCGGCGCCGACCAACGGCAGTGGACAGAATTTGGGGCTTATTGCCCAGATTAATTGTTCTGAGCTTCCCACAAACGACATTTACCCCGAAACCGGAATCCTACAGTTCTGGCTTGATCCGCACGAAGACTTGTGGGGGCTAAACTTAGACGATCCCACCAGCCAACAAAAAACTCGAGTTGTCTATTATCCGACTCTGGATGCGCCAGACTCCGGGATCGGTACCGCCGTAACGGAACTTATAGTTAATAACCCTTATGATGACTTATATTGGCCGGTCAGCGGACGTCATGGGTATGGTCTTATCGCCAAATCCCAGAGTAATGAAGAATGGATTTTTGACGGACGCCCACATTCGGAATTTACTCGAATCTGGAACGATATGTACCCCGAACAGCTTATAACAAGCATTTGGGACCTTCGAAAGTTCGACGGCGGTGCTGACACCATCAAGACTTTACGCGATATGACGGGCACTCCCGAAAGCTATACCCATCACAAAATTGGTGGTTACCCCCTCTTCGAGCAACGCGATCCGCGTGATGGTGATGCGGCTCTTACTCAGTACACCGTGAATCTGCTGACGCTTATATCACGGGTGGAGTCAGGGAGCCATGAGGGCATTATGTGGGGCGATATGGGAACCGCAAACTGGATGGTGACCTCGCACCAGCTTAAGAACCGAGACTTCTCGAAGGTTCTCTTCGAATGGTCATAAGGTCCAATACTTAGGACCAGCTGGCTGTACACACAAAATTCTCCGGCGTGTATCTTCTCCGACCGGGTGTAAAGATAATGCTTCATGCTAAGGTGTGAGTCATCTTTATATAATACTGGGCACCCAACCCAACGAGGAGAACGCGTGACGGATAAACAGACAGAAATACTAGAACGGGCTCGCACTTTACTGGCTGAGATGAATGTGGGACATCAAGTTCCCACGATGCGTATCAATACACAATTCGCTAAGTACAAGACATTGCCGGTCACCGCCTCCAAAATCGGGGGAGTGCCGTACCTGCCCAAGGGCCAGGACGGTCCCGTAGACGTTAACGGTGAACCTTTGCATATGATTGCGCAGATTAACTGCGTCGATCTGCCCCCGAATAGTATTTACCCGACGGAGGGGCTGCTGCAGTTCTGGATTAGCCCGATCGAGACCGATACGGAAGATTACACCTCATCACGATATGATCGCGTGATCTACTATCCCAAGCTGGGAAAAGCGAACAGGAAGGCTCATAAACTAGTCATTACCGAGGATAATGGCTTTATATGGCCTCTTTTGGGCGGAGAATACGCCCTAAGCTTCGAGCCTGAAAATCTAGAGTCCGGGCTAAAACTCAAACAATACAGTACCGGGCAGTTATTTACGCGGTTGTGGAATGAACGCTACCCGCAGGAGCAGATTGAAAGTCCTTGGGATCTTGATGAACTTGCAGGGCTTGAAGGCGATGACCTTGCGAGCACCTTTTATGAAGATCTTGATCACCACCAGCTGGGCGGTGTTCCCGAGTATATCGACTGGGACCCCCGCGATGACAAGGAGGAATGGAAAGACTACACGATTAATCTGCTCACTCTTGTCTCTGCGTATGAAGGTGACACCATAACCATCATGTGGGGCGATGCCGGAGCGGCAAACTGGCTGATTACCCCAGAGCAGCTAAAGAATTTAGATTTCTCGAAGGTCTTTTATTCGTGGGATAGCTGCTAAAGAAAATACACCATGAGCACTATTTTTGAGCGGGTCAAGCACCTTAATCATCTGCTGAGCCAGCAGGATCGTAAACCCACTGTGCGCATCATTCCTCGCGCAGTTCAGGGAACTGTGCCGGTGACCGCCTCTAAATTTGGGGGAGTGCCGTACCTGCCCGCCGGGGCTCAGGCCCCCACTAACCAGAACGGTAGGCCGCTGGGTATGGTCGCGCAGATTAACTGTGCTGAGTTACCCCAAAATGAGCTTTACCCCAAGATCGGTATACTTCAGTTCTGGCTGGATCCGTATGATGAGCTGGGACTGGGCATCGACCTGAAGAACCCGGTGTCGCAGGTCAATGCTCGCGTGATCTATTATCCTAATCTTGAGGAAACAAACCCATGTGCCCACACTCTTGTTATGCCAGATCAAGAGAAACAAACCGAGGTGGAATTTATGGCCTGGCCAGTACACATGGATCAGGGATGGGAAATCGGACTCAGCTTTGAAGAAGCCTCAGAAGGAATAACCCCACAGAATTGGTGGGTCTACCAGAGCCGGTTTGTAGAGTTGTGGAATGAACTATACCCCCAGCAGCCTATCGGCGATTTCGCGGGTATTGATGCATACGCGCCCGCAGATGAGGAACGCCCGAGTGTGATGTTCTACCGTGACATAGATCAGGGAAGTTACCACAAACTTGGCGGATACCCCGAGTTTACCCAGCAGGACCCGCGTCAAGAGCATGATGGGCTCGATAACTACACAATCAACCTGCTCACTATGTTCTCTGAGGATGCCGAAAAATTTGTTACTGTTTGGGGAGATCAGGGCACTGCAAACTGGCTGATGACTCCGGAACAGCTGAATAACCGAGACTTCTCGAAAGTCCTTTTTGAATGGTCCTGCGGTTAGCTGCAACTATCAATAAGACTGGTGAAAACGAAAGTCAGGTATTGGGAGGAAAATATTATGGGCCGTACAGTAGCTAAAGAGGCACGGAAAATCGCGGCAGAAATCACTGCCGCCACACGGCAGCCAGTTATCCGTATTAAAACAGCCGGTACCAAGGCACCGCTGCCAGTGACTGCCTCGAAGTTTGGCGGCGCCCCGTACCTGCCTGCCGGAGCTCAGGCACCCACCAATGAGAGCGGGAAGCCCTTAGGGATGATCGCGCAGATTAACTGTGCTGAGTTACCTAAAAATGAGCTTTATCCCAAGACCGGGATACTTCAGTTCTGGATTGATTCCGGGGAAGAAGAAGGCGATGAAAACTGGGGCTTCAACGCCAATGATATAGCCAACCAGGCGAATATTCGGGTTATTTACTACCCCCAGGTGGGTGAAGCCGCCCCTGCGGGGCACCCCGCAGTCACCGCAGCACGGAGCGAAGATTGGCCTATCTACCCGCCAGAGGCTGAGCTTGCGCTCACTTTCAAGAAAAAACATGAGAGCCTGAGCGACACAAGCCGTGAATTTGAGGCCCGGTTCGTATACCGGTGGAACGAGAAACACCCAGAGCAGACTATTAACGAGGTCTACGAGATAGACCGCCTGCACGATGGGGAGAATATTGCCTACGACCTGACCGACAGCACTGAGTACCATAAGCTTGGCGGGTACCCCAGCTTTGTGCAGAGCGACCCGCGCGAGAACAACCCAGAACTGCAAGAATATACGGTTAACCTGCTTACCATCGCCTCCGAGGAAGCAAAAAATGATGGTGACGGTGACATTATGTGGGGTGATATGGGTACCGCAAACTGGCTGATTACTCCGCAACAATTAGCAGACCGCGACTTCTCACAAGTCCTTTTTGAATGGTCCTGTGGCTAGCTGCTTCGCGCCGATTGTTTGCGTGAAATATAGTCTATAGTCCAAGTTGAGCAAGAAACCGCTCAGCAACGGCCTGCACTTCATCAAGACCCCGAACACGTTTTATCTGCGGCTCCACCAAGTTGCCAAGCTGAAAACAAAGCGCCACGAGAGAACCCATCACAGACCCGATGGAATCCGAATCGGAATCTACCGATATGGCCTGCGTGTAAGCATCGAGCAAAATATGACGGGCTAGACCGAAGGAGGCGCGGGCGCGCGATTCCGCGTAGAGCGCAACCCACACGGCGATCCCCAACACCGTCGTAGCCATCCAATCGGTACCGAACTCTTGTGCTACTGTCTCCGCAGAAGGCTCTACAGGATGTTCTCCGCTCCCGAGACGAAGCGCCTGCTCTAGAACATAGCGGGTCTGCGAACCGTCACCGGGAAACACACCATCCGCATTTACCGTGCCGCACCACTCGATAATTGTCTTTACTGATGCGGCGAGTATGTCTGAAGATCGTGAAGGTTGGTCGGAAGTTACCCGACCCAGAACATCACGAACCAGCAGAGCATATGCTGCTGCAGAAACTAGCGCCTCCGGATGCCCATGCGTGAGCGCCGCACCACGTACCGCCAACAAGGCAACTGTACGTTCCTGTTCCACCGGTAAAAATCCAAAGGCAATTGACCGTACAAGAGCACCAGAACCTAGCCCCTCAGGATTAATGTTCTGCGTAACGGTCTGCATCTCTCCGCTTGCTAAAGCACGCAGAGTTGCTTTTCCTGGACCTTCCTTCCGGGTCATACACGCGCCTAGATCAATAGCGCGAGGCAGAGCATAAGGAGCATTCTCGGGGAAAGCGAAACCCATACCTCGGTACCAGCGCAGATAGGCAAGCCACAGACATGCCGCTTCATCGGCAGCTGCCCCTTGATTGTTCCACTCCAAAACCTCGGTCAGGGCATCAACGGTATAGCAGGTCAGCTGGGTGTCATCGCTAAAGATCAGCGGGGTATTTTCCGTTACGATGTTCTGCGCGCGTTCCGCGATCTCGGTGGCGCTCAGAAGCTCTAAAGGATACCCGAGCGCATCGCCTAGTGTACCCGCAATCAGGGCAGACCGAAGGCGTTCGACATACATTGGAGAAGAAATATGAGGCACCCGAGTAAAATTACTCATAACGCACATTATCCCATACCCCCATAACGCCAAAGTACGGGCGTAAGTTACGTAAATGATGAAATCAGGGTGCATGTTCCAGCACCCAATGTAATACTAAAAACTATGAAGATTCTGCACACCTCCGACTGGCATTTAGGGCGTACCTTCCACCGGCACAGCCTGCACGAATGGCATCAACGGTTCATCGATGAACTTATCGACTATGCGACTGCCGAAAAGATTGATGTGCTCCTTATTAGCGGAGACGTGTACGATAGCGCCCACCCCAGCGCCGAAACCACCGAGCTTCTTGGCAAGACTTTAGACCGTCTGGCGCTCGCGGGAATTCAGGTAGTTCTGAGCGCGGGAAATCATGATTCCGCTCGTAGGTTAGGGTATGGGGCAGGTACTTTAGCGCGGCAGGGTATATACCCTGTGACGACTTTGAAGGAAACATTTGAACCGGTAGAACTTACCCGAGACGATATACGAGTGCGTATTTACGCCATACCCTACCTAAACCCACGTTATTATGGGCGTCAGCTTGATGTTGAGCCCACCCATGCAGCCGTGCTGGGAGAGGTCTGCACACGAATTCGAGAAGACAATGAGAAACGGAACGCAGGGGAGAACCCCGCAGATTTCACCATTGTCATGGCCCATGCCACCGTGAGTGAGCACGGTGACTTCAATGAATCTGTTCGTTCTTCTTCGGAACGAAATATCAGCGTAGGCGGCGTGGACTGGGTGCCAGCCATGCTCTTCAATGGCTTCGATTACACGGCCTTGGGACATATTCATCGCCGCTATCCGGTGATGGATCGTGCACGATACAGCGGCTCACCGTTACCCTTTTCCTTTAGCGAAGAAGCTAATAAGAACGGAGCCTACTTACTGAACCTCACAGCACGCGAAGGGTGCGTGAAGGCGCAGATTGAATCTCATGAATGGCGCACTCGGCTGCCCCTCAAGACCCTGACGGGAACTTTCGACGAGCTGATGGAAAGCGACGAATTCTCGCCCTACGAAACCGAGTATTTTTGCCGTATTATCCTGCGCGATGATAAGCAGCCGGTAGGTACTCTCGACGAGCTCCGTAAACGATATGAGAATATTGCCTCGTTCGTTTTTGAGCCTCTGCATCAACAACCGCGCGCAAACACTCGCCCGCGCATCACCGAAACCACTAACCCGGCGCATGTGTGCGAGGAGTTTTACGCTACCGTGCGGGCGCATCCGCTGGAGGCGGCAGAAACCCGAGCCCTTGAACATATTGTTGATGAGGTTATCAGCAGCGGGAGGTCAGCATGATTTTTCATCGCCTAGAATTTGAAGCATTCATGGCCTATCCCAAGCGAGAGGTCATAGACTTTGATGCCCTCAATGAAGCCGGTATTTTTCTTCTTAATGGTCCCACCGGGTCGGGAAAAACGACCGTACTCGACGCTATCTGTTATGCGCTGTATGGAATGCCCTCTTCCGAGCGTGATATAGGCTCTTTGTACTCTACCCATGTGCCCCCTGGAGAAATAAAACCCCATATTTTTCTGGAGTTGAGCATACAGAACCGTCGTCTGAGGATCGACCGAACCCCAGCGTATCGTCGGCTCATCACACGCGGGAAAAATAAAGGAACACCCACCCTCGAAAATCCGCAGGCATTAGTTTCTGAACTTATCCCGGGCAGAGACCCGCAGGATGAACAATCCTGGCGTAAAGCCGCGGAGGGCATGGCAGACTCGGCGGACTACCTGACAAAACTTATAGGACTCAACCGAGAACAGTTTTTGAAAGTTATGCTCTTACCGCAGGGGCAATTCGCCGATTTTCTTAAAGCTCGCAGTAAAGACCGAATTCCGTTGCTTAAACAGCTTTTTCCGGTTGATACCTATGAACAGGTAATGAATAGGCTTCGAGAGGAAGAACAGATTAGTGAGCGTGCTGTACAGGATATTAAACATGCTTTAGACAGGACTCTTGAGCAGACCGTCACGACGTACACAAAACTATGTGAACGACTTTCGCGTAGCGGCACAGACCTTGACGACAACAAAAATATCGTTGATGCGCAGGAGCGCGAAGTTTCTGAAGCATATACCAAACTTGACCTAGCGACCGATCTTGAGACTGCACGGCATGATTTCGAGGGGTGGTTCACGGAGCATCTTCACGCTGTACGTCGGCAAGAACAGCAGGATGAGCACGCCCTGGCCGACCTCAAAGATAAACGTGAAAAACTTGCCGCGCAACAGCAGGACATAGCCCAGCGAATACAGGATTGGGCGGAATATAAGAAACTGCAGTCGGCATGGGTGCGACACGAATCCCAGGAAGAGGAACATAAGAAACAGTGCCGAACGCTCAGTAACTCTCGGGCAGCAGCCCCTGTGGAGGCTGAACTGGAACGTTCTCGTCGTGATGAGGAACGCCGGATGCACGCCGCCGAGCACGCACAGGATACGCTGAACATGGCTCGGAGCAGCGCCTCACAAGCTCTAGAAGCCCTAGGGGACTGTACCGAGCACCTTGAGGCTTCACTGTACCGGATAGACACGGCGCAGGATCTTCAACGGGTTCTCAATCAAGCTCCAAGCGTGATGGCGCAGCTTCGGGTATACCAGCACGATGAACAAGCTTTAGAAGAGGCAAAAGCAGCCCTTACAGCGCTCAAGCGGGACTCCGAGAAAGCGCAACGGACGGTGGAAGGAATTGCGAAACGCGAGTTCCAGAGCCAGCAAAAACTCAGTGATATTAGCAAACGGCTAAGCTCCCTGCACGATGTTGAGCAGAACTACGCTCGGGCCCAACTTGCCCTAGAGACTGCGAAAAAGACCCAGCAAGAAGTCGCTGCCCATGCAGAAAAATTAGAGCAGGCGCAAACTGCTCACGACCAGGCCGTGCAGGCGTATGAGCTAATTCAGCGGGTATCTATCACTGCCTCAGAAGAGTACACGAGGCTTCAAAAACGGCGCTTAGAACAGGTTGCTTTCACTCTTGCAGAGGAGTTGGACGAGGGGAAGCCCTGCATGGTGTGCGGCTCTCGGGAGCATCCGCAACCGGCCCAGCCTAGTGTCAACGGCATTACCTTAGTGGAACAATCTGAGATTGATGCCGCCGAGAAGCGTGCCCACCGGGAGCAGCAGAAAGCGTCGGCAGCAGCTACTTCCGTGGCGCAAACCCAGACCGTTTTGGACCAACTTACCGAGTCTCACATGCCTGATTCTCAAGAAGCGCAGCGTCAAGTTGCAGAGGCACAAAACGTCTATAACCAAACTCAAGAAAGCCTAGAGAACAAGCGTGAAGCGCAGCATCAACAGGAAAAAGAGACGCTTGAACTTCAGAAAATTTTGGAAGAGCAGACCCGTGCACGTACATCTTTAACCCAACTGCAGACTCAGCAGGCGAGTGAGCAGCAAACCCTGACAAAGCTTGAGAAAAAACTTTGTCAGGTGGCGGCTACCATAAGTTTTGCCGACCGGGTATGCAAGCTTGAAAGCTACGTGGAGCAGGCGCATCGTGCCGTTGATGCAAGCCGTCGTCTTGACGATGCCACAATTAGCGCCGCAGAGAGCGCCCATCAGGCACAGCAAAGTCTGGAACGGTCGGTTTTCGAGACTTTCGAGGCGGTTCAGCAGGCGGTTCTCACGGAGGTACAGCAACAGCATCTTGAGCAGGCTATTTCGGCTTATCGAGAAGAACATGCCACTCTTCAAGCCTCTCTTGACCGACCATCCATGCGTACCGTTGCCACGCTTATTGAGCATGGACAGAAGGCTCCTTCCCAGGAAGAACTTACCCGCATACGTCAAGAACGCGATAATGTTGAGCAACAGTATGAAACTTTGATGACACGCGAGGGTATTCGTACAAATGGTATTGAAACTTTAGAAGCTCTATTTCAGGACTACCAAGAACGGCAAGGGGAATCAGCCCACGCTGTGGAGCAGGCCAATCTTTACGCTGGACTGGCGCGCATCGCTCGGGGTGACAATCCTGATAAAAACCATCAGATAGATCTTGTGAGCTATGTGCTCGGCGGTGAATTTGAGCAAGTCTTGCAAGTGGCTTCTGAGCATCTGCAGCGTATGAGCGATAATCGTTACCGTTTGGTACTCAGCGACAAGCGAGAGAAACGAGCGCGTATTGGCGGTGGTCTGAGTATTAGCGTTGAGGATAACTGGAATAACGACCAGCGTGAGGTGAATTCTCTTTCCGGTGGCGAGTCTTTCCTCGCATCGCTTTCATTAGCCTTGGGTCTTGCCGAAGTTGTTCAAGCACGTAACGGCGGTATAGAGATTGAAACACTTTTCATTGATGAAGGTTTTGGAACTCTCGATGCGCAGACTCTGGAGCTTGTAATGGAAACGCTGGAGAATATTCGAGAGAACGGTCGTGTTATTGGACTTATATCACACGTTGAAGATATGAAAGAGCGTATTTCTGCCCAAGTCAGTATAGAAAAGCGACAAAATGGCTCGACTCTTCGAGTTAACGTTTAGGTTTGGACGAATGCGGGGGTAAACTATCCAAAGAGATATCACTTAGACGGTTGAGAAGACCGGCCTCAAACACCCCCAAGGAGAACAGGATGCGCCCCACCACATCCGGAAGAGACGGCGGTGAGAGAACCTCACCTACACCGTTAGGTTCTGGTGCGTCTGGTACGCGCATTACTAACAAGCCCTCGCAACAGCGGCATAGCTCTTTAGGAACCGGGGTACCCCGCTGGAGCTCTGGGCTTCAGACAAATATTGTGGTTCCTCACGAAGAATACGATCTGCGAGAAGCGACCCGTGCTCACGGTCGCAGCTTTCTGGGAATGTTGAGGATTCGCCTAAGATACCTTATCCGCACACGGCGCGAAGAAGGATTTCTTTACAGCGCATTTGACGTTATGATGCACATGCCTGTTGCCCTGATCGGTATGACCCTTTTTCTAGTAATTGCGCGAAATCTGCATACAGTGCATGATGGCGGCTATGCTGTAGGGGCTCTTGCCTTTGCCTATACCCTCAAGATATCGACAACCCCGATTTTGGAGCGTTACTGCGGGCTTAGACTCGTATTAGGAGGCAGTGCGGTTCTGCATATTCCTGCGGTACTGTACCTCATGCATCTGTCAAATATGCTGGCTACGGAGGCCGCAGCCTCGGTCACAACTTTTGAGTATGCGGCGGCATGTATGCTGGCGGGCTACACCCTTCCGCCATGGCCTGTGATTGTGCATGAAGCTCGGTATAATCCCACAAAAACTTCTGATCCTGAGTGGCTTTTTGCCATGGTTGCATGGACGAATGTCGAAAAGCTGGCGCTGTATCCTCTGGCTGCATTTGTCTTGGTGCTTCTGAACAGCCTTATGGGTATTAACGCTGGGTTCTGGGCGGCTATTTTATTGGCTGGTTTGTTAATATTTGTTGTCGTTCTTATACCCAACGTACTTCCTAGAACTCCAAAGTCGCTCCCCTCAGATTCAGACGTGGCGCGAGCAGATGGAACCGCACAATCGCATGTACAGGAGACACCCTCAGATTCTATAAGTATGGTTCTGATCTTGGGACTCATGGTTATCAGCGGATGCATCGGATCTATCGGTTCAGCTCTGCTGGGATTCGCTCTCAATCACAATGCATTATCGCTCTACCCCTTGATGATTACAATATGCTTGGGGACGGCTGTTATCACTATGCTTCCGGTGCTTTTAGGCGCAGATAAAATTGTTCCTTGGCACGGTTGGCTTTCGAGCGGCGTTGTGCTCACACTGGCTGCACTTTTACTGCCTACTGTCGATCGAATATCAATGATGATGGTAGGCCTAGCAATCTACGGCGTGGCGTTAGGAATTGTTGTTGGCGGCCATAAATTAGCTTTGGCGCATGTGCTGGTACGCACTCCCGACACCCAGATGAGCTTCTATATTAGTGGTGCTATGGCACTAGGGCTTACTTTTGGCGCTACCTGGGGAGGGTACCTGGGAAGCGGACCCTACTACCGTAACGCCTTTATCGTTCCGATCGTTGCCGCTTGCCTATACTTCTGCATGGGACATCTTTACGGGTATCTCTGGCGCCGCCGCTACGAGGAACAACTGGCGCCATTAGACGGCTGATCAGCAAGTAGGACTTACCCATATGAATAATAATGAGGTGGTACAGGTCTTCGAGAGGAAGACCTGTACCACCTCATATATGAGCAAAAGAGTCGTGAGGTTCTTAGTGCCCGCGTTTCTTCCAAGCGTCTAGATCGGGTGCCTCTACACCGATGCCTGTGGAGTCTCCGTGACCCGTGAGAACCGCAGTGGATTCGGGCAGGGTGAGCAGCTTCGACTCGATGGAGTCGATAATAGTGTCGAAGTCGCTGTAGGAACGCCCAGTCGCTCCGGGACCGCCCTTGAAGAGAGTATCGCCCGAAAAGAGTACGCCTTCGCTGTTCTCCCAGCTGAGTTCGGGCGCGTAGAAACAGACCGACCCGGGAGAGTGTCCGGGGGTAGCGATCACATGTAGCTCGGTATTACCAGCACTGATTTTCTGCCCGTCATGCAGGGGCTCGTCGAAGTCCCAAGATGGGTACACCATTTCCCAGAGCACCCGATCCTCAGGGTTTAGGTAGACAGATGCTTTAAAACGCTCGGAGGCTTCTTGCGCAGAGCGAATATGATCATCGTGAGCGTGGGTAAGTAGAATCCTCTCGACCGTGCGACCGGCAACCTTTTTTGCGATTTTATCGACGTCATGCGCGGGGTCAATGACTGTCACACGCTGGTCATCACCAATAATCCACACGTTATTATCGACTTCCCAGGTGCCGCCGTCGAGCGAGAACGTTCCGTGAGTAACAACCCGTTCAATAATTTCAGTCATATGAGAGTTCCTTTCCCGGTTTTAAAGTTCCACCACGGAACGCAGCACTCGACCGGTTTTCATGGTTTCAAAGGCATCATTGACGTCTTCCAGCTTAATACGCTCGGAGACAAAGCCGTCTAGATCGAGGCGACCGAGCAGGTACTGATCCACGAACTCGGGGAAGTCGCGCGAAGGCAGCGTATCACCATACCAGGCGCTCTTAATAGAGCCGCCGCGCCCGAAAACCTCATCCAGGGGAATATCCCAGGTGGTGCCAGGCTCAGGAACTCCCACAAGTACCACTCGCCCGGCAAGATCGCGTGCCTCGAAAGCCTGTTTGAAGGTGGGGGCGATACCTACTGCATCTATTACCAGATCCGCACCAAACCCGCCGGTCAGCTCCCGAATAGCCTCGACCGGGTCTACCTTGGCTGAGTTTACGGTGTGTGTTGCACCCTGCTGACGTGCGCGTTCGAGCTTATCGTCATCAATATCAACGGCGATAATGGTAGTTGCTCCGCCCAGCTGCGCGCCAGCGATTGCTGCGGTGCCCACACCGCCACATCCAATAACGGCCACGGATTCTCCGCGTTTGAGCGCACCCGTATTGAGAACGGCACCCAGACCTGCGGTCACACCGCACCCGAGCAGTCCAATAGCGGCGTACTGCTCGGGAGAAATATCGGCGGTAATCTTCGTGCACTGACCCGCTGCGACAAGGGTTTTCTCGGCAAAAGAGCCAATGCCTAAAGCAGGAGTGAGCTCGGTGCCATCCTCTAGAGTCATTTTCTGGGTAGCGTTATGGGTAGCAAAGCAATACTGTGACTCGCCCTTACGACATGCACGGCATTCACCGCAGACCGCACGCCAGTTGAGGATCACAAGATCTCCGGGGACAATATCGGTCACGTCATCGCCAACTGCCTCCACTACGGCTGCTGATTCGTGCCCCAACAGGTAGGGGAAATCATCGCCCACACCGCCTGCAACATAGTGGTGATCTGTCTGGCAAACACCGCAGGTAAGAACCTTCACGAGAGCCTCGCCCGGACCGGGATCGGGTACGTGAATAGTCGTTACGGTAACGGGCTCGTTCTTAGCGAGCGCTACAACAGCTTTAACCTTGTGCATACTTTGGTTTATTCCCTTCGGGATCGTTGAAGAAGTTTTCGGGACCTCGTGCGGCTTTACCCGTCGCATAGAGCATGTATGACCACATGTTCTGACGCATCAAGATTTCTTGATACGTCTTTCCATTCTAGGGCTATCACTAGGGTCTGTACATATGAATAGCTATAAGCTAAGCGTGTTGGTGCGCAGAAAGTTTATACTGCTTGCCGGTTACTTCCCTGAGAATCGCGCGCAAAGGCTAAAGCGTTGCGCCTAAAAACGCCTGAGGTTAAGGCACTCACATGATCCCGCCCCGGAATATCAAGAAATTTTAGATACGGATGTACCCTCTGGAGCAGGGGATATAGCCTACGCCCGTCGGCAGCGATGGAGTCTTCGGAACCGATTGCGATCAGCAGAGGAACACGAGGGTACGGGAAAGGCGGGTTAGCAGCGTGAATAACGGGAATGCGCGTAGAGTCTGCAAGTGCAGACGGCAGTGAGAAGAACTCGCCGAAGGGTATATGCACAAAATCAAGAAGAGCATTGGCGCGTAGCGGTGACGATTCAATAATGCTGGTAAAGGCTTCTTCTGTCGCAGGATCTTGGGTAATGGCATTATCAGCACACGAGGCAGAAAGCATAGAGCGCAGGGCTTCGAGGTGATTGTGCAGGGGCATACCGCCCAGAATAAGCGATGCAACGCGAGATGGGTGCCTCAGAGCGAGCTCCCACCCTACCCTAGATCCGAAGGAAAAACCCACACCATGTACTTGCTGGATAGCAAGTTCGTCAAGGAGAGCAGAAAGCGTATCAGCGAAAAGAGCCATGCCGTTCTGCGGTGAACCATCTTCTGACACTGTGGTCTGGACGACCGGAAAAATACCGTGTTCTTCGATTGTTCCCACCGGGAGTTTGGCATGTACTGTAAAGTTGGAGTCTTTGAGGTATTTTCGCCCGTGAAAAGGTAAATCGACGGTTAGCACGGGTATACCCGCCCGAATGTACTGGCGAATCCAGCCGGTACCGCCCCAGAGCTGGTCGCTACGGGTTGCAAAGCCGTGTAGAAACAGAACGGGAGTTGTACCTTTTTCCGCGTCTGCAGGTGTGTAGCGGGTATATTCAAAAGGCGGTATGGGAGTCTCACACATATGTATATTTTTGCACCTGCGCGCGCTGATTGTGTAGACGAAAATATATATGACGTGTGGGGCGAAAAATCACGTTTATGACAAACACAATCGTGGTGGGTGCGGTATATTTCCGCCAACTACCACAGGTCTATCCGGTAGTGTATGTGCCGCTCATGCTGCACTTAAAAAAGCGTGTCTCGCGAAGAGTCTTGACGTTTGGAGCTGCCGTTTTGAGGATTATCGCTGTGTGGAGTGGAATCGCGGGTATGTTTTTGAGAGGACTCCGAAGCCTTCTCCTTCACGTCCCCAGAATCCTCAGAGGATTGTGCCTCCGTCGCCCCTACACGGGTATCGGAAACAGCCTGTCGAAGCATCTCAGTGTTGGTAGAAACAGCAGTCTGCACCCGTTCGAGGATTGAGGGCTCGGGCGGTTTGGGCAGCGTCTGCTGACCGCTTGCAAGGTCTTGGATCTCTTGGGCACTTGAGCTTAGGGCCTCTAACTTTTCCTGGTACTTGGTAATGGCTCGGGTGTCGCGGGGTTCCACACGCAGTTTTCCGTCGATATCCTCACCCGCTACAATTTGGCGCATCCGTTCAAATTCAGCATCGACATGAGCGCCAAAGACCAGCATATTGTTCATGATCCAGAGGAACACCAGCATGACGATGACACCACCGATAAGTCCGTAGGTAGCGTTATATTTGCTGAAATTATTGGTATAGATGGTAAAGCCTAGTCCGCCTAACCCCATGCCAAACAAGGCGATAACGGCTCCCGGCGAGGTCCACCGAATTTTAAGACGCCGCACATTGGGTGTTGCAGTGTAGAGCATCGCAATGAGAAATACCGCAAGAATGAGAATTAAAACCCAACGTCCATTGAGCCACAGAACCTTGATGAGTTCTATATCTACTCCAGGCATATAGGGCGCAACCCAGTCGAGAACTGATGCTCCCAAGAGGAACATCAGCATCATGAGAACCACAAGCACTATAACCCCGGTAGTGATGAGTACGTTATAGGGTTTGAGGAACCACCCGGGTCGTCCTTCGCGTACTCCGTATACGTTATTGAGCGCACGCCCGAAAGACCCTACATATCCGGAGGCAGACCAGAGCGCACTGAGAATACCAATGATTAATGCAAACCCGGCGCCTTGTCCATTGGTTAGCTGATGAATAGGTCCTTCCAGAATCGAGTACATTTGCTGAGGTGCACGCTCTTGGAGGAACCCTAAGATTACCTTGGCGCTGTCTTCTCCCTGCCCGAAAATTCCCAGGAGTGACAGGATCGCGAGCAAAGCAGGAAAAGCAGAGAGCACCGTGAAATAGGTGAGCGCTGCGGCTAGATCTGTTCCCCCGTGCGATCCAAAGGAAAAACCCGCGCGTCGAAAAATATAGGCGATACTGCCCTGAGGAAATTCGCGTATTTTTACATATTCTGAACGAGGAAGTGATTTTTTGCGGCGTCGTGCCATAGGAGCGTTCCTTGTCTTGGTGTTTGCTTGCGGCGCTTAGAAGTACCAAATACTTGTGGCAATAATACAGGAAATAGTTTTTCTCATGAGGAGGAACGATAGAGCGCGGCACGTATGAGTTCTCTCCACTGAAGAGTTTTACTATTACTTAACAGCGAAAACCTCCATCCAAAAACCTGTGTATGGCAGGGAACAGGACGAAGGTTTTCGAGTCAGCACCTCAAGTGTATCTTAGTTGGCGATATCTAATGTATGTGCAGTGTGAGCCATAATTTCGTCAGCGAGATCCGGATTATCGTTGAGTTTAACCCCATACCCCGGAACCAGAGCACGGATACGCGACTCCCAACCCGCGAACTGAGAGGGAAAGCACCTCTTGAGTAGGTTCAGCATAATGGGTGCTGCGGTTGAAGCCCCCGGTGATGCGCCAAGGAGAGCCGCGATAGAACCATCGGCCGAAGAAACAACCTCGGTGCCAAACTGCAGAATTCCGCCTTTCTTCGCATCCTTCTTCATAATTTGCACACGCTGACCCGCTTCAATGAGTTCCCACTCGTCGCCGTTAGCTTCAGGGTAGTAGCGGTGCAGGGACTCCAGACGCGCATTCTTATCTTTAACCAACTCGGTGAGCAGATATTTGACGAGCGACAGGTTATCGAGACCCGCACGAGTCATGGGATAGATATTGTGCAGACGAAGTGAGAGGGGCAGGTCAAGGAGAGACCCTTGCTTCAGGAAATTGGTCTTGAACCCAGCATAAGGCCCGAAAAGCAGAGAACGCTTACCATCAACATATCGAGTATCCAGGTGCGGAACAGACATCGGAGGAGCGCCTACGGATGCCTGACCATACACCTTTGCATTATGCTTAGCGGCGGTAATTTCATTGGTGTTGCGCAGGAACAGACCCGAAACCGGGAAGCCGCCGTATCCCTTACCTTCCCCAATTCCCGACTTTTGGAGCAGATGCAAGGCACCGCCTCCAGCACCAAGGAAAACAAATTTAGTATGGATTTTCAGGGGTTCTTTGGTATTGATGCGGTTAATAGCAGACACAGTCCACGTACCGTCAGATTCACGGTCAAGGTTCTTAACCTCGTAGCCGTAGCGTACTTCGACTCCCTGAGATTGTAAATAATCGATCATGCCAGTGGTAAGCGCACCAAAATCAACGTCGGTACCTTCCGGAGCCCAGGTAGCTGCGACCGGTTCTCCTTCGGAGCGGCCCTTGACCGTCAAGGGCGCCCATTGAGCAATTTGGTCGCGTTCCGTGGAGAACTGCATTCGCTCAAAAAGCTTCTGCTGGCGGAAGGAATCGTAACGTGCCGCAAGGTACTTGGAATGATCTTCGCCGAATACAAGGGACATATGGGGTACAGGGTGGATGAAATCGTTATTGGGCAGAATACCTTCATTCACAAGGGAAGCCCAGAACTGACGTGAAATCTGGAACTGCTCATTAATACCTAAGGCTTTATCGGCACTTACTTTTCCGTCGGGACCAGCGGGGGCGTAATTCAACTCGCACAGTGCAGAGTGACCGGTGCCAGCGTTATTCCACGGGTTCGAGGACTCCTGTGCGGGCTTATCAAGGCGTTCCAGAAGAGTAATATTCCAGGTGGGTTCCAATTCCTTCAAAAAGACACCAAGCGTTGCGCTCATAATACCGCCGCCCACAAGGACGACATCGGTCTGTTCAGTACGTGCTACCACTGATACTCCCAGGGGTTTGGTGCCCAGCTTTGGGCACGGTCATATGACAGTTATATGACTCTAGCGTACTCCCTGAGGGTCTGCAGGTACACATTCCGCCGAGAAAAACCCAGAATCAGTAATGTAGTTCACAAAAGAGTAGGGAAAATCTGCAAAATACATTAAATTCCACAACAGAAACTTTAGGAAATTCGCACTTTAGCAAAGAGCTCGATAGCGCTTTGTTCGGTTTCGTAGCCAATAACACGTCGATTAATACCTATGTTAGACGTAACGTTCAAAAGTGGGACCGCAGGCATAAATGCCGCTAAATCCTGGTTGATGGAACGATATTTTTCACGCTGTTCGTCTAAAGAAGTGGCGCTATCGGCTTCGCGGATCTTACTCATAATCTGTTCCAGCGTAGGCGCAGGTTCTACCTTTGCAGGAGTAATGCTGGGAGACGGGGTAGGCGATGTCTCGGCTTCGGAACTGTCCTTCGGGGCAGCGCTTGCTGACGGTGATGGAATCGGAGAATCGGCGGGATGAGCCTTCGCCTCGGGGGTATCGTGCGATACGGGGTTTAATCCCATAGCATCGATCCACTGCGCCACCAGAAGAGGTGCAAGAACCGGCCCAAGAAAAGCGTAAGGATCACGATAGGTTCCGTAGAAACCACCGAGGAGAATGCCGCGAGTAGTATTTATTTCCGTAGCGCGGGCATGATAATCGGACCAGTTCAGTGGAATAGGTTTAATATTGAGCCCAATATCGAGAAGAGCTCCGATCATCTCAGAATAGACTTTTTGGGGTGACATAATCCACGGAAGCGAAACATCAATAGGGTAGTAGCATTCGATAGTTTCGCCTGTGTAACCTGAGGCTGCGAGCAACGATTTTGCTTGGTCAACATCTCGCTTATACAGACGTTCCAGAGAGTCATCCGAGGTACGAAAAAGCCTAGGCATAAGGTGCAGTGCTTCAGAAGTTCCAGAAAGGTAATATCGGATGAGGGCACCGCGATCGACAGCTCGCGCGATAGCTCGGCGCACCGAAATATCTTTGAGAACCGGATGCGCAAGGTTGAACCCCAGATAAAGAAGCGAGAAGGGATCACGCAGCGGGTACAGGAACCCTTCACGCCCTAGAGGCCCTAAGTCATTGCCGCTTACTTGATCGCAGGCATCAACTTTATTGTCTACGAGAGCATAGTAACGCTTGTCGGAAGAATTGAGAGTCGAGAAATGTATTTCGTCGAGTTCAATCTTTTCCTGCTTGATACTCACAAATTTATCGTTGCGTATGAGAACGATATCGGTATTTTGCGAAGCGGGCGTTGAGATTTTAAAGGGCCCAGTACCGATGGGTATCTCTTTGATACGGTGGTTCTCGGTAAGTGCCTCGGGTGAAACGACGCCGAAAGCCGGTTGGGTCAGAATCCGCAAGAACGCTTGTGAAGGACGTACAAGCGTAAACACAAGTTTGGAGTCGGTGACGCGTACATCGGAAACGAGGGGAGCATAACGTAAAGGTATCTGCTCGGTGTGTTCATCAGTCTTTGGTGTATCGGCCTTGGGTGTATCTGTGTCTTCCTGAGCCGAAGGGGTTTGCGTTGCGGCGGCAGACGGTGAAGAGCTTGCCTCCTGTGATGCTTTACCTGCGTGTGGCGAGTTAGAGTGCACAATATTACCAAAACCCCAGCCGTAGAGTGGCTGAAAGGGAACGCAGCGTGCCGCCGTTTCTGGGGATGTTGCTAACGCCTGCCACCGCTGTACATTACGCAGTACGGCTTCTGCCGTAAGGGGAGTGCCATCGCTAAATGAGACCCCTTCCCGGAGCGTAAACGTATAGGTCAGACCATCTGGGCTAATCGTCCACGAGGAGGCAAGCGCCTCCTGCGGAACGCCCGTGTAATGGTCGGCACTCACGAGAGTTTCAAGAATCTGTGCTGTTACACGGTACGTCGGAGAGACCGGGTCAAAGGCGGGATCAAGAGAGTAAGGTGCCGCGCCTTGAGCAAATCTAAAGATCCTGCGGGTCTCTCCTGAACCGTTGTCGGGCGCCGAATCACCGCAGGCCGTCAAAGTATAACCCGCTGCCAGAAGAGACCCTAACCGCAGCGCAGTGCGGCGGCTGATACCGCTGTAGCTGATACCGGGGGCATCGGTTGGGGAGAGATGATTCACGGACAAGCCCTTTCATGGTGATTACTGAACCGTGATAGGTAATGCGTGGTTGATAAGGCGTTTATGTCTGGGCGAAAACACTATTCTTTTAGAATACAACGTCACGATTTAATGTCGCGATACTCAAAGAGGGTTTTAGGCACGACTCACAGCGAATTATAGGCTTAGGGATATAGCGCCAGGGTACTCTGCTGTGCGGTATATAACAAAAAGCCCGCAACTTCTTCGATAAGAAGACGTTGCGGACCCAAGGTTGGTGCGCGAGGGGGGACTTGAACCCCCACGCCGTAAGGCACAGGAACCTAAATCCTGCGTGTCTGCCAATTTCACCACTCGCGCGGGGAGCAAAGCTACCTAGGAAAGTCTACACGAGGATATAAGACTATACAAACGGAAAAATCCGACTATTTGGGGTCAATGCCAAGGTCACGGCGCAGCTTAGCAACATGGCCGGTGGCGCGTACGTTATATTGCGCCAGCTCTATGATGCCCTGCTCATTGATGACGAATGTGGAGCGGATAAGTCCTTCGTAGACTTTGCCGTAGTTTTTCTTTTCGCCCCATGCACCGTAGGCGAGTGCGACAGCGTGATCGGCATCGGAGAGAAGGGGGAAGGTGAGAGACTCTTTGGTGGTGAACTTCTCTAGGGCTGCGGGTTTGTCGGGAGAAACGCCTAAGACAACGTATCCGAGCGATTTCAAAGAGGCAAGGTTATCTCGAAAATCGCAAGCTTCTTTGGTGCATCCGGGTGTTGATGCTTTGGGATAGAAGTAGAGAATGACCTTATGCCCCGCGTAATCCGCTAGGGAATATTGCTGACCGGTGTAATCTTCCAGGGTAAAACTTGGGGCTTTTGTGCCGGGCTCTAGTCGGGTGCTCATGGTTTCTCCTTAAAAGTAGATGTTCTCGGTAT
This sequence comes from Rothia sp. HMSC065D02, assembly GCF_001815285.1. Taxonomy (NCBI): domain Bacteria; kingdom Bacillati; phylum Actinomycetota; class Actinomycetes; order Micrococcales; family Micrococcaceae; genus Rothia; species Rothia sp. HMSC065D02. The sequence goes on from NZ_KV820092.1 coordinate 198,644, forward strand.
TGCATGTGTTGCCGTAAACGTTCTATTTAGTGTACGGGGTTTATAGGATCTCTGGGAGGTTTTTCGCGAGGGTGTGCCATGAGATGAGGTACTGCGGTGCCATCGAGAGCATGAGCGAAAGCAAAAAATGAGAGTTTGTGTGAAGCGTCACTTATATGTAACTTGCGTGAAATATTAATTATCCGTATAGTATTTATCTGTTGTCGTACGAATGCGATACATCACCCCAAGTAAGCGCCTCTAGCTCAATTGGCAGAGCAATTGACTCTTAATCAATGGGTTCTGGGTTCGAGTCCCAGGGGGCGCACAGAATAAACCCCGTCAGTTATGGCGGGGTTTTGTTGTATACCATGGTGATTTGCAGTCGTGATGCTGGACGTTGATGTTCGCCAAAATCGCTGACTACAGCCGTGTTCGTAAGTTGCAAAACGCGCTTGATGCTCGTATAGTGTTTATCTGTTGCCGTTTCGAAGCTGCAATATTTGTTACCTAAGCGCCTTTAGCTCAATTGGCAGAGCAATTGACTCTTAATCAATGGGTTCTGGGTTCGAGTCCCAGAGGGCGCACAGAATAAACCCCGTCACTATCTGTGACGGGGTTTGCTTTTTTATACAGTCCGGCTGGATTAGTGTATATGCATTATCCGAGACAGCCCTGTATGGTACAGGCCGCTTAAGAGCCTAGAGAACAGGCCAGCGTGAGGTTACAAACTCGCGGAAGGCAGAGACGTCGCGACTTTGATTGAGAACGCCGGTCCCGTGAATGGTGGTAATCTCAGGCGCATCCTCAAAAATAAGCAGGAAAGAGCTGCCGTTCACCGATTCAATAGCCACCGAATGTTCACCTACCCGGTATGCGTGCAGCGCATTTGTGTTATCAATGGTGGATGCGGTGCCCGCAGGTGTAACATCTGGCATGCGAATAGGGGCGATAATAACCTCGTCAGGAACCTCTTGGTAGCCCACCAAAAAATGCTCCTGCATAGGTTCTTGGTGTTGGTCGATATCGGGGTTGCGGTAGATGGCGCTTCCGGTAGCGTAGACCAAGTCGTAGGCCCCATAGTTAATAATCTGCTCATCGAATGCAGGGTGGAGCACCTTGATGAGCTGTTCTCCCGTAAGAGCCTCGGCGCTCTGTGGTTGGTTAGACTGCTCCGGTGTAGGGGAGGGTGAAGCAGCCAAGTTTTGCGAGTCGGTCATGTACTCATCTTACCGGCGAAGGCGTTCTACGTCACTGCATCACGTCACATATTTACCTGGGGGAATCCTGGAGCTCGCAGATTACCGTGAGAGTCTAGGATACGAGACTCTTGCCTGCGCCGCACTGAATACTTTACAGCTATCTCGAACGCAGGGACCCCAACACGGTATCCAAAGCGTTGAGTAAGCGCTCGAAAATATATCGAAAGTACACGCAATGCGAAGAAATTAGAGAAACTCTCATAAAAACGGCGTGGAAATTTGACTCATGACATCAAGAGCGAGACTATATAAAGGTGCAAACACACAAGACGCAGCGAATTCTTAGCCTTGTCGTCGTCGCCTAGGGCGCTTCACAAGGTAGATTTTCTGTGAATAGAATGTGCGCCCTTCGCAACACCATAGCGGAGGGTATTTTTATAGCTAAAGGCGCCCGACCGGAGCCTACAGCGAGCGAAACAGTGCGTAAGATACCCGAACAGGCGGGCTTCACGCGCATCTGTCGAGAACTAGAAAACAATACAAACGAGGCATCATTATTATGACCACGGGATTTTCGATTAACTCCGCGGGTAGTGGGCAGGCTGAAGAAAAAGCCCCTGCTGCCGAACGCATGACCGGCTCGCAAGCGATTATTCGTACACTCGAACTTTTGGGTGTTACCGATGTCTTCGGTCTGCCAGGTGGCGCAATTCTGCCCACCTACGACCCCTTGATGGATTCTTCCAAAATTAACCACATCCTCGTTCGTCATGAGCAGGGGGCAGGGCATGCGGCTCAAGGGTATGCAACTTCCACCGGCAAAGTCGGCGTGTGTATTGCAACATCAGGGCCGGGAGCCACAAACCTGATCACCGCGATCGCGGACGCCAATATGGACTCCGTTCCGCTGGTAGCTATCACCGGTCAGGTTTCCACCAAACTTCTGGGCACCGACGCCTTCCAAGAAGCGGATGTGGTGGGCATGACCATGCCGATTACCAAGCACTCCTTCATGATTTCTGATCCGCAGGATATTCCGCGTGCGCTCTCTGCCGCGTTCCATATCGCCTCCACCGGACGCCCCGGCCCCGTGCTCGTGGACATCACCAAGGATGCGCAGGTCGGTATGATGGAGTTCAACTGGCCTCCCAAGGTTGAGGTACGCGGGTACACTCCCGTAACCCGTGGTCACTCCAAGCAGATTCGTGAAGCGGCCAAGCTCATCAGTGAATCCAAACGTCCCGTGCTGTACGTTGGCGGCGGTATTATCCGCTCCGGTGCATCCGAGGAGCTGGCAAAGCTCGCCGAAATTACCGGGGCTCCCGTGGTGACCACGCTGAACGCCCGTGGTGCTTTCCCAGACTCCAACCCGCAAAACCTGGGCATGCCTGGTATGCACGGCACCGTTCCCGCCGTGTTCGCTATGCAGAAATCCGATCTGCTGATTACTCTAGGGGCTCGTTTTGACGACCGCGTGACCGGTAAACTCGACTCTTTCGCCCCCGAAGCCAAGGTCATCCACATTGACGTAGACCCGGCAGAAATCTCCAAGATTCGCTTCGCAGACGTGCCGATCGTGGGTGATTTGCGCTATGTGCTCCCCGAACTCAACGAACTGCTCTCCACTGAGTTCGCCAACAAGTTGCCGAACTTGGGCGAGTGGTGGGTTGAACTTGATACCATCAAGAACGACTATCCCCTTGGGTACACCAAGACCGACGACGGCTTGGGATCCCCCCAGCACGTACTGGAGCGCTTGAGCGCCCTCACCGGCCCGGATGCTTTCTATGTAACCGGCGTGGGACAGCATCAAATGTGGGGCGCACACTTCATCGGCCAAGAGAAACCGCGGCATTTCCTCAGCTCAGCAGGACTCGGCACTATGGGATACTGCGTTCCCGCCGCTATGGGCGTGAAAGTTGCCAACCCAGGCTCCATCGTTTGGGCTATTGATGGTGACGGCTGTTTTCAGATGACCAACCAGGAACTTGCCACCTGCGCACAGAACAACATCCCCATCAAGGTTGCCGTGGTCAATAACTCCTCGCTGGGTATGGTGCGTCAGTGGCAGGCACTCTTCTACGATGGTCGATACTCCAACACCCACCTGCGCACCGGGCACGGAACCGACCGCATCCCTGACTTTGTGAAGCTTGGCGATGCCTATGGATGCGCCACTTTCCGCTGCGAGAGGGACGAAGATGTGGACGAGGTTATCAAACAAGCACTCGCTATCAACGACCGTCCTGTGGTGATTGACTTTACCGTGAGCCCCGATGCCATGGTGTGGCCGATGGTGCCCGCCGGCGTATCAAACGACCTCATCCAAATCGCTAAAAACACGTCACCCGATTTCGGTCGAGAAGAGGGAGAAAACTAATGAGCCTGCACACCCTATCCGTTTTAGTTGAAGACAAACCCGGTGTGCTCTCACGCGTGACCGGTTTGTTCTCTCGCCGCATGTTCAATATTCAGTCTTTGGCGGTGGGTCCCACTGAGGTTCCCGACGTTTCGCGCATCACAATTGTTGCTGATGGTGAGCCTGAGACTTTGGAACAGCTCACTAAGCAGCTCAACAAGCTGATCCATGTGCTTAAGGTGGTGGAGCTGGCCCCAGAGACTTCAACACAGCGTGATCACATCATGGTTAAGGTCAAGGCGGATGCCGCCGCTCGCCTGCAGGTTGTGCAGGCCGCTGATCTTTTCCGTGCTTCGGTTATTGATGTCTCTACCGAATCCGTGGTGATTGAAGCAACCGGTTCTCCCGAAAAGCTTAACGCCTTGCTTGATGTTCTTGAACCTTACGGAGTGCGAGAGATCGTGCGTGCTGGGACCATTGCACTCTCTCGTGGTCCACGTTCCATGAGTGAACGTATCTAACGCTAAAACCCTGTCAGGATGTGGGAAGCACCGCCCGCGGTTTGATACTTCCCGCATCCTGAGATTTATCACAGAACGCCCATGAGCGGCGCCACGTCTAGTAAACTTAACGCCTGAGCCTGAGTTCGGGCTAAACCTATTATTTTGAGGAGACAAAATGGCAGCAACCATTTTCTACAACGACGATGCAGACCTCGCCCCAGTCCAGGGACGTACCGTTGCGATTATCGGTTATGGTTCTCAGGGACATGCACACGCTCTGAACCTGCGTGATTCTGGAGTCAAGGTTATTGTTGGTCTGGCTGAGGGCTCCAAATCCCGCGCTAAGGCTGAAGCAGAAGGTCTGCGTGTAGCTACCGTTGCTGAAGCTGCAGCTGAAGCGGACCTCATCATGATTCTGACCCCGGACCAGGTACAGGCTCAGGTCTACAAAGAGAGCATTGAACCTAACCTGAAGCCCGGCGATGCTCTGTTCTTCGCACATGGCTTCAACATTCACTTCGGGTACATCACCGTTCCCGAAGGTGTGGATGTAGCTATGGTTGCGCCGAAGGGTCCCGGCCATACCGTACGTCGTGAATATGAAGCAGGTCGTGGTGTGCCCGCTCTCGTTGCCGTTGAGAAGGATCCGTCCGGTAAAGCTCTGGAACTTGCTCTGTCCTACGCTAAGGCACTCGGTGCAACCCGTGCAGGTGTTATTAAGACCACTTTCACCGAAGAGACCGAGTCTGACCTCTTTGGTGAGCAGGCGGTGCTGTGCGGTTCGCTCTCACAGCTGGTTCAGTACGGTTTCGAGGTTCTTACCGAGGCAGGGTACCAGCCTGAAATTGCATACTTCGAGGTTCTGCACGAACTCAAGCTCATTGTGGATCTGATGATTGAGGGAGGTATTGCTAAGCAGCGTTGGTCCATTTCCGACACCGCAGAGTACGGCGACTACGTCTCCGGTCCTCGCGTGATTTCTCCTCAGGTCAAGGAGAACATGAAGGAAGTCCTCGCCGATATCCAGAACGGCGCCTTCGCAAAGCGCTTCATGGACGACCAGGCCGCAGGCGCGCCCGAGTTCAAGGAACTGCGCGCTAAGGGCGAGTCTCACCCGATTGAAGCTACCGGTCGTAAACTGCGTGAGCTGTTCTCGTGGAACACTGTTGACGATGACTATACCGAAGGTTCGGTGGCTCGCTAAGCACTAAGCTACTAGCGTTTCTGGGGGTGTCTATCATGATGGTGGGCACCCCTTCGTGTGTGCTTGGCCTTTGAGATATTTACGGCGACTAATAGTAACGCCCTGAAATTTCTCTCCTGCCGTATATACCACCTACCTGAGCGGCTGGAGCTATATGGTGCTGTTCCTGTTACTGGACAAAACAGGTAATGACGAAATCGGTTGTGTATTGGCTCGGGAAGGTGCTCTCATTAAACCAGGGCGCAGGTGGAAACACCTGCACAACCCAGCAATGACCATAGATAGAACCGTTGAAGGAGAGCTTCCTGTGAGCGATATTGTTGAGAAAGCTACTGCCCTTGTTGAAGAGCTCTATGCCGAAAACTCATTACCTGCTATTGGGATTAAGCCCTCTGAGGCCGCTGAGCCGCTGCCGGTGACCGTCTCGAAGTTCGGGGGAGTGCCGTATCTGCCCGCTGGGGTGGAAGCTCCCACCGACTCGGACGGGGTGCCGATGGGCATGATCGCGCAGATTAATTGTGCTGAGCTGCCGGAGAATCCTATTTATCCGCCTACCGGCATGGTGCAGTTCTGGGTGAGCACAAACTCAGGTTGGGGGATAGATAAGGAAGAGGACCACCGTGTGATCTACTATCCTCAGCTGGGTGAAGTGAATCCGGATGCGGTAGCGACTTGGGAGGATAGTGAGCGGGAATTCTGGTGGCCTATCAAACATGAGTGTGCACTCGAATTCACGACGCTTGGGCGCGAAATATTTGCCCCGAACGATTCGATAAATCACCCGCTGGTTGAGAAATGGAACCAGGCATACCCGGAACAGGCTATTACGAGTCTTGATGACTTTGATGTATATGATGTGGAAGATATTGAGGATTTTACTGGTTCAGGGGACTACTCAAGGCTTGGTGGGTTACCGCACTTCATGCAGGGCGATCCACGCCGCGAATACCCTGAAAACTCTGATATTCGCAGGCGTACCGTGAACCTGTTAACGATGGATTCGTATGGGAACACGGTGCTCTGGGGCGATGTTGGTACAGCGAACTGGCTGATTGCCCCGGACCGGTTGGCAGCCCGTGACTTCTCGCAGGTCTTCTATGAGTGGTCATGCGGCTAGCGGGCTCGGCGCGCTGCTGTAAATACAGGCGACCCCTTCGCACATTCTGCGTGCTGAGCACCGTCACGGTGTGTAGCGCGCAACATGTGCGAGGGGGCCTGCTACTGCAGCTGAGGTTGTGTGCGGGTACATGACGGCGGCTTGTCGCATTACTGTTTCGCCGCATCTATGCTGAAAAACTGCGGTAAGATTAATAATTATGAGTGCTACCCCCTTCTACATCACGACTGCGATTTCTTACCCCAACGGAAACCCCCACATCGGTCATGCCTATGAGACCATTGCCGCCGATGTGCTGGCACGTTTCAAGCGACTCGACGGTTTTGACGTGCGCTTTATGACGGGCACCGACGAACACGGGCAGAAGATGCAGACCACCGCTGAGAAACAGGGGAAAACCGCCAAAGAACTCGCCGATGAGAACTCCGCCCGTTTCAAAGCGATGAATGACGCTCTCGGCATTAGTTACGATCGCTTTATTCGCACTACGGATCCGGACCATTATGAGGCATCTCAAGCTATCTGGAAGCGTATGGAAGAGAACGGGGATATCTACCTCGATAAATATGCCGGATGGTACTCCGTGCGCGATGAAGCCTATTACGCCGAGGATGAGACCGAAGAACGCGACGGGCAGCGCTACGCCATTTCTACCGGAACGGAAGTTGAGTGGACTGAGGAAGAGTCTTATTTCTTCCGTCTCTCAAAGTATGCCGATAAACTTCTGGAACTCTATAAGAACGAAGGGTATGTTTTCCCTGAATCGCGCCGTAATGAGCTGATCTCATTCGTCAAAGGTGGTTTGAATGACCTTTCGATTTCGCGTACCACCTTCGACTGGGGCGTTCCTGTGCCTGGCAACGATAAACATGTTATGTACGTGTGGGTGGATGCGCTGACTAACTACCTGACTGGCTTGGGCTACCCGAACACTGAGGGGGAGCTTTTCACCAAATACTGGCCAGCAGACCTGCACCTGATTGGTAAAGACATTACCCGTTTCCACTCTATCTACTGGCCTGCCTTCCTCTGGTCTGCCGGTCTTGAGCTGCCCAAACGTGTTTTTGGGCATGGGTTCCTTCTGGTGAATGGCGAGAAAATGTCGAAGTCGGTGGGCAACGTGGTGGACCCCGCGGATCTTGTGGCAGCGTTCGGGCTGGATCAGGTCCGATTCTTCCTGATGCGCGAGGTCTCTTTCGGACAAGACGGCTCGTACTCCGAAGAATCCATTATCAACCGTATTAATTCTGATTTGGCGAATAACCTGGGTAATCTGGCGCAGCGTTCGCTCTCAATGGTTGCTAAGAACTGCGACGGTAGGGTACCGATCCCTGGAGAATTTACTGAGGCTGACCGCAAGATTCTGGCCGGTGCTTCCGCACTTTATGAACCGGTGCGGGCAGACTATGATGAGCAGGCGTTCCACCGTGCCCTAGAGCGCATCTGGACTGTGCTTGCCGATACGAATGCTTACTTTGCGGAACAGGAACCGTGGACTCTGCGCAAAAACGGCGAATTTGAGCGCATGAATACCGTACTCTACGTGACTCTTGAGGTGGTCCGCCAGGTTGCCATTCTGATGCAGCCGGTGATGCCCGGTTCGATGGAGAAACTTCTTGACCTGCTGGGGGTAGCAGAAGGGGAGGAACGCCTTTTCACCGCGCTCCCTAAGAGCCTGACAGCTGGGAAGGAGCTTCCTGCACCGGCACCGGTTTTCCCGCGATACGAAGCGCCAAAAGAGGCATAGAATCACACTATAAAGTACAGAATATCCCGGAACCTTTTTGGAGGTTCCGGGATATTTTTGATAGTGAGGGCTCCCGGTATTGTCTAAAACAGCGGGAGCCCTCACCCGTTGCAGGATCTAGCCTACCTGATTAGTGGGAACTCAGCCCTTCTACCGGGGACCGTCGCGCCGACCGGAAGGCTGGGATAGCTGATGCCGCGAACGCAGCGATGATACCCACGATGAGCACGAGAACCAGACCGCTGACAGGTAGAACTACTGCCATAGCCATGGACTCGCGAGTAGCGTGTACCAGTACTTGAGAAAGTACAAGGCCTATACCCACACCCGAAACGATACCCATCGCCAACGCGCCGAGAGTAATCATGACAGCCTCGGTCGAAACCATACGCCGCAGCTGCTTGCGGGACAGGCCCAGCGAGCGGAGCATCGCATTCTCCCTGCGACGTTCGTTCACCGATAGGGTCATAGTATTCGCCACACCGATAATGGCGATCACAATAGCCAGTGCCAGCAGGATCAAGGCACCACTGAGCATAATATTCAGCATTTGGTCATTATTCTTGCGAATCTGAAGACCACCTTGAAAATCGGTTCCGTTGTTTGCCTTGGCAAGCTCCCCTTGAAGTTCGGTATTATCGCTTGATGACAGTGGAGTGCTTGCCCGCACCAGAACCATGGTTGCTGTACCGCGTGCTGCGAAACTACGCGCCAAGGCGGGGTTTTCCTGAGCCGCTTTCATGAGCGCTTCTTGGGCGGCGGGATCGTCTGGCAATGCCTGATTACTAGCGGCCTGCGGATCAGATGCATTCTGAACCTGGGCACCGGTTTCCGGTGATACCACGAAGAACGGTTCCTTAGTGTTTGCCTTGACGGGCTTGAGCTCAATCTCGCCAAGAGGGCCGCTGACCTTAAGACGAGTGTTGTTATCGAACTTACCCAGATCCCAAATATCCTGGGGAACAAGTACCTCATCATTCTTCACATTGGTACCTGATTCTCCGGTTGCTACCTTGTGCAGATCATCGTTGCTAAGTGCGATTACATTGTCTTTGAGATTGGCGGAGTCTGCGTTATCGGGCTTTGCTGTGTATTCGATAACGCCCGCAGCCGAACCGACGCTGACAGCCTCAACATTCTTCGTGCCCCTGATCTTATCAGCAACTTCGTGAGCCTTTGTCACGCTTGCGCTGCCGTTAGTTGCGGTAGATTCACCGAAAGGAGCGTATGCCGAAATCGGCGATATCCTATCAATCTCTTGGGCAATGGAGGCGCTCATCACTGAGTGGCTGGTGAGAACAGCGGAAATAACCAAGGTTCCTACCAGCACGGCTCGCCCAGTGGAAACCGTGCGTTTGGGTGAGCGCAAGGAATTTGCTAACGCCAGTTTACCCGTTTGCCCGCGCAGAGCTACGCCAAAAAAACGAACCAGAGGGATGAGAACCCACGGGGTGAGAAGAAAGACTGCTATGCCGAGGAAGAGGCATGCCAGCAGTACGGAAGAGATAGCGGATCCGCCGTCTTTATTCCCTATAGCCGCGATAGCGATAATAACGCCTGCAAGAGCGGAGAGAACACCGAAGATTCCTCCTAAAACGCTAGGTTTCTTGACCGCCTGGCTTGTGCTTGCGCTCATGGCACTAATAGGGGAAATACTCAGTGCGGTGCGCGCCGGTATAAGTGAAGCGAGTACGGTCACAGCGGTGCACATGAGTACTCCTGCAATAAACGCCGTGGGGGAGAAATTGACGATGAACGAGCTGAACATCGCGTTTAGAATGCCACCGACCGCGTATACCAGTCCTGAACCGATGACTGAGAAGAAGACCCCAATTATTAGTGATTCTATGAGGAGCATCCGCACCAGCGAACCACCGCGGGCACCGAGAGTACGCAGCAGGGCGAGTTCGCGTACGCGCTGCCCCACCAGCACCGCGAAGGTGTTCGAAATGACGAACGAAGAAACCAACAGAGCCAGAATTGCGAAGGCGATAAGAATGGTATTCAGCGAGTTGAAGAGCGTTGAGAACTGTTTCTTAAGGTGATCTATCATCTGCGTGTTAGAGAGCACCTTGGGGGTGGTGTTTTTATCACCGGTGTTCAGTTCTTTCTGCAGAGCGTCACGCGAGTCCTGGGTATTGTTCTTGAGCTTAATGAACGCCTGAGGCGCCATGGGTTTAGCGGGGTCTGAGACGATCCCGCCCTCTTCCTCTGCAAGCTGACGCGCGGTATCCGCAAGACCGGTGCCACCAATAAAAACGTTGTCGCTCATCTGTGAATCTGAGATACCGGTGTTAAAGGTAGCTGTGAGGGTGTACTCGGTGTCTTTCGCGCTATCCTTATCGGTGGCTGAGGTGACGATATTGGGCATGGTTACCTTATCGCCAATTTTCAGGTTGTGTTTCTCGGCGAAGCTCTTAGCGACCAGGAGTTCGGTGTCTGTGGACGGGAGATTCCCCTCAATATCAAAGGGTGAAAGGTCCTCTGACGGTGGCGCAGAACCGTATGCTACCTTCTCCTTATCGGCTCCGTAGGTGCCGGAAAAAGTGTATAGAATCCAGGATGAGCTAACCTCTGGAGATTCCTGAATCTTCTTAACCGTGTCATTGGACATCGGGAACTTAGCGGTTGAGTTCTGATTATCCTGGTCCATGACACCCGCAGAGACAACCATGTTCTCGGAGTTAGCGTAGACATCGCCGATAGTCGCATCCATCGTGGCCTGAAGCGATGCGGTAAGCATCAGCACCGCCGAGATGAAGAATGATGAAATGGCGATACCAATACCTGTGAGAATGTATTTCTTCTTGGAGGAGCGGATATTTGCCCGCGCCACCGTATTAAGTGTTGCAGCCAATGTTATTCACCTTCCAACTGACCCATAGCCTGAAGCACCGCGTCGTGGGTGGGATTAAGCATTTCGCCAGCAATCATGCCGTCTTTGAGGAAGACCACGCGGTCTGCGTAGGATGCTGCGTGTGCATCGTGGGTGACCATGAGGATGGTCTGTTGGTGCTCGGTTGCTGCATCCCGGAGAAGCCGCAGGACCTCAGCTCCGGAGTTTGAATCGAGATTGCCGGTGGGCTCGTCAGCGAAGACGACGTCCGGACGGGAGAGCAACGCACGCACAATAGCAACGCGTTGCTGCTGACCGCCGGAGAGTTGTTCGGGGCGGTGATCCAGACGTTTTTGCAGCCCGAGGGTTTGAACAAGGTAGTCGCGCCACACCGAATCGGGCTTTTTACCGGCCAAGCCGAGCGGCAAATCGATGTTCTGCCCGGCGGTGAGGGTTGGAACTAGGTTGAATGCCTGGAAAATGAACCCGACATGCTCACGGCGGAATTCGGTAAGCTGATTGTCTTTTTGTCCGTAGAGGTCGGTATCGCCGATGCGAATAGTCGTCTCTGGATTACGATCTGGAGTATCGAGCGTGGCGAGAGTTTGCATAAGGGTTGATTTACCAGAGCCGGAAGGCCCCATGATGGCGGTGAACTTGCCGTACTCGAAGTCGATGTTCACATTGTTAAGGGCATGAACGATGGCTTCGCCCGTGCCGTAGGTCTTGGACAGATTACGTGTTGCTACCGCAGGTTCGTATGCGGGAATTGTTGATGTGCTCATGATTTAATTGTTTCAAGATTGCAAAAATATATCCCCTGACATTTGTCATCCTTTGAGCTGAAATTCTTGAAGGCAAAATAAATGGCACTCATACTTTTGGATGAGAAATACTAGGGATTGAAAAAAGCAAGCCTCCGTAAGGATGAAAATACCCACGAAGAAGAAAAATAATTAAAATAAAAAATTTAGAGTCTATGCAATAATTATGGACGGTATTTTGATCCCTAGAAAGTAAGAATATATAGACTATTTAGATCTATAAAAGTGGGTTTTCTAAGTTTTATATCCGGGACTTCTACACGTAAAAATAACTCGGGAGCGCGAACCACATAAAAAGGGCAAACTCCCTAATATGGGGAGTTCGCCCTTTTCGATGCAGGTTATTTCGCCAATCGACTAGCCTCGCATGCCCTCCACAGGGGAGAGACGGGCCGATCGGGCCGCTGGTAATATCGAGGCAACGAACGCCGATACCAGACCTACCAGCAGAACAAAGAACAATCCAAGGTAAGGAAGATCAATGACGACTTCAGTAGAAGAACTGGTACCTGCAATCACAACTTTAGCGGCGGCAATACCAATTCCAACACCCGCGAGGATGCCTAGGATCACGGCTCCTAAGGTAATCAGAATTGCCTCGGCTGAAATCATGTGACGCAGCTGTTTGCGGGAGAGACCCAGTGAGCGAAGCATCGCATTCTCGCGGCGACGCTCGTTCACCGACAAAGTCATCGTATTGGCTACACCGATAATCGAGATGACTACGGCCAGGGCAAGAAGAACTAATGTGAAGATCAGCATGATCATCATAATCTGATCAAATTGCTGGCGTCCCTGCAAACCACCGGTGAATTCGTTACCGTCATTAGCCTTGGTGAGCTGTTCCTGAAGAGTCGAGTTTGCACTTGAGGAAAGCGGTGACTTGGCGTGAACGAGCACCATAGTCTGGGCACCGGTAGCCCCACTTGTCGATGATGCAGCAGAACTCTGCTCCCCAGCATCTGGGGCAGCTTCTGCAGGAACTTGAGTGTTTTCAGGAGCCTGTGATGAATCCAGCAGAGGCTTTGGATCTGAGGCGTTCTGCAGCTTGGCACCGGTCGTGGGATTCACAATATATAGCGACATATTGCTGCTGGTAGACTTGATGGGTTTTAACTCTACCGTCCCCAAGGGACCACGTGCTTTAAGGCGAGTGGAGTCATTGAAGTGGGCATTATCATAAAGGGCAGCCGAGACAAGCACGGTATCATCTTCGAGCTGATGTGACCCTTCAGTCGGAATGACCTTTGTGAGATCGTCGTGGCTGAGTGCTACCAGATTCTCGGTGCGATTCTGTGCTTCACCACCGTCTTTCGGAGGAACCGTGAAATCAACGGTACCCGCTGCAGAAGCCACAGCAACACTATCGACGTTTTCCAAACCGTGAACTTTATCAGCGACAGAGCGCGCCTTATTGACGCTCTCAGATCCTGCTGTAGGTCCGGTACCGTAGGTGGCTGCCGCAGAGATCGGGTATAGCTTATCCATCGCGTTCGCCACGGTGGATGTCATGATGGAATATCCGGTCAGTACTGTAGTGACGACAAGTGCGCCTACCAGGACCGCACGCCCGGTCGAAACGGTACGTTTCGGGGAACGCAGTGCATTTGCTACCGCCAATTTTCCGGTCTGGTTGCGGAAGACTGAGCCCAGGACACGAACAAGGGGCAGAAGAAGCCACGGGGTCAGCATAAAGACCGCAATGCCCAGCAGAAGCGCGGCAATCATAACGAGAAGAACAGAGGTTCCTGCATTTGAGCTATCGTTATTCTGCGTGATGGTGTTGAACGCAACGATCATGAGTGCACCGCCGCCAGCACCGATAACAAGACCCGCAATAAGGCCTGCGATGTTCGGCTTCTTGACCGCCTGAGCCGTAGTTTCGCCCATCGCGCTGATGGGAGAAATCTTCAAAGCGGTACGTGCCGGAGCGAGCGAGGCAATAACCGTGACCAAGGTGCACAGTACAACACCGACAACAAAAGCCATCGGATCGTAAGAAACCATGAAACTATTATTGGATAGCGCACTCAGCAATGCCGCGATCGGATACACGAGAACCGCGCCGATAGTGGAGAAAATGACGCCCACAACAAGCGATTCAACCACAAGCATACGCACCAAGGATGAGCCCTGTGCTCCTAGAGTACGTAACAACGCCAGTTCGCGGATGCGCTGTCCCACGAGAACCGCAAAGGTATTCGAGATAACGAACGAAGAAACCAACAGTGCTAATGCGGCAAAGGCGCCTAAGATGACACCGAGGAACGTGAATATCGTGGAGAGCTGTTTCTTCACAACCTCCATGTACTCAGGACCGGACATAACAGAAGGCTCAGTTTTTTTGTCACCCGTGTTGAGTTTCTTCTGCAGCTCTGCGCGAGCAGCGGCGTCGTCCGTTCCTTTGAACTTGACGTATGCCATGCTGGCACCGGGAACGGCGTAGTTTGCAGAAGAAGCACCCCCAGCATTTTTGAGTGCCTTGTTAGCTGCCTCCCCATAGGAAGTTCCGCCAATAAACATAGCGTTATTCGTATCGGAGCCTGAGAATCCGACATCAAAAATACCGGTGATGGTGTACTCGCGCGTAGTTCCTGTATTTGGGTCAGAGATCGACGCGACTATATCAGGGGAACTGACCTTAGAATTAAGTTGAAGATTATGCTTTTGTGCAAAATCTTTCGAGACCATCAGCTCGGTGTCTGAGGTCGGCAATTTACCTTCAAAGTCGAAGGGAAAAAGATCTGCACTGTTAGGCGCTTGGGTATAAGAAACTTGAGTTTTATCGGGACCAAACTTACCCCGGCCCTGGTAGACAATCCACGACTGATCGACTGAATCATCATTCTGAATATTTTTGATGCTCTCTTCATCCAGATAGATATTTGCTTCAGTGTTAGAGTTATCGCGCGCATAGGAAGAGACAACAACGTTATCTGCTTTGGAAAGAATGCCATTTACCGATGCATTTAGAGTTCCCTGCAAAGAGCTGACTAATACAATAACGGCAGCAATAAAAAATGAAGAAATTGCGATACCGATTCCAGTAAGAATATATTTTCCTTTAGACGCGCGTAAATTAGCGCGCCCCACCGTATTAAGCGTTGTAGCCAATGTTATTCACCTTCCAACTGTCCCATGGCGTTTAGAACAGCATCGTGGGTGGGTTTGAGCATTTCGCCAGCTATGGCACCGTCTTTGAGGAAGACTACGCGGTCTGCGTAGGATGCTGCGTGTGCATCGTGGGTCACCATGAGGATGGTTTGCTGATGCTCGTTTGCTGCGGTTCGCAGGAGCTTGAGTACTTCGGTGCCAGAGTTTGAATCGAGGTTGCCGGTGGGCTCGTCGGCGAAGACGACGTCCGGGCGGGAGAGTAGTGCGCGTACGATGGCGACGCGTTGTTGCTGACCACCGGAGAGCTGTTCGGGACGGTGGCTGAGCCGCTTTGTTAGACCCAAAGTTTCCACCAGATAATCGCGCCAAATAGGATCAGGCTTTTTGCCGGCCAAGCCGAGCGGCAAGTCAATATTCTGTCCGGCGGTGAGGGTTGGTACCAGGTTGAAAGCCTGGAAAATAAAGCCGATATGTTCGCGACGAAACTCGGTTAACTCTTTATCTCGCCGACCGTATAGCTCGGTATCGGCAATTTTGATGCTGGTGTTGGGGTTAACATCCGGGGTATCTAGGGTTGCCAAAGTCTGCATAAGGGTAGATTTACCGGAGCCGGAAGGCCCCATAATAGCGGTAAATTTACCCTGTTCGAAAGAAACTGTTACGTTATTGAGGGCATGTACCGTCGCCTCACCTGTGCCGTAAGTCTTGCTCAGGTTTTGGGCGGTAACAGCTGGTTTAACAGAAGTATCTAATGTAGTAGTCATAACACCAATTATCCCAAACTAGAATGAAAACCTGTGGGAGGTTTTATCATACTTTTGGGTGATTTCTGGAGTTCTGTCTCTAAAATAACCGTAACTATTTTCAAGGTAAAGTTAGTGAAAGTACAGGCAATATTATAATTAGACTACTTTCTCAGGAATGTATGCGAGAATAATATATAAGTTAGGAATGTGTTCTATTAAATACTTGGTACAGGTAGTAATTTTTATATGCTGCATAGAATCTGCACAGACTCAGTCTTCTCGAAGCGCCTGAACTGGTGAGACTTTTGAGGCGCGTACGGAGGGAACCCACGAAGCTAAGACAGCAATTCCTAAAGCGCCGAAGAATGCTATACAGTATTCCGTCAGGGGAATTCGGTAGATGATCTCAATGTTCTGTGGCGTGATAGCGCGTGTCAGGATAAACCCGGCAAGCGTGCCGCCGATGAGAGCAACCAGCAGCGCTGAGAGCGTGATAAGAATAGCTTCCATCATGATGGCGGAACGTAATTGCTGACGCGAAAGCCCTAGAGTGCGGAGGAGCGCATTTTCGCGGCTTCGTTCATGAGCTGAGAGCATCAAGGTATTACTTACCCCTAACACCGAAATCAGCACCATAAGAGCAATAATAGCCAGGATGGTATACATGATAACGATAAGGGAAATTTCGACAACAGCACGCGTCTCTAGAATGCCCGCGAGATATAATCCGTGTGTTGTACGGGCAATATCCGTTAGATCATTCCGTAATTCTGTACTTTCATCAGAACTCAGCCCCTGTTTGGCGCGCACTACCACATAGGACTCTCCAGTAGAAGAAGTACCTTCAAGAAGCTGGGGATGATCAAGATCCTGTACCTTGGCGGCGGTCTCACGTGAGATATAGGGGGTATGGTCATCAGTTTGCGAGTACACCGCAGTAAGCCGTAGGTCTCCACGTGGACCGTGAAGTGTAAAACTAGGTGGCTTATGCCCTTGCAAGGCATGTTGTTCTGAGCGAGGCAGAACCACCACATCACCCTGCAATATCGTTTCGGAGGTACCAGGCAATACTACGTCAATATCCTGAGGCAAAACCGCATAGGCATCGGGAGGATCAGTATGGTCAGGAGCGCCAGCTGCAGCGCTGGGATTACTGCCTGCTTCATTCACCGGCCCATCTGAAGTTGTGAGAGTATGAGAATCATCATCGCAGGTGAGGTTTCCCGCATATTGTACAAACGCTTCAGACTGTACGGATGGCAGTTCTTGGATCCTGCGTTGCGCATCCTGTGCCTGGTGCATATACCGTTCTGCAGTGGATTCAGAATTCTGGGAATTGTGTGCAGTAGAGGAGCTATCCTCCGTATCCTTGGAGTCATTAAACGTTAGAACCGCTGCCGGACGTTCTGTCTGCTGTATAAAGCCTGTGACAGATGCCTTAAGGGTCACATAACCTGTAAGCACCATAGCTATAAGCATCATTCCTACCAGGAGGGCTCGCCCGGTCGATACCATACGTGCCGGAGAACGCAATGCATTTTTACACGCGATAGAGACCCCGTTAGGGTACGCGCTATCAGAGAGGACCAGAACTTCACAAGCGGTGAAAGTATTTTATGGGCTGCCGTCAAAATAGCAAAGCATAAGAGAGCAGCAGCAATAATACCCACAACAAGCACTTGAACACTATGGGTTCCCTCCATGCCATCAGGCACGTGCTCAGAGGATTTACTCATGAAGACTGCATACGCCACAATACCCGCCACAAGCAATAACAGGGCGATAACCCCCTGATGCTTACCGTAGGTAGAAACCTGCTGTACTACGCCATCACGAAGCCCTTGCACAGGCGATACTTTTGATGCTGCATAGGCGGGTTTAAGAGCGGCGATCCAGGTGACGGCAACACACACTGGCAGAGTAACTCCCAAAGGGACCAGAGAAAAAGTGAAAACCAATGTATGAGCGGCCCACGACGTGATAACCACCCAAAGAGCGTAGGCAAGTGTAATACCTAAAGAAGCTGCGAGAACTCCCAAAACCGTAGATTCTGCCAGCACTATAGTGAGAAGATTGGGGCGGCTGGCTCCTAAAGTACGCAGCAGAGCGAGTTCGCGGGTGCGCTGAGAAAGCAACACGCTGAATGTATTGGTGATAACAAAAGCAGAGACCATGAGGGCTAACGCTGCCAGACCTAAAAGGGCTGCGGTGAGCAGATCATTGGCAAAACCTATGTCCGGTTCTAATTTGTGGGCATATTCATGCGCTGGTACTACACGCCCATGATTGTCGTGGTGCGCGGTAAATTCCCGCTTAAAATCTTCAACCGAAACACCCTCACGAAGCTTGACTGCAACTATATGCGCATCATGAACAATATTTGTTTTATGCTCGCGATGAGCAATTTTAGATGTCGTTGTCAGCATAGTGCCACCGGCAAAAACTGTTATTGAATCTTCAGATCCCAGGGGTGGAGAATGGAAAGTACCAGTGATCGTATATTCCTTGGTGGGCAAGGAATCTTCTAAAGATAGTGTGCCGCCCTCAAAATTTGTAATGGATGTGGGAGTGGGCAGCTTTATTGTTGCGACCGGGTCAATGCCGTGAAATTTATCGCCTATATTGAGATGTAAAGACTCACGAAGCGACTCTGGGAGCAGAATTTCATGATCATTCTGTGGCATTCGCCCCTGTATCTGATAAGGAAACAAATCCGGGTCAGTGGGAGCTTGAGAAATCGCATAGGGCACAGGGTCGCCCGGCGCGTCATGATACATAGCTGAAACTACTGAGTCTTCCCGGATACCAGCCACCTGGGGGCTATTACGGATATCTTCAACTTCCTCAACCGAGAGAGCGCCCGACGAGTTCTCCTTGGCTTGCCCCGAGATGTTGGTAGCAACAACCGCATCGCTGTTACGTACCTGATTGCCGTAGTGTGCCACATATGTGGCGGAAATGATTGTATTGAGAAGAAGCACGGCACTCAGGAAAAAAGCTGCAACCGCAATGCCCAGTCCCGTCAAAATATATTTACGCCAAG
Organism: Rothia sp. HMSC065D02; assembly: GCF_001815285.1. Classification (NCBI taxonomy): domain Bacteria; kingdom Bacillati; phylum Actinomycetota; class Actinomycetes; order Micrococcales; family Micrococcaceae; genus Rothia; species Rothia sp. HMSC065D02. Next base: position 217,318 of record NZ_KV820092.1, read on the forward strand.
ATGCGCGCAGATTTGCATATATCAGCGAGAGCAGAGAGGAGATCATGTGTAAAAAATCCTGTGGCGTACTACATCATAAATATCGGTCTACTGTATAACCGTAAATGTTGGCTTGACAGATATTCATCATTCTCAAGAATGATTTTTCAGCCTTTTCACAGGTTCTGTCCTCAACGGTAGATGTAGACAAGGAGCCTACGAAACGATCCCAGCCTCATACGCCATAATCACGGCCTGAACCCTATCGCGGGCATCAAGTTTTGACAGAACATGCGAGACGTGGGTCTTAATGGTGGCCTCTGACAGCACGAGCGCACGGCTGATCTCCACATTGGAAAGACCCTGCGCAATCAGACGAAGTACCTCATGTTCACGCGGAGAAAGAGTCTGCATGAGTTCCTGGTGCAGAAGCTGCGGCTCCTCCTGAGAAGTGGGGGCAACACTGCCAGAATCCTGTTCCGAATGAACCTCCAACACCGGAATCATATGTTCCAGCAGGCGGCGTGTAGCGGAAGGGGCGATCACCGCATCACCGCGATGTATTGTTCGAATAGCCCCCAGAAGTTCTTCGGGAGGCGCATCTTTCAGCAAAAAACCGCTTGCCCCGGCACGTACCGCCGCATAGACATATTCGTCGACGTCGAAGGTAGTCAGCATAATAACCCTGGAATCAGGAACGTTGAGCTCTAGAATGCTTTTTGCAGCCTCCAGCCCGTCCATAATAGGCATACGAACATCCATAAGAACCACCTGAGGGGCAGTACCTTCTTCAGCCATACGAGCATAGCTATCAACCGCCGCTGCGCCGTCATCAGCTTCGAGAACAACCTGCAGATCGGGCTGAGAATTGATAAGCATCTTCAAACCGCCGCGTACAAGCTGCTGGTCATCAACCAGCATCACGGTAATCTGTTCGTTCATAGGATTTCCTTCAAAATGTTCTGTCATTTTTTACAATACTGGGTTTCCGTTACGTTTCGCGGTACGGCAGCCAAGCCTTCACGCTAAAACCACCCTGCAGATCCGGGCCGTAATGCAGGGTTCCGTCATACATTGTGATGCGCTCGCGCATGCCCAAGAGACCGTTACCGCTGCCCGGCACGAAGGAATATGGAGCATCCGAGCTATTGTGATGAGCCGGAGCGCTGTTGTACACGTCCAAATACAGGCCATCTCGTTTCCACGCAGCCGAGAGAGTAACGATCTCAGCATCGCGGGCGTGTTTAACGATATTGGTGAGCGCTTCCTGGATTACACGATATGCCGCTAGATCAGCTCCCTGAGGGAGGGCGCCACTTATGGTACCGGTAATACCAGCGAAGTCGATATTAACTCCCGACCTGCGAGCCTGCGCAACCAGAGCGGGAATTTCGTGAATTGTAGGCGCTGGAGCGTACATGGTGTCTTCATCGGTACGAAGAACCCCCAGGAGGGAACGCATCTGCGTGAGAGAATCGCGTGCGGTGACCGCAATAGTTTCAAGCGTCTGTTCCGCGATAGAAGCGTCATGTTCCTGAAGGTTAGTCGCTTCGGCGGGCTGAGTCGTCGTGGTCCGTATCGCGGCTGCGGCATACCTGGCGCCGTCAGCCTGCGTAATGATGCTGGAAAGTGAATGTGCCACAATATCGTGCATTTCGCGGGCGATGCGGGTGCGTTCATCCTGTGCCGCAAGACGCCGTTCCTGTTCTTGCTCAAATTCGAGGCGCATCGCTCGCTCTCGAAGCTCATCCTGGCGAATAATGCGGGTACGCCTTGAATCACCGATAAACCAGAGCACGGAATAAATCGCACCGCATAAGGTTGTGATGATAATCGAGCTTATAATAGCGGCAAATTGTTCGACCCGCGGAAGCAGCATGATGAAAAGCTGGGTCCCTACCGCAAAGGCACCAATCCAGCCCGCAATAAACATGCGGACCCGCAGCTTCTTCTTCCAGTGCCTGCCGATATGATAAGCCGCTACGCCTACCGGAAAATACAGATGAACGGGCAAAACATCCGGAATAAATAGAGTGAGAGCGGTGGAGACGAGAACAAACCAGATTGACCCATAAGGATGCCGGTACCGAAAATAAAGGGCGGTCGTATTGATGCATGCAATGAAAAAAGTAATGCCGCTATCCTTATAGGACATTGCAAGAGCTATGAGCAGAACAAACATCTGCATGAAAGCAACTACCGTGATATTAAACCAGCGGTAGTTCCTATCTATGTAGTTGTTGATTCGGCTCGTTAGATCCATGGGTTAAGTGTAACGTTCGCCCTCAAAACAGGTAATCACTCGGAAGGATGAATTCTGTACGTACTCGTGTAGGTCATGAGGCTGTAAAATCTGGAATAAGACCTCTCAAAACTGCGAGATTATGCGGGAATATATATGCCCATACTCTGAGAATCATGGCCTAAAATCTGCGCAATTGTTCGTGCCAGCAGTAGGGTAGAGGTATGACTACTGAACGTTCTATCAACCTTGCCGTGATCGCTGGCGACGGCATCGGGCCTGAAATTATTACCGAGGCGCAGCGTGTGCTTCAACGCGCCTGCGAGCTTGATTCTATTCGCGTAGATTCCACCGACTATAAACTTGGCGCCGAGCACTGGCTTAAAACCGGCGAGACCCTGCCCGAGAGTACGATGGAGTCTCTCAAACAGCACGATGCGATTCTTTTCGGCGCTATTGGTGCCGATCCGCGCAGCGGCAAGATCCCCTCAGGGCTGATCGAACGTGAAATGCTTTTGAAGCTGCGCTTCTCATTTGACCATTACATTAACCTGCGTCCCGCACGGCTGTACCCAGGGGCAGTGTCGCCGCTGAGGAACCCCGGAGAGATCGACTTCGTGGTGGTACGCGAAGGTACCGAAGGACCCTACGTGGGTAATGGAGGAACTATTCGCGGCGGTACCGATGCCGAAATCGCAACCGAAGTATCCATCAATACCGCGCACGGTGTTCGTCGGCTAATCCGGTACGCCTTCAAATTGGCACAGTCCCGCCGTAAGAAGCTGACCCTCATCCACAAAACAAATGTGCTCGTACACGCTGGTCGTTTGTACACCCGTCTTTTCGAAGAGATCGGGCGCGAATTTCCCGAAGTGCAAACCGATTACCTGCATGTTGATGCGGCAACAATTTTCATGACCACCGATCCCTCACGTTTCGACGTGATCGTAACCGATAACCTGTTTGGCGACATCCTGACCGATCAGGCGGGTGCAGTGACCGGAGGTATTGGCTACGCGGCCTCAGGCAATATCAACGCGGTAGGGGAGTTCCCTTCAATGTTTGAGCCCGTGCATGGTTCAGCCCCCGACATCGCGGGGCAGAACAAAGCAAACCCAACCGCCGCAATCCTCGCGGGAGCAATGCTTCTGCGGCACCTAGGCTATGAGTCGACGGCGGTTCATATTGAGGATGCGGTCGAGGCCGATATGCGCGCCAACGGCGCCCGCACCCGAGGCACCGACGAAGTTGGTAACGATGTCTTAGGGTTCCTAGGCTAGCTAGGGCTGAGATAGCTTACGCCCCGCCTTCGATTTTCACGATATGGGCGGCGGTGGGTTGCGTGTGCGTTGTGCCTATTCATCAGGTACTCTAAAACATGTGCAACGGGCACATCCGCCCCGTCGTCCGCTGGCGTGGTCACAAGCCGCACTGATGAGCTTCGTAAGCGATGCCGCTTCTGCCTCCCACCTTGAGGTTCGCACCGCCGATGCTATTGGCAGAGAGAATTGACAGAATAGGATTACACCATGGCACTTGAATTTAGCCGTGAAAAGAACCCCGCCCCCGCGAGTGACGAACGCCGAGCCGAGATTCTTGCCGACCCCGGATTTGGCGACTATTTTACGGATCATATGGTCAGCATCGACTGGAACGGTGATTATAAAACCGGCGGTGAATGGTCGAACGCGCGGGTGCATGCCTACGGTCCGCTCAGCTTAGATCCCGCCGCTGCGGTTTTTCACTATGGCCAGGAAATCTTCGAGGGTATTAAAGGCTACCGTCATTCGGATGGGTCAGTGTGGACATTCCGACCCGAGAAGAATGCGGCGCGCCTAAACCGCTCAGCATATCGTATGGCGCTGCCTCAGCTCCCTGAAGAGACCTTCATCGAATCCCTAAAACAGCTGGTGCAGGTAGATGAAAAATGGGTTCCCAGCGGTGAGGGAGAAGCGTTCTATTTCCGTCCGTTTATGATTGCGACCGAGGCATATCTGGGGGTTCGCCCTGCTCGTCACGTGGAGTATCACGTGATTGGGTCGCCTGCTGGCAACTACTTCGGCACCCCCGAGCCGGTGGACATCTGGCTGTCCACGAAGTACGCCCGCGCTGGTGAAGGCGGTACTGGCACCGCAAAATGCGGCGGTAACTATGCTGCCGCCATGATCGCCCAGCTTGAAGGTGAAGAAAACGGCTGTAAACAGGTGATTTTCAAAGACCCGCACCGCAACGATGCTCTTGAAGAGCTGGGCGGCATGAACGTATTCTTCATCTACGGTAAAGAGAATAAGTTGGTAACCCCCGAACTTACCGGAACTATTCTAGAGGGCGTTACCCGTTCCTCAATTTTGCAGCTGGCGAAGGATCGCGGAATAACCGTTGAGGAACGCCCCATCACCCTCAGCGAGTGGCGTGACGGTGTGGCATCCGGCGATATTACAGAGGTGTGTGCCTGCGGTACCGCAGCGGTCATTGCCCCTATTGGAAAGCTCAAGGCTGCTGATTTTGAGATTCCTGCGGCTTCCGAAGGATTTGGAGAGATTTCCAAGAGCCTGCGTGAAGAGCTCGTGGGCATTCAGACCGGTACGGTAGAGGACCGTCATGGCTGGCTGACCCGCCTCGTCTAATAACCCCCGGTTACTGCGCCGGGCGCATCCATGAAACGTGCAAAGAGTGACTTTCCGACGATAAGCTCTACTTTTCAATCGGAAAGTCACTTTTTGCGTATCGAGAGGGGTATGAATGACTGGTACTCTAGAAGGTATGCGTATTGCACGATTTACCGTAGATAACGAGCTTCATTATGGTGTGGTTGAAGGAGCGGACGGCAGCGAAGTTTTGCATGTTCTCGCGGGCGATCCGTTTTACTCCGGTGTTGAAACCACCTCGAAGACTTATCAGCTTGAGGACGTTCGCCTGCTTGCCCCCATCATTCCACGCTCCAAAGTGATTGGTGCTCTTGCTAATTGGGCGGGTACCCCGGCTCCTGCTGCCCCACAGTTCTTCATCAAGCCAAATACGACGGTGGTCGGCCCTGGTGATCCAGTGACTCTCCCCGAGTATTCTGAGGCGGTCAGCGTTGAAGGCGAGCTGGCGGTTATTATCGGTCGTATTGCAAAGTCGGTTCCGCTGGAACGTGTGCATGAGGTCGTTTTTGGGTACACCGTAGCCAACGATCTGACGGCACGTGACGTTATGGAGACGGACACGCAGTGGACTCGTGCGAAAAGCTTTGACGGCTCAACCCCACTGGGGCCCTGGATCGAAACGGAGCTTGATACCGACTCGCTGAATATCACGAGCTGGGTTGATGGTGACGTGGTGCAGGAAGGCAATACCTCTGATATGCACTACTCGGTGGCGGAGCTCGTGTCCGCTGCATCTGAGATCTTTACGCTTCTTCCAGGAGATATTATCTTGACCGGAACCCCGGCGGGTACCAGCGTCCTTCGTGATGGTCATGAGGTCGAGGTTGAGGTCGAAGGCATTGGGGCCCTGGTAACCCGCATCCGCAGTTAGAGCCCAGTTTAGGCTGAGAGTGCTAAACATAGATTCCTCAGCGCTATAGAACGCACAGCAGCATGATTTTGAGATACACAAGTTCAGGAGAAAACTTACTATGACCGAATATCCCGGTCCTAATCTGCACGATCCACGCGAAACTCGCGTACGCTTTTGCCCTTCACCGACCGGAACCCCGCACGTGGGCATGGTACGTACAGCCCTGTTTAACTGGGCTTATGCGCGCCATACCGGCGGTAAGCTCATTTTCCGTATTGAGGATACCGATGCGGCACGCGATTCGGAAGAATCGTTCAACCAAGTGCTCGACAGTCTGCACTGGCTGGGCATTAACTGGGACGAAGGCGTGGGCGTAGGTGGCCCCCATGAACCGTATCGTCAGTCTGAACGTAAACGTGAGGACATTTACCAGAAGGTTTTCGAGAAGCTCATTGAGGGCGGGTATGTCTATGAGGATTTCTCGACCCCCGATGAGGTGCGGGAACGCCGTAAAGCAGCGGGGCAGGATCCTCAGCTCGGCTACGATAACTACGATCGTCACCTGAGTGACGAGCAGAAAGAGGCTTTCCGCGCCGAAGGTCGTAAGCCCGTATGGCGTTTGCGTATGCCCGATGAGGATATTACGTTCAACGACCTTGTGCGTGGTGAGATTACCTTCAAAGCCGGGTCTGTCCCGGACTACGTCGTAGTGCGTTCTAGCGGTGACCCCCTGTATACTTTCGTGAACCCTGTGGACGATGCTTTGATGGGCGTAACCCACGTGCTTCGCGGCGAAGATCTATTGTCTTCAACTCCGCGCCAAATTGCACTGTACCGGGCACTGATTGATACGGGCGTTACCACATTTATCCCCGAGTTTGGGCATCTTCCCTATGTGATGGGGCAGGGGAATAAGAAACTGTCGAAGCGCGATCCCGAATCGAATCTCTTCCTGCTGCGCGATGCCGGTTTTATCAAGGAAGGTCTGCTGAACTACCTGTCTCTGCTGGGCTGGTCACTATCCGCAGATCAGGACGTTTTCTCAGTCGATGACCTAGTGGCTCACTTCGACATTCACGATGTGGTAGGCAATCCAGCACGTTTTGACGTCAAGAAGGCAGAAGCTATTAACGGCGATCATATTCGTCGTTTGGAGGCGGACGATTTCCGAAACCGCCTGGTGCCCTATCTGCAGGCCGCTGGTGTTGTTGGTGAGGAACTTTCAGCACGCGAAGAGCAGATTCTGACAGAGGCTGCTCCCTTGGTACAGGAACGTATGCAGCTCTTGGGTGAAGCCCCGAAGCTTCTGGCATTCCTCTTCAAAGCTGATGAAGAGATCACGGTTGCTGATGACGCCCGTAAACAGCTTAAAGAATCTGCCCCTCAGGTTCTTGCTGCCGCTTTAGAGGCACTTGAACCCCTCGAAGTCTGGGATGCGGCAAGTATCGAATCTGCCCTGCGCTCCGCTATCGTGGAGGGGCTTGAGATCAAACCGCGTTTGGCATTCGGGCCGGTGCGTATCGCCGTTTCGGGTGAGCGTATTTCGCCCCCGCTCTTTGAATCCATGGAGATTCTGGGGAAGGAATCTTCTCTCAACCGTGTGCGGGCTTTGGCTGCTGAGCTCGGGGCGTAGCCCGAACGCATAGCTGCATCTTTTCTGAGGGTAACCCGGTGGTTCACGAGTTTGCGCGAGCCACCGGGTTTTTCTGCGCGCAAGAGTCGGATGCAGATATAAGCCTACACATTGTGCGCTAGAGGAATGTATGGCTCTCGGCTTATGCTGGTTATACGGTCGTGCATCGTGGGAGGTGAAGGTGAACCATAATAAATATATTGTGCGTGCTTTGCGCAAAGGAACCGTGATGGCATTTGCGAATGCATCAATTGTATTGCTTATTGCCACTATTGCGGATGCAGTGAGATCTATCTGGACCATTGTGATAATTGTGTTAGCCAGCGCCTTAGCGTATTTCGCGGCGTATCATGAAGCTAAGTTTGATGATGAACAGATTGCACGTGAACGCGAAGTAGGCGGCCACCAGCCGGGAGGCGAAGCCCTGGTGGGGGACAAACCCATAGAAAACGCCCAAGAGCGGCGGGAAATTGGTGAGGAGGATAAAGCATGACTCGACGCGATGTAACATTCGCCGCCATCATGTCTGCCGTAGCATTGGCAGTTTACATAGGCGTAAAGGTTTGGTTGGGCGGTCACTGGGACTGGGTAACCTTCGTCATTTGGGTTCTGGCCGCGCTTCTCTTTGGGTTTGGCATTATTTATGCGAAGTCGTTCTTGATCCGCATGGTAGATGAGATGACTGAGGATGGCGTAACGCCCAGCGAAGGGGAACGCCGCACTGGGATTGGTACGGGATCCGAACGTAATTCGCATGCGGAATCCATCGCGGATGCAGCCGTTGACTCTTCTGCTGAGCACGCGCATCACCTGGGACATCAGCATCATCGTCGGCAGGAATCCTCAAACTCGTGAACATCCTGTAGCGTATTGGCGTGCTCTAAGCTTCTGTAAAGGGCATCATATAGAAAATATACGTGCTTGCTCTCATGCCTATAAGCCCTAGTCAACGTGCTGTAGACATGGGGAAAATAGTGAGCTGGAGAATGTCAAGAAAAGATTTATGCGTGTAAGAGTTGCGGGCCATCAAACGGTACAGTATAGTATTTATCTGTGAGCGCGTCGGAATGAAAGATTCCGACTCGTTATTTTGTGAAAACAGAATATTGCGGTTGTAGCTCAGTTGGTAGAGCACCACCTTGCCAAGGTGGATGTCGCGAGTTCAAGTCTCGTCAACCGCTCTGCGAAAGCCCTGAAGTAATCTTCAGGGCTTTTTGTGTGCATGTCGTAAGGAACCGTAAATGTTGGTTTATCTTCCGTGAAAATTCGGGGATTCTGCCGTGTTCCAAGATTTTGATGACGATAAGTCTCTAAGAAAATAAACGTCATAGATGGTATTTCTATTGCTTTTTGGGAGTAAAGACGTGAATATAGGGGGGTACACCTTCTTAGGTACTCCTACCCTAAGTTTTAACTATAGGGTAACTAATTTTTAGTGTCCGTCATTCTCTTAGGGAGTTTATATGGTTCTTTTGCTCACTAAAGCTCAGCGTAAGCCTTTCAATGCAGCTACCGTTGGGGCACTTTCGATGTCGCTCATGGGGGCACCTTTTGCAGTGCCCGCGTCCTTTGCGGTAGAGTCTCCTGCCCCGCAGCAGATTACTGCTGCTCAGGCTCAACAGGTGCAGGGGATTCCAGGGCAGTATCAGATTCGCCATTCAAAGAACGGCAAAATCTTCATTGCTGGCTCTAACCGCGATATGTCCGTATCGACTATTGCGCGTCTGGATGAGAAGACTCTCCAGATAGAAGCAATAGCCACTTTACCTATCACCCGAGCCGGTACCGGATACAACGCTGGGTATAAGAATTTGGGTGCTTTTGGTATTGATGTTGACGATGAGAATGGCACCATTTGGGTTACGAATACTCGTGATAACGCTGTGTCTGTGTACGATCAGAATAATCTCAATCTCTTGTGGACCAACTACGGAGCTCAAGAGGGAGATGAAAGTTGGATCGAGCATCCGCGCGAGGTAAAGGTGGATGCTGCCTCCGGCAAAGCATTTGTGACGGGTCGTTACTTCGTATCTGCCATTGATCTGAAGACCCATAAGGTTGAGAAGATCAAGGTGGGTGGAGATGAAGAAGGTAAGCGCTATATCAGTATGAATACCACCATTCATGATGGTAAACTCTACGTTCCCGAGCGCACCACCGGCAAAATCTATGTGATTGACACGAGCACTTTTAAGGTTTTGCAGGAAATCCAGACCCACGCCGATGTCGAAGGCGTTGATGTTCTTCCTTCCGATATTGCCATTGATGTTTCTGAACAGGAGATCTACGTTTCCGCGCAGGGAAGTTATGACCGTCAAAGCGGCGAGTCTAAGGGTAATTCCGGGGTAACCGTGTATGACCTCAAGACTGGAGAATATAAGAAGTCTATTCCTTTCGGTAAGCAGGCACTTTCGCTCGTCAACGATGAAGATCGTGACCTCGTATACGTTACGGATTTTGCTACCGGTAAGGTTGGCGTGATTGATGGTCGCGCTGATCGTCTTATTGGAGAAGTGCAGTCAGCATCTAAGGGTGCCAACGATATTACCTTGGGTGCTGATGGTGAGGTCTATATCGCTAATAAGGATGGTTTTGCTCCCGATACGACCATTCCCTTCGGCATGGATTACGCCCAGGGAACGCTAACTTCCAAAGAAGAAACTGCTGATTCTATTACCAAGATGATGGTTACCCCGGAGAATGTAACAGCGGAAAATCCAGGGGTAGAGATTAAGCGGATCACCCCGCAGCAGGAAACTTTCGCGGGCTATCCCTTTCCTCTGACAGGCGGCGACAACAGGGCTCTAACCAACGTGTCGTATAACGATATTGCCGGTAACCTCTTTGAGAACGACATCATCAAGCTCGGGGAGAAGAGCATTACAACCGGTTATCCTGATGGCGGATTCCACCCCTTGGAGAGCATCGAACGTGGAGCAATGGCAGCGTACCTATATCGCCTGGCGGGTTCTCCCGAATTTGAGGCACCCGCGGAATCTCCTTTCAGTGATGTTCCTACAACCTACCCCTTCTATAAGGAAATTGCGTGGCTGAAGGCAACCGGTATTACGACAGGTTGGGAAGACGGTACCTTCCGTCCTGAAGACTCAATAAACCGCGAGGCTATGGCGGCCTTCTTCTATCGTGCCGCAGGATCCCCGGAAGTTCAGCAGAAAGCAACCTTTACGGATGTTTCGGGAAACCCCTTTGCCAAGGAAATTTCGTGGTTCCAGTTCTCGAAGCTCTCCACCGGTTGGCCTGATAGTACGTTCCGTCCGCATGACTCGGTCAAGCGCGATGCTATGGCAGCCTATATGATGCGTTACATGGGTAATTTTGATTCCGTGAAGGTTTCAGCGCCCGAACCCGCAAAATAGCGCATAGCAGGTGAGATGACTATCGTTGCTTAGCCGGTAAGTTTATATTGCTGCTTGAATAACATGTATGAGTCGGGTGAAGGCATCTCTTGGATGCCTTCACCCGACTGGCGTGCATTCGGAGGTTCTAGAGGCTGGGTATAAATTTTGGGCAGACTTTTGTGACGACCATCTCAAGGTACGAAGTTGCATGATGCAACAAAGCACCGGTATAGTTATTACTCGTTGCGGCGAAAATCGTTGAGGTTTTACCGGAACAACATAATGAAATAGTGGGGTATGGTGTAATTGGCAACACAACGGTTTCTGGTACCGTCATTCTAGGTTCGAGTCCTGGTACCCCAGCGAGCATCACTTGATGCTATGGCCCCATCGTATAGCGGCCTAGTACTCCGCCCTCTCACGGCGGCAACACCGGTTCAAATCCGGTTGGGGTCACACTAGGAATAATCCTCAGATCACGGAGATCTGGGGATTTTTTGTTGCTTTTATATAGGACGCCAAATGCCCTTCTGACGCCTCAAATAAGGGCAACAACCCATATTTGACGCGCTATCTCCCCACTCGGTATAGTGTTTACCTGTAGGCGTGATTGGCGCAGTGGTAGCGCGCTTCGTTCACACCGAAGAGGTCACTGGTTCGAACCCAGTATCACGCACGCGCCACCCCCGTTTGTACATCCACAACGGGGGTTTTTGTATACAGCCCCAATCGCTATCCGCAGATCAAGAAGGTACTCGGTGACAGCACCAGAACTAGCAAATCCAACCGATTACGGCCGCATGTACTCCCGTAAACGCGGCGGAGAGCTGCTAGTTCCTTCCATCACGACCGTTATCGGTCAGCACGCTACCGATATGAGCGGATGGCACGGTTATATGGCTGCAAAAGCTGCTCTCGAAGACCAGAGAGCTTATCGTGCTGCCGGATCCTCGGGGCTCAAGTACGCTATTATTCGTGACGCGGCGGCCGCATCCGAACGGTACCGAGATGCTGCAGCCGAGCGTGGTGACAGGGTACATAATTACGCCGAGAATATTGCGTTACGTGCCATGGGAGCGGAACACAACGTCGAAGAACGTCGGGAACAGCTTATCCTCAACGGGGAACAAGCCTATGCGGATAGGTTTGATGAATGGTGGGACGCTTTTCGCCCTCAACCACTCGCCGCAGAAATTACTATCTGGAATAATTCCGTAGGTTACGCCGGAACGCTGGATCTTGTCGCCCAGATTGCCGGACGAACCTGCATTATTGACTATAAAACTAAAGGCACCGACCGGCGAGGGCGTGTTAAACCCCTTGACGACAAGGTGGTTATGCAGCTGGTTGCTGGGCTCAAAGCCGAAGAATCGCTGGTAGACCCTGTCGCGGGGACCTGGGAACCCTGGAAATACGGTGATGCCCCCATCCTGATGGGCGTGGCACTGGGCGAAACGCAGGTAGTGCCCCATCAGGCAAATCCAAAGATTCTTGAACAGAACTGGTATAAATTCTGTGCACTGCGGAGGGTCTGGGAATATAACCGTACAGTTCACGAATTCCCGGACGACGCGCTCATGCCGGTAGTTCCGCCTCCCGTGGCAGGTCAACCATCTTCGGGAGATCACACACAGGTAGCCTAGTAAACCCGGTAGAAGAAAAACAAAATAATCACGAGTGTTCTATTTGGACGAATACCTCAGCGGGTACAATAGAATGCTGGTATTTGACAGCCCTTCACCCTAATCGGAGCATATCTGCGTACCATAACAAGCGCGTCAGGGAGACATATGACAATTCTGAGTATCCGCACCGTAGGCGACCCCGTTCTTCGCAGCGAATGTGAACCTATCACCGTTTTTGATCGGGAGCTTGCCAAACTGATCGACGATATGCTTGACACCATGTATGACGTTGAAGGAGTCGGGCTGGCTGGGCCTCAGATTGGTATCTCCAAACAAATTTTTACCTTTGGTGGTATTGACGACCGCGAAGGATATATTATCAACCCCGTACTTGAGACCGGAACGGAGCCTCAAGAAGGAGGGGAAGGATGCCTGTCGGTACCCGGCATGAAATCGGATACTCCGCGCATGAGCTGGGCACGAGTGAGAGGCGTAGACAAGACGGGAAAGCCCCTAGTGCTTGAAGGGGAAGGTCTATTCGCGCGTATGCTCCAACACGAAACCGACCATCTTCACGGCAAACTCTTTATCGATCGCCTTGTCGGCGAAGATCGTAAACGGGTTATGCGCGCCCTCCGAGCCGCAGACTACAACAAGGTGACAGCACAGACCTCTGCCGAACGAGCAATGCGGGTTGGCGGCAGCTTCGGCGCCTCCCTAGGCAGCTTCAGCGCATAGATATACCGTACTCCACCAGGTTTAAGGACTCGCCCATGACCCTCAAAATTCTTTACGCGGGAACCCCCGAGATCGCTGTGCACCCTCTCGATACGCTTGTCCAGTCCCCGCGGGTTCAGGTGGTTGGAGTGCTCACGCGTGAGGACGCGCCGGTAGGTCGAAAGCGCATCCTGACCCCCTCGCCCGTAGCACAACGCGCTGAAGAGCTCGGGCTGCCTATTGTTAAAGCGAACCGGTGGTCGCCAGAAACTCAACAGCAGATAGCCCCGCTGGGAGCCGAAGCTGCTGCTGTGGTCGCATATGGCGCAATTCTGCCCCAGCAAGCACTAGATATGCTTCCCTACGGCTGGGTTAATCTGCACTTTTCGAAGCTGCCTGCGTGGCGAGGTGCCGCACCTGTACAGCGTGCCCTCATGGCGGGAGAAAGCGAGATTTTCTCGAACACCTTCCTTCTAGAAGCCGGGTTGGATACTGGCGCGGTTTTCGAAGAAGAATCCACGCTGGTGACGGAAGATGATACTGCTGGGAGCATTCTTACACGTCTAGCGCAAAGCGGGGGAGAACTGTTGGCGAATACCTTTGTACGGCTTGAGGCAGGCGAGCACGGAACCGCGCAGCGCGAGGACGATTCCGTCAGTTACGCGGCAAAGGTGACCAACGCCGATGCGCGCATAGATTTCACCCAAAGCGCCCACAAAATTCTTGCTCAAGTTCGCGCAGTAACCCCGGAACCCGGCGCCTGGTGTGAATTTTCGGGGAACCGACTCAAGATCGGCGGTGTGCGTCTGAGCGATCAGGCCGGTACTCTGGCTCCTGGACAGCTTGAACTTCGTGGTAAAAAACTCTATGTGGGTACGGCGGATAGCGCTTTAGAACTGGTACGTGTACAACCTGCCGGTAAAAAAATGATGGACGCGCTCGCCTGGGCACGCGGTCTCGGTAGCGGCCTCGCCGAAGGAAAGGTAGTGCTCTCATGACGGAGCGACGTTATAACGACAAAAATGGCTCACGGAATCCGCGAAATCGCGGGGCATCATCGAAACGATTTGATGGTAAGACCAGCGAACAACGCCGAAACGAACGCGCCCAGCGTTCCTACGATGGCATGAAACGTGGCGGAGGCGGTGCTTCCAAACGTAATAAGAGCGGACATGAGCGCAACCGTAAGCAGCTCTCATCCCGTGAGTTCTCTGCAACCGCACCCTCGCAGCGTTCCCGCTCGGCGGATCCCGCGCGCCTCGTCGCATTTGAGGTTCTCAGCGCGGTAGCGCAAAACGACTCTTACGCAAATCTCGTGTTGCCCAGCACGATTCGTGCCCACCATCTTGACCATCGGGACGCGGCTTTTGCCACCGAACTCACCTACGGAACCCTGCGCAGCCAGGGTACCTACGACGCCATTTTGGCGCATTGTGCGGATCGTCCGTTAGAGAAAATCGGTACAACCACGTTGATTGTACTGCGTATGGGCGTTCACCAGCTCTTGAGTATGCGCGTGCCCGCCCATGCAGCTCTTAACCAAAGCGTCGCATTAGCCCGTGCTCAGATCGGCGGTGGTCCCGCTAACTTTGTGAATGCGGTGCTGCGTCGCGTCAGCGAGCGTAGCCGTGATGACTGGTACGCCCGTCTGGAGACTGATGCCAAGGACGACACCGAAAAACTTGCGCTCGCAAAATCGCATCCAACCTGGATTGTGCGTTCCATGCGCCAAGCGCTTGCAGCTCATGGCAGGTCTCCGGCCGAAATCCAGGATCTTCTTGAGGCCGATAACCAGGCACCTGTGGTAAACCTTATAGCACTTCCCGGAATAGGCGACCTGCAGGAAGCCTTCGAGAAAGGCGCGGTAGAGGGCGAACTGGTGGAGGACTCCGCTTTATATTCTGCTGGCGATTTAGGCAGGTTGAAAAGTGTTCGTGAGGGTACTGTGCGCGCACAGGATGTAGGTTCGCAGCTGGTTACTCGCGCGCTTGCTGCAGCTCCTCTTGAAGGGCAAGACTCTGCGTGGCTTGATTTGTGTGCCGGTCCGGGCGGTAAGGCTGCACTGTTGGCGGCTTTGGGCGCGCAGCGTGGTGCTCGGGTGGTGGCGAATGAGTCGGCAGCGCATCGTGCAAAACTGGTTTCACAATCTTTACGTCCGCTTTCTCCCGACGAGTACGTTGTTCTTACCGGGGACGGGCGTGAGATATCCCAAACGCTTGCACAAAATGCTGAGCGGTTACCCGCGGGCATCGAGCCGGAACAGAAATTTGACCGTGTGTTGGTTGATGTTCCCTGCTCGGGGCTAGGCGCCCTTCGCAGGCGTCCGGAGGCACGCTGGCGTAAATCCCCGCGTGATATTGCCGATTTGCTGCCTCTGCAGCGTCAGCTTCTGGAAGCTGCGTGTGAAGTTACGCGACCTGGCGGTGTGATCGCTTATGTAACCTGCTCACCGCATGCTGCTGAGACTCAAAATATTGTTGCGGAGATACTGGAGACTGGAAAAGTGCGTCTGCTGGATACACAGTCGATACTTCAAAGCGTTGCCCTGCCGAGCGCTGAAGGACAAAGTACTCTTGCGGGCGATAAGGCTCCCGGCTATCGTCCACAGGTACGCCTTAAAAAATCCTCCTCGGTTCGTCAGGAAGATATTCTTGATGAAGCATCAACGACTGCACAGCTGTGGCCGCATATTCATGGTACTGATGCTATGTTCCTCGCACTTTTCCGTAAGAATTAGAATCGCGCAATGCAACCGTATTTTTAGTGCGGCGATTATTGTTATCCGAATATCCGTATGTCATGTTGAGGAGGTTTTCTCATGTCTGTTGCTATTAATCCGTCTATACTCTCTGCCGACTTTGCAAATTTACAGCACGAGTTAGAACGCATTTCGACTGCGGATGCGGCACATATTGACGTGATGGATAACCACTTTGTACCAAATCTGACGTGGGGGCCTCCGGTTGTTAAGCGTCTGCGCGAAGTTTCGCCTGTCCCTTTTGACGTGCACTTGATGATTGATGATCCTGATCGTTGGGCTCCCCAGTATGCCGACGTGGGCAGCGAATCGGTAACCTTCCACGCGGAGGCGGCTACCGCACCTATTAAGCTGGCGCGTACTCTGCGAGAATCCGGGGCAAAAGCTGGGTTGGCGTTACGCCCGGCAACTGCCGTAGAACCATACCTCGATCTGCTCACAGAAATAGATATGCTTCTGATTATGACAGTGGAACCAGGCTTCGGCGGGCAGAAATTCCTTGATGTCACTTTGCCTAAAATCCGTCGTGCCGCATCAGCGCTTGAAGGGTCCGATATCCCGGTGCGGCTTCAGGTTGATGGCGGGATAACGGAGGAAACGATTGTGCGAGCTGCGGAAGCCGGAGCGGACTGTTTCGTTGCAGGCAGCTCGGTGTATGGGGCAGAAGATCCGCAGACCGCGATTGCTGCTTTGCGTTCTCTAGGGGAGAGGGCGCGAAAGAAGCGGAGGTCACATCCTCACACCGGGATAAATCTCTCTGATGAATGCAGTTGTTCTTAAAAATTTGAGTGCATTGTGCGCGTATTGTGACGCTGTAAACGGTTAAAGCGTGAAATATTTTTGATGACATAACGTCTTTATAGCTTTATGTAATGACTATAAAAACCTGTATTTCCAATGAAAAAACCACATATCGGTAAAAAGATTGACGATTCTTAACGTTAACCATGAGAGTTTTTCCTTGAAGTAGGGCATATATGACGGTAAGGTTAGGTAGAGTTTATTTGTCTTAGGAGAAATATGTCTTTTGAACACCCAGCGTCACTAGCTCAATTCATGGTAAATCGCCGTAACTTTCTAGGTATGGCGCTTGCCTCGGGCACTGCATTTACACTTGCAGCATGCAGCCAGGAATCTACGACTTCTGACTCTTCGGAATCTCCCGAAAGTGAGACTCGCGTCGTTAAGAATGTAGATGAGGAAGAAATTACGGTACCTACTAAACCGCAGCGCGTTGTAGTTCTCTCAGAACCTACTTTGGATGCGGTACTCGCACTTGGCGTTAAGCCTGTAGGCGCTATTTCTGGCCGCGGTCAGCAGACGGTGCCTAACTACCTCAAAGATAAGGTAGGAGACGACGTTACACTTGTCGGTTCTGTGTCTGAGGTTAACTACGATAAGGTTGCCTCCCTCACGCCCGACCTTATTCTGGCTGATTCTACAGGCGTGGATAAACGTTCAGAGGCATACAAGACTCTGCAGGATATCGCTCCCGTGGTGTACACCGGATATGCCGGCGGCGACTGGACCATCAACTTTGAGCGGGTAGCGGATGCTCTTAACCTGGTAGACCAGGGTAAGAAGGTTGAGGAAGACTACGAAAAACTTACTGAGCAGCTCAAGAAGGAGCTAGAACCTCTGTACGGTGATAAGACCTTCTCGATCGTGCGTTGGGCGGGTAACGGTCCTGCACTGATCTTGAAGGAACTCCCAGCCGGTCAGGTGCTTTCAGATTTGGGGCTGCAGCGTCCCCCGGCACAGGATCGTGAAGGGCAGGGTCACTCAGAGCCGGTCTCTTTGGAGAACCTCTCGGATATTGACGCCGACTACATGTTTATTGGTACTTTGGGCGGCGCAAGCCAGAAGAACCCGAATGTTCAAGGTGATGCTAGCGCCAATGGTGCATCAGAAGTTTTGAAGAAGGCAGAGGCCACATCTGGCTTCACGAATTTGAAAGCCTACCAGAACGAACATATTATTACGGTTGAGGGTTCTAAATGGACCTCAACCGGTGGTCCCCTGTTGATGAACGGTATTGTTGCGGATGTTCGCAGCAAACTACTCGAAAATCAAAACAATAATCAGGGACAGTAGGATTAGATTTTAGACGCGGCACCTCGCTTGAGGAGGTGCCGCATCTAGACTCTTGAATACTCAACGACGAATACGCTGAAGATACACAAAATGCTTTTGAAAGACAGCAACATGCCCCTGGGGCTGTCTTGAAAGAGTTTGAAAACCTTATACACGAAACGGAACATAACGATGACACAGCACGCACATCATGCCGCCCGCTACAGTGCCGTGGTAGCGCTTGCGGGTGCTTTGCTTGCACCCGGCGTAACAACCCCCGCAACCGCTCTTGAAGATCCGGGCCAAACTCCGGATGCTACCCCCGCCCAGGCCGGTAATAATGTGCAGGCACAGGATCCTGCTGTGAAGGTTCCGGGTGAAGGCAACGAGAGAATGCCTCAAGGTAAGGTAGAACAACCCGCCGCGAAAGCAAACGATACTGCTACCGTTGCAGGCTCTACGGTTATTAAGAACGGTCAGGGCCTTGAGATTAGTGGCTCGGGGGGGGGTGCCAACGCCGTTATTGCTGTGAAATATGATGGCGGTAATGTTAAACCCACAAAACCGGTGACGCACGATGGTAAGGATCTGTCGGCACGCGGTGTTGTAGCGGTTATTAAGGCAGACGAGAACGGTAACTTCAACACAACCATCCCGTTCCCCACCGAAGCTAACTGGACCATCGGTTCACAGCACGAGATTAACTTCCTGAGCGGAAGTCTGCAGGATGGCGATCAAAAGCACTCAGCAACTCACACGGTAACTGTGGGTGAAGGAGCTCCGGCAGCCGAAACCCCGAAAGCGGAAGAGACTCCAAAGGAGGAGACTCCTGAGCAGCCTCAGGTGAAAGAAACCCCCAAGAACGAGGCACCTGCAGAAGCTCCAAAGGCTGAAGAAACGCCTGCACAGCAGTCTCAGACTGATGAGGCAGCTAAGAATGAGACTCCTGCTGATACTCCGAAGGCAGAAGAGACCCCTAAAGCTGAGGAAACTCCGGTACAGCCCAAGGCTGATAATGCTGCTAAGAACGAAGCAGAGAAGCAGCCTAAAGCAGAAGAGAAACCAGATCCTCAAGCGGCAAAAAATGATCCTGCCGCTTTTGAGAACTCGCAGACCGTTGAGTCCGACGGCGTTACCGTGACCGGTGTGAAATACGCGAAAAATGGTCAGGAAATTGAGGTTAGCGGTACCGGCTGGAAGAATGCCGACGGTACCGGTTCTGTGATCGCCGTGAAGTACGACGGCGGTGAAGTCAAGTCTACGAATCCCGTAACGTATGACGGTAAGGATTTAGCTGGACGCGGTGTTGTAGCGGTCGTTACGGCTAATCCTGATGGTACGTTCACCGCAAAGCTGCCGTTCCCGAACGCTGAGAATTCAACCGGATTTGAGAAGTGGACGGACGGTTCACAGCACGAGATTAACTTCCTGAGCGGA
>NZ_KV820092.1:236741-411170 GCF_001815285.1 Rothia sp. HMSC065D02
GGTGAAAGAAACCCCCAAGAACGAGGCACCTGCACCTACTGCACCTGCCCCTGTCGTTGAGACTCAGACTGCGTCCGACGGTGATGCTACCGTAACCGGTCCTAAGACTGTGGCCCACGGTCAGGGAATCGTCGTTAACGGTTCTGGATGGAGCCCCTATAGCGTTATCGCCGTTAAATACGATGGCGGTGACATTAAACTTGACCACGCTGTGAACTATAACGGTAAAGACTATGCGTCTCGTGGTGTTGTGGCCATTATTCAGGCTGATGCTGATGGCAAGTTTACCTATACTTTGCCGTTCCCAAATAGCGATAAATGGGGCGTGGGCACCGTTCACGATATCACGTTCCTGACCGGTAGTTTACAGAAGGGCGACGAGCAGCATTCGGTGACGTTGTCCGTTACGATTGTTGGCGCTGACGGCTCCACGTTAGCCCCTGTAAGTAGTAATCACGCCTCTAACAATGGTTCAATCGCAGGCGGCTATGATGCCGGGTCGGGTAACAACGGATCAGGATATGGCTCTGTGGCACCTATTCCCACCCAGAGCTCCGGAATCAACTATGCAGCCCGTCAAGGCAGCATTACGAAGCAGGCTTCTCTTGGGGCTGCTGCTGAACTGGAAAACGATACGCTCATCAACCGTGTGCAGGCACGCGCTAAAGCTGCCGCAAAGAACGGTAGTAACAGCGGTGCCCACGCCAAGAGCGCACCCAAGAAAACTCACACTGCCAAGGCCGCGCCCGGTAAAAACGGTACCCAGGGCAATGCAACTACCGCGGCAACACAGTCCGACAGCGATAGCGCCCCCAATATCATTGGCGCTGAGCTTAGCGGCTTCTCGCGCTGGTTCGCGAACAATGCAAATAACGTGTTGCTCTCTATAGCGGGTCTGATAATCTTGGTGCTTGCACTAACCTTCCGTAAGAGGGCTTAATCACCTCTCACACCTGAGGAAATATACACAATAATCTCAAACATCAGGGTTCCCTCCCACACCGTCGGTGGGGGAGGGAACCGGTATAAATTACCACTAGTCGCACAGAAGAGGAAACTCATGCGAACCACAAAGACAGTATCAAAGGCGCTCACTGCCTGCGCGGCAATATCCCTTAGTCTTGGCCTGGGGATGGGAGCTGCGAATGCGATCCCGCCCGGAGGAGCATCAGAGAATACCCCAGGAACCAGCTCAACTGTAAGTCCTCATGTGACTCCCGGAGGCGTAGTTAACTTCACTTTGACAGGTTTCCCTGAAAACACGCAGGTTACCGTCAAACTAGATGATGACGGCGTCGTGCATAGGCAAACAACGGATAGCAAGGGGAACCTAAACGGTTCATTTGTGCTCTCTAACGCAGGCTCCGGCGACCATACGCTTCGCTTCCTTGCAACGGGAGGAGGCGGAGGTAAAGACGCCAACGGTCGTAATAAAGGTAACACGGGAGGGCGGTATACCAATAAGAGCCCTGTATTTACCGTTGGAGAACCCGATAACGGGGGCGGCAATAATGGCGGCTCGTCAAATAACGGAGGATCCTCTAAGGGCGGCTCCGATTCTTCGTCCAACAATAACGCCGGATCTGACGGTTCGGGTAATAATGGTTCCGAAGATAACGGCGGTAACTCGGCACAGAACGGTGGTTCATCTGAGCAAGAGACCGTCTATCTTGATGCTGATGGCAACCCTATCTCTAAAGAAGAGTATGATCGTTTGAACGCTGAGGCTGACGAGGGCGGGAATAAAGATTCCTCCGATCAGAAAAACGGCCAGAACGCTAACAAGAGCGAACAGAAGAAGACCGCCAGCGCCTCTGCATCCAGCAGTGCGAAGAGCAGCGCGTCGGCCTCTAGCTCCGCAAAGACACAGGCAGATAGCCATAAAACCAGCAACACAACGGTAACGTACGGGCAGGAATTCCCATGGCTGGGCGTATCTGTGCTTGGCGTTGCTATTATCGGTGCTATTGCTGTACTGATTATTCGGAAGCGTCCATAGACAATGGTGATAAGCGCGCGCCGCAGGGGAGATAACGCTCCTTTGCGACGCGCGTTTGGCACTCTTGCTCAGGAGAAGAACCAAAGGTACCCTAACGCAATAGGGATCAAGACACGGTATCGAGATAAGGCGGTCTTAGCTATCTTTACGGTAGCGTTGTTGATAGCACTGTATCTTAGACCACACATAATAAAGGAGTCTCGTTGAGCGTAACCTTGGAACGCACAGGAGCCTCACGAACCATGAAAAGTGGGCGCAACGAAAAAAACGGCCGACGAATAACCTGGCTTATTATTTTTGCGGTTCTGCTCGGCGTGAGTATTCTTGCCTCGCTAACTATTGGGCTAAAATCACTCTCTCCCGACAGCATCGTAGAAACCTTAGCGGGGCAATCAACCCCCGAAAGTCATGCCATTATCTTTGAGCAGCGCATTCCGCGAACACTCATCGGGATAGCCTGCGGGGCGGCCCTCGCAGTTGCCGGATCACTCATGCAGTCACTCACCCGTAACCCACTCGCCGAACCTGGTCTGATGGGTGTCAACGCCGGTGCCGCCGTTGCAGTCATCCTCACTGTTGTACTTTTTGGTGTTCTCGGCATCTGGCAGTATATGATTGCCGCCGCTATCGGGGGCGCTATAGCCGCCACTGTCGTCTATACCCTCGGGCGTGGTCGAGACGGCTCAATTGTTAAATTAGCTCTCGCCGGTGTGGCTATCTCTGCCGCCCTTGCTGCTGTAGCACAGGGACTTATGCTCTCGAACCAAGATGCTTTTGACGAATTTCGTGTGTGGGTTACCGGGTCTTTAGAAGGGCGTGATATATCAGTCGCACAGGCTATTGCCCCCGTGATCTTCGTGGGTCTCCTTTTAGCGTTTTTTGTAGCGCCCTCGATCAACGCGCTAAGTATGGGTGAAGAAGCCGCTATATCCCTAGGCGTACGGGTATATCGGACCCAAAACCTCACACTTCTTGCCGTAACGCTTCTTGCAGGTGCGGCAACCGCTGCTATCGGGCCGATCTCATTTGTCGGTTTAGCGGTTCCCTTCGTCGTGCGTGCCATTATGGGTAATGACGTACGTTGGGTTAACTATGGCTCCGCGCTTCTAGGTCCTGTCTGGCTGCTCATGTCCGATGTCTTAGCCCGTGTTATTATGGCGACCCCGGAGCACCCGCAGGAAACTCAGGTAGGAATTATCGCTACCCTTGCAGGGGCACCCCTCTTCCTATTCCTGATGACTCGTCGTAAGGTGGAAGCTCTCTGATGACAGATACACAGACTAAGGCGACGAACCTCAAGACTCAGAAACAGGAATCTTCGCGCCCTCGAGGTGCACGGCGCGGTCACGATTTGGCTGGCAGGCTTGTTCTTAACTCACGCGGACTCATTCAGGCGCAGGTTCCCTGGCGGGTTTTGACGCTGTACATTGTGCTGATCGCTCTCATCGTGGCACTTAGCCTGTGGGGGCTGCAACAGGGCGAATACAAAGTGACGACGATGGACGTCATTAATGCCCTCGTTGGGCGGGGTAAACGCATTACAGTGGTCTTAGTACAGAAGCGTGAAGCGCGCATCGTGGCAGCTCTGCTTGTTGGCGCAGCTCTAGGGCTTTCAGGGGCGCTGTTCCAGGTAATCTCGGGTAACCCGCTGGGCTCACCGGATATTATCGGCTTTACACACGGTGCTGCAACTGGTGCGCTCCTGCAGATTATCGTCTTCGACTCTGGTCCAGTAGAAGTTGCTATCGGTGCCCTCATTGGCGGTATCGCAACATCCATTACGGTGTGGTTACTGACTCGACATACAGGTTTACGCGGGTTCCGCCTAGTGCTTGTGGGTATTGGCGTAGGATCGACTCTTGCGGCGTTCAACTCGTTGTTGGTAGTTCGGGCATCACTGACTCAGGCGCAGACGGCGGCATCCTGGCTCGCTGGTTCTCTCGATGATATGTCGTGGCCGCGTACGATTACACTGATGATTTTTCTGATCGTCACAGTTCCCGCGCTTCTCGCCCTGGTACGCCCTCTCGGGGCCATTCGGTTTGGCGATAGCGTGGCGTCAGGACTAGGCGTGAATGTCAACGCTTATCGGATATGGGCGCTCTTTCTCGGTGTGCTTCTCGTATCCCTAGCCACCGCGACTACCGGTCCCATAGCATTCGTGGCACTTGCTGCCCCGCATATCGTGAAAACCCTAGGGCGAAGCGGCGGCGTTACCCTTTTCGGATCTGCCCTCATGGGTGCGTTGATGGTGCTGGCCTCAGACCTTATTGGAAGGTTTGCAATTCCCGGCCGTACCCTACAGGTCGGTGTGGTTACCGGAGCCCTAGGCGGTTTATATCTGATTTACCTGATTTATCTTGAAAGGAAGAAGAGCTAGTGAAGGCTCGTGCAGAGATTAGCGAAAGCCGACTCGCAGGTGAAGACATGGTCGTAGCCTATGGCGACCACACAGTGCTCAGCGGTATAGACTTCAAGGTGCTTGAAGGTGAGCTTACCGTTATTTTGGGTCCTAACGCCTGCGGTAAATCTACCTTACTCAAAGCTCTGGCGCGTGTGAATCCTCTCAAAGGCGGAAAGGTTTTTCTTGATGGTCTGCCGCTTTCAAAGATGAAATCCCGCTCCATCGCGCAGATTCTCGCCATGCTTCCTCAAACGCCGGAGGCACCCACCGGGTTGACCGTGGCGGATGTTGTGGCACGCGGCCGATACCCGCATCAATCCCTTCTGCGTTCCTGGTCTGAGAAAGATGAGGCTGCCTGCGTTGAGGCTATGGAAGCCGCGAATGTGTTGGAACTGGCCGACCGTCCTATTGAGGCGCTTTCCGGCGGTCAGCGTCAGCGCGTGTGGATTGCCATGACCCTTGCCCAGCAGACGCCTTTGATTCTGTTGGACGAGCCAACCACTTACCTGGATATTACCCATCAGATTGAGGTGCTAAACCTTACCAAGAAGCTCCACTCTGAGGGGCATACCGTTGCGGTTGTGCTGCACGATCTGAACCTGGCTTTCCGATACGCCACTCATGCAGTACTCATGAAGGAAGGTAGGATTATCGCTCAGGGTGATCCTCAGGAAATTGTCACTGCCGAGCTAATTCAGGAAGTTTTCGACCTAGAATCTGTTATATGCGATGACCCCTGTACCGGAACACCACTGGTAGTTCCGGCAGCTCACCAAGAGATTACTATTGCCGCGGACGCAATTGCCGCCGCCCGCGAAGGTCACTAAGGAGCCTTTTATGGGTGATTTTGAGACCCTTCCACATAAAACCACACAGAATCTCAAGTCAAAGATCATGGCGCGTCCTATGCCGCCTAAAACCCCGCGCCCAACGCCTGCCCCGCGCGTACCCAGCCCGCTTATGACGCGCATCGTAAACGAAGCCGTGGACGCGCAAGAACTTAACGCCCGCATCACAGAGATCGTAGCGGATGGGACTCCACTTATCGAGCAGGCTTACTACGACGATGGAACAGCGAATGAGAACGAACGCATTGTCACATTCCTGTATCAGCATGCCACGGCAGAGCAGGTTCTCATTTTTGTCAATAGACTGACAGATGAGAAAAACCTGCCGTTGTCTCTGATGGAACGTATTCCAGGCACCGATTGGTGGGAGCTGAGCTTCCAGATGCGCACCGACTGGCGGGCTTCCTATAACTTTATTCCCACGCTGCCAGGAGAACGCCCGATCTGGCTGGGGGAGGACGATCAGGTGACATTGCGCACCGCTCTCGATTCTGGTGAAGGCGACCCGCTTAACCCGAAGACCGTCTGCAACCGTATTGGCCGTTGTATGGGTGTGATTGAACTTGCCGATGCGCCGGTTCATGAGTTTCTGCTTACTCAACAGGAACTCGACAGCCTTCCTGAACCGCACTGGATGAGTACTGCGGACGGGCATGAATATTTGTTGGGACGAGTAGGAAACCCACATCCTGATTCTCCGCTTTTTATCCTTTTCGACGGTGAAGTCTGGTACGGGCACGGTATGGAGCATATGCTCAACCGAGCCTTTGCCGCCGGGCGTATTCCGGATATGAATGTCTTCTTTCTGCACTCGGGTGGTCGAGAACGCCGCTGGCAAGAGCTCAATGGAGACAGCCCCATAGCCGACTATATTGTAGAAGAAGCGCTTCCTCATTTGAGGCGTCATCACGGGCTGCGGCCAAAGCCACAGGATATTATCATCAACGGACAATCCTTAGGCGGGCTGTCTTCTCTGCTGGCGGTTTTCTCACGCCCAGAATCCTTCGGAGCTGCAATTGCCCAGTCGTCTTCGCTGTGGCAGCCCCAGGTTTTCGACAAACTCTCACAGCTGCGTGAAGCCAATGAACTGCACCGGTTGTCCCACCTTCACCTTGAGGTCGAGGTAGGTGAGCAGGAATGGATTCTGTTGCCGCCGCATCAGCGTTTTGTTCAGGAACTCGAATCCGTGGACACATACCTGAACTACACTGTATTCAACGGCGGCCACGACTACGCCTGCTGGCGTGGAGCTATCATACCCGCGCTGAATCGCATTCTTATGCCCAACCCCTAAAATCTTATAGCCGAGAAAGACATAAACATGACCGAACAGATTGTGGAACGCTCCGAACTGCTCGAAACCCCACTGATTCCTGAGGATTTCGCACGGCGTTACCGTGAAGAAGGGTACTGGATCGATCAGACTATACCCGAGTTTCTGCTTGATGCCTGCCGTGCTAAGCCACATTTTCCGGCGTTAGTGGCACTTTCGCATGCACAGAGCGACGCAGAGGGCAAACCGCAGCAGATTCGACTGAGCTATGGAGAGCTGGAGGCGGCTGCTCGTGCCGCAGCACGTCACCTAGAGAATGCCGGGGTGCAACCCGGCGATCGTGTGCTTTTACAGTTAGGAAATATCGCCGAATACCTGATATATCTCATGGGTATTTTTTGGGCAGGGGCCTTACCGGTCTTTTGCCTGCCACAGCACCGCACGAGTGAGCTTGTTCATTTTGCAACCCGCACTGATGCCGCTGCGCATATATTTTCCTCGAAAACTCCGGGGGCAGATTTTGCAGCGCTCGCCGACGATGTGGCACAGACGATGCGTGCTGATGGTCTAGAACCGCCTATTGCCCTTGATGCTGCGCTCCCGGTAACTCCGTTGAGCGAGGCGGAGCTGGCGGAGCCGTTCCATCCCGGTGTTGTGCAGAATACCCAAAACACTCTGGCAAGCGAGCAGATTGCATTTTTGCAGCTTTCCGGCGGTACAACCGGTATGTCAAAGCTAATTCCGCGCACCCACGCAGCCTACTTGTACTCGGTGCGTGGTTCCGCCGATATTTGCAAACTGAATAACAACACAACCATGTTGGTGGTGCTTCCTGCGGCACATAATTTCACGATGAGTTCGCCTGGAATCCTGGGCGTAATGTGTGTGCAAGGTAAGCTCGTATTTGCTGCTGATCCTAGCCCTCAGACGGCGCTTAATCTGATTCAGATGGAAGGCGTTACCTTCACCTCACTCGTACCGCCCTTGGCGCAGGCCTGGCTGGCATCTGTAAAGAAACGTGATGTGCAGCTGTCTTCGCTCCGCGTGCTTCAGGTGGGCGGATCGAAACTTGCTCCGACGGTGGCGGGGGAGCTCGAAACAACCCTAGGTGTGAGCATCCAACAGGTCTTCGGTATGGCGGAAGGCTTGGTGAATTACACTCGTCTGCGTGATGAACCCTATATACGCATGAATACTCAGGGATACCCTATCAGCCCGGCTGATGAAATCCGCGTGGTGGATGAACAGGATAACCCTGTCGAGCCAGGGCAGAGCGGTCACCTACTCACGCGCGGACCCTATACGATTCGCGGGTATTATCGCGAAGAAAACGCTAATCAGCTCAGCTTTACTGAAGACGGTTTCTACCGCACGGGCGATATCGTGCGTATAGTCGCGGGAAAGTATCTTGAAGTTACTGGACGCGCTAAAGATCAAATTAACCGTAACGGTGAGAAGATCTCGGTGGATGAAATTGAGGAGTTGGCGTTAGAGCATCCGGATATTTTGGATGCAGTAGCCCTTGGTCTGCCCGATGAAACTGTGGGTGAGCGCGTCTGCTTGATAGTCGTACTTCAGGCTGGGAAATCGCTCGGTGAGAATCCGCGCCGTACCATGTACGAGTATTTCACTGAAAAGAAGCTGGCTGATTTTAAGATCCCCGAACGTGTACAGGTATTGAGCTCTCTGCCAACCACAAACGTGGGTAAGATCTCACGCCGTGAACTTCGCATTAAACTAGTTGAGATGCTGGCTCAGGAGTAAGAGTAACTAAGGTAAGCATTAGCGCGGGCTAAATAAGCGTGCGGATACCATAATACCGGGGTAAGAATCTTGAGGTTCTTACCCCGGAAGTTTAACTCAAAAGCAGGTGCTCTGTGAGGCGTGCGCAGAGAATAATAGTCACGTATAGGTGGTCAACACCCGCTATATGACGGTGATATAAAGGTTTACATAGTTTTCATGTAGGGTAACCTCATCTACAATTTATGTGTATATAAATTTTGGCATACATAAGACATGATGCCAGAGAGGAACATAATGTCCGCAGAGACTACTCTCCGCCCCCTGCTTGCTCAGTACATCCATGAGGCGGATTCGCTGGATACCGCATTTTCCGAGTCTACGACCGACCTTTTTTCTCTGGGGATGGACTCAATGGGCGCTTTTGCCCTGCTCGATGACCTCGCGGGCAAGGGGATTACTATCGAATTCACTGAACTGGTAGAAAACCCGACCGTCGAATTTTTGCTCACTCGCATCAGCTAACTTTGACGAAATCGGTACCTGTATAAGGCCGATACTCACCCAACCAACACACGACACCGCCTGAAAGAATAGACCGGACTATGAGCATCACCGAGCATAGTGGGTCCAAGCATGACTGGATTCCCCTGACCAAAAGCGCTCAAGGTATTTATCTTGCCGCTATTATCGATCCCAAAAATCCCTGCTATAACACGGCAGAGATCATGGAATGCCCACCCGAGACGAATCTTGATTACCTGCGTGAGGCATTTATTCAGCTCTACCGTGAAAATGAAGGTTTCCGGGTGCAGACGCGCGTGCAGACTGGGCGTCCAGAGCAAAGAGTCATGCCACTTGATGAGTTTCTGACTAATCTTGAGATACTTCCGGTAATTTCCCTCCCGACTCAGGAAGAAACGGAAGAACAGAATCCCGTTCCGGCAACGGTACGTGATTGGGCATCCGAGCTGATTCGCGAACCGCTGATCACCGATGCGGGTGTTACGGTACGCTCCGCTGTCACATACTACGGGGATAAACTCTGGGTTTACCACAGCTTTAGCCATGTGGTGGCAGACGGTTTTGCGGTGTTTAACGCTCTGTCTCGCGTAGCAGCTATCTATCGTGCTTTGAGCGCCGGAAAACCTCTGCCTACCGTTAAACGTGCCTCTCTAATGGAGCTTCTTCAGGCTGACCACGCAGCCGAACATGCCCGAGAAGAGGACCTGGCCCTGTGGACTTCCGAGCAAGCGGAAGTACTTAGCCAGCCCGATACATCGCTGGCGGCACGGAGTGCATCACCGGCACCACAAACCTTGCGTGAGGTACTGACCCTGCCTGATAAATTACAGCGAGATATGCTGGAAATTGGCAAAATGTACGGAACCTCCTGGCCCGTTACTGTAACCGGTGCTGTAGGGTCTTATCTGGCCCGTATTGGTGGGCATAGAAGCGCTGCTTTTGGTATACCCCAGATGAACCGTATATTTGGGGCCCAGGTTCCCGCAGAAACCCGTGCTCTCGGCAAGACCAGCGCTCAGACTGGAACCACCGCCGTGAACGTGCTTCCTGTACAGGTTTCAGGTATGGGAAGTATCGCACAGGCACTCGATAGCGTAAAGAACCAGTATGCACGAAACGCCTCACATCCGCTTGCTCGACAAGAAGACCTAGAACGTTTAGCGCAGTCCGATGACAATCGCCTCTTTGGTACCCAGATCAATGTTATACCGTTTGATGCCGCTTTACCGCTAGGTGCACCTACTGAAAACGCGCCTGCTTCTGTGGGATATATTCATAACATATCTGCGGGGCCAGTTGTGGATATGACCATTACCCTGCGAGGCATACCCGGGCGCGGTCACACAATTTCTGTGGAGCTCGATGCCAACCCGAACCTCTACACCCATGAGCACGTAGAATTTCACGCCCGGCACCTACAAAATTGGTTGGAATCTTGGGCTCAGGCTGCCCTTGAGGAGCGGTCGATGGATACCCTGACGACTGCGTTACCGCATGAGGTAGAGCTGCTGGAATCGTTTAACGCTACCGCGCATCCGATAGAGTATAAAACTTTGCTTCAGCGTTTTCAGGGTGCGCTCACACGCTACCCGAACGAACCCGCACTCTACGCCTGCGCGCCGGATGAGGACGGTACGTTGTCCCCGCAATCTCGGCAGGCCTATGAGTTTTCGCAGGTACTCACGTATCACGAGCTGGATGTGCGAGCCCGCGCCCTAGCAAAGGCGATGCTGGAAGCTGGCGTCTGCCCTGGAACTGCTGTAGGCCTACGTTTTCATCGAGGACTTGAACAATATATCGCCTTATATGCGGCGCTCTATGCAGGGTTTGTCTATGTGCCGATTTTGCCGGATCTGCCCGTCGAACGTGTGAGCTCCATGATGGAAGATGCGCAGTGTTCGGCGCTTGTGTATGGTTCCGGGCTGAGTCCTATTGCAGAGGCCGAGTTAAAACCAGCGAATACGCAGAGTTTGTGCGGGCTGCAGCAACTTGAATTTACTTCCTTAACTGCTCCTGTCGGAGAACCTCTAAACCTTGTAGATGTTCCCGAGGCAAAAACATTCCCGGGTATCGGCACAGCACTGGGTGATACCGCGTATATCTTGTTTACCTCGGGTTCGACAGGGCGACCCAAAGGTGTTGCGATTAGTCATCGTTCCATTGATAACCGGTTACGCTGGCAGCAGTCACAGATTCCGGTCGGCGCATCCACACAAGACCGTGCGGGGGACCGCATCTTACATAAAACGCCTATATCGTTTGATGTTCATGTGTGGGAGCTTTATTGGCCGCTTCAGGAAGGGGCCGCCGTCGTTATTGCCGCTCCTGATGGGCACCGGGATCCGGCCTACCTGGCGCGTGTTATCGCCGAACAGAACGTTACCTGTCTGCATTTCGTACCCACGATGCTCACCGCTTTCCTAGAGTCTCCCTACGCTCAACGTACTTTAGCTGAAGCAGGTTTTGGATCGGGGGAGCAGCGACACCATGTGCGCTATCTTATCTGCTCGGGCGAGGCACTTCAGAAGGATCAGATTCTCAGTGCGCATAATATTATGGGTGTTTACCCTTTAAATCTTTATGGGCCTACGGAAGCCGCCGTCGATGTTACCTTCTGGGATAGCTCCCAAAACCCAGAGTGCAGTACTGTTCCTATCGGCCAGCCCGTTTGTAACACCCAAACTCGTATTCTCGACCAGGCTTTACAGCCGATACCGCCCGGATTCGTAGGGGAACTCTACCTATCGGGTGTACAGCTTGCTGTGGGGTACCAGAACAATCCTGAGGCAACTGCACAAGCCTTTATCCTGGACAACGCTACGGGGGAGCGGCTTTACCGTACTGGCGATCTTGCCGAGTGGAACCTCACCGCCACAAACCAAAAACCCGGCACCTTGGCCAAAAACCTTCGCGGAGTCATCCTCTACCGTGGTCGTGCCGATCACCAAGTAAAACTGCATGGGCAACGTCTAGAGCTTGGCGACATCGAAACTACGCTCTCCCACGTTGAGGGAGTCCATAGCGCCGTCGTTTTGCTCTACACGAAGATGCCCGAACCCGCTCTCGCAGCGTTCCTAGAGATAGGTGACGTTCCTGAAACTGAACGCAACCGTATTGTTGCTCAAGCTCGTCAGCATTGTGAGAACACCTTGCCAGACTATATGGTACCGCGCCTATGGCACACCATGGCTCAGTTCCCGGTTAGCCCTTCAGGCAAGGCAGATCGCAAAAACCTGGCACGGCTCGAGTTTACCTTTGATACCAACACCGCAGACGGCCCCCATGGACTTTTAGAACAGCAAATTAGCGAGATTATCGCGGGCGTGCTGGGACGCTCACAATTCGGTGTAACCGAAGACTTTTTCGCAGCGGGTGGTAACTCTCTTGCGGCACTTTCCGTCATTGCCAAGATTGAAGAAAACCTTGGAAAGACGCTCAGTATTGGTGCCCTCTTCGCTAATCCCACGGTCAAGGGGCTGGCTGCGGTCTTGAACGAGGATTCTACTGATGTCGAATTTGCCCCGGTTCTGCCTCTGCGTGAGGCGGACTCGGTGGACTCCGCAACATCGAAGAATACCGTACCGCTCTTTATCCTGCCGCCCGCAGGCGGTCTGGGATGGTGCTATGCCGCCTATCTGCCCTACATACCCGGGCATCCGTCGGTTTACGCACTGCAACATGAGGCATTCACGAACCCAAATGCTGGCTACGCCCAGAGCCTTCGTGAACTCGCCGAGGGGTATCTTGCGCGTATTCGTGAGACCCTTGAGGAACGTCAGCTTCCATCACAATTTTCCCTGATGGGCTGGTCCGTTGGCGGTACTGCCGCCGTCGAGGTAGCCGCGCTTGCCGAGACTGCCGGTTACGATGTACAACAGGTTACGCTTCTGGATGCATACCCCGTCGAACAGTGGCAGGGGATTCCTGAACCGGACGAGCAAGAGAGCTTTCGTGCCCTCTTACGTATGGGCGGTCTTCCCGAAGTATCGGCGCAGACCGTTCTTGACTTGCCACAGACGCTCGAACGACTGCGAGATGCCGGGTCGGCTATGGGATATCTACCCGAAGACAAGCTAGAAGTATGTTTGGAATCTATGCGTGCCTCTGCCGCCCTTATGCGCGGCTCGAACCACCTTAACTTTGGCGGAAAAGTCGTATTGATTGGAGTGAGCCATGACGATCAACCCTATCTGGATGCGCACGGCTGGGAGCCTCATGTGGGCTCGTTCCGTACCGTCACGTTGAAGAACGGTACCCATCCCGATCTGGTGAACCCGGAGCGCATTCCTGAAATTATTGCAGAAGCCTTCTAAAAGCGCCCTATGGGTATTGGGGGAAGAACAGAGACATCAACAGCACCACGCTAGGAGTTCGGCATAGGTCACGCCTGCGGGCCTTTTGCACTCTATGAAGGCTCAGCAGGAACCTTCCTAAGCACCTTCGCCAAATGCGAGGCATCAGCGGTAGTGCGTCCATCCTCGGGTTGAGGGAAACGCACCCCGCAGGTCGTCACATGATGTTCCGCAGACATAGGTGCCTGAGGATACGCCCCGGACTCGCCTACCGTCAGGATCCTGCCTAGAGTTCCAGGACCGTGAGCTACTGGATATGCTGTATAACCATCCGCGCCTGTGCGGTACGCGACCGCCAGCATTCGGTACCGTTCATGCTCGGATCGCTGCATTAAATCTTCACAATACGTGGTGTACCTGCCATCAAGGGTTGCGACCAGAATGCCTCGGGAATACAGCATCATATCTGGTTTCGCAAAGGCCACACCCTGCTGGCGACCCTCAGCATTGCGGTGATAAAGCATACCAACGGGGCTTTCCACACGCACTTCTAAACCGGTATCCGTGAGGGCCCGCACCAACATTTTTCGCCATAATGACGAAGTATCAAATTTAATATTTGCCAGCACACCCGCTTCATACGGACTATCGCTTAAACCAAAGCCATATTGTTGCGAC
This sequence comes from Rothia sp. HMSC065D02, assembly GCF_001815285.1. Taxonomy (NCBI): domain Bacteria; kingdom Bacillati; phylum Actinomycetota; class Actinomycetes; order Micrococcales; family Micrococcaceae; genus Rothia; species Rothia sp. HMSC065D02. The sequence continues at coordinate 250,504 of NZ_KV820092.1, forward strand.
AAAATAGATTGCGCATAGTGGTAAGCGCGCAAAGTTTGTGCCGACAATCGCATAGCAAAAGCAGGGGAGAGCGTTTCGGTCAGCAGACTACGAATATTCTGCGTGCTCACATCACGCAACACAGACTCGTACCCTAAAGCATCGTCGACGACCTCATTATCGGCGGCATGAGTTGCCACCTGCTGTAATCCGGCGCGGATCATTTGCCATAAATGCGTATCCGTCGTCAGAGAATCGAACTCGCAAACAACCCCAATACGTCGGTTAATCCGCCGGTTTACAAGCTCGCGTGGAAGCATACGACCACGCACAAAAAGTAATTCATCCACCTCAGGCTCAAAAACCGGACGACGATGCGCCAAAGCCTGCCCGCTTGAATCAACAAAAACGCGGTACATAGCCTCTTTGAGCGAAGGAATATGCGGAAAAAGTTCGGAACCCTGCGGGGTAATGTCACGATGTCCCTGAATAATTGCCTGTTCCTCATGATGCTCTGCCAGCATACGCCATAACAAAGAAACCTTCTGCCAGCCAGTACCTTGACCACCTGCCGAAAAGTCCATATTCTCACGGGCCGTAGCCGGTCCTAAAAACCGTCCACAAACCGTAGCAGCCACTGCATAGACAGGCTTTTCAGGGTACTCCAGCGCTGTCCACAGTGGATCTGAGGCACCGCCCTCATTATCATCATCATGCGGCGGCAGGGCAGAGCCCGAAACCGTCTCTAAATACCCAGCCCAAGGCTTCGGAAGCACCAGAATCTCAGTCTCATAGACATAGAGAGATAACGTACCGTCATCGCTATGCTCGTAAAGCGAAGACTCAGGATCCTGCACAGAGGAGAACTGTCCGCCTGCCTCAGGGGCGATTTTCACATTAAAAGGCGCAATAACTTCCGGCTGCTCAGCCGATACCCATTGTTTGCACCAGAGCTTGGGCAACACATGGATAACCAGAGTATGCACGGCACCCGGCTGAGGATGCGTGTGTTTTAGGATCGTAACGCCGACACCGTTACCGCGCGCGCTCGCTTGAAAGTAGCGAACTTCACTCACCACCCGTTACTTCCAACCAGGGAATTTGACCTGCGGGCTTAGGAGCAGAAGGCAGACCGGGACCGCTCCATGAACCAACCACGCGTGGGCGGCTGCCGAGTCGCTGGCCCACCATCTTGACGGATAGCCCATTGATAGAACCGATCTTTTCGAGAATGCCGGAACTGATATTGAAAGTCGCTGCAATTTCCGCAAGCTGGGTTAACAAAGCCCGTGCAATGTCTTCGGGGGTGGAATTTCGAGAGAAGAAATAGGAATGTCCTAGACGTGCATCCGGGCCAACCTCGGATTCAAGAATGGCGTTAATATCCGCATACCGTTCTATAACGATGTCTAATTCTTCAGAAATAGCACCTCGTTCAGCTTCAAGCTCTGTACGCAAATCTGTTTCATTGTGAGGATTCATTTCCATCCAGATAAAGCGACGGCGCAAAGCCAAATCAATGGTACCCACAGAGCGGTCGGTAGAATTCATAGTTCCCAGAATGTGCAGGTTATCTGGAACTACTAAACGGTTATATATTTTACCCTGATAATAAAGCGGAGTTTGCAAAGTCGCATAGGTGAAACCCTGGGGAATATCCGCATCAGCTGCAAATACTGAACCGTAAAGTTTTTCACGATGATCCTGAAGTTTTTTTACGGAAACACGCTTTGACGTTTCAATAACGAGCATAAGGTCGCCGAAAACACGGGAGGTATTGGCGCGGTTAATCTCGTCAATGAAAAGCAGATGTGGTGTCGTGGGGTTCTCAACAGCTTTTCGGCAGGCTTGAAGAAATACACCTTCGTGAGACACAAATTCAGGCTCATCTTCTTGGCGTGAAAAGTTTGGACGCAGACCGCTCACGAACTCTTCGTAACTCGTGGACGGGTGGAAGACTACCGTTGTAATGTTGGCCTTGCCGTACCCAGTATCCTCACGTGAGAGAGTATTGATCTGGTAAGACTTTCCACAGCCCGCGACTCCCTCAAGAACAACACATTTATTTTTAAAAAGAGATTTTGCAACAGGCCCGGTGGGATAAAACCTGCCGCTTTCTTCTTCAACTGCATTGAGGGTATTCTCAAAATCTTTAGGCGTGGGTTTTTTCCGTTGAGTAGGCGGTTTTTCGATTAAAGGTTTAATATGCTGCGAAATGAGATCCTGAAGTTGTACAGGAACTCGGGAATATGGCATTCCGGCAGAATTTCCAAAATAGATACAAATACGAATATCGCGGTATATGGAAAACTTTTTTACGGTATCTTGTGAACGTTTATGGGCTTCCTGTACTGCGGTATTAAAAAGAGGAATGCACTCCACAAGCTGGAGTGCAGAAATATTAGGGTTTTGATTCTCGGCAGCTTTAATTTGACGATCGATAATACGGTTCATGCCACCCGGAAGCAGGTTGTCATGGCCATCAAGGATCATACGCAGAGTTTCCCGAAAACCTTGCCAAATATTCTCGTAGAAAGCATGTTCTGTTTGAACGATAGTGTCGTTGTATTTAAAGGAGTAATATACCTGCACGCTACCATTAAAAGGTTTACTCGGTAGTATTTGAGTATTCTTTTGTTGTGCGGATTTAATTTTCTCGACAAAAGTATAAAAAGATACAAATTCGGAATCGTGGATACTTTCTCCAAAAGCCCACGACGATGTAATCTCCGCGTCTATACTTTTAAAGTTTGCCTGGAGGTTGTTAGACACTGAAGTCCCTTGGTGATTGTGGTGATTCTGACCTTCCAATTATATACCGAGACATGGAGTAAAAAATATCATCAAAACATATTTATTTGATAAAGCTCCACCTGTGATAGAAGCCCCTCGGAAGTTGTACTGGACGGTTTTCAAGGGTAAAAAGTTCCCTCGCTCTTGCACCGTACAAGAGCGAGGGAACCAGTTAATTTGGCTTTCCGCTGAAAGCCTGGCTAGAACACAATGGAACTAGTCATCGATATGTGTTGCCTGAATTGCGTTAACGTTATTCAGATCGTACTTGGCAAACGCCTTGGCAGCCGCATCGGCGGGCACCTTACCGTCCTTTGCCAACAGCTGCAGGGCACGAACTACCATTGACTGAGCATCAATGTGGAAGAAGCGACGTGCACCGGGGCGGGTATCCGCGAAACCGAAGCCATCGGCTCCCAGAGTTGCAAAATCGTTCGGGAGGAACTGGCGAATCTGGTCAGGCATAGCCGACATGTAATCGGAGGTCGCCACAATAGGACCTTCAGCACCGGCAAGCTTCTGAGTCACGTAGGGTACACGTGCAGGCTTATCGGGGTTGAGTAAGGTTTCTTCCTCAGCAGCAAGACCTTCGCGGCGCAACTCGTTCCACGAGGTTACCGACCATACATCAGCCGAAACGCCCCAGTCCTCAGCCAAGAGTTTCTGAGCTTCCAAAGCCCACGGTACAGCAACACCGGAGGCGAGCAGCTGAGTCTTGGGTCCGGAGGTAAGCTCAGAATCCTTGAGCTTGTAGATGCCCTTGAGCAGACCATCAATATCCAGGTTCTCGGGTTCTGCAGGCTGGTGGATCGGCTCGTTGTACACGGTCAGGTAGTACATGACATCGTGATCTTCATCGAGGTTACCGTACATCTGCTCAAGACCACGCTTGACGATGTGCCCGATCTCGTAGCCGTATGCAGGGTCGTAGTGCTTCACGGCAGGGTTGGTGCTTGCCAGGATGGGGGAGTGGCCATCCATATGCTGCAGACCCTCGCCGGAAAGCGTGGTACGACCCGCAGTAGCGCCGATAATAAAGCCTCGTGCCAACTGGTCGGCAGCAGCCCAGAAAGCGTCGCCGGTGCGCTGGAAACCGAACATCGAGTAGAAGATGTAAATCGGGATCATCGGCTCACCGTGCGTATCGAAAGAGGTACCGGTCGCGATAAATGCTGCGGTCGCGCCAGCCTCGTTAATACCCACGTGCAAAATCTGACCCAGCGGCGACTCCGTGTAGGAGAGCATAAGCTCGTGGTCAACAGGAACGTAGTTCTGTCCGTTCGGGTTGTACAGCTTAGCTGAGGGGAAGAACGCGTCCATACCGAAGGTACGTGCCTCATCGGGAGTAATAGGCACAATACGGTGGCCGAAGCCCTTGACACGCATTAGGTCCTTCATGAGACGCACGAATGCCATTGTGGATGCGGCAAGCTGCTTGCCTGACCCCTTCTTGGTACCCGCGTAGACCTTGTCGTCCGGCAGTTGAATCTCAGGCTGAGTATTGGGGCGACCGGGGAGGAAACCACCGAGTTCTTCGCGACGCTTGAGCATGTACTGAATTGCCGGGTTGTCCTGACCGGGACGGTAGTACGGAGGGTTGTAGAGGTCCTTCTCCAGCTCTTCATCAGAGATCGGGATGTTCAGATGGTCACGGAAGCCCTTGAGCGCTTCCATGGTGAACTTCTTGATCTGGTGGGTCGAGTTACGGGACTCGAAGTAGGGGCCAAGAGCGTAACCCTTAATGGACTGTGCCAGAATAACGGTCGGACGTCCCTTAGTCTCCAGCGCTTCTTTGTATGCAGCGTAGATCTTCTTGTAGTCGTGACCGCCGCGGCGAATAGCCCAGATTTCGTCATCGGTCAGGTCAGCAACAAGTTCCTTGGTTTCGGGGTACTTGCCGTAGAAGTGCTCACGGATGTAACCGCCGTCTTCGCCGCGGAAGTTCTGGTAGTCGCCGTCCAAGGTTTCGTTCAGCAGTTGGATGAGCTTACCGCTCTTGTCCTTAGCGAGAAGCTCGTCCATCTCGGAGCCCCAGACAACCTTGATGACATGCCATCCGGCACCGCGGAAGAACCCTTCGAGCTCCTGGATGATCTTGCCATTACCACGCACAGGACCGTCAAGACGCTGCAGGTTGCAGTTAACCACGAAGGTCAGGTTATCGAGTTTTTCGTTAGCCGCGAGCTGCAGTGCACCGCGTGATTCGGGCTCATCCATCTCGCCATCGCCGAGGAATGCCCAGACGTGCTGCTGCGAAGTGTCCTTGATACCGCGGTTCTGCAAGTAGCGGTTAAAGGAAGCCTGGTGAATAGCATTAAGGGGGCCTAGACCCATCGATACTGTGGGGAACTGCCAGAACTCAGGCATGCACCGGGGGTGCGGGTAAGAGGGAATGCCATGCTCGCCCTTGGTCTTCTCCTGACGGAAGCCATCCATGTCCTCTTCGCTGAGGCGGCCCTCAACGAAAGCGCGCGCATAGTTACCGGGAGAGGCGTGGCCCTGGAAGAATACCTGGTCACCGCCGCCGGGGTGATTGCGTCCGCGGAAGAAGTTGTTGAACCCAACTTCATAAAGATCAGCGATACCTGCATAGGTGGAGATGTGTCCACCAACACCGATGCCCTGTTTCTGTGCGCGCTGCACCATAATGGCAGCGTTCCAGCGAATCCAGTTACGGTATTGTTCTTCAAGGTCAGCATCGCCGGGGTATTCAGGCTGCTGGTCGACTGCAATGGTGTTAATGTAGTCGGTCTTGGTTAGAACCGGTACCTCAACGCCTTTCTTGCCTGCTTCCTGAATTAGGGATCGCAGGATGTACTCGGCACGTTCGGTGCCGTGAGTTTTGATGAGGTCCTCAAGGGACTCGGTCCACTCCTGAGTCTCCTCAACGTCGACGTCCTTGAGGCCGTCAAGTAGAGTACTCAGGGAGTGTTCGTTCGGTACGTTAGCCAAACTAATCCAACCTCTCTTCTTATCCAATTGTGAAGGCGCTTGTGGCGCTGGTGCGAGGCACCCTTTGGTAAGCATGCGCACAGTGTTCTAGGAGCATACTTCTTTCTCTACTATCTTAGACCTTATTTTGATCTCTGATGACTGTTTTTGAGGTTTTTTCGTTGGAGGCTCTGGGTTATGAATGAAAGTGGGCAGGTTGGTGCGATATTCCGCGGTAAGAATTTTTGCCTAAAATGTGCAAATTTCCCGATATAGGGGCTTTCCCCCTTAAAATTTGACACCTTGAGGCATGTTGTTATTTGTGTTTATGTGGTTTTATGAGGGGTATAGTCATGGGGTGAAGACTTTGAGGGCGTAGTGACCACTATCTAATTCTGATGTGACATATAACATGCACATCTCAGTTGCGAGTACATGAGAAACCCCGTATAGTATTACCTTGTTCGCAGGAAAACAAAGGTTTTTATAGCGAAAATTGGGTCTTTAGCTCAGCTGGTAGAGCGCCACGTTTACACCGTGGATGTCATCGGTTCGATCCCGGTAGGACCCACATATAAATCCCGTACCGTAACAGGCGGTACGGGATTTTCCTTTATATCCATTCTCTCCGCGCATCATGGGTATATCGTGGAATGCTCACAATAATTATTCAAAGACTGCCGAATGTTATTCCTGTCTAATCCAAACGCTTAATTCCTTGGATACACGCGGATAAAACGTAAAACAGCGTATTCTTGTATACATGACTGAAAACAAGAAGGCACAGATTGGTGTTACCGGGCTTGCCGTCATGGGCGCTAACCTAGCACGTAACCTAGCACGTAACGGGTACACCGTAGCACTGCATAACCGTTCTGTTGAGAAGACCGATGCCTTGCTCTCTGAGCACGGCGCAGACGGTGACTTCATCCGTACCGAGTCGCTTCAAGGTTTGGTGGACTCGCTCGAATCTCCTCGCCGCATCCTGATTATGGTAAAGGCGGGTGCCCCCGTAGACGCTGTTATTGAGCAGTTAACTCCTCTTCTTGATGAGGGGGACATTATTATTGACGGCGGTAACTCTCATTTCCCCGATACTATTCGCCGTGAACGATCTCTTGCAGAAAAAGGTATGCACTTTGTGGGCGTCGGCGTTTCTGGTGGCGAAGAAGGTGCCCTCTGGGGACCCTCGATTATGCCGGGCGGTTCGGCTGAATCCTACAAGCATGTAGGTCCTATGTTAGAGAAAATTTCAGCAAAAGCGCCGCAGGATGGTTCTCCCTGTTGCGCCTGGATCTCTACCGATGGCGCAGGACATTTCGTCAAAATGGTGCATAACGGAATTGAGTACGCCGATATGCAGGTTATTGGCGAAGCCTACGATATTCTACGTTCTGTTGCAGGTATTGAACCCGCCGAGCAGGCTGAAATCTTCAAGAAATGGAATGAGACCGACCTCAGCTCATATCTGATTGAGATTACCTCGGAAGTCTTGGCACAGGTTGATGCGAAGACCGGTAAACCGTTGGTAGACGTTATTCTTGACCAGGCCGGTCAGAAGGGTACCGGTCGTTGGACCGTTCAGGCTGCTCTTGACTTGGGAGCTCCAGTATCCGCTATCGCTGAATCTGTCTTCGCTCGTGCCCTGTCTTCTTCAGATGTTAAGGCGCGTGCACAGGCTCAGCAGGAACTTCCTGCTGGTCTCATCGCGACCACCGGAGTCGGTGCAGGCGATCCCGAATTTGTCGAAGACGTGCGCCGTGCGCTCTTTGCCTCAAAACTGGTGGCGTATGCACAGGGTATGGATATGATCGCTCGTGCCGGGCAGGAATACGGCTGGGAACTGCACCTTGACACTATCGCATCGCTTTGGCGTGCTGGATGCATTATTCGCGCGGAGCTTCTGGGCGATATTATGGCGGCTTACGCGGGTGAGGTACCGGCCAATATGCTTCTCGCACCCGCCTTCAAGAATCTGATGGAAGAGCTTGTTCCTTCTTGGCGCCGTGTGGTTGCAAAGGCTACCGCGTTGGGTGTGCCGGTTCCGGTCTTCTCCTCGGCGCTTTCTTACTATGACGGACTGCGCCGCGACCGTCTGCCTGCAGCCCTTATTCAGGGGCAGCGTGACTTCTTTGGAGCGCACACCTATGGACGTGTGGACGCAGAAGGCGCATTTCACACTATGTGGAGCGGTGACCGTTCAGAAGTAAACGCTGCAGATATCCACGTTCACTAGAACCTGGATCTTAAGAACAGCGTCAATAAAAGGGGTGTGGCCGTTTCGTGAGAAAGCAGCCACACCCCTTTTTGTCTGTGTTTTGTCCGTATGCGCGCGATCCAGTGACCGACAAGGCTGAGAATCTTGAGAACACGCTGCGAGCAATGATGCTCCGTCTGCCCAAAGAAGACCTGGAGTCGTGGGTGGTTCACACGGGTAACACCGGATTATCGGTGGGTTTAATGACCTTATTCAGGGTACAGAAACCTTATATCGTAGTAGTTGCACTATTGAGGTTTGCAGCGAGATGCCGTCATAGATAAAACACCACAAACCTCATAGAGAGCACCACTCAAGATTAGATCCACATTGCTGGGTCGATATATTCCACAGCATCGACCAGAGGCTTCTTCTTCTCGGGTGTACGCAGACGATGTTTCGCAGGGATACCCGTAATTATGGAATCACGCGGATGATCGTTTACCACCACGGCATTTGCTCCGATAGCGCTATCTGCCCCAATGACTACTGGACCCAGCACCTTAGCACCAGCACCGATTGTTACTCTGTCTTCGATTGTGGGGTGGCGCTTAATCTTTTCAAGCGAGCGACCGCCGAGAGTAACGCCATGATAGAGCATCACATCATCACCTATTTCGGTGGTCTCACCAATAACGATACCCATGCCATGATCGATAAAAAAACGCCGCCCAATGACGGCCCCTGGATGGATCTCGACACCGGTCAAAAAACGGGTGAGCTGCGAGAGGGTACGAGCTAGAGATTTCGTGCCGTCCTTTTGCCAAAGTTTGTGTGTAAGCCGGTGAGCCCATATCGCATGCATGCCCGAATAGTTAAGCATGATTTCGCCAGCCCCACGCGCCGCTGGATCATGCTCTCGAACATTTTCAATGTCTTCGCGCAGACGGGCAAAAAATCCCATAATCTTCTTTCTGTTACAGTAGATACTTCCCCAAGGTACCAACATCGAAGCCGGTTTTCATATTAGGCGCGCCTGCGCCGCACAATATTGATGTTGACCCTTTATTGCGTACAACTAGAAAAGAATGCTGATATTCCCTATTCTTCTCTGAGCAGAGGAAACGCCCCACAGCACCGTAAGCGAACGGAAGCGTGGGGCGTTGTTTCTTGAGGAAGGTTAGCCGCGGATATCTTCGTAGAGTACCGTAGAGATATAGCGTTCACCGAAGTCGGGAACAACTGCAACGATCAGCTTATCCTTATTTTCGGATTTCTTAGCTTCTTCCAATGCTGCATAGACGGCTGCGCCGGAAGAAATACCACCCAGGATACCCTCCTGGGTTGCTAGTGCGCGGGAAGTGCGGATTGCTTCCTCACCAGATACTGCGATGACCGAATCGTAGATTTCGCGGTCGAGAGTATCCGGCACGAAGTTAGCGCCCAAGCCTTGAATCTTATGCGGACCAACGCGGCCTTCAGACAGGAGCGGTGAATCCTGAGGTTCAACGGCAACAATCTGCAGGTTGGGGTTCTTCTCCTTCAAGTACTTGCCAGCACCGGAGATAGTACCGCCGGTACCGATACCCGATACGAAAATATCAATCTTGCCGTCAGTCGCATCCCAAATTTCAGGGCCGGTGGTCTTGTAGTGAATAGCAGGGTTTGCCTCATTGGAGAACTGCGATGCGAGAATTGCGTTGTCCGTGGTGGCAACGATTTCCTGTGCCTTCTCAACAGCGCCGCGCATGCCGTCGGTGCCGGGAGTGAGAACAATTTTCGCACCGTAAGCGCGAAGCAGTACTCGACGTTCAGCCGACATGGTCTCGGGCATTGTCAAAATAACGTTGTATCCACGTGCTGCACCAACCATTGCAAGGGCAATACCGGTGTTTCCAGAAGTCCCTTCGACAATGGTACCGCCGGGCTTGAGAGCTCCGGCTTCTTCAGCGGCATCAATGATGGCGCGGCCGATGCGGTCTTTCACAGAGCCTGCGGGGTTGTAGAATTCGAGCTTGACGGCTACGTTGCCGGGCAAACCAGCATCGAGGCGGTTGAGTCGAACAAGGGGAGTCTGACCAATAGCATCAACAATGCTGTTTACGATCTCTGCCACAGTATTTAATCCTTTAGTGTGTGGTGAAAAATCCGATTGATTTTCCGGGGAACCTTGGGTACGTGAGAAACTTTACTACGCTGCGGGTAGCGGTGTAAGTTTACCCGTCACAGTTCGTAATATGCTACTGAGTTGGGAATAAAAACGCTGGCGGCGGTGTAGCAGGCAATAATTTTTCACCCTTAATAGTCCGCGTGCCGTATATATTTCCCATTGGAAAATTATACGGCACGGCGTTCCTTCTCGAGGTTCTAAGCGGTACTAATGGTCGAGTGAAAGAATAGTCCAAGCGTTATTCTGGTACTTTGCTTTGATATCGATATCTTGATCTAGATTTAATCTGTTGTTTTGAGTGTCGGTTGCCGTACCGTCTTTAACAGTCCATGCGCCAAAATCGACTTTGAAATGACCCGGCCAGGTATATGTATCACCATCTTTGGTGGGAGAACCAGCTTTGAGGGCGATGGTTACAACGGGGTTATCGGTCCACGTAGTACCCCCGAGGAAAGGGGAGTTAGACATAAAGAATACTTTGGTTCTCTCAGGAATATTGACCTCTTGAAGATAGCTCGTATCTCCAGTACGCAGTGCATATTGCATGGCAGCGGCGGCAAAAGCGAGGGTTGAGTATAGCCCGCCGGTTGAATCATCGTTGATGTCTTGAGGCTTCTTGGGTTTTGGAACATTCTGCGCTGGATGCTCCTTTGTTGCGGGCTCATAAGAACCTGCAGATTCGTCATAGGAATCAAGTTTGACTTCGCCTTGGTAATCTTTGCCGCATGCGGTGAGCATTGGAATAACCGCGAGACTCAGTATTCCTAAAGTGGTAAATCTGAGCGTGTTACGGCGGGAAAATACCCCGGAAGTAGGCATGATGAAGTAGTCCTCTCTCATGGGATGGGTTGGTGATGGTTTTAGCTTACCTAAACTTTATTATTTGGTACAAGCTTTTAATGTATTTCACACAAAGTTAACACGCACTCTAAACGCTTTTGTTTGAGTCGCATTTATACAAGCGTGAAAAGACAGCATTTTGACGAGCAGGTGACTGACTGCCAGCTGCTCGTAGAACTAGAGTTAAGCACAAGAGTCGAGAGAGTCGTCGCACACATTCTGATACCCGCGTTGTGTCGTCTGCTGGACTCTTGTTAATTGGTGTCTTTTCGGTACGAAGACTGCTGCTTTGGTGGGTAGGGGGAGCCTCACATAAATATTTTTCTGCCGCACGTATCTTGGTATGCGGTACAGAAAAGAGATTTGAAAAATAATCGAGAAGATATAAAAACACCGTATACTCAACGTTTGTGAGCATACGGTGTTGTGCTGCGGAACGATACCTATTAGTCGATATCCATGTGTAGATCCCACACGTTATTGATGTAGCGGCCTACAGCCTCGCCCTGCATACGTACGTAGCGTTTATCAGAAGGGGTATCTTGCTCTTTACCCTTATTGAAGAGTTTCTCGCCCAAATCAATGGTGAAATCGACGGTCCAGTTATAGGCACCCTGCGCGATAGTAGGCTGCTTGCTGCTAATAACCATTGTGGCCGAAGGCTTTTCGTACCATGTCTTTTCTTCAATACCCTTTGCTGTACGATCGGCGTATTTCTGGAGTGCATTTAGGGTATCAGCATCGGTGCTGACTTCCCGAACATATTTCATATCGCCGGTCTGCAGGAGGTAATCGACAGCAGCACCAAAATATGCAAGCGCAGAGGCAAAGCCCGCAACGGTGTTCTGGTGCATTGCTTCGGGAATAACGGGGGTGGGTACGTTCTGCGCGGGAGATTCCGCCGTAGCGGGCTGGTACTCTCCGGGGGTTTCGTACTGCTCTAACTTAGCGACTCCGGAGTAGTCTTTACCGTCGTTGACGAGTTCCGTAGGAGTCGGGGTGGGGGTAGGTGATTCGGAAGCTGAGGGGGTAGCAGAAGCTGAAGAGGAAGCGCTGGAGCTCTTCGTCTGAGAAGTGCTTGCGGAGGCTGAAGAATTAGATTCTTCTTTCTTATCGCTGCCGCACGCCGCTAAGAACGCGACACTTCCCATACTGAGAATCCCCAATGCTGCACGACGATTCAGAGCCGAAGACATCGTTATACCTTTCGTGTGAATGCATTAATCCCGTATAAGTCTAAACGTAAAACAAAACGAGATACTTGATTGTACCGAGGAATGTGACCTAACCCTAACCAAAGGTGAGTAACGTTACCGTATAAGGTAATACCTGGCATGGAGAGGGTATGGGTCTCATACGCACTTAAAACGCCCGGGCAAAGGCTTATTGCCATGCCCAGCGCAGACTTAGAAGTCCCGTATTTTTCTCTAGAGAATCCGGTGAAGACTAGTCAGCAATGTCCCGAATAGCCCATGCGCCATCGGTGTATTTTGCCTTGATTTTTCCTTCACTTGTAACTTTTTGCTCATTTTCTGGAACGTTGATTGCTCTGTGTTGAGCGACCGCCCAGTCGCCCTTGGTGAGTGTGAGCTTTGCAGGCCAAAAGTATTCGTTGTCCTTTTGCTCCGGTTGATCGGTAGTGAGCTCAATCGTAACCGTGGGATTGGAGAGCCAGGTAGAACCATTGGTGATCTCTTCGATGGAATCTACAGTATGTTCTAGCTTGACCTCTTTGAGGTACTGGGCATCGCCCGTAATAAGCCGGTATTGCAGTGCAGCCGCAAAGAACGCGATAGTCGAGTAAAGGCCCGCTACTGAGTTGTCATTCATATTATTAGGCTTGACAGGTTTGGGTACGTTCCGTGCCGGATGCTCGCGTGACGCTAATTCATAAGTTCCGGCAGATGTATCGTAGCTATCAAGCTTAGCCTCGCCCTTATAGCTCGATCTTTCGGCGCTGTTTTGCGACGTATTGCCACACGCAGAGAGTACGGTGATTCCGCCCAGTCCAACAGTACCGAGGGCGGTGATGCGCAGGAGGATTCGGCGCGAAAAAGTGAAAGACATAAAATGCCCCTTCAACGTTGAAATAGCACTAGCTTCTCAAGTGTAGCTCTACATAGAAGACGCCCTGGCAAGATAGATATAGGGGACCCGCGAAATAGTTATACGTTGCTGTGCAGGAACCCCAATAGTTCACAGGGAAAGTAACACTGCTGCGCAGATAATACCGTATATACAGGGCTCTCCGACATGTGAGGGAAAATACATATCTAGAGGGTATATGTCGAGACATAAAACCCTTAGTTTGACTTTGAAGAACGCAAGGTGAAGAGCAGGAATTCAAAATACCCAGCCTCCGGGTTCCTGCATCAACAGAACCCCGAAGGCTGGGCAAGGGTAACGAACAGCTATTATTTCTTGGGATTAGCTGCTTGTTCTTCGGTTGCCGCAGGATCTGAGGCTCCACCCGTTGCCGATGCAGCAGGACTTGCTGCCGCATTTCCCGAGCTCTTCGTGCCATAGGATAGATTGAGTTCCCAGGATTTCGTGGTGGGATTGTAACGCCCACGGAAATCACAGTCTTGGGTATAGACTCGCTCTTCTTCCTTAACCGGTTTTATCTCGCCGTTCGTCACGCTTTCAGCACCGTAGTCGAATGTGTAGACGCTCTTGAAGAGTAGATTCCCATCGCTCATAATGGCGGGCTGTGACTCCTTGAGCTCGTACCAGGCAGATGGATCTACATACCAGGTTTTCTGCTCGATCCCTTGAGCGATAGTTTTAGCGAGCGCCTCATTTTCTTCGGCGTCGTTACCCGCAAGTTTGACCTTTTTCACGGCGTCGAGGCTGCCGGTTTTCACCAGGTAATCCCTAGCCGCAGCATAGTAAGCGACGGTCGCGTGGAAGCCTGTCACGCTATTTTCGTTGGCGTTATCCGGCAGCTTAGGCATAGGGGCGTTTTGTGGGGGATGCTCGGCATTACCTGGTTCGTAGGTATTTCCCGGCTCAAAATTATCAAATGTAATACGCCCGGAGTAGTTATTTCCGTCGTTGCTATATCCGTGTGGGTTTGAGGATTTTGGGCTTGGCGCAGAGCCGTTAGCGTTATTGCCATTTGACGTGTTGGTGGAGCTGTTCGAGGAACAAGCGGCGAGCATAGTGAGTCCGGCACCTGATAAAACAGTTGTAACAGCTTGCCTGCGAGTTAAGTGCTGTGACATGGAAGCCTTTCGATGATTATGAGGGTTAAAGCGCATAGGTACCTTCACCCGGATGCGGTTGGAGAAGAAAATATTATGTCTCTATATTCTCATGCGGAGGTGCCGCTGAGCCTTCTTAGTTCTAGGACGGACTCGCGCCTGCCGTGGACTGCTGGTCACGAACTGTGAGTGTGAGGGACCAGGCTTCTTTCTCGAAGGTGCCTTGGATAGTACCCGCATAGTGGAATTTCTGCTGCTCGGCAGGTATTGCACTGGCCTGAGAGTTGACGACCTGCTGTTCTCCCAAACTGATATCGAGGGTGTATCGCCAATCTTTTCGATAATCGTTCACGGCTGTTGGCATGCGTGAGGTGAGGGAGAGCGTGGCTTGAGGAGAAACATACCAGCTTTTGGCAGCCTGACTCTCACCAGTCTCGTCAGTGAAAAGCAGGAGAGCTTTGGTGAACTCGGGGTTGATCGTGATGACTTCCAGAGGATTGGTGTCACCGGTAGCCAAGAGATAATTGAGCGCCGCATTGAGGTAACCGATGGTATCGTAAAAACCTGCAATGGAGTTTTTGCCCATATTCTCTGTTTTGATGGGGACCGGAACGTTTTGCGCCGGATGTTCTGCGTTTGCGGGTACATAAGACCCTGCCGAGGTGTTGAAGCTCTCGAAAGCCACCTCACCGCTAAAATCGCTGCGTACATACTGACTTACCGAAGGGTCACTCGTAGCATGAGTTTGCTGGTTTCGAGAGCATGCGACTATCAAAGTGGTGGCTGCAGTGCCGAATAACCCTGCCCCAACGGTACGTAATACACAGCGTCGGGAATAGGGAAGTGAAGTTATCACGCGGAACCTTTCACGTTGAGAAATAAAGGATTAGGGGTTTAGTAATCGGCGGGTATGGTACTCACCTTTGGGGTATAGGTAGAAGTCGGTTGTGGAGCGGGTGTATAGGCTCGTGTGGGCTTTGCCGCTGGGTCGAACTGCTGTGGGGAGATGATGAGCCACCTGTCCTTCACCCATTGCGCGTAGAGAGCCGTAAAATCGCGTATTTCATCCTGCGAAAGCGGTTTCGTTACGTTTGTCGTTTTATTGATGAGCGTTCCGTTTTCCTGGGTAGCGGTGCATTCCCACGAGAATTTGCCGTTATGCTCTGTCGGTTTCTCCGAGACGGAGATCTTCCAGGTACCTCCAACGATCCAACTATTATTAGGCTTGGCGTACAGAGTTTCCCAGGTCTTAAGTCGCTCAAGATCGACGGTGTTTTCGCTGTGTACCACTTTGAGAGCAGGGGTGAGATCTCCAGTCATGCGTGCATAGTTAATACACGCCACATAATAGGCGAAGGTGTTTCGCAGCCCCTGAAAATCCTCTTTGAACATCAGGTCGTCTTCTTGGGGGATGGGAACGTTCTGAGCCTTGTGATCGGCAGTTGCCGGGTCTGCCTGGGGAACCGGAACGACCTTTTCCCCGGTTTCGGGGTTCATACTGGGAGTGACCGGGGTGGCGGAATCGTAACGTTGCCAGAGTAGCTCTCCCGAAAGATTCCCATAGTGCGCGCCTGTCTCTGAGGGGGATGCTCCCTCAGCGGTTGCTAAACCAGCGGCAGAATCAGAGGAATCGCTAGAGGCACATGAAACTAATAATGGCGCGGCGGCAACGGTGCTGCCAGTAAAGATGAAGAACTGGCGACGTGAAGGGCGCATAGCAACTCCCAAAATATCGTTATTTCCAGAAAATCTGAAACCCGGGTTTAGTGTGTAAAACCAGACTAGGGCGTGGTGGGTGAAAGCACAAACGTACAGCGACCTAAACCGTGATATTAGGCTAGAGTTACGCAAAATACAGCGCTTCGACTCTGTTTACGGCACCTAAAATTCGTGAGGTAAGCAACTTAAACTCACAGGAAACACTCTAAGTTTCCTCAGCAAGCATGCAATAAAGTGTGAAACAATAGCGCACGTGCAACACACAAACGATGAGCGTGTATACCTTGCACGCAAACTCCTAGATGAGCTCACCCTACCCCTCGATACCGCCGATGTTACCCGGGCGAGGGAACAAGTGCGTTCTCTGAGTAAACAGTACGACGATTACATCCTGCCGCGGCTTAACGCCTTGGAAGCACCCCTTACCGTGGTAGTTGGTGGTTCTACGGGTGCCGGTAAATCGACTTTGGTGAATACCTTGATGGGAACCCCCGTATCCCGTTCCAGTGCGCTTCGCCCCACCACTCGGCAGCCAATCTTGCTTTATCGTGCTGAAGACTCCGAATACCTGACCCCCGAACGTTTTCTGCCTACCCTAGAACGGCAGGAGATGCCAACTATCTCTGAAACTTCACCACACCAGAGTGACGTTCAGGAGTTGCCAGGTGCCGAACATCATCTGCAAGATACGCTTATCAGCGTGCAAACTAGCGCTCTGCCGCGCGGCATCGCCCTGATCGATGCCCCCGATATTGATTCGGTCTCCGACGAGAACCGCAGGCTTGCCAACGAGCTCTTATCTGCCGCCGACCTGTGGCTCTTCGTCACAACTGCTAACCGTTATGCGGATGCCGTACCCTGGGATTTGCTGCATCGCGCTGCCCAGCGCAATATTGCTGTAGCAGTCGTTCTCAACCGAGTTCCCGAAGGGGCTGCGGGTGAGATCGAGTCCGACCTTATGCGGATGCTCACCGAAGCCGGTATAACACCGGTTATTCTGCATAGTATCCATGAACATCCGCGGGACGAACAGGGGATGCTGCCCGCAGAAGCGGTAGCGCCTCTAACATCCTGGCTTGAGCAGCTTGGTGCGGATGCGCCAGCCCGTGCAGCGATCGCGCGTCGCACCCTGGCGGGCGCTATCACCGGGGCCGGTAACTCTCTACAAGAACTTGCTGATGCACAAACCCGTCAGGTGGAAACATACACCGGATTAGAAACTGCGGTGACCTTAGCCTATGAGGATGCGCTCGCCCGTGTGGAAGATTCTCTCACTGACGGCTCATTGCTTCGTGGCGAGGTTTTGGCCCGGTGGCACGATTTTGTGGGGACGGGCGACTTCTTCCGCTCTTTGGAGAACCGCATCGGACGGCTGCGGGACAGGTTTGCCGGAATGTTGACCGGTAAACCGGCAGCGACCACGCGGGTTGAGCAAGCTCTCGAAACGGGTCTGCACGCCGTTGTTCTTGATGCCGCTCAACGTGCGCATGAAACTATCCGTCGAAGCTGGGGAGCGGAACGAGCAGGGCGCGTACTCTTACAGGAGATTGACGAGAGCCCGTACCCTCCGCACAGCACCCAGGCTCGTGCGGAGCTTGATGAGACTATCGCCGCAGAAATACGAGCCTGGCAAAGTTCTGTACTTGATATGATCCGTGCTGAAGGCAGCAGCAAACGCCAGCGAGCGCGCGTGCTCTCCCTCGGTGTTAACGCGACGGCGGTGCTGCTCATGATGGTGGCTTTTTCGGCGACTGGCGGACTCACCGGCATCGAAATTGGTATTGCGGGAGGATCTGGGGTCGTTGGATCTAAGCTTCTTGAATCGGTCTTCGGTGAGGATGCTGTGCGCCGCATGGCGACTCGCGCTCGCAGTGATCTAGTGGCACGCCTAGAAACCCTGCTCAAACGGCAATCCGAAGATTACCGGCAGGTGCTTTCTTCCCGTGAACCGCGCATACAGCCGGACGAAATTCGTGTCGCTGCCGAACAGCTTCATGAATTAGGTCAAGAACTAGATCATGATCCCTTGGCTCGACGTGAAGACTCGCTTCAGAACTCGGGGCTTGTTCAGCACATGCATGACGATACAACACAGCCATTACCTGTTAAGAACTCTCGCCAGGAGCACACACGATGAACTCATCTTTAGCATCCGCTACGCCGCGCGGGTCTTTTGAAGAACGTGCGCTTCGCCTTCACGATGCGCTCGGCCTGGGTCTTGACGTTATTCCTGATACCGTGCAGGAGAACGCATCCGCAACGCTGAGCCGTGTCATGGAACGTCGGCAGCTTTCGGCAGAACACACTGTAATTGGTTTTTTCGGGGCCACCGGAAGTGGAAAATCCACCCTTTTCAATACCATTGCTGGGATGCCCCTGGCACGTACCGCCGTTACACGACCGACTACCTCAGAAATTCAGGCGGCGATTTGGGGACGGGACGGAAGCGAAGAGCTTCTGGACTGGCTTAAGATCGAACATAGGGTCTATCCCGAGGAGAACGAATCGATACGCCAGATTCGTACCCAAACACAAAATTCGGCGGCAGATTTTGCAGCACCCCACGAAATCGTAGAGCCCGTTCCTGGTATGTGGAATAAGCTCAAAACGGCGGTTGGGCGTGGGCAGACCCGCACACGATCTGGCGGGCTGATCCTGCTGGATCTGCCCGACCTTGACTCGGTAGCCCATCACCACCGGGAGCAGGTAGAGCGCATGCTCTCCTATGTGGATGTGTTGGTGTGGGTCCTCGACCCCCAAAAGTACGCGGATGCGGCGGTGCACCATGATTTTCTGGCTCCTCTCTCCACTCGTGGGCATCGCATGGTATGCGTTCTGAACCAAGCAGATACCCTAGATTCCCATGAGGTTCCACAAGTACTTGATGCGCTCACGGAGCTTTTAGAAGCGGACGGTATTACGCCGCTGCTCATTACAGCCCCATTTGCACTCTCGGCGCATACCGGCGAAGGCGTTTCTGCCCTGCGGTCGTTGTTAGGACGTGTGGCGGCTGAGAAAAATGCGGCGTATGAGCGTACTGAGGCGCAGCTATATGCGATTCGCCGTGATCTTGCAGACTATCAGGGTGGTGAAGCACCTCTTCATGAGCCTGACTACGCCGTTGATGAGCTGACGGAAGGCTGCTTTCAAGCCTGCGGGGCTGTTGAAGTTCTTGATGCTGCAGAAGCCTCGTATCGTCGTCGTGCCGTTGCCAACACAGGATGGATAGCTACGCGGTGGGTTGCTAAGTTCCGTGCCGACCCGCTTAAGCGTCTGCATCTTGGAGACGATACTGCGGGTACTCATAGCGCGAGTGAATCTGCACCACAGAAATCTCCGATGCATCTAACGGCTAGTTCGTTACCGCCGCTTACTGCAGCTCAGCAGGCAGCATTAGCTCAGGCAGCGCGCGGTTATGGTGAGTCTGTAGCCCAAAATATTGAAGCTCCCTGGAAGCAACGTATCCAGAACGCCGCCTTGACCCGAGAACAGGATTTTCCGGAGGCCTTTGAGAGGGCGATCGCGCGTGTAGACTACAACACTACCCAGTCACGTTTCTGGTGGAAGCTACTTAACGCGGTGCAATGGATTGCATTTCTCAGTCTTTTGGGAGGCGTAGCCTGGCTGACTGCAATGGCATTTGCAAGCTACCTGCAGATACCTCTGCCGCCTGCGCCCGTACCCGAAGGATCCCCCGTACCTGTACCCACACTTTTACTTATCTTGGGGGTGCTTTTAGGGATCCTGGGTGCCGTATTGGGTAGGGCACTGGTGAATGTGAGTGCCCGTGCTTACCGGCGTTCCTTGCGAACGCGCATGATCCAACAGTGCGAAAACGCGGCACAGCAGGTTGTCGTGGCGCCCGTATTGACAGAATGCGAGAAGCTCAGGCGCTATAGGCAGGCTCTGACATAAGAATGAACACCTAAACAGCATGAGGGGTGTGGAACCAACTAGTCGGTTCCACACCCCTCTATGGTTTGACCTAAGCTACTATACGTTCCGAAGCGCCTGTGAAATCTTATGAGCCGCATCAACAACAACCTCGGCGTATTTGCGACCGGGCTGCATACCGAGTCTTTCGATAGGACCGGAAATAGAAACGGCTGCAATAATTTTGCCCGACGGTGAACGCACAGGGGCAGACACGGAAGCCGTGCCGCGCTCGCGTTCACCTGCAGACTGTGCCCACCCTAATCTGCGCACGGAAGCAAGCATGGCAGCGCTGAAATACGCATCTTGCAGACCCTCAACAAGGCGGTTCTGATCTTCCCATGCCAAGAGTACCTGGGCTGCGGAACCAGCCTTCATGGAGAGCTGGGTTCCTATAGGAATTGAATCATGCAGTCCAACGGGACGTTCTGCGGATGCTACGCATACGCGCCAATTTCCCTGACGCCGATAAACCTGCGCCGATTCGCCGGTCACATGGCAAAGCTGATTTAAAACCGCTCCCGAAACCGCTAGGAGGTGATCGGCACCAGCTGCATTCGCCAGTTCCATTAGGCGGGGCCCCAGCATAAATCGCCCCTGAACATCGCGTGCCACCATACGGTGGTGAGAGAGCGCCACCGCCAAACGATGCGCCGTTGGACGGGCTAGCCCGGTGGCCTTAACAAGCTGCCCCAGCGTGACCGGACCAGCCTCTAGGCATGAAAGAATAAGCGCGGCTTTATCAAGTACCCCCACGCCAGAGGAGATGTTTGGTTCGACCTCAACAACCTGTTGGTCATCCGTGAGAGTATGGGGAGTCTTCAAAGGAGTCGAAAGCCCCGACGTATCGCGAGGGTGACGTGCTCCAGGCAACGGTGTAGACGATGGTGCAGATGTCATAACTCTAGTTTAGCTCAGTGCATCTCAAAATGTGGAAGATAGGGCGCACTTCATAGACTCTTCCTCTGAACCTGCCCATGATGGAGGAACCCTGAATACCAAATTTTTGAAATATATTCCAGGGGCAAGAATATATGTGTTATAAGGCACTATATATCTATGATTGGCGGAAAGCCCGCCATATCAAAGCAGGAGGAAAAATGGCAGGGGACAATACTGCTGCGACAAGCGCTATACCCACATCTGTGAAGCGCCCGCGTACTCTCGCCGAAAAAGTCTGGGAGAACCACGTCGTGGTGCCCGGGCAAGATGGCAAACCCGACCTTCTCTATATTGACCTGCATCTTCTGCATGAGGTGACCTCGCCCCAGGCTTTTGAAGGACTACGCCTCGAAAACAGGCCCCTGCGCCGTCTCGACTTGACGATCGCAACTGAAGATCATAATACCCCCACCGAAAATATTTTCTCGACCATTGCGGATATTACTTCGCGAACCCAGATCGAAACCCTGCGTCGTAACACCGCGGAATTTGGCGTGCGCCTTCATCCGCTCGGCGATATCGAACAGGGTATCGTACACGTAGTCGGCCCGCAGCTGGGATTGACCATGCCCGGAATAACCGTCGTCTGTGGTGACTCGCACACCTCAACCCACGGGGCTTTCGGTGCACTTGCCTTCGGCATCGGCACCTCTGAGGTTGAGCACGTGATGGCAACCCAAACCCTGCCGCTGGCGCGCTTTAAAACAATGGCAATCAATGTCGAAGGAACCCTAAAACCTGGAGTAACCGCCAAAGATATTATTCTTGCCGTTATCGCTCAGATCGGTACCGGAGGTGGGCAGGGATACGTACTCGAATACCGCGGTTCCGCGATACGTTCCTTGTCTATGGAAGGGCGTATGACCATCTGCAATATGTCGATTGAGGCAGGCGCGCGTGCGGGTATGGTAGCTCCCGACGAGACTACTTTCGAGTATGTTAAAGGACGCCCTCACGCACCCAAGGGGCAAGATTGGGAGGATGCGCTCGCCTACTGGAAGACCCTTCCCACCGACGAAGGGGCTGTTTTCGACAAAGAAATCTTTATTAATGCAGACGAGCTTGAGCCCTTCGTTACCTGGGGAACAAACCCGGGTCAGGGTGTGCCGCTGAGCCAAGCGGTTCCCGCACCTGAAGACTTTGAGGATGAAAACGACCAGGCAGCCGCATCCCGTGCCCTGGAGTACATGAACCTTAAAGCTGGAACTCCCATGAAAGATATTCCGGTGGACGTCGTATTCTTAGGTTCGTGCACTAACTCACGCATTGAGGATTTGCGTGCTGCCGCCGAAATCATTCGTGGGCGTACCCTTGCCTCAGGCGTGCGTATGATGGTCGTTCCCGGCTCACAGAAAGTTCGCGCACAGGCCGAAGAAGAAGGCCTAGATAAAATCTTCAAGGACTTTGGGGCAGATTGGCGCTTTGCCGGATGCTCTATGTGCTTGGGCATGAACCCCGACCAACTGGCACCGGGGGAGCGATGCGCATCCACCTCGAACCGAAACTTTGAGGGACGCCAGGGTAAAGGCGGACGAACCCATCTTGTCTCGCCGCTAGTCGCTGCCGCAACGGCGGTTCGCGGAACCCTCTCATCACCTTCTGACTTAGAACCACACGCAGACAATGCCCCTGCGGCGGCGTAAAGGAGAACATTGTGGAACCAATTATTAAACACACCGGAATTGGTGTTCCTCTGCGCGTCTCGAACGTGGATACCGACCAAATTATCCCGGCGGTTTACCTCAAACGCGTAACGAAAACAGGCTTTGACGATGCCCTCTTTGTGAATTGGCGTAAGAACCCCGAATTTGTTCTGAACCAAGAACCTTATAAAAATGGGTCAGTGCTGGTGGCGGGCCCCGATTTTGGCACAGGGTCCTCGCGTGAGCACGCGGTCTGGGCGCTTAAGGATTACGGGTTTCGAGTCGTTATATCGTCACGATTCGCCGATATTTTTCGTGGTAACTCAGGTAAACAAGGACTCGTTGCCGCTCAGGTGGCTCAGGATGATGTCGAGTTGATTTGGAAAGCTCTTGAGCGGGAACCTGGTACCGAAATTACCGTTGATTTAGAGAATAAGACGGTAACTGTGGGTGCCCTCGTGGTGCCTTTCCAGATTGATAATTATGTACGCTGGCGTTTGATGGAAGGGCTTGACGATATCGGGCTTACCCTTCAGAACATTGAGGCCATTAAAGACTACGAGGCGCGCCGCCCCGCGTGGATGCCCCGAACTCAGGAAGTCTAGACTGGACACTCGGTGAGGTGCGTACCCTGTGACATCAGGGTACGCACCTCACCGAGCGTTACGGGGTGTATCAGAAACACATTATTGGTATGTTGCTGGGGTTTGATGGTTATATGAGGTGGTTCTTCGAGGAAGTTTATGAGCGGCATCTTTGAACTATCTCGATAAACATCGCGAAGCACAGGTTCTACACAGCTCTTCCGTTTGTAGCAGCCCGTTCGAGAACGTAAAATGATAGCTTGAAAGTCTGTGCAGACCTATTAATAATTCGTTAATGGCGCCGGACCTCAGCACTAACAGCAGTTCTTGTCGGCCCCACCGAGCCGACCGTTCGAAGGATTAGTTATGTCCCTTAACATCAGCGAACTTCGCATTGAGGGTGGTACCCCTCTTAAAGGCGAAGTCCACGTTCGAGGCGCCAAAAACCTCGTACCTAAAGCGATGGTAGCAGCGTTGCACGGATCCACCCGTTCGACCTTGCGTAACGTACCAGACCTAAGCGATGTTGAGATTGTAACTACCCTTGTTGAACTTCACGGTGCGAAAGTTAACTATGATCCTGAAGCCGGTATTCTCACGTTAGATCCCGCCCAAGACGCGAAGACTGCGGCCGATAACGCTGAAGAGATTCAACTCTTCGGCGGTAACTCACGTATTCCGATCCTGATGGTAGGCCCGCTTCTGCATACGCTCGGTACCGCGCGCATCCCTAATCTAGGGGGATGCAAAATCGGCGACCGTCCCATTGATTACCATATGGATGCCCTCCGTAAATTTGGTGCCGTCGTCGAGAAAGACGATGAAAGCGGCACTACTCTGAACGCTCCCGATGAAGGCCTGCACGGTGCTGAAATCGAACTCAATTACCCCTCCGTTGGCGCTACAGAACAGGTTCTTCTGACCGGTGTGCGCGCCCGTGGCACCACGGTTTTGAAGAACGCCGCTATTGAGCCCGAGATTATTGATCTTATTGCGGTTTTGCAGAAGATGGGTGCCATTATCTTCATTAACGAAAACCGCACCATTATTATTGAAGGGGTTGACGCCCTAACCGGGTACGACCACACCGCCTTGGCAGACCGCAATGAGTCCGCTTCCTGGGCATCCGCCGCGTTGGCAACCGGCGGAGATATTTTTGTGCGCGGCGCTTCGCAGAAGGATATGACGGCGTTCCTCAATCAGTTCCGGAAGATGGGTGGTGAATTCGAGGTTACACCGGAAGGAATCCGCTTTACTCACCCCGGTGTGATTACTCCCGGGGCAGAGTTGAACCCTATCGTTTTTGAGACCAACGTGCACCCCGGTTTTATGACCGACTGGCAGCAGCCGCTTGTCGTTGCGCTGACGCAGGCAAAAGGAACTTCTATTGTGCACGAGACCGTGTACGAAGAGCGTTTTGGGTTTACGAATGCCCTCAAACAGATGGGCGCCGATATTGTGGTCATGCGCGATTGCATTGGTAGCGAGTTTTGTCGTTTCCACGGTAAGAGCTTCGGGCACTCCGCTATTATTAGCGGTTCTACCCCGCTTAAGGCCGCTGACATTGAGGTGCCCGATCTGCGCGGTGGATTCTCGCATATTATCGCCGCTCTGACAGCAGAAGGTACATCCCACGTTACGGGTGTTGAAATTATCGCGCGTGGTTACGAGAACTTTGAAAAGAAACTCGAAGCTCTGGGCGCAAAGTTTGAGGTACTTGCCCGCAAACAGAGCAAGACTCCTAAGCCCGATGCAGAAATTGAGATTGTTGTGCCAGAAGAGGTTGAGGTACAGGGCTAGTATGAGCGGTCAACAGGGGAAAAAAGCACTACCCACACTTGAGCCTACCCCTCAAGGAGATAAGCTCTTTAAGATTCTTGGTAACGCCGCCCGTGCGGTGTATAAAGGCATAGCCCGCATCGAAATTATCGGGAGCGAGAACTTCCCGACCGACCGAGGCTATATCGTGGTTGCTAACCATTCCACCGAGATAGACCCTGTAACCGTTGCACTCCCTATCTTCAATAACGGAGTCTTCCCGCGGTTTTTAGCGAAGGACTCTTTGTTCCGAGCGCCCGTTCTGGGATATATTATGCGTAAGATGGCGCATATTCCCGTGATACGCGGCTCTGTAGACGCTCGCAAGGCACTTATTACTGCCCGTAAAGTTGTAGAGGCTGGTGGCGCTGTAGTGATTTACCCTGAGGGGACAACTACTGGCGACCCCGAGGGCTGGCCCATGCAGGCCCGTACGGGTGCTGCCCGTCTTGCCCTCGCAACTGGTGCTCCCGTAGTACCGGTGGCGCACTGGGGCGATGAGCAGATTCTTGGGTATGACTACGAAACCGTGGATGGTGGCCGCGTCAAAGAACATCGTAAGGTTTCCCTATTTCCCCGTAAAACGGTCAAAGTGAAGGTGGGTAAGCCTCTCGATATCGCCTCTTTAATCGATGATCCTTCGCCGGAGGCAAAGCATACGCGTACTGAGCTTGGGGTCGTGACCGACGCTATGCTTGATGCAGTGACCGAACTGCTGGAAGATATACGTGGTGAAAAGGCGCCAACCGGTCGTTGGAATCCCCGAACCAAGCGTCGTGAAGCTCCCGGTGAAATGACCGGGATAGCTGGTAACCTGGGCGAACCGGATCCTAAATAGGAGGCGAGGTTATGGCTCTTTTCACGAATTCCGCTGACAACAGCGAACCGGCTCCACGTAAGGTATTAAAAATTGCAATCTTGGGTGCGGGAAGCTGGGGGACAGCATTCGCCAAAATTGTGGCTGATTCGGCGCGAGAAAATAAAACGGGCGTGCAGGTAGTCCTTATTGGCCGCAGCGAACAAGCTATGGCAGAGTGCTCTCAGACTAGGGAAAATAGTAAATATTTTCCGGGGATGAAGCTACCCGAGAACCTGGAATTCACGGCGGATGCTCCTACCGGGCTCACTGGCGCCGATTTGGTGGTACTGGCTTTACCCTCACAGGTGCTACGTTCGCAGCTTCAACTTTATGCCCGCTATATTGAGCCGCATGCCCTGCTGGTTTCGCTTGCGAAGGGATTAGAAACCGGTACCGGTTTGCGCATGTCCCAGGTGATTACCGAGGAACTTGAGGAAGCCTTGGCGATGCGCGGCGCAGACATCCGCACTATCGGGCATATACCGCATCGGGTATGCGTGCTTTCAGGGCCGAATCTTGCTACTGAGATTATGGGGGAGGAGCCCACCGCCTCTGTAGTCGCAGCACGCACACTGCCCATCGCAGAAATTGTCGCGCAGGCTTGTGCCTGCAGCTATTTCCGCCCCTACACGAATACCGATGTGGTGGGTACGGAAATCGGCGGTTTGGTGAAGAACGTGATCGCCTTGTGCGTCGGCATCTGTGAAGGTCGCAATTACGGTGATAACTCCAAAGCCTCAATCATGACGCGCGGACTTGCCGAAATTACTCGTCTTGCGGTCGCACTGGGTGGTGAAGCAGCAACAATGAGCGGGCTTGCGGGGATGGGAGATTTGATTGCTACCTGTTCATCGCCGCTTTCACGAAATCATACTGCCGGGCGTCTACTTGCCGAAGGGATAAGCCCGGATAAACTCAGCGAACATATGAGCCAGACAGCGGAATCCATCAAATCAGCCCCCGTCGTAGCGCAATTGGCACGCCGTCACGGAGTCGAAATGCCTATCGTGGAAGCGGTCGTTGCTGTCCTGACTGGACGCATCGAGATCGGACAGCTGGCACCGCTGCTGCTGGGACGGCGCCTGAAGCGCGAAGGCCATTAACATCAAGATCTTCCGCAAGAAAATTTTTGCGGCAGGTAAAACAACTAATACAGCACGTGTGCGCAGACATGGGCGCTTGAGGGGCGCTCTCTTACGAAGGAGATACAATGACCGAAAACGCACAGAAGAAAACTGTTGCTCTACTGTGTGGCGGACGTTCTTCGGAACACCCTATTTCTCTGATTACTGCCGTAGGCGTGCTAGGCGCCATTGACAGCAGCGTCTACGACGTGGTGACTATTGGCATTACAAAAGACGGTCGTTGGTATTTGACGAATCTGGAAGAGCTGAGTGCACTTCTCGACGCTGCCCCTGCACATGCAGAGTTTACAGGTGGTTCGCACCAGGTTTTCCTGCCTCTTGGAGCCGGGGATTCGCGAGTGCACCTAGTAGATGATGACGGAAATCTTGAGTATGGTCCTGCCCTTGACGTGGTATTCCCCCTCATACACGGTCCTTTCGGCGAAGACGGAACAATTCAGGGTCTTCTGGAACTCGCTGAGTTGCCCTATGTAGGATGCGGCGTGACGGCATCAGCCGTAGGTATGGATAAGCACTTTATGAAGGTTGCATTTGAGTCTGCTGGGCTGGAGGTTGGGCCTTATGAGGTGGTGACCGATCGCCAATGGACTCATGAGCGCGAGGAATCGCTTAAACGTATAACCGCCCTTGGTTACCCCATGTTCGTTAAACCCACGCGTGCGGGTTCTTCTTTTGGCATTACCAAAGTGGATAAATTTGAGGAACTTGTTCCGGCTATCGAAGAAGCGCGCCGCCATGACGCAAAGATTATTGTGGAAGCTGGCATTGTGGGGCGTGAAATCGAGTGCGGCGTCCTAGACGGTCACCACGGTGATATGCCGCGCGCATCATACCCCGGCGAAATCGAGGTCGTTGATGAGGACCACGGTTTCTATGATTTTGATGCTAAATATATCTCAAAGTCTTCGGCAGTTACCCGGTGCCCCGCCGATTTACCGAAGGATATGCAGGAGCGTTTGCGTGTTCTGGCGGTTAAGGCGTTTTTGGCCCTTGACGGCGAAGGATTGTCCCGCGCAGATTTCTTCTACACCCCGGATGGTCGTTTGGTGATCAACGAGGTGAACACTATGCCGGGATTTACTCCGATTTCAATGTACAAAACCATGTGGGAAAACACCGGAATTTCCTATACCGAACTGATTGATGAACTGCTGACTCTTGCACTGGAGCGTCCTTTAGGGCTGCGCTAATGAAGTCTTAAATAGAGAAGGAAATTCCAGTGTTAGAGCCCCCAAGACCTCAGGTTTTGGGGGCTCTAAAATTTGCGTTTGCGTGAAGCGAACTGACGGTAAGGATCCAGAGGTCTTGAATCCTCTATTTTCCGGTTTTGACACCGTTGAGAGTATCGTTGATGTTCGTGCATTTCTTCTGAGACGGAATTTGTTTGACCGCCGAGTTGAGCTCAGCAAGAAGAGTTGATGATGAAACCTTATCTGCGTCGAAGGTTACTTCAATGGCAGGCGTTCGTCCGTACGTGGTTGCCGTCCACGTTCCCGTCGCACGGTTTTCAGGGCCTGCAGCGGCGGAGGAAGACGCTGAGACTGGCGGTGCTGAGTTCTCTGGCGCATCCTTGGGACGCAGTACCCAATCAATCCCATTGACCTCAGCGCATGGGTCCGATACGGGTTCCTGAACGGTAACACCGCATTTGAGAATCACGGAGGCTGGTTCGCCCCAAGCAGTCGTTCCTTGCGCCGTAGTTTCACGCTGCTGTAGGCCAACGAGTTTTTCTGGCATAGCAACCATCGCATAAGCACATACGGGGTTGGCGGCATCTGGAGCCGGATCAAGATTGACATTGCCCGCTCCACATGCGCTGAGCGACAGCACCCCGGTGAGCGCAAGACCCAAGCCTGCTCGCTTCGCTGGGGACATGACGAAAAAGTTAAAAGACGTAAAAGTCACTCTTTCATTCTAACGTACGGTATATTCACTGGCGTGTCGCAAAAACATAGCGCGGCAGATCAGAGGAAAGCAAAAATTTGAATACCAATTTAAAGCTCAAAGTCACGACAATTTGCCCATAGTCCAGGTACCATGAAAGTAACAGTTAATAGTTGATCGTGAAAAGATTCTTAAAATTCGATAAACTTTTGAGAGAAGCACATCCTTGTTATTTAGGGTGTAGACTCACCCAAGCACGCATATTGTTCGGTAGCTATTCGGTATAAGGACACTTTTTGGGAAACAGACAATGCAAAGTAGCGTCGGCTAGCCTAGCGACTGCATTGATTGCATTCGG
Organism: Rothia sp. HMSC065D02; assembly: GCF_001815285.1. Lineage (NCBI taxonomy): Bacteria > Bacillati > Actinomycetota > Actinomycetes > Micrococcales > Micrococcaceae > Rothia > Rothia sp. HMSC065D02. The sequence continues at coordinate 279,502 of NZ_KV820092.1, forward strand.
TAGTGTGCCGATCGCCGCAACGCTGACACAGGAGGCACGTGGCGCTTCCGGGAAGGTCGCAAACCATCCTGCGACCTCTGACGTTGTCGCGCCCGGACAAGCTGTCGTACAACCTGCCGTACCAGCTACCTTTGCAGCTTTAGGTCAGAAAAATGCTGTGACTCCTATGCCCATGCCGTCTGCAACCGCTACCTTGACTATGTACGGCATGGCCTCCGGCAACGTAACCTATGCTGCTCAGCCTGCCGTCGCCCTGCAATCGGAGTCTCCCATTGCAGGCGCCGAGTTTGCCGCTGCACCTCCGCTTGACTATGACCAGCAGGACGACAAGACTCCTGAGGCTACCGAAACCCCTACACAACGAGCTGCCCCGGACCAGAACACTGATGAAGATGACGCGGAAGTTCAGCCTGTAAGCCCCGAATATGAGAGTCCGCAGGCGCAGCCTTATAATACCGAAGTTCCTACAGAGGATGCTGACACAGAGGCTGTAACCCCAACTCCTGCAGCCCCCGTTCAGAACCTTCCTGCTGAGGACGCTGAGGCAGCTTCCCCGGACCTTGGAGAAGAACCAGCAGCTACTCCTGTGACGCCTACTCCGGCTCCTACAGATCAGACTCCGGTGAATCCCACACCAGTAACCCCTACGCCCACACCGGTTAATCCGACCCCGGTGAACCCGGAGCCTGTGCCTGCCAACCCTACTCCTGTGACGCCTACTCCGGCTCCTACAGATCAGACTCCGGTGAATCCCACACCGGTAACCCCTGCTCCGGTGAATCCCACACCGGCCCCAGTGAAACCTACGCCTACACAGGCCAACCCAACACCAGTTACCCCTGCGCCTGATCCGGTACCGACCATTGTGCCTAGTCCGGATCTGACCCCGGTTAACCCTGCTCCGGTGAATCCCACACCGGTCCCGGCGAACCCTACGCCTACACAGGCCAACCCAACACCGGTGTATCCTACCCCCACTCCCATAACACCGGCTCCGGCTAAGCCAACACCCGTGACCCCCACGCCGGTCCCGGTCTCTCCGACCCCGTCGCCCGTAACACCTACTCCTGCAGACCCCGCACCTGCACCGTCTCAGGATCCTGGGTGGACCCCTGCGCCTTCGGAGCAGCCTACTAGCCAGCCTGTTCCGTTCCCGAGCCCAAGTGCTTCCGAATCGGCAGCTCCAACTCCTAGCCCGAGTCCTTCGGGGCATGGAAACCCGGGGTCTGACGATTCGCCAGCTCCAGATGCCAGCCCTTCGGCAACGCCGTCGAGCAATGTCTCTCCAGCACCCGCGCCGTCTACATCTGCTGAACCCTTCCCCAATAGCATCGCGACGTTGGGGCGTTTTGCAACAAATTCAGGGTTCCCCAATGCGTTCCCCGGCGCCGCAGACTGGGTACAGGGATATTTGTCCCGTGGAGAGAACGCCCGGAATGGCTCGCCAACTTTGAGAATGGCGAACCCACAGGAGTCTAGAAACGGTTCTTATTCTGTTCCATCTGCTGTGAACCCGGTTGCCCGTCCGCCTGCAACGTCCGCTGGTTCGCAAGCGCAACGGAACGGCGATAGCCCTAAGAGTGTTCAGGAACGTTCAACGGATTCTCGTGGCCCTGGACTCTCAGGTTTCGTGCCGTTGGCGTTCTTCTCCCTGCTAATTCTTGCGATTACCATTGTGGCGATTCGGTACTTTATCCGTGCCAGGTAACAGGGTATGGGCGATTATTGGGGAATGAACCCTCGGACCAAAAAGCATAAAGCACGGGAAAGTTCACTCCGGAAGAGCACATTGGCTCAGCTGGGGGAGTCCCGTGTTTTGCAATTGTTTATGCCCATGCTGGATGAGCATAACCGCTCCATAATCCAGGTTGCCTCCGCACATGGGCAGGAACCGGTGCTTGAAGTAGGTCCCGGTGACGACTGCGCAGTGCTCACGGGCGATAATCGACGCACGGTTATCACCACAGATACTCTGGTACATGGGCAAGATTTTCTCGATATCTGGCCTGCCGGTCCGCGCAGCGGCGGTTACGAGGTAGGGTGGAAAGCCACCACCCAGAACCTTGCCGATATTGCGGCTATGGGTGCTGAACCCGTTAGCCTTTTTGTATCTCTAAGTCTGCCGCCCGAAACCCCCTATGGTTGGGTTGAAGACTTTGCCCGCGGTATCCTCGACTCGCTGCATGCATGCGGCGCTACAGCCTGTACGGTAGGCGGCGGTGATCTAGGCAGCGCACGCGATGCCAGCGTTACCATAACGGCTGTTGGACGATGCGAAATCCCCGTGCTGAGGTCCGGGGCGCAACCGGGAGATACCGTAGCTTTGGCGGGCTGTACCGGGTGGGCTGATGCCGGGCTGCGGCTACTGACAACCACAGGCTCTCTCGACTCGATCGAGCAGCTGCCTTCCACGCAGAAAGAACGTATCGAACGCGCTGTTACCCATCAGCTAAGGCCCGTATCGCCCATACCCGCAGGGCGACGCGCTGCAGCATACGGTGCCAACGCAATGCTAGACCTTTCAGACGGACTCGTTAAAGACGCGCGTCGAATTGCCGAAGCATCCGGCGTCGATATCGTGCTCAATGATTCTGCGATTACCGAGCTGGCACGTGAGCTGGTACCAGTGGCAAGTCTTATTCTTGAGCATCAGCCTCATAACGATCATGGTGATTCTGCGGTCAGCCTGGCCCGTGAATGCGTTCTGGGCGGTGGCGAGGACCACGGGCTTTTAGCATGTTTTCCGGCGGGTGCCACGATTCCTGAGGGTTTTGTCGCTTTAGGCTCTTGCAGTGCTCAAGAACGAAGTGCATCACGAATTCTGTGCGATGGATATGAGCTCCAAAACTATGGTTGGGAACATTACCGAGCATAACCGTCGTATGCTAGAAAGAGCACGGTTACCCAACCCCGGATGGGAAGGATACGTTATGACGAGCGAGCACTTTGCCGCACAAACCCCGCTTAACTTCGGGGTCACGTGGATTGGCGAGGCGCTCTCAACAGTGCGAGTATATTGCGACACACTTAACTCTCTGAACGCTTTCCCTGTTCCCGACCAGGACACAGGCTCGAATTTGGTACACACTTTAGAGGCTCTCAATAAGGCCTTTAGTGAGGAGCTTGATACCCTTCTGCATGATCTTCACGCTCTCACGACGGATATACAGAGCGTTAACCAACGTCTGGGTGAAATCTATGAGAACGCTCTCGTGCAAGCTAGTCGGGTGGCTCGCGGTAATTCTGGGACGCTCCTGTGCGCCTGGGCGTTGGAGGCAGTGCGTACCTACTGGAATTTTCCCGGCCGTCTAGCAGAAGAGCTGGGCGAAGAGGCACATAATCTGCCGCTTCTTCAGGAGCTTGAGGCGATGTACCGCGAAACATCTGTTACGGAAACCGGTACACGCGAGAGCGCGTACCGTGAGAGCTATGCGTTAGCGCTTGCCGCCGAACGAGTACGCCGTATTATTGCGGATGAAAGCCTAGAGCAGGGCACTATGGTAGCGATTATGGTTGCGCTCGCAGATTACCGTTTTCACTATCGTGCAGGATCGGAGCTTACCGATGTGACGGCACGTGCAGAGTTTCGTCGCGCCACGATGCGCCGAGCGCTTGAGGGCACGGCACAGAATCCGCCGCTGCCAGAACTCAAGGGATACGTAGATGCAGGTGCCCTGGGCTTTTATCTGGCTGCGGTACAATCAAATCCGCGCTGGATGAGCTCGCGTATGCCTGCGCAGGAGGTTTATGCCTTGGCGGAGCCTCCTACAGATGTTACAAAGCCAAACAGTACGTCTGCTCGGAAAGCGCGAAAGACCGAAGGAACGCAGGACCAAGCAGAGCATCATACTGATGCGACCGGTACTCGGGAAAGCCCAGGGTCAACCTGGGAAATCATGGGGACGCTAACTATAGACCCCCTTACTCTCGTGCAGCTTCGAGCAGAATTAGAAGAGCTTGGCGACTCGCTGTTGCTCACCCCGCTCGATTTCAAGAACAATATGTGGACCTTACACGTGCATGTGCCGTCTTTGGAAGAAGCCCGCAAAGTTATCGCTCACTACGGTGTATTAGCGGACGAACGAGTAAGCTCGCTGACTGTTCACGAGGACGAGAGCGCCGCACCATCGTGTTCTCAAGATTGATGTCTAGAGCCTGTGTTCACGGGGAGGGTGGGCGATCAGGACATGCGCTGCGTGGTGACATGAGCTAACGAGGTTCGTAGCGTGCCCCAAATGTGCAACGGTAGTATTAAATCTACGTCTTATATGACCGTTCGAGCCGAAGGTATTCGGGTTGACGGAGTGCCGCGAGCAGAAAGGAGGGAAAACGTGTCACCTCAAAACTCGAAAGAAGCGCATGATGAGGGCGCGACTCCCAGCCTTTTTGCTGATGAATTTTTAGAAAGCGGTTTTGGACAGGTCAAGAAAGCTGCCAAACAGCAGCCAACCGATACCGAGCATTCTGACCCTAAATCATCTGCCATTCTCTCTGAAGACGAACTTGTAGCCCATGAATATGTAACGGTTCGCGACCTTGCCGAGTATGCACGCGGCACTAAAACGTTAGCGGAACTCTCCACCCTTGCGCATCAGCGTGAAAGCTCGGAGTATCAGCGTATTGTGGATGCTCTGCGTGCTTCTTTGGGTGCGGCGGCTCAGAATATGGAGACAGCGGAACTGTACGAACTGGCTGATATTGCTTATACGGCGCGTACCGAAGCACCGTCCCAGCGTGGAACGTCTATCCGAGGAAAAACCAAGAAGAGCACACAAACAGCATCGCAAAAACCAGCAGCTAAGGGAGCGAAACCCCCACGAACCAATCCAAAAAATTCTACGCATAAGCAATTAAGCACGGATATCTCTCCGGAGAAAAACAATAATCTTGCTTCTCTTGTAGAAGAGCCGCATCATGAAAAGGTCGAACCGAAGAACGCCGTAAAGACACCGGGAAAGAAACCTTCGCGCAAGAAAGCCGCTGACCCAAATACCCCTAAGAAAGCAGATAAGTTAGCCGCGGGAGCGCGGAATACAAAGTCTAGTTCGGACTCTTCTCAAGAGCAAGAAAAGCAACAGCAACGTGCCGCACGGTCGCGGGCTTTAGCACACTATAACGATGAGAAACGCCTGGAAAACGCACCCTTAACACGCTACCTGTCAGTGGCAACGGCACGCGCCCTCAAAACTCACCTGAGCATAAGCACGGTGGGGGAGCTGCTGGAATATTTTCCACGGAAGTATCTGCCTCGCGGAGAACTTAGCCGGTTTGCCGACCTTGTTGAGGGACAGGACGTGACAATTATCGCCAGGGTCACGAACGTTTCGACCCGAACCATGGCGGCACGCAGAGGAAAAATCACCGAAGTCACGATTACCGATACCCTAGCAGAATCCGACCAGAATTCGGTCGATAATTCTTCATCAGGCACCTTCGCTGTACGCGAGGGTAGGGCCAATACACCGCAACGAATGCTCGCAGGCAAGACAAACCCGCGCGTAAGCGGATTAGCCGCGCCTTCCGCCGGTTACTCGGGCTATGCTGATTCCTACGGACAACAGAACGGCGGAAATGATCTTTTCGGAGTTCCGCAGTATAGTTTCGGCGGTTCAGGTGCACCAGGAACCGGGCGGGTGGGCTCCACCATGAAGCTTTCCTTCTTCAACGCATGGACCGCAGCACGCGAGATCCACGCTGGTGAAACCATGATGTTCTCCGGGAAGGTAGGGATTTATCGTGGGGAGTATACACTGACAAACCCGCATTACGCCCTGCTTTCGGACGACAGAAATGCGAACGCCCCCGAACGGGTCGAAGCGCCCATTCCCGTTTATCGTGCTCCGGTAAAACTGCCAACGGATCGCATCGCGACCGCTATTGCTCAGCTCATCGAATCTGTGCCCCTAAAAGAGCTTGAAGACCCAATACCGTATAAAATACGCCGCGCCCGAAAAGTCCCTTCGCTGGAGTGGACCTATCGCGCCCTGCACACTCCCGATAGTGAGGACACCTGGCGCGCCGCTCAAGCTCAGATGCGCTACCGAGAAGCCTTTGTTCTGCAGAGCGCCTTGGCCCGGTTACACGCCGCACGTGCCGCCCACGCCACCGTGGCCCGGCCCGCCCTGCCGGATGGGGCAGCAGATGCTCTGCTAAAGGTGCTTCCCTATGAGCTCACCGAGGGGCAGCAACGAGTGGGCAAGGAGATTTCCCGTGATCTCGCCTCACCGTCACCTATGAATCGGCTTCTGCAAGGCGATGTTGGCTCGGGTAAAACGGTGGTAGCCCTTCGCGCTATGCTTCAGGTAGCCGACTCTGGTGGGCAATCCGCGATGCTCGCGCCCACCGAAGTGCTTGCCGAACAGCATTTCCGTTCGATCCTCGATATTCTCGGGGATTTAGCGGATACAGAGGGAATACCGGGATATGAGACTACGCTTTTTCACCCCCAGAACCAAAAAGAAAGCAAAAAATCCGCGCATCGTGTGCGGGTTAGGCTACTCAGCGCCTCAATGCCTAGTGCACACAAGCGTGCCGTACTCGCCGAAATCGCCGACGGAACCGCCGATGTGGTGATCGGTACCCACGCCCTGCTTTCGGACACGGTCACCTTCCGCGACCTTGGCATGGTTGTGGTCGATGAACAGCACCGTTTCGGCGTGGAACAGCGTGACTCTCTGCGTGGGAACAACGGCGAGCTGCCGCATCGTCTGGTGATGACGGCAACCCCTATTCCCCGTACCGTCGCCATGACCGTGTTTGGCGACCTTGATGTTTCCGTACTCGATCAGCTGCCCGCCGGACGGCAGCAGACCGCAACCCACGTGGTGCCGCTTGCCGAAAAACCGACCTGGGCAGATCGCCTGTGGACACGCGCTCGCGAAGAGATCGATGCAGGGCACCAGGTCTACGTGGTAGTTCCCAAAATTGGCGATGACGATGAAGAACTTGAAGAAGGCCAGCAGCTCTTCGGCGATGCCGGGCGTGAAGGTTCTCAGAGTTCTGACGGCAAAACACGCCTGACCTCCGTGACTGCGATGACCGCCTATCTAAAACAGAATCCGGCGCTGACCGGAACCCGGATTGCAAGCCTGCATGGGCGCATGGACCCCGAGGAAAAAACTGCTGTAATGACCGCGTTTGAACGCGGAGAAATAGATATTCTGGTGAGCACCACTGTTATTGAAGTGGGTGTGAACGTACCGAACGCAACCCTCATGATGATTATGGACGCCGATCGCTTCGGTATTTCCGGGCTGCACCAGCTTCGCGGTCGCGTAGGGCGTGGTGGTTTTGCCGGAACCTGCTTGCTTGTTACCCGGCAAGAAGCAGGAGGGGTATCTCGCGAACGTCTAGATGCGGTAGCGTCCACCACCGACGGGTTTAAACTTTCACAGATAGACCTGCAGCAGCGCCGTGAGGGTGATATCCTAGGTGCCGCGCAGTCCGGGAAGAAGAGTACCCTTAAGTTCCTGCGGGCGCTCGCCGACGCAACCATTATTGAGCGCGCTCGTGAGGATGCGCGGGCGCTGATCGCGGCGGATCCCACGCTGGCGAAGCATCCGAACTTGGCACGTACAATTGACCGGGCGCTTGATGCCGACCGTGAGGCATTTTTGGGGCGTGGCTAACACACGGGTTTGGCGGTTTTGTTACCTTGGGCCTCCGCCACTAGAGACTATCGACGAACAGACGTGAGGAACGCATGAGCCGTATTATTGCCGGAATCGCTGGCGGTCTACGCCTTGCCTCGGTGCCGGGAGAGAACACTCGTCCCACGACCGATCGGGTGAAGGAATCACTTTTCTCGAAGCTGGAGAGCTATGGCGTTGTGCAGGGGGCACGTGTTCTTGATGCTTATGCCGGATCGGGTGCCCTAGGGTGCGAGGCGCTTTCGCGGGGTGCCGCATCCGTCGAGTTCGTGGAGAAGCACCCCAAGGCATGTGAGGTTACCCGCCGAAATGTTGCGGCAACGTCGAAAACTGCAACCGGCGTTACCCGAGTGACTCAGGGGAGCGCGCAAAGCTATGTAGCGGTCCATAGCGGCCCCTGGGATCTTGTATTTCTTGACCCTCCATATGCGTTTACACAAGATCAGATTCTCGATATTTTGTGTGTCATCACCCCGAATCTAGCGGAGGGCGCCATCGTGGTCGTGGAGCGTTCTTCGCGCGACGCGGAACCCGCGTGGAAATCTCAGCTGCGCCGGTTTGCAATGAAGAAATATGGCGAGACAGTGCTGTACTATCTTGAACCAGATGAATCATATACGGATACTGGTTCTGAACCCGCCGAAAGCGAGAACGCTTCATGTTAGCTATCTGCCCCGGATCATTTGACCCGATTCACCATGGACACCTGGAGATTATTGCTCGTACCTCTGCGCTCTTTGATGATGTGATCGTGGGGGTTGCACATAACTCCTCTAAAAAATACCTTTTTTCTCTGCAGGAGCGAGTGAACTTGGTGGAGCGTTCCCTCGCGGAGCGCGGTATTACCACCATGAAGGTTGAGGTTATTCCACCGGGGGTACTTTTAGCACAGTGGGCTCAGGAACACGGGGCGCAGGTACTTGTTAAGGGCCTCCGCTCGGGCACGGATTACGAGTATGAGGCTCCAATGGCGAGTATGAACCGCCATTTGGCAAACTTGGAGACGGTGTTCTTGGCGGGGGAGGACCGTTTCGGCGGGGTGTCTTCGACGATTATCCGTGAGGTTGCATCCTTAGGCGGCGACGTTTCGGTTTATGTGCCGCGTGTGGTTTCGGACGCGCTCGTCGCTAAGCACTCACAGGCTTCGGACCAATAACACGATTGCGTAGTTTTATGCGCGATTCTCCCATGATCGAAGGCTTTTTCCTGGGTTTGCGCGTATTTTATGTGAATTTTGATGCGTCGAATGTCATAGTTTGCCGCCCGAACCTTGATTAACGGCGGTTGAGGGGATAGAATATCTCTTTGGTTTAAGCATTTTGTATAAGGAGATATGCCATTTCACCTCAAAACTCCTCTGATTTGGTGGTGTCAGTCAAAAATCTGGTGCACCGTCCCGGATCTATGGAAACCCTCGACGAGGTTGTACAGGCACCCGCTGAGATGGGTAATGCCCTGATTGGTGTACAAGAAGGCACCGACATGGACCTGAACATTCGGCTGGAGTCGGTAGTAGATGGTATCCTGGTAAGCGGCACAACCGTAGTGGATGTACACGGCGAGTGTAGCCTATGTTTGGATCCGATTGATTACGAAATGTCGACCAACATACAAGAGCTTTTTGTTTTCGAGAAGGCCCCCTCTGGCGGCCCCGAAGACGAAGACGATGAGCAGTATGCCGTTGAAGGTGAATCTATTGACCTTGAGCCGGCACTGCGGGATGCAGTAATCCTTCAACTGCCGTTCCAGCCCGTCTGCCGGGAAACCTGCCAGGGACTGTGCTCTGAATGCGGAGCGCGCCTGGAGGAAGACCCCGGGCATCATCACGAGGTGTTGGATCCGCGCTGGTCAGCCCTACAGGGCTTGCTGAGCGAGGATACCGAAAACTAAATTGTTGTTACGAGAGAATGAGAGATAGCTGTGGCTGTTCCCAAGCGCAAGATGTCCCGCGCTAACACCCGCGCGCGTCGTTCCCAGTGGAAGGCATCTGTGCCGCCGCTGGTTAAGACTGTTGAAAACGGTCGCGTGACTTACAGCCTGCCTCACCAGGCAAAGGTTGTAACCGACGCTGCAGGCAACGCCCTGTTCCTGGAATACAAGGGCCGTAAGGTCGCCGACGCTTAATCACGCGAGTATTCCTGATGACTAACATTCCTAGCGAAGCTGGGGAGTTGCTTGAACGTCTCGGTGTCGATATTGACGCCGAGACGTTTTTGCTGTCTCTCACCCACCGTTCCTACGCTTTTGAAAACCCCGGAGTAGAGCATAATGAACGCCTAGAGTTCCTGGGGGATTCTGTACTTTCTCTTGCCATTGCTGAGGAGGTGTACCGCCGCTACCCCGAACTTCCCGAAGGTGAGCTCGTGAAACTGCACCATGTGGTGGTTTCGGCTCCCGCTTTGGCAATAGCCGCCCGTAAACTAGAGCTGGGTAAGCATATCCGTCTAGGTAAGGGGGAAAGGCTTACGGGAGGTGCCGATAAAGATTCGATTCTTGCCGACACCATGGAAGCTATCTTTGGAGCAACGTACATCAGCTTGGGGCGGGAAGCCGCCCGTGAGCTCGTTCTGCGGTTGATTGCGCCCATGCTAGAAGACGAACAAATTCTCAATTCCGGACGCGACTGGAAAACCGATCTGCAGACGCTGGTAACCTCGCGGTCTTGGGGAGATGTAACCTACGAGATCGAAGCAGAAGGCCCCGACCATGCTCGCGTGTATACTGCCCGCGCTATCGTGGCAAAGCAGACCGCGGGTACCGGAAGCGGACCTAGCAAGAAGGAAGCGGAGCGTCTTGCCGCAGAAGCTGCGTATCGCATACTAGTCTAAAAATAAGTTTGCGCCGCCCGGCGGGAGAAACTATCTTTTGCGTCGAGTGGCGAGTTCATGACGCTGTGAAGGGGAGAGATGCCGGAGCTACCCGAGGTTGAGACTGTGCGTGAGGGTGTGCATCATCATGCTGTCGATTGTGTAATCGAGCGGGTACGCATTCTCGATGAACGCTCTATTCGCCGCCATATCGGAGGTTCTGTGGATTTTACGACGTGTTTAGAAAGAACCCGTATTCGCGGGGCATATAGGCGCGGCAAGTATATGTGGCTGACACTCTCTGCACCCGAAGACGAACCTTTCCCGAAGCGTGGCGACAGCGATGACACGTTACTGCCGTACGCGCTTGTTATTCATCTGGGGATGAGCGGGCAGCTACTCGTGAAGACTCCAGAATTCCCCGCTGAGAAGCACCTCAAAATCGTACTTGAACTCGAACCCGCCGATGGTGAGAGTACCAATAAAGCCACTGAATTACGGTTTGTCGACCAGCGTATCTTTGGTGGAATGTTCCTCTCAAATCTAGTTCCCGATATTCCTGCGGGCACTTCGCCCGCTGGTGCGGAAGAAATATCGGAAGAGTTCTTGGTTCCTGAAGCTGTTGAGCATATTGGGCGTGACCCGGTAGATCCATCCTTTGATGTGGCAAAGATTCGCCGCATCATGCTACGCACTTCCAGCGGCATTAAACGCCTGCTTCTGGACCAGTCCGTGGTTTCTGGGATCGGAAATATTTATGCGGATGAGGCGCTCTGGCGTGCCAGAATACACTACGCAAAACCTGCAAAATCTCTCAGCGCCACCCAAACCCGGGAGCTATTCGCCGCCGTACACCAGGTACTGACCGAAGCGCTCCATGCGGGCGGGACCAGTTTCGATGCGCTCTATGTGAACGTCAACGGACAATCCGGTTATTTTGACAGGTCCTTGAACGCTTACGGTCGCGCCGGAGAACCCTGTCGACGGTGCTTAGAGGCCGGGCGCACCAGCATTATTGTGCGTGAACCATTTATGAACCGTTCCTCATACCGCTGTCCGCACTGCCAACGCAGCCCGCGCGGGCTAAAAATCAGCTAATGTTTTTCCTACACGGCTGAAGAGGAACGCGAATATTTATCCCCGTAAAAAAGACCCAGACGACGGTACCCCTCGTCGATCGTAACAGCGGGCTCCCACTGTAAAAGTTCGCGGGTGAGCCTCTGATCGAACCAGTGCGCCGTTGAAAGCTGCTCTGCCAAAAATTCGGTCATGGGAGGCTCATCCCCGGCTGTTACCGACTTCGGCAGACGACCCCACACCTTTTCGATCAAACGCCCCGCAAAAGCCGCCGCTGGCGCGGGAACCGAGAAACGCGGCGCAGGAACCCCAACCGCCGTGCAGAAACCACTCATCAGCTCAGCAATCGTGCGGGGCTGACCATTTGTGACCACCAGCGCGCGCCCGGCTATCGACTCTAGGCGCTCATAACCGCGTACCAGCGCATCTGCCGCGTTATCAATATAGAGCGTATCGATCAGACCTGTGCCCCCGGAAAGTAGGGGCAGCCGCCCGGACCGAGCCCTATCTAGGATACGCTCCACCAACTGAGTATCGCCCGGTCCCCAAATCAGGTGCGGTCGTAACGCCCCCACGCGCATGGTAGAGCCCGAGGCGAGTTTTGTGCCGTTCGCCGCCAAAACCGCAAGCTCTGCCGTCGCCTTAGAACGAGCATAGTTTCCACGAGCATGCTCGGGGGACGCCGCCCCGTTCCCCTCGCCGATGAGAGCCGTTCCGGCATGAGCAACCGAAGGAGAAGATACATACAAAAACTTAGAAATCGAACGCTCTATAGCGGCATCCAGAAGAGCCTGCGTGCCCACAATATTGGTACGCTCGTAATCCTCCCAATCGCCCGAAACCGAGACTTTCGCAGCGGCATGTACAATGCCGTCCACTCCCACAAGAGCCTGCTCAATAACCTCAGCATTATTAAGAGAACCGCGAACCTGCTCGAAACGAGGGCGTATCGTATCTGGCAGTAGCGCTGCAATACCCGCATCACTGCGCTGGAATACGCGCACATCATACCCGGCACGCAACAGCGCGATGGCGGTTTCACGACCGAGCATGCCGCTTGCACCGGTAATAAGCACACGTTCGCCGCTACGGGCAGCAAAATACGATTCATCGACGGGACGCAAAGACCGCGGCGCAGGGTCGGTATACCGAGCCGCTAAAGGAGCCGGGGTAGCCATAAAAGCCTCCAAAATTCAGGTTTCTCCTGATCTTCAAGAATCTACATGCGAAAACACAACGGGAGAACAGTATCAGGCGGATCCCCTGTGTATCCTCTCACCGCTATCTTAAGAACTAAGCACCCGCAAGTACCTTTGAAGCCCACTCGCCAAGGGCAGGCCTATCAATCTTCGAGTTATGGCGAATATCGGTCGGATGCTCCTTGATAACCAACACAGCCGCCAACTCGATACCCGTATCATCCTGAACGCGCTCGCGGATCTGTCGGCTCAGCTCGAAGGGTGCCTGACCCTGCTTGAGTTTACGGTTGGCGGCCTCAATGACGAGCACGGGTGCGGCTGTGCCTGCAGGACCGACCGAGACCAGTGCGGCACGGCGAACTGCATCCAAGGTCTCAGCGGACTGCTCAGCGGCAACCGGGGTCAGCACACCTTGGGCAGTCAAAAGGACATGCGCTAAGCGCCCCTCAACCCAGAGACGACCGGCAGCATCCAGATGCCCCACATCGCCGGTGTGATGCCAACCAGGGGTTGAAATCGATTTTTCTTCGGTCACCCAGAGGGTATCGTAACGGTCTTTTACATGGGGAGCCGATACCAAAATCTCACCGGTCACACCCGGTTCGTGAGTCATCTCCGAAGCTACGGTTCCATCCTCCTGCAAAGGAGCAATCGCCACCGCCGCACCATATACCGCGTACCCTACACATACCCCGTCTCGTGCAAAAGGATCAAGAATATCGCCCTCGGCATTCGGGGTTCCCTCAGCTAGTGCCTGGCGAATCATATCCAAAGATACATCGGTAACCGGCAGTCCCTCGGTCATGCCATAAGGGGTGTGCAGTGAGGCATGAGGCACCAGCTTCGAGAGTTCGTCAAGCAGGGGAACAGGAATAGGCGCCCCAGCCGACAGCACGGTGGTGACCCCCGCTAGGGCTGCGCGCTGCGAATCGGTGAGTTCGGAGGCGCTTGCCACCACGTTCACGAGTGCCGCAGGGGAGGCGAAGACGGTGGATGCGCTAATCGCCTCGGTCGCGGAGGCTAACGCGGTTGCGGTGAGCGTCTTGGGCTTGGTCACGTCCATCTTTGGGGTAACACTCGTAGCGCCCAGAGCCGGGCCTAGAAGCGCGAAGGGCGCGAATCCAGCTACCAGACCTGACCCGGACTTGAACCCGTAGGTGTTGACGATGGCATCGCGCATACCCGCCAGCTGACGCTGGGTGTACACAACACCCTTTGCGGGGCCGGTTGAGCCGGAAGTGTACAGGACAGCGGCATCCGCATCCGGATCGGGGTCGGGGAACTCGATAACCGCAGGAGTGGCAATAGGGGCGCTGAGTGTGTTTTCGGATGTTTTAGAACGTGCCGAACGTTTGTGAACGGACTCAAAGACAGAACCTTCTACACCGAGCACCCGATCCTGGAACTTACCGAGCGGTTCTACGGAAATGCGGTGCCCGGGCCACAACAGGGATCGTGCGGCGGCGAGAGCGGCGGGAATGCCCACGATAAATTGCGGGTTGGCGCCCTTGAGCGCGCGCGTAAGACCCGTAAGCCCCAAACCGGTATCCGCCACCACAATAACCGCACCCAGTTTAAGGCACGCATAAATAAGCGTTGTCAGGCGTGACCCAGGTGGCACCATCAGATTCACACGGTCACCGGGACGTACCCCTAGGGCGTGCAGGCGCGCCGCCGCCGCATCCACATGCGTTGCGAGCTGCTGCCACGTAAGCTGTGCTGCAACCTGGGTTCCATCGCCTGCGGAGTCCATATCTACAATTGCGAGCGAGGTGTCCTGCGCGCGTTCGTTCAACGCCGCTATCATCGGGCGGAATTCTTCGTGTGCTTCTTCTTCGGAAGTTTTCAGATTCCGAATACGTTCGTCCAAAGCTCGCCGCGCCTCACGATGCTGTGCCTCTGCGTTGACCGGCTTCTCTAGATAACCCTCAACGAGCGTGCCGAAGTTCTGCCCCAGCCAAGAAAAGATAGGGGCGGCAATATCTTCATCTTCGGCAACTAGGTGCGATGCCTTTTCGTAGCGGTGCACCTTGGCCTGGGGAAAACGACCCATCAGATCGAAGAGGTAGCGCCGCTGAAAAACCGGGTCTTTAGTACCCCACTGGAAGAACGCGGGAACCTTCAAATCCCGAACACCTTCCGCAATGCGCACCATATGAGCGTATGAGGGTATATCGGTTCCCGTGGGAATATCGCCCACAAAATTGCGGATACCTTCGCGCCACGCCGGATGCGCATAAGGCGCCCGGTAGGTGCGGCGAATTCCCTCGTGAAGTTTGCTGGGGTAAAGCGCACGCGGTTGGGATTCCTGTGGCCCGGCTAGAGCCCGTTCCGAAGAGCCTGGCCCACCTTCGGAGGGTACCCGACCCTGGTTTTGTGCCAGCCCCAGAGTAACGTCTAGAAAAGCTGTAGAGTCTCGTGTACCCAGCTCGTGAACTCCCAAGGCTAGGCGCAGCGCCGCCGGGATGCGCTCAACACCATCGTGATATATAGCCGTGTTCGTGAGCATGACGCCCGAAAGAATATTTTGATGTTCGAGCGCCCAGCCCAGCGAGATTAAACCGCCCCAGTCATGGGCGAGGGTCACCACCGGTTTATCGGTTGTATCCAGCCCGAGTTCGCGGGTAAAATCGCTCAAGTCTGCTATGCGGTCTTCAAGCGAGCGCCGTTCGTCCTCCAGGTCGAGGTGAGTGCGTTCGGAGTACCCCATATCGAGCTGGTCGACAGCGATAACACGCCACGGTGCTGTACTGTTCACACCGGCATCGAGTACGGTACGCCACAGATACGACCAGGTGGGGTTGCCGTGTACGCACAGGATCGTGCCGATAGGGTCAAGCCCATGTTCCTGAAGCGCTGGAGTATTGTCGAGGTAATGCCACCGTCGTGCCTGCGCCTGGGCGGCCCGCGCCTCAATCGGGGCGGTGGTAGGTACCTCAAGCATGTGCGAGTAGCGAGGATCAACGCCCGTCCACTCGTGTGGGTTATATGGTGGTTGGGTCTTCGGGAAGTTAAGGTGGCGCATATACTGTCCTTGCTGTTGCGACGGCTCGTCGCTGGTGATATTCAGAGTACCTTGGCGTGGGGGGGGGGGGTATGTACCGATACAGTGAGGAGCCCCGCACCTGCCGAGGCTCCCACGCGATGAGACGATACTAATTCACATTACCAGTTGATTTCCATGAGCGCAGTATTCAAACCGGAACCCACACCCATGCATAGAATACGGTCACCTTTTTTATAGGTGGGGGCGCATTCCGCAAGAGTCATAGGCAGTGCCGCTGCCGCTACGTTACCCCAAACGGGGAAAGTCAGCGGAATACGGTCACGTTTAATTCCTACGGCTTCGATAATAGCGTTGGTGTGAGCATTAGAAATCTGGTGAGTCACATAGGAATCCATATTGCTCCACTCCCAACCGTCCTCATGAGCTTGTTCCCAAGCCTGAGCTACCAGCTGCAGACCATGCTCAAGAAGACCAGCGGCATCGGTATTCATGCCCTGATCAGCTTCACCGCCAATGCACAGATTACGATGCTCAGTTCCCGCACGCGATACCGAACCGATGATGCGGTGCCCTTCGGGATGCGCATCTGCCTTACCGAGTACCGCCGCCGCCGCACCCGAGCCGAGGGTGAGGGTAGCAAACTGGGCGAGCACATCCTCACGAGATGTATGAGGCTGGCTCAAAATCCGCAGGGCGGTACGATGCCACGGGGAAGGATCTTCACCGGCAACAACGAGAGCGTAGTCAACAGCACCGGAATCGATCATCGTAGACGCCACAGTCATAGCGTTTACAAACCCTAGGCAGGCGTTCGTAATATCGAAGTTTAGGGCGTGACGAGGCAGATTAAGGCGGTCATGAATACCCACAGATACTGCGGGTTCAAAATTGTCGCGGGTTACAGAAGCATTAATGAGCAGCCCCACTTGGTCCCGGTCAACCTTCGCAGCTTGAAGCGCTTTCTCTGCTGCAGCAACGGCACCATCTTCAAAAGTTTGACCCTCAGCCCAGCCACGACGTTCGCTAATACCCGCCAGACGCTCCAGTAACCCCTTAGGCATCTTCAGACGCTTATAGGTGTTGGACAATTGTTCGTCAAAATATGAGCTTGTAACTACACGGGGAGGAAGTTCATGCGCGATAGAAAGTAAAGCAGCGTTACGATGCCGGATATCAGAATTTACGCCGGGCTTATCTGCGTCAGAAGTCGCGGCTGCAGTGTGTTTGGACAATCTGTATGACCTTTACAGGGAGGTACGTCTATGATGGGTACAACGAAGAAATAGCGGAGGCGCTGGTACGCTCCCCGCATCGTCGACTTAGTTAAATCTACCGTACCCGCGCCCTAAAGTCCGAAATTCCGCATTCATGACTCCGTGCGCCGCATGGCAGACATCCCTAGAATATCAAGGCGTAAAGTTATTGTGCAGCCCTTGGCGGCTTCGAGATACGGAATATTCGTTCACCTATCGCTTAAGACCTTCAACTGGAAGCCGACGCTTCCCGGCAGTTCAGGATGCAAACTTTTCTAAAGCCGGGCAACGTCCGTTGTGCATCCTTAAAATCTGGATGAGCTCGTTTCACGCCCGGAACGCTGATGATGCATCTGAGTACAATAGAACTACTCTGCGCCTGCTAAAACCCCGGCGCGGTTTCCACCCGATGAAAGGCAATCCGTGCACCTGACTTCGCTCACCCTACGCGGCTTCAAGTCTTTCGCATCGTCCACCACATTTGAATTCGCACCCGGCATTAACGCTGTGGTAGGACCTAACGGCTCGGGAAAATCAAATATTATGGATGCGCTCGCCTGGGTTATGGGGGAGCAGGGGGCAAAAACTCTGCGCGGTGGTTCCATGCAGGATGTTATTTTTGCGGGTTCTGGTACGAGTGGAGCCGAAAACAGCGGAAAATCCCAATTAGGGCGTGCCCAAGTTGTTTTGCGCCTAGATAATACGGATGGTGCGCTGTCGATACCCGCCGACACTGTCGAAATCTCACGTACTATGTTCCGTGCCGGTGGCAGCGAATATGAGATTAATGGGTCGCCTGCTCGTCTGTCCGATGTGCATGATATTCTCGCGGAAGCTGGAATGGGGCGTGAGATGCACGTGCTTATCGGGCAGGGTCAGCTCGATAAAATTTTGCACGCCTCTGCCGCCGAACGCCGCGAAATTATGGAAGAGGCCGCCGGAATCCTAAAATACCGCCGCCGCCAGGATAAAACCGCCCGCAAACTTGAGGCCATGAGTGCTAATCTGACCCGCCTGAATGACTTGGCTGCCGAGCTCAGCAACCAGTTGGAACCGCTTGGGGATCAAGCAGAGTCTGCGGCAACCGCGCGTGAACTGCAAGCGCGCATCCGCGAGCTGCATGGCATACTAATCGCCCGAGAAACCCATGCGCTCAACGCCCAAGTACAGGAACAGACCCGGCGACTTAGCGATACGAGTGAGCAGGCGCATGAACTCGATGAAAGCCGCGAAAAAATACGGACGCGGCGAAAAACCCTCGACGAGAACCTTGAGGCAGCACGCCGCGAGCAAACGGAGGCGAACGCTCACCTTGCGCGCATCCGCGAGCTTGTGGCACGGGTTAACGCGGTAATTGCGGTAGCGGCTGAGCGTGCCCAAGCGGAAGAAAACGCTCCTGCTCTTGAAGACTATCGGCAGGAAGTTGAGCGCTGTGCACAACGTCTTGCAGAGGATGAAAAAAATCGTGACAGCGCGGCTGTTGAGTACGAAAAAGCGCAGACGGAGGCTCAGGAATCTGAACGTCGAGTACAGGAACTTACAAGTGCTCTCGCCACATTGGAAAACACCCGTGCTCAACACGAGGCTGAGCGTGACCGCGCTAGAAAACGCCGTGCCGAACTTGCTGAAGCTACCGCCGTGGCACGCGCCACCTATGAACGCGCTTGTGCCATGGAAGAGACCCGCCGTGCTGAACACGAAGACTTGACCGCCGAATCTGCGCGTATGGCTAAGACCGTAGCGCACTCAGAGGCTGTCCTGCAGACGGCGGCAGCAGAAGAAGAAACTCACCAGCGGGATCTCACCGCCGCCGCTAGCGTACGAACTAAAGCCGAAGAAACCCGTGAGAAGGTTCGTGCCCAGGTATTAGAGGCCTCCCAAACATATGCTGGTGCCCATGAACGTGCCGCAACTCTGCGAGAAGCCCTTGGGCAAAGCCTAGAGATAGCCGACAATCTCTCGGAAGTACATCTCGATCAGCTCGTGCGTGTTTTTGAGGTTCTTACCATCGAGAAAGGCTGGGAGCGCGCCGCCTCTGCCGCACTGGCTGCCTTTGCATCGGCGGCAATTAACGCCCCGCAAGACACCCATATTTCTCGTCTTATCTCTGATGCTGGGAAGAAGACAGCGAAGACTAAGAAGCCATCTCGAAAGACAGAAGAATTAGCGGAAAAAACTCTGGATCTTTCAGATGTGCCAGATGCCGTAGCGGCGCTTACGGTCATTACTCCTGTCACAGACTCGGCAGAGAATTTACTCGATAAATCTGCCCGCACAGCTCTTAACGCGGCACTCTACGCACGCCTGCACGGAGTTTACTTTGTGCAGGATGCGCCCGCAGCTGCCTTAGCACTTACCGCCGGCGCTCACCGTGTTTACGACAGGCAGGGAATCGAATACACCGCCTACAGTATTCTGCACCCGGCACACGAACAGAGTGCCCTCGAACTTGCCGCCGCCGCGCAGGCCTCCCGTGACGACGCCGAAAAAGCTCTAGAAAAACTCAACCGTGCCAAGAAAAAGCTTACGACTGCCGAACGCGCTCTCACCGCTGCAATCGAGACAGAACGCGGAATCGCCAAACTTCTAGGCGAATCCCGTGCCGCCCACGCCCGTGCCGAGGCGGAGCATGCGCGCATCCTAAGCCGATCCGAAAGTCTGCATGCCGAGATCGCGCGCGCTGCCGAAAAACTGCACCATGCCGCAGATGAAGCACAGGAACTTCAGAGCGCATACCAACAGACACGCGACGAGCTGACCGCCCATGAAGAAGCTCGTATGACGCATAGCATCATAGGGAGTAAAGAGGCTGAATCTGGCGGCACCCCGGATAACCCCGCCGATCTCGAAGGCTCTCTCGCGCAGGCACGCAAAACACTGCATGAGGCAGAACAGCACCATGCCCGCATCCAGACCGAAGCTGCACAACGAGTCGCCGAAATGCATGCTGCAGAAGCCTCAATGGAACGCACCCGGGAGGTTTATAGCCGTGCAGAACGTGCTCTCACCGCAGCGCAGGCAGCGCGCGAGCAAGCGCATCGCCTAGCTACCGCAGCACGTTCACAACAGCGCCAAGCTCACGCGCTAGCTGATGCTCTAGCCACTGAAACAGAAACCTGGAAAAATCGTCTTGACGAAATCGCGCGCAGCATGGGTGAAACCGCAGAGCAACGCGCCGAAACTTATACCGAAGAACAAGACCTTGCGACGGCCCATCAAGCAGCCCTCGCCCTCATCTCGCGCGCCGAAACCGAACTCGCACGCCTCGAAACCCGTCGTGAAACTCTGGCAGAACGCTCACGGCTTCTGACCCAGCTGCCTCTCGACGAAATTCTGCAGACACACCCCAACCCAGACGAAAACGCCGAAGATTACGTACCCACCGAGACCATTCAAACACGGCTTGCCGCCACCGAACGCGAACTCGAAAAGCTCGGCAAAATCAACCCCCTCGCCCTCGAAGAATACGAAGCACTCACCGAACGACACACCTACCTGCGAGAACAAATCGCTGACCTCAAAAAATCTCGCGGCGATGTCATGACCGTCATGGACGAAGTCACCACCCACATTACTGAAGTTTTCACGCAGGCATTCAACACCGTAAACGAGCACTATGAACGTATCTTTGGCATACTTTTCCCCGGAGGTGAAGGTCGCCTAGAGCTCTCCGACCCTGACGATATTCTTAACTCAGGCGTAGATATTTATGCCCGTCCGGCTGGCAAAAAAGTCAAACGTCTCTCGCTTCTTTCCGGTGGAGAACGATCGCTCGCATCCCTGGCGTTGTTAATCGCCATCTTTATGGTAAGCCCCTCACCGTTTTATGCCCTTGATGAGGTAGAAGCAGCCCTTGACGACCGCAACCTAGGGCGAGTCCTCACAGTACTGCAAGAACTGGGGGAGCGCTCGCAGCTCATCGTGGTCACCCATCAAAAACGTACGATGCAGATTGCACAAACCCTTTACGGCGTTTCGATGCGCAACGGTGTTTCGACTGTAATCTCACAAAATATGGATGAGCTGCGCGAGCTGCTCTAACGTTTTCTAAGCGCAAAATAAAATACTGTGGGCTAAGAATGCTCGAAGATGTTCTTAGCCCACAGTATTTTGTGAATGTTCCCCTACCTTCCGGTATAGTTCTCATCCGCCAGTTCGCGGGGCCAGTGTGGAGTACGGAACGGTAGCCAGGTGAGTGAAGCTGCCAGGAGCAAACCTCCGCAGAGCATGAATGCAGGTGTGAACCCCCACGTATCGGCAACAGCACCGGCGAGAAGCGGACCCAGAATCATGCCGAAATCACTATGCATTTGGAAGGTTGCAAGTACGGGTGCACCATCGCGTTTGCTACCGATCACATCGGCAACAGAGGCTTGCAGCGAGGGCGTGATCAGTGCGGCACCAGCACCCATACCCACGATGAGAGCCACAAGCATCCAAGGCGCCGAAGAAATACCAATAGTCGAAATGGCGGTTCCGGCGATAAGCAAACCGATAAAAATCATGATGCGCCGCCCCAAGTTGTCTGATAGACGCCCTGAAACGGTTTGGGTAAGAGCATTTGCTAACGAACCGACCGCCATCACCGTAGAGGCAAGGACGGTTCCCTCCGGTGCCCTAGACGCATCGCCGCCCGTCGCCAAATACGCCGCGAGCAGAGGAATCAGAGAAGACTGTATGCCTAAAACAGCCCAGCCGATCGTAAAGTTCGTGAAAAGCGCCGATCGGTAGTTCGTAAATTTGAGCGCTTGCCGAACGGTCATCGTGGCTGGCATAGGGGGTTTCTGCCGGGGTGATTCCTCGCCCGAAGCCGGTACATCGGTTGCAGAAGCATCGTTAGTATCGGGGGAAGCTTTGGAGCCAGTATCATGCTGGGTGGGAAGGCTATATGCCTCACGTTCGGCATCAATCTGATCGGCAGGAGGCATCATGAACCAGACGATAGCCCCAGCTATTAGCAGAGAGCAGCCGTAGAGGGCAAATGGCAGGCGCATCCCCAAGCCGCTGAGTGCACCGCCGACGACCGGCCCCATAATGTTCCCGAGCAGGAATGCGGTAGCGTAGTATCCCGAAACCCGCCCGCGCATATGCGAAGGTGCTAGACGCACCAGAAGACCCATCGCAGAAACCGTGAACATGACCGAACCAATACCTGCGAATGCGCGCGAAGCGAGCAGCACCCAGTAATCCCAGGCAGCGGCATTTACGAAGGACGAAACCGCCACAATAACCATGCCGCAGGTGTAGATAGGGCGCTCACCAAACCGTGAGATGAGCTTGCCCGCCCCCGGTGCGAAGACTAACCGCATGGCTGCCAATGCCGAGACCACAATCGTTGTTGCCGCTACTCCCACGTTAAAGCTACGCGCAAAACTGGGGAGTACAGGTGCTACGAGTCCGTACCCGAGCGCGATCATAAAAGATGCGGCAATGAGTACCTTCAACCCGGTAGGAATACGAGTTTTTGCAGGTGTTTCAGGCGGTGTACCTTCAGTTTCGTCAGCCTTCGTGAGCTGGATGCGCCTGCCGCTCTCATCCTCAATAGTTGCGGATGCGATGGCATCCGCTCCGGGGCTGACAATAGGGATCGCACCGGTTGCTGCACTCATGTAGTCCGGTGTGCATTGCTGCATGCTGCCGGTATTGGAAGGTTCTTTCTTCCCGGTATCCTGCTGAGTTTCTGCGGGGGAGGAGCCTCGGGACTGTGCGTTGTGTTCGTGCGGGGTCATAACTCTTTCTGAGTATTTGGCGGTAGAACCACCCTGGCAGCGAAGCTGCCGTGCGTGTTGGTTAGGGGGAGCGCATCAGAATCTTGCCTGATACCGCTCGCTCTCACTAGTCTACTCTTCTTAAGAATTGTGGGTCGGGAGCATTGAGGATATTCCTTGCCTGCCGTGAAACGCCTGAGCGAAGAGCTATTTTATGCGGAAGTGCGCTGCAGAACGGATTTTCCTTCATAAGCCCCCTTTTCATCTTCATACCAGCCGGTAAGCTAGTAGTGTGAATGAATCAATGTGGATAATCCTGGCAGTTGTGCTGGGTGTATTAGTGATTGCTGGCGTCATTTTCGCCTTTACACGCGGTGCTAAAGCGCCGCGTGGCGGGTATCCGAGCACACGTGATGCTGATGATACGCAGACGGAAGACACATCGGAAGAGACCGAGCAACCAGCCTCCCGTTACGATATTCCTGATCCTTCGGCGGGGCGTCTGGTGCGGCTGCGTGCCCGTTTGGCGCGGTCGAACAACATGCTGGGTAAGGGGCTTTTGGCTCTGCTCTCACGAGATCGCATCGATCAGGATGTCTGGGATGAGGTCGAAGAGACTCTACTCATGGCTGATTTGGGGGCTGAGCCGACCACTCGCCTAGTGGAGGCGCTTCAGAAACGGGTGCGTGTGGAGGGAACCGATAACCCCGCCGCCGTGAAGAAGATGCTTCATGAAGAGCTTCTTGAGATTATTGGTCCCACAATGGATCGTGAGCTAAAGACCGAGGGCACCGACGGTAATCCCGGCGTGGTGCTTGTGGTCGGCGTGAACGGCGTAGGGAAGACCACGACGGTCGGTAAGATCGCCCGTGTGATGGTTGCGGACGGAAATTCGCTTCTGCTGGGCGCGGCTGATACCTTCCGTGCGGCGGCTTCCGAACAGCTGACGACCTGGGGCGACCGCGTGGGCGTGAAGACCGTGCGCAGCGAGAAGGAAGGTGCTGATCCTGCCTCTGTTGCTTTCGACGCGGTGAAGACCGCTAAAGCTGAGGGTATCGGCACGGTGCTGGTTGATACCGCGGGTCGCCTGCAGAATAAGGCCGGTTTGATGGATCAGCTCGGCAAGATCAAACGCGTGATCGAAAAGGAAGCCCCCGTGACCGAGGTGCTTTTGGTGATTGACGCGACAACCGGGCAGAACGGTATGGTGCAGGCGAAGGTCTTCGGCGAAATCGTGGATGTGACCGGTATTGTGCTCACCAAGCTCGACGGTACCGCGAAGGGCGGCATCGTGGTGGCGATTCAGGAAGAATTGGGTGTTCCCGTCAAGCTCGTGGGACTCGGCGAAGGCCCGGACGATCTGGCCCCCTTCGACCCCGAAGGCTTCGTGGATGCGCTTCTCGATTAGCGGCTGAACCCTGCTCTTGTGCGTCGTGCATTTTAGCGGAGCATATCAATGAGGCGATATTTCCGGGAGTGTTTTCTTCATCTGGGAGCAATTAAATTGCTCCCAGATGAAGAAAACACTCCCGATTTTTATCTCAACCCCGCAAGTTCTTCCTACGAAGCTACTGACCGACGTATCTAGCGACGACCTAACCGTGCCCTGCCAGACGAGCGTAGGATTCAACAATCCAGGTAATCGCCCAATCATGAGTGAGCCAAATAGCAACTAGACTCGGTACAAGAACAACCAGAGCGTTGATACGATACTCGCGATGATTCATCGTGCGAGGTTTGTGATGGTAAAGCACCGCATATGAATCCACTAAGGGCAAAAAAGCTTTCAGGAGCGCCAGAGACATCATCACGACTGCCAGCAGGTAGAGCATTACGACGAAGTATCCTTGAGGTCCATAGAGTTTCCCGATAGATGTCACAATATCTACTACTGAAACATGCTGCCCCTGTGCAACGTTAATATTCTCCCAGATGCGTTGCCTCATGCTAGCAAAGCTCCACTGGTTTCCCGGAGTATTCATGCGTACTAGTGATAGGGCTAATGGTGCTGAAAGTGCAGTTACTTCTAAGGGGAACCAGAAGAACCGGGACGTTGCAGTATCCTTTAGCTTTTTAGATTTTTTCCCCGCGATAATAACGGTAATACTCAAAATAGCTACGATAGCTAAGGCAACCACCAAAATAGCATTCACTACTGGCCATGAGACCAGAAAAAGGGCAGCGACTAGAATAGGTATCACGACCATCATGAGAATGTTTTCTGCGTCGTCATCGGGGGTTTTCTGCGGAGAATTATGGTTGTGATGAGTCACGTTAGTACTCTGGTCAACATGATTATTGTCGCCTGAAACCTGCGCAACGGGTCCATCTCTGTGGTGATTCAGTATTTGATTGTTATTTCCGGAAACATTGCCAATGCTTTGATTCACGTTGCTTGTTCCGTCCTTAGAGTATCCGTTTTTACGTCGAGTCGGTTTAAATTTGACTGCTGCGTAAATACCGCCTGCAAGGGCGGTAACCCCACCGGCAATCAGCGTTGCGGTCGTGCTCTCTGCAATATTCATCCAGTTCATATCTTTCATTCCTCTGTATTCAAGACTCTGGAGCGGTCAGAGCCTTGAAGATTTAGACGATAGTATCCGCTCGGTGTCTTTACCGTACGTCGTGTAAAACTCGTGTTTCTAGGGGAAATAAAGTTACCCCCGGGTAACTTTTTCTGCGGTTTCCTGAAAACCCTGCTAGGTCTAATGTGTTTCTTGAAGG
Source organism: Rothia sp. HMSC065D02 (assembly GCF_001815285.1). Classification (NCBI taxonomy): domain Bacteria; kingdom Bacillati; phylum Actinomycetota; class Actinomycetes; order Micrococcales; family Micrococcaceae; genus Rothia; species Rothia sp. HMSC065D02. Next base: position 304,926 of record NZ_KV820092.1, read on the forward strand.
GGCGGCGAAAGAACTAACCCCACCAAAAGCGAAAGTATCCAAGTAGAGGGGATGTAAAGATGGCAAGATACAGCCGGAAAAGTCGCCATAACGGAAAAATCCGCCGGGAACTTTGCATGAAAGCTGGTAAGTCATACCGTGCAAAGCCCACAGGGCGTTGCGGTAGAACTGGCAAGATGGGATACGCAGACAGGCTCGCAGCAATGATAGCGCTCAGTAGATGTGCTAGTCCTATGAACCGCAAGAGTAAACGTGAAGAAAAACGAGTCTATCGATGTCCCTTTTGTTCAATGTGGCATTTGACCTCAAGAGATCTGTTCCCGCCTAAAAACCAGAGCGGCAAGAAATCTAAGAAACCGGGAGTAAGACAGAAGGTGCGGCCACAGCCTATAAAGTTATCTAGTTCTGGTTCGAATCCTCGGTTATCAGTGAATACAGAGATAAAACCAGATATTGGTCAAGAACTAGTTTTATGGCAGCCGCATGTAAATCTATACCTGTAGTTTCTGCGGGCTGTCAGGATTGACAAATCGTAAGGTGCACTCGGTGCACTGTTTGTAGAATAGTGAAGTGGTGGCGTGACTTCCGCCTCTGCCTCAAACACATGAATATTACCCTCATGGGTAGCGATCTCAATGCAACGTACTAGGTGTTGCAAGAATTTTTGAGAGTTAGGATTAATTGCTCATGGCTCACGCCGAACAGCAGGCTCTTAACTTAGAGAGCATTAGCACAGATAAGACCTCTGCCAGTAAGAGGCGCCCAAAAAACTCTTCGTCAAAGAAAAAACCAGGTGTCTCTACGCCAACCACGTCGAAAGAGCTCGCCGGTCACCTGTGGAAGGCAGCGGATAAGCTACGTGGATCTATGTCAGCTTCAAACTACCGAGATTTTATTCTGGGCCTGATTTTCTTGAAGTATGTGGGCGATACGTTTGAGGCTACTCGCGCCCAGCTGAAGGAAGAACTGAGCGACATGTATGACGGAGATGACCTTCTGGAATCTCTAGAAGACCCGGATGAATACTATGCGAAGGCAGCGTTCTACGTGCCGCGTGAGGCTCGCTGGTCAGCGATTTCTCAGCAAGTGAAGAGTGGGGCGGTTGGGGAGCTCCTAGATCGGGCGATGATCGCGGTCATGGATCATAATGAGAACCTGCGAGGTGCACTTCCCGTGATCTATAACAGTGAGGGTGTAGATCAGCGCCGTCTGGCGAGCGTGATTGACCTGATCTCAAACACGAACTTCTCTGCAGTACGCGATTCTGAGCACTCCTCAACGAAGGACGTTCTAGGATTCGTGTACGAATATTTTTTGGGAAAGTTCGCTCGTAAAGAGGGTCACAAAGGTGGCGAATTTTATACCCCAACCACGGTGGTGAATACTTTGGTGGGTATTCTTCAGCCGCTGGACGGCACCCTATATGATCCGTGCTGTGGTTCGGGCGGTATGTTTGTGCAGTCTAATGTTTTTGTGGAGCATGCGGGCGGCAACTTTAAGGTTGATGACCAAGGTCGTCGTACAAAGCTACATGTGTATGGTCAGGAACTGAACCAGACAACCTGGCAGCTGGCACGTCTTAACCTTGCGATTCATGGTATTGATGGGAATGTCGGAACTCGCTGGGGTGACACATTTTTTGAGGACCGTCACCCGGATGAAACTTTTGATTTTGTGATGACGAATCCTCCGTTCAATATTAAGGATTGGGCTCTTAACACGGATGATCCTCGCTGGCGTTTTGGTATTCCTCCCGCTGGGAACGCTAACTATGGCTGGCTGCAGCATGTATGGTCGAAGCTGAATCCAAACGGTACCGCAGCCGTGGTGATGGCAAATGGTACGTTAACTGTTGAGACCAGTGGGCAGGGCGAGATTCGCCGCGCCATGATTGAAAATGATGCGGTCGCAGCTGTATTGGTGCTGCCCTCAAATATGTTTACGACCACGAGCTCTCCGGCATGTGTATGGATTTTGTCAAAGGACAAGAAAGCAGGACGGAACGGTTCAAAGGATCGCTCGGGCGAGATTCTATTCATGGATGCCCGGAAGATGGGTCATATGGTGAGCCGCACGGAGCGCGTGTTCTCTGAGGCCGAGATCGCGAAGATTGCGAATACCTGGTGTGCGTGGCGCGGAGTGAAGTCGATGTATCACGATGACGGCACCCTTATAGGAGAGGGAGAATCCGTAGCAATTCAGCCTTATGACGATGAGCCAGGTTTTAGCTTCAGCGCGTCACGTGAGCAGGTGGCGGAACAGGATTATGTGCTAACTCCTGGACGCTACGTGGGAAGCCCCGAGGCTGAAGCAGAAGATGTTCAGGCATTGAACGCTCAGATAGTCGATCTGCAGGTACAGCTATTGGAACAGTTCGCGGAGTCTGAACGTCTTGCACAGGTAGTTCGAGAGCAGCTGGCATCGTTAGACCTTGGTGGTTTAGAGCCCGAAGGAGTGGATGAGTAATGGCGACATTAACGGATACCCAGCGTGCAGCTGGGTGGAAAAAGTACGTATTGTCAGACATTGTAGAGATTATAGGTGGTGGCACGCCTAAGACGTCTATTCCTGAGTATTGGAATGGAGATATTCCCTGGTTATCTGTGACTGACTTTTCGGGTGACTCTCGGTATGTTTATGATACAGAGAAAAAAATTACTCAGGATGGTTTAGAGAATAGTTCTACTAAACTTCTTTTAAAGGACGATATTATAATATCGGCACGTGGTACAGTTGGTGAACTAGCTCAGTTATCTAGTCCCATGGCATTTAATCAGTCTTGTTTTGGAATCCGGGCAATTCCAGATAAGTTGAATCAGTCATATTTATATTATTTACTTCGGACTGTTATTGAAGAACTTCGTCAAAACTCGCATGGTTCAATATTTTCTACTATCACTCGAAAAACCTTTGATACTGTTGAAGTTATTATTCCTCCACATGAAGAGCAAGAAAATATTGCTGGTATTTTGGGATCTCTTGACGACAAGATAGAAGCAAATATTCGTCTTATTGGATTATTAGATGAGACGGTAAAAGTATTTGTGAAGAAAGATAAATCTATAGTTACGTATAAAATATCTGATAAATTAATTCATTCAACCAAGCAAGAATTGCCGAGCGCTGTCACCTCAGAAATGATTTACCATTATAGTTTACCAGCTTACGACAGTGGACAAAATCCTAAATTGGAAGATCCGAGATCAATAAAAAGTAATAAATTTCTTATTACTGAACCTTGCCTATTGCTATCAAAATTAAATCCTAAAACTCCTCGAATTTGGTGTGCATATCCTAAAAAAGGATATAGGAACTATGCATCAACTGAATTTGTAGTACTCGTCCCAAAAAAACATGAGGAACTAGCTGCATTGTGGGCATCATGTTCTGAAGGAAGTTTATACAAGAACCTTCAAGGAATGGCGGGAGGAACATCTGCCAGCCATCAGCGAGTAAAACCAATAGATATTCTCGCGCAGGATATAGATGTTTCAAAAAACACTAATATTTACACTAGCTATATATCTCAGATAGATTCTTTATCTTCAGAGAATGTATACTTAGTAAATATTCGTAATCTACTAATCAAAAAACTTATTGGATAACTCTAAGTGATAAGGAGATGCAAAAATTGAAAACCCCTTATGTGTATCGCAACTACACTTATCTTGATAGTAGTACCCTCAATATTATTGCTGAAGATTTTGATATGGATATCAGGTTTAGCTATGAAGTCGTTGAACGTACTGTAAAGGATAAGGAAGGAAAAGCGGGTATTGGATTTCATGGGCTGTCTGCTGGTGGTGGACTTTCGAGTAAGTCCGAACGTCAGGAAACGTATTCGCTAAGCAAAGATGGAAAATCTACCTCTACTAAGCTTATCAAGCACTTAGTTAGTGAAGGTATAGTTTTCACTCATGACATGTTTCAAAATGGAGAACAGCCTATCGAGAAAGGTTCCCTTGTGGAGCTAGAGGGTAGTGCTTTGATAACTGCTGCAAGCTCTATTGGGCGCCTAATGTATGCATTCCGCCCGATCATTAAGGAACCTAAAAATTTGATGGCTCTGCAAGATTTGGGTATGGACTCCGAGGATATCGTCAAAGCAGTTAGTGAATATTTGGTAGCGGATGATCTTCCAAATATTAACTTGCTTTACAAAATGTTTGTATCTGATATGCCGCCCAAAAACATTCAAAATGTATACTTAAACTTTAAGCCTGGAAATTTTCTTGATAGTCAAGAATCGATTAACATGGAGGATCAGTTTACTGTATTTGGCGTGGTTAAAATGTTGGTTCCTGGGAATGGTAATGGCAAGGGGACTGATACATGGATTATGCCAGGGTTTAACGATATTATCCGAAAAACTGTATTATCTGGTGGTATTCCGGATGATTTGGTTAAAAATCCTCTTATTCTTGAAAAACTTCAGATAATGAGCATCCTGAATATATTAAAGGGCCTGCCATGATAGTAGATGTTATCGCAATGTATTAAATTTCTGAATCTACTTATTAAAAAATATTCTAGGTGACTTGTTGTTACAGTTGCCTAGTTAGGGTGCATAGCCAGGTAGACTATAGGGGAGAGGAGGGTAGCGATGAGTGTCAAAGTTCCTGTAGAGCCAAGTGTACTTCGCTGGGCGCTTGACCGTGCTGACATGTCCGAAGCTGAAAAGGCTTTTGACCAGCTACATGTTTCTGAATGGCTGAGCCAAGATAGCCAGCCAACTATTAGTCAGCTTACGCAGTTTGCCCAGAAGACACATGTTCCCTTTGGCATGCTCTTCCTCTCTGAGCCTCCTGCTGATGAGAAGCCCATCGCCGATTTTCGGTTCCGCGGTTTCGCACCAGAGAAGTATTCTGCTGAGCTAACCGAGACCATTATGAAACAGCAACGGCGGCAGAGCTGGTACCGTGACTATGCTATTGCGCGTGGTCTGACAGCAAATGAATATGTGGGATCTGAAACTTTAGTGAGCAAACCCGAACAGGTAGCCGACCGTATCCGCCATGAATTCGGGTATACGCCTGGAATGGCCCGTTCCGGGGCAGAGGCACGCAAAGAGATTATAGAACTATTGGAAGAGAACGGTTTTCTTGTCAGCGTTGCCGGAGTTGTGGGTTCCAATACTCGCCGCCCCTACGATCCAAATGAGTTTAGTGGATTTTCTCTCTCCGATGACTATGCTCCCACTATCTTCGTTAACGGTCGAGACACTAAAAACGCTCAAATCTTTACATTACTACATGAGCTGGGGCATCTTCTGCTAGGGGAGAGTGGAGTATCTGCCTCTGACGGTTGCGAGGAACTACATCAGCAGCGTGTCACACAACAGGCTCAAAACGAGCGCTGGTGCGACTCCTTTGCCGCGCACTTCTTAGTTCCTCCTGCAGAACTGCATAAAAAAGTGCAAGCGTTACACGGTGATGAGGACGAGGTAGCAGAAGAATTCGTTAAGAAGCTGGCACATCATTTCTGTGTCAGTACCTTGACGATCCTCAATAGTTTGTTAAATGAAAAGCTTATAACGTGGAATAAGTACACCGAGCTATATGGACCAATGCGTGAACAAGCTATCATGGGTGCACGAAGCAATAGGCAAAAAACCAAAGGCGGTAACTATCATACAACAAGGCTCTATGCTCTTGGTAAGCGGTTCGCAAGTGCAGTTTTCGCTGACGCAGCCAGCGGGCGTACCACTTATACGGAAGCTCAGCGTTTGCTTGGCATACCTAAAACAGAAACCTACAAAAATCTTGCACAAAAGATAGGGGGAATGTAGGAGTGTCCCTTTTAGACGTTTTTCTTGTTGATACCAGCGTCCTAGTAGAGGCTCACCGCAGATATTATGCACACGATATAGTCCCTAGCTATTGGAGATGGCTCCACAATGAGATCGCTCAACAGGGACGAATTATGAGCATTATTCCGGTGTATCAAGAACTCATTGCTGGCAAGGATGAACTCGCGCAATGGGTTGCAGAAAGAAAAGAGTATTTTAAATCTTTGACAGCAGAAAGCATAGGAGCTTTCAGAGAAGTCGCTAACTGGGCGCAGAACAAAGACCAATACAAGCAAACAGCTAAAAATGAATTTCTGAGTGTTGCTGATAGCTCGCTTGTCGCTTTCGCTAAAGCGCATGACTACACGGTTGTGACTCTTGAGCAGCCTGCACCTGAGTCGAAGAACAGAATTCTGATACCAGACGCCTGCCACGCACATGGAGTAAAGTACTGCGACCCCTTCGAGATGATGAGGGCCCTTGGCGGATCAATCTGATGGGTTTCCAGTCCGGTATACGGTGAAAACCCACCAGATAAGATTCCATGCTCGTTAGTAGATCGCTCCCGAAGGTTGAGGGGTACTATCCTGATCTAAATCTTGGGGTACGTGTCGTACAACAGACGCAGATACCACATTCCACAAGAAAATTAGTGGGAAACCCAGGACAAGTACTATAAGACAAAGCGCAAAGACACTGAAACTTACTCCGACGGTGGGTTCAAGTAGATACTGACGATGGCGTACCATGTCTCGAACTAGAAAACCTACTAATAATGCTGCTGGAACAATCAAGATTCCAAGCCACTCAACCCATGAAGTTCCTCGTAAGGCTAGCAGCGTGATACTTAGGACAATCCAGGTTGAAGAATAAGAGGCTTGTTTCTCCCAGACATCAACTTTAGCTAGATTAATGGTCCCAATAAGAAGCGTAATAGATGCGAAGACTGCTACTCCTTGTAACTGCACAAGCCCCTTAACTGCACTGTACCAGTCGACATTAACGTGTAGATAGCGGAGAATTCCATCAATTACTGGTAGGAAAGAATAGTCCGAACCTTCAAGAGTCACACACCAGGCGAGCAACGCTGTGACGAGAGTAAACAACGTGCCTACACTAGGAATTACCTTCTTGACCCGGTCTGAAGCGGCTGCGACGACGAATGCTCCAGTAGACATTATTTTTCCTTTCTTGAGCTTTTCTGTATTTGCTCAAAAATGAGCGTGTTCTCACCGTATACATGTTTTAATAGCCTTGCCACCAAATTCGTCATCCGCCAGCGTTGTTGCCGGGCACTGCACGGTTTATGCACATTTCTTCCAGAATTTTGCGATAATCAAAGACAGAGAAAACCTCATTACCACAACATATTTTGTTGAAATGTAAAATTTTGCAGGAGATATATGGAGGACCTTCGTGCTCTTGTATCGGGCTTCTCCCTAAGCCGTGCCCGACTGGCTGCCGCAGCGGGAGTGAGCGAAGCAGCCATTAAAAAGCTCACCAAGAAAGAACTTGCCCCTGCACTTACCGCCGAGAACGAGATCGACTTAGGTCTTGCCTTCGGTATTATGCTTGGTCTTGACGATCATGGAAACGCCACAGGTAAGAACCGCACTAAAACATCAAGTCCCGAAGAATTCACCTGCAATTTGCTTCGTGAACGGTTTCTCGCCGAGTTTACCAACACCGCCGATCCGGTAGGAGTTACCGAGCTTTTGAGCGCACTCGTGATGCTCTACACCCCACTCGACCAGACGGTCGAAAACCCACTTCATATCCTTGAAACCGCTTACGTTCAGCGTCCACAAACTAGCTTTGAGCTCAAAGCATCAGAAACAGAACCTTATTCCCAGAACTCTATTCGTGTACATCGAGAACCACCCACTTGGCTTATTATTGAGGCTTTTCCTGAAGAGCAACGCCCGCTGATTATGGATATTGTGGTTCCTGTTTTAGAACAGGGGTGCGAAACCCTCATCCATGCACAACCGCGCAATACTCTGCTGACGTCTCAAGATTGCATGCGTCTTACCTGTGCTTACGCCTTCGCTGTAGCCGAAGAGTATATGGAGCAGAACCATAAATTTGCAGAAATACAGGCTGTTCGAGAGAAAATCTCTCACCGCGATCAGCACCACACCGTCCCCAACCACGAGGTTCTGCTTTATCTGGAAGAAATACTTGGTAACCGCCGAGAACTTCTGGTCCATGGCGCGAACAGTACATACGAATTTGCCTCTGTAGCTCTTGCCCACAATTTTGAGCGTGCTGAAAATGTATCCTTCAGTGTAGAATCGAGCGCTTCCTCAGAAAATACCGAGCAGCGGCAACTTAACGTCTATAAGCTGATGCTTGCTGCGCTGAGCGACGAAGGACTGCAGCGCGCTCTCGAAATACATGGATCAGAAACGCCAGATCCCTACAACGGGAAGCTGCCCTCTGATCACCTACTGTTTCTTCCCTTAGATACAGATTTAACAGGCCTGCGACACCTTTATGAAGCGCAAGACAAACAATGGGAAACAATCTTCGCATATGCCTACAGTGAGGATAAGCAAGTAAGTACTCTCCAACCTGGAGAAAACCTGGTCGTGCTTGGACTACACGATATCCTCAGTAAATTTGGAGGTTCACGTCGCCTGCCCCAAGAAACAAAGCCCTGGTATGTGCCCTATGAACGCACCGGAATGCTCAGCACAGAGCATGAAAACCCGTATCACAAGATGCGGTTACGTGCCTTGATCAACCTTGGCGATAACAGGCTTAAACGCAACACCAAAGCTAAAATGGGGCTAGCCGTATTCCGCGTTCCCACTCTTGGAGAACAGCTACAAAACTCCGTATATCTTGCTGATCTTTCCTACGCTGCCTTGGCAGAGGATAAACCTGACTCGGATAAAAACACCCAGCGTGCCCATACAGTAGCCCAGACCGTGCTCTCATACCTGAATACGGGAGAAATTCATCCAGAAGATCTAACTATTGGGTGCATCGTCCGCTCAGACAAGCTTGAGCATGCTTCATTCCATGAAGTGTACCGTGAAGCACCTGGCGGTAGCCTGCTCAGTGATTATGAGATGATGCTGCGTATTCCCCAGCAGCTTCAAGAGATGCTAGACGATATTGCGGATACAACTTTAGAGCCTTGGCCAGTTATTCCTCGGGCTCCCGAAGAAAATATACGTTACCGTGGCAGTGATAGTTACGAGGTTCCTCTAGAACATCTTATTGAAGAGCGCAGGATCCTGTATGTTCCCGGCAATAAACTGGAAACTGGCTGTCTACGATTTGGTGAACCCAATTACAGTGAGCACACCGTGTTTGATCCGTATGCCTTGAGCAGATACAACATGATGGGACAATTGCCTCAGCAGGTTCACTTTTTGACTTCGCAGAATTTACCTGATGAAGCTACCTTGACCGAAGAGTACGATATTGTAGTGTACCCCGCGCATACAACCGACGCGCCAGGTCCTGCTGTCTACGTCGACCAAGAGGGCAATAACCTGGTGTCTTCACCAGCGTTTGTCCTTCGGCTTTCTCCGTCTGAAGACGGAAACGCTCACCGGTACGAACGTTCTACAACATTAGCTGCGCTTCTGCTGAGTTCCCTCAACAGCCAGAAGGAGAGCGAAGGAAGCGGAGTAGGAAGTTACCTATCTCCAGAAAAGCGCATAAAGTCAAAGGTTTTTAACTGGAGGCAGCTCCGTCTACCTTACACGGCATATCTACCTAGCGTGAAGCTCCGAAACGCGAAGGATCCACGAACCTTGCCAGCGAAAGAACGGCAAGGATACACTTCCGCTGAAAATCAGATGCTGTGGTTGCTTGGCGAAGCTGCACCAACCCCGGAAGAAGAAGCTGATATCAGCGCTTACGCTCAATCATTCACAGATCTGAAGAACCTGGAAGATAAGCTACAGCGTGCCCTCGAAAAAGTACGAACCATGCAAAACATTAGTGTTCATGGTATCACCTCAGGCAACCTCAGCATCAGAGGATTTGCGCATCATCAAAACCTTCGGAAGAGGTCTGATGTTTAGAGTCCAAGCTACAGATGTCGTTCCACCACAAGAGGTCGGTCTCTTCTAGTGTTACCCCCGGGTAACTCAGACGCTACTTGGGTACCAAGGTACAACCTGCCACACTGAGAATATAGGCTCAAACACCGCTTCAGATACAAGCAATAAACTCAAAACGAAGGGAACCATTAGTAATATGCTTGAAAAAGATTGGGAAATACGCGTTCTTTCAGATCTCCATGATCTGGGCTGGAAAATTACCGACGGTACAGCTATAGCACCCTTCACTGATCCGTCAGAGCGTCGGTCTGCTCAAGAGTCTATCCTGCCCTTCACCATGCCTGAGCATGCTCGTGAAAGTTACCACTCCATCCTGATTCCTGGCGCTCTCAAAGAGGCGATTAGCGTTCTCAACCCGTGGCTACCCCCTGAAAAATTACAGGAGGTATTCACCAAAGTAACCACTGTCCAAAGTAATGACCTCATCTCAGAAAATATGCGAGCCTACCGGTACATGACCGAAGGGGTGAAGATTGAGATGACTGCAGCTGATGGATCGCAACAGACCCATACAGCCCGTATCGTCAGCCGCGATGCGGACGATAATGAATGGTTGGCGGTACAGCAGGTGATTATCAAAGAACGTGAGCGAGAATACCGATTTGACGTAGTGCTTTACTGCAACGGATTACCCGTTGGGATTATCGAACTTAAAAATCCCGGAGCAAGTAACTCAACTATTGAAGATGCCTACCAGCAACTTAATACCTATAGCACCTACTTCCCTCAAGCATTTACCTTCAATATTCTGAACATTATGAGTGATGGGATTACCTCCATGTATGGAACTCCTTTCACACCGTATCAGTACTTAGCGCCCTGGAACTATACACCTAGTGGTACTGAAACCCCTGTTCTCGAAGAAGTTGATGGGCAGACATACACGACATTGGATCGTATGCTCGACTCGCTTGGAAACCCAGATATTCTGCTTGATATGCTCTTCAAATACACTCTTTTTGTGCAGAACGAAGGCAAGGCTGGGCAGAGCCACCTCACGAAGATTATTGCTATGTCTCACCAATACTTCGCGGTTGAGAAAGCACTCACAAACACCATCAACGTGCCCACGGGACGGGGAGAAAAAGGACGTGTGGGCGTTGTATGGCACACTCAAGGTTCCGGTAAGTCATATACCATGCTGTTTTATGCCCGTGCCATCATGGCTCATAAACGCATGCACAACCCCACCATTGTGGTGGTTACTGACCGGACTGACCTTGACGATCAGCTTTATTCCACCTTCCGCAAAGACCAGCTTCTCACTGACCAGCCTCAACGCATTCAAAGCCGGGATGAACTGCGCCTAGAACTTAAAGGTCGCCAAGCAGGAGGGATCTACTTCACCACGTTACAAAAATTTGGTCTAACGGAAAGCGACAAGCAGAAACACCAAGAGTTTCCGTTGCTTTCAGACCGTGAGAACATCGTGCTCATTGTCGATGAGGCGCACCGCTCCCACTACGGCAGCTTAGATGACGGTTATGCTAATAACATTAATCGTGCCCTGCCACACGCTAAATATATTGCCTTCACCGGTACTCCTATCGACAATACTACCGGCTCAACTGTTCATGTATTTGGTGATTATATTCATGTGTATAGCATCGACCGCGCCGTAGCGGAAGGAGCTACAGTACCGCTTTACTACGATTCTCGCTATATTCCTCTAGCCTTACGTGATGGCGAGAGCGAAGAGACTATCACTGCGCTCGCCGAGCAGATCACTGAAGACCTTGATGAAGAGCAACGCCTAGACATAGCTAAAAATGTCGCTCGCTTAAAAGAGCTTCTGATTTCAAAAGATCGCCTTAAACAAGTTGCTCAAGACATCGTGTCTCATTGGGAAACGCGACGTGAAAACATGGAGGAAGAGTTAGGGGTGTATGGAAAAGGTATGATAGTCACGTCATGCCGTGAGCACGCCTCAAAACTGTACGATGCTATCGTAGAGATACGCCCTGATTGGGCGCCGGAGCGTAACGGTGAGGATGTACATACCGGTAAAATTCAGGTTATGTATTCTCGTGGTCCTGCTTCTGAAGGACCTGAAATGGCTCGGTTCGCACGTATCAAAAAACAGTCACGAGAATTGCAAGCACGTATTAGGGACCCCAAGGACCCCCTTGAACTGGTCATAGTAAGCGATATGCTTCTCACCGGTTTTGATGCTCCAGTTATGCATACGCTCTATATGGATAAATCCCAGAGCGGACATAACCTGATGCAGACCATAGCCCGTATTAACCGACGTTTTCAAGGGAAAAGCGCAGGCCTCATCGTGAGCTACTTACCGCTTCAAAAGAATCTCTCTGAAGCATTGGAACGGTATGCTGACGATGAACGTAATCCGGTTGAAAACGCTGCCGACGAAAGCTTGCGTATTAAATCTTTCCAGTTGCTTGATATTCTCGACCAGCTGCGGAACCTATTAGGACAGCGAAACTGGATAGAGCAAGTGCACCAGAATGTCAACGGGGCACGACGTTTAAACGTGGTGTTGGGCGTATGTAACAGTATTTTAGAGTTTCGTAGGAACGAACAGAGCAACCCCGATATGCCGGATGACCAGCGCCGTTATGCTCGAATTATGGCGCGACTGATCACCATGGAGCGTACCTACCGGCATATCAAGCAAGCTACTGAAAACGAGTATGTTAAGCGTGTGCTTGAGCGAACTGACGAAATTGAATTTTTACGAGCAGTCTTGAACAGCATTAAAGCAGTCCTGGGCGAAGAACGTATTAAAGGGCGTACTCAAACTCCTGAAAATGCTATGCATGAGCTGCGCTTACTGGCAGAGAGCATGCTCGAAAGCCGAGACACTATTTTGGTGACGTTGGCAGATGGCAACGAACACATCAATATTCGAGAGCTCAACGAAGAAAACTTGAAAAGGATCGCCAAAACTTCTACACCAACTCTCGCAGTAGAAACCGCCGAGCGGGCTATGATGCAGCGTATTCAGGACGTTGCCGGGAAAAACCGTACTCGGCAGGAATACTTCGGTGACAAGCTCAAACAAGTAGTTGAACGCTATAACCGCGGAGTCACAACTCTGGCGGAAACTATGACCGCTTTGGCTCATTTTGAAAAGGAGCTTCGGGCCGATATAGCTCGTGGAGAAGCGCTCGGTTTCACTGAAGCAGAAACGGCTCTCTTTGACGCGCTCAAGGCAAGTGCATCTCCTGAGGAAATCTTAGATGATGATGTCCTGGGGAAAATCACTAGGGATATTTCTGCTGTGATTCAGAAGCTACCCAAGCGTTGGCTGGAGAGCGGACAGGAGCGTGCAGCATTCCGGGTTAAACTCAAGCGTATCTTCAATAAATATAAGTATCCGCCAAAAGCACAGGAAAAAGCCCGTATACGCATTATGCGTGAGGCTGAAGACTTAGCGCAGGATGCGTTGCTTGGTGGCTGAGTATTTCAAGTACACAGTATCCTTCGAGTCTTAAGAAGCGGGAGTGTTTTCTTCATCTTAAATTGTTACCAGATGAAGAAAACACTCCCGGTTTGTGCATTCACTCGCCAGAACACTCTATTCGTAGGTTGCCAGGTGCTTGAGTTTTCCGTTCCACTGCGGCAGTTCGTGCACGAGAAACTCTGGTTTGAGCGGATAATCCGCCAGGGAATCGAGCGGCAGCCAGACACAGGGGTAGCGATGCTCCTCTTCACAGGTGGTTATCGGAACCGCTTCAGAATCAACCTCCACGAGGTAGTGAAATTCAATGCGGTGATTCGGTAAACCGTGCACTGTGAAAAGGTGCTCTCCTACGAACGCAAGCTGCCGAACCGTGCAGTCGATGCCTAGTTCTTCGCGTACTTCGCGACGCACCGCATCCGCGCTGTGCTCACCAACCTGCACAGCGCCGCCGGGCACAAAATATTTGCCGTCGTGACTGTAGGCCAAGAGCTTACCGGCGTGTACGATTAGTGCCGAAGCTCGCACACCGTACTGATATCTTGCAGTTGCCGTTCGAAAATCCATACCTTTATTATCTAACTGCGTATTGTATACAGTTTCGCCAAACGCTCATCGGAGGGTGTCATCGACAGCAGATCTTGGCACATCCTGTATCCTTGGAGATTGAGTAAGCATCTTAAAAATGGGCGACCATCTTGGTTTCAAGCTGGGTGCAGTCCGTTTCCTCGACGATAAGAAAGTGATCACGGCTCGTGTTCAATTCTCTCTCTGACCGTTTGACGGCAACCTTTAAAAACCTGCGTGGCAAGGGCCGCCTCTCTGAGGCAGACATTGACGCAACCGTCCGCGAAATTCGCCGCGCCCTGCTGGATGCGGACGTCGCCGTGCCTGTTGTCCGTGAATTCGCTGCACATATTAAAGAGCGTGCCCTCGGCGCTGAGGTCTCAGAGGCACTCAACCCTTCACAACAGATCGTCAAGATTGTTAACGAAGAGCTTATTACTATTCTGGGCGGGCAGACTCGCCGTATTAATATGGCGAAGACCGGTCCTACCATTATTATGCTGGCTGGTCTGCAGGGTGCCGGTAAAACCACGCTGGCGGGTAAACTCGCGAAGTGGCTCAAGGGGCAGGGGCATACCCCCATCCTGGTGGCATCTGATTTGCAGCGCCCAAACGCGGTAACCCAGCTGAAGGTTGTGGGTGAGCGTGCGGGCGTACCCGTTTTCGCGCCTCACCCGGGTGTGACCAGTGAATTTGATACCCCTACTGGCGATCCTGTGCAGGTTGCACGAGATGGCGTTGCTGAAGCGCGTGCGAAGCTCCATGACGTGGTGATCGTTGATACTGCAGGCCGTTTGGGTGTGGATGCTGAACTCATGCAGCAGGCGCGTAATATCCGCGATGCTATTGAGCCTCAAGAAGTCCTCTTCGTAATCGATGCGATGATCGGTCAGGACGCCGTGAACACCGCAAACGCCTTCAATGAGGGCGTGGACTTTACCGGCGTAGTGCTCTCTAAACTTGATGGTGACGCCCGCGGTGGTGCGGCCCTTTCCGTTGCTTCGGTTACCGGCAAACCGATTATGTTCGCATCCACGGGTGAGAACGTGGATGATTTCGAGCAGTTCCACCCCGACCGTATGGCCAGCCGCATTCTGGATATGGGCGATGTGCTCACTCTGATCGAGCAGGCAGAGGCCACGTGGGATAAGGCAGAAGCCGACCGCATGGCCAAGAAATTCATCGATCAGGAAGATTTCACCTTTGATGATTTCTTGGCGCAGATGCAGCAGATTCGCAAGCTGGGTTCCATGAAGAAACTTCTCATGATGATGCCCGGTGCCGCCCAGATGCGTCAGCAGCTAGAGTCTTTTGATGAACGCGAAATTGACCGCGTTGAAGCTATTGTACGTTCGATGACCCCGCATGAACGTGTGGCACCGAAGATCATTAACGGTTCACGCCGTGCGCGTATCGCGAAAGGTTCGGGCGTGACTGTTTCTGAGGTGAATCAGCTCATGGAGCGTTTTGCTCAGGCGCAGAAGATGATGAAGAAGCTTGCCACCGGCAAGATGTCTGGTATGCCCGGCGGCATGCAGATGCCCGGTATGGCCGCGGCTGGCGGAAGTAACCGTAAAAAGAATAAGAAAAATAATAACAAGAAGAAGGCGGGTCGCTCAGGCAACCCCATGAAGCGTAAGCAGCAAGAGGCAGAGGCACTTGCCGCTCAGAAGGCACGCCAGGGTGCGGCTTTCGGGCAGCAGGCGCAGCAGCAAGAAGATCTTGATCTTTCGAAGATGAATCTGCCGAAGGGCTTTGAGAAGTTCCTACAGTAGAGGGACTGTGAAATGGTGTTCGCGGTGTTCTGGCGGCTTTATGAAGGAGTCGTCAAACATCGTGAACGTTGTTTGACAAGAATTTACCGGTGTATGAAGACGACTCACTCCGTATTCACACATCATGAAGACATACGCGTTACTCTGGTATAGAGGATTCGATAATACCGCGCCTATGACACACACCATCAGGTCACGTGCTGCAGGCTGAAAACCTGCATGAGAAAACGGATCCGATTGATAGGCGTGGAATGCAGATCTCTACAGTGTGCATCCGATGATTCGTAACGCCGTTTCTCACCGGCGATGCCCTAAATGTGAACTGCGCCTACTAATTAGCAGAAGGCTTTACGGTGTTAGTAGCGGGGCAGATGAGGCAAACGGCAGAACGCTATTAAGGGGAAGAATGCAGAACAACGAGCAACATCACCGAGACTCGGCGCAGGGCGGCGCTGAACAGAACGGTCGTGAGCGCCATGAAACTGCCAACCCTTGGACTTACACCAAGCCGGAGGCATCTGCCAGTCAAAATGGCACTGTCCCGGATTATTTATGGGTTCGCCTGTCTTTAGAGTATGGTGAAAACACCCCCGACATCGCCGGTTCTAAAGTGGTCTATTCTAGTGACTCTAGTGATGATGCTGATCCTGAAACTGCGGATGTTGCGAGCGCTATTATTGACCTGATCCGGCGGGCGAAACAACTTCATGAGGAGAAAGAACACCGCATTGATCCGCGTGAAGTAGATGATGTTGCTGCCTCACTAGCCCATGATGATCTGACGGTCGAAGAACTTAACCAGATGTGGCAGGATACTCCGGCTCCCCAAGACCCGGATAGCTCCGAGGAAGACGGAGAACATTATTCGGCTCCTCGGCATGACCATGCGGGTTCTCCCGAAGAGATCTTTGATGTGACTTTTTCTGATGTTGAGGATGAGAACCTGCACCGTCGCCGCATGTTGGCGCGCGCCGCCAGCGATCATGATGTAATTCAGGCTCTTATAGAGCTGACTCGGGAACGGCCCGAACTTATTGCCTATGAGATGGGTGAGCGTGAGGTTCAGATATATGTTTTGTGTTCGCTTAATCCCGCAGGTTATCTGAACGTTTTGCATGTGGCACACGGACAGATTCGCAAGGGTGAGCCCTTGGAAGAATACGTTGAGTGGCTTCTTGAACGCATGCCAGTAACCGGTATTGCTCTTGAAGAAGAACCCGGGATGTGGGTACCGGTACCGCATGATGTTTACCAGATCGAATTTTTAGTTGATGGCGATGCCGCGGCGCTTCTAGATATTAACCTGGATGCACTCACCAGCATGCTCCTCACCCAGCCGGAACGCCAGATTGTCGCAGCCCCGGCAGGAACATGGACGATTATTAGCGGCGATCCGCATGACATTTTGGCTGTTATCGCCGAAGCAAAGTGTCATGCCTTGATTGCGGAGGGGAATGCGCATCAACAGCATCTCATCTTTATGGAGGCCCCTCAAGAGCTAGAGCAGAACGAGAACGCACCTGCCTGGATGTTGGGCGAGCCGGAAGAGAAGGACTCGACCATTCTGGAGTTCTTCTGGCAGTCTGTTCCGAAGACCCTCACACGAACTATGACTCGTGAACATTGCGATTCTTATGAGGGCTCTTTAGAAGATATTCTGACGAGTCTGCCAGGTTTGCCGCCCGAGCCTTTTGGTCTGGACCAAGACGAGCTTACTCGCTCTATTGTTGAGCTTTCCCTGCTTTTTGGCGTTCCTTCTGGAACTTCTGCGGGAAGGCGCCTTGAAAGCTATCTGCGAGATACGAAGAACACTCTTGCTCTCGAATCGGTGCTTCAGCTATTGCACGTTCCCGTTGAGCTGGCAGCGGTACCGACGGAAGGGCTTGAGATCGGTGCTATTGGAACCGCTCGTGTATTTGGCGAAGACCCTGCTGAATTGCTGGCGGCACCTCATGACGAAAGTTCGTCTCAAGTAGACATGGATCCTGCGCAGAGTGACGATAACTCACTGTCTGCACATTACCAGTCCGATAAACTTCCCGATATAGAGGCTTTAAAACGCAGCTATCGTCTGGTAGCTACAAACCGCCGTGTGACTCTTGCGGAGTGGCTTGCTGCGTCTCAAAGTGGCGAGATTCCTTACGAATATACTCATGTGGGTACCACCAAACAACGGGATAATCAGCAGAACGAGTCTTTGGTGAAGAAGCCTTCCTCAAGTCCGCGTGTGGATGCGTCTAGCCCTAGCGGTGCATCAAACAAAGCGGTCGTTGAGACGAACTCTTCAACGCATACAGTTCAGCCCGCACACTCGGAATCGCCTGGTGAGACTTCTGCTGGAAAAGATCCCAAAAATCGTTTGCTTACCCGTGTTTTTCGGGTGGACGGTACCGCGCAGTTGGGGCTGGCAACCGTGTTTTGGACTGTTGCGCGCCGCAAAAAAGCGCAGGGTAAGAGCGCCCCAATTTTGACAGCTCTGAGTACTGTTCTCGCAGCTGGCGGCACGAGTGAGATTCTCTTAGCGCCTCGTCTCGCTCGGCTTGCTGGCGAGAAACTTGATGAGCATCGCAGTAAAGAAGCTTCAGACGCTCCCGTAAGCGCGGAGCTCGTGCGCCGGGGCGATAACCCGCAGGGCGCATCGTCGGAGGGGCTGCACCGGCGAACCTTAGTTGATGACCTGCGTGACGGCATCTACGTGGAAGCTCCGCGTAAGTCCCGCAAAGCCTGCTCACAGGCCGCGAGTTCCACGTCAGATGCTTCGTCCGCCGCAGAGCTGGGGGAGAGGGTACGTCGTACCGTCCGTAAGTTCTTCTCTTAAAACCTTCAACGCTTGCAAGAACCATGCTTAAGTACAGACGAAAGCGGAATCTATGAAAGATACATATTTAAGCCATGAGGAACTGGTAGCTTTTATTGCAACACTTCCAACACGTCGACTTGCCGCCGGAGCGCTTATTCGCAATGAAGAAGGCGAACTACTTGTGGTGAAGCCGAACTACAAGGACGGCTGGATTCTTCCGGGCGGAACCGTAGAGGCGGGCGAGGCACCGAAAACAGGATGCTTCCGTGAGGTTCAGGAAGAGCTAGGGCTTACCCTAACTCCGGGTCGTTTGGTGGCTATTTTCCATGGGCTCGCATTAGGTGTCTGGGGCGATTCCACATATTACATGTACGATGCGGGCGTTATTCCGCGCGACACCCCCATTACTTTGCAGAATGATGAACTGGTGACCTATGAGTGGGTGGCCGGTGAAAACTTGGGCGATTACGTGCGCCCGGCGATGGTGAGGCGGCTGCAAGAAGCCTTGAAAGCCCTAGAAACCGGCGAAGTTCTTGAGATAAGCTCCGACGATTAACGCTATAACAGCGACATATGCCCGAAAACGCGGGGATCCGCTAGATTTAAATCGCCCTATTTGTTACCCTATCTGAGTACCCGACATTGCGTGACCCCTCTCTTCGCGCTTTGTTGTGTCCATAGAGACTTCGTGAACGGCCCGCCCCACGGGCGCTGAAGCGCGGTTTCGCACCAAGTATTGAAACAGGAGTAACCACTACAGTGGCTGTTAAAATTCGTCTCAAGCGTATGGGTAAGATCCGCGATCCTCGCTACCGTATTGTGATTGCGGATTCTCGCGTGAAGCGTGATGGTAAGACTATCGAAGAGATCGGTATCTACCACCCGACCGAGCAGCCCTCGCGTATCGAGATTAACTCTGAGCGTGCTCAGTACTGGCTGTCTGTTGGCGCACAGCCGACCGAACAGGTCTTGGCTCTGCTGAAGCTCTCAGGTGACTGGGCAACTTTCAAGGGCGAGAAGGCTGAGAACAGCATCAAGCCCGTTGAGCCTAAGGCTGAATTCGTTGTTCCTCAGAAGGGTTCCGTTATTCTTCCTGAGGCTATCACCCCCAAGGCCGATAAGGCTGAGGAAGCAACCGAGGAAGCTCCTGCTGAAGCTGAAGCAGAGGCTGCCGAGGAAGCAGCTGAGTAATTATGTTGGCTGATGCACTCGAACACTTGGTTCGAGGGATTGTCGAGCATCCGGACGATGTGAAAGTGCGTTTGCGCCAGCAGCGCCATCGCGAGACGCTGGAGGTTCGGGTACATCCCGATGATTTGGGTCGAGTGATTGGTCGTTCGGGCCGAACCGCTAAGAGCATTCGCACCGTAATGGATGCGATTTCTGAGGGCGATCAGGTTCGGATCGATATTATCGACACCGACAGAAAACGTTAGCTGATATAGCATCAAGAGCGTTCCACCACCGACAAGGTGTTGGAACGTTCTGCTTTAACCATGAGAATTTTCATCAGGTAATCGCACGGCAGGCGGGTGCCTCCAAAGCTTATGAGAGTCTGCGCTTTTTCGGACCTGCCGGTAGAATATTAGGTGTCTACAAGCCCCAGTTTTTCTAGAGGTTTACAACATGCAGGTTTTGGTTGCGCGCATCGGCAAACCGCACGGTATTCGTGGTGAAGTTACGGTTCAACTCTTCACAGATATCCCCGAGGAACGCTTTGCCCCCGGAGAAGTTCTCGACTTGGAAAACTTCACCCCGAAGAGCCCTGTGGCCACTGTTGCACCAACGGGCAGGCTTAAAGTAGCGGGGCATCGTTGGAATAAGAAGATTCTGGTGGTGCGTTTTGAGGAAGTCACTACCCGCAACCAAGCGGAAGAGCTGCGGGGCAGCCGCCTGATGTTTGAGGTTCCCGAGGACGAAGATGATGAAGGCTTCTACGAACAGGAACTCGTGAACCTGCCCGTATATCTTCTGGTGAAGGTTCCTGAGGGGGAGAACCCCGTCAATAATCCTAAAGCGGGGAAGCCTCTGGGAAAGGTTACCGGTCTGCAGACCATGCCCGCGCAGGATATACTGCTCGTTAAACTTGCTGCCGAACACGGCGGCGACGAGATTATGATTCCCTTCGTCGAAGAGATCGTTCCTGAAGTTGTGACCACCGCTGAGGACGAACCCGGTTTCGTGCTTCTGACCCCGCCACCCGGTCTTATCAACGTGGCTGAAGCAGAATCTGCCGCATCGAACCCAGAAAATACGGGGGAGTAGCCCGTGCGCTACGACGTTATCACTATTTTTCCCGAGTACTTGACACCGTTAGACCTCTCGCTGGTAGGGAAAGCCCGCGAAAACGGTTTGGTCGATCTGCGCGTGCATAATCTGCGTGACTATACCTTCGACCGTCACCACACGGTTGATGATACTCCCTACGGCGGTGGTGCCGGGATGGTCATGAAACCGGAACCTTGGGGGCTTGCGCTTGATGAAGTGCTTGCGAATTCACCGCAGCGGGCGGAGGAGGAGCACCACGAAAATAATCGCGATGAGCCGGAAGAACAGCGAGAAAGAGTAGAGGAAAATTCGAGTCCTCAGAAACTCGTGCTTGCGCAGGATAATCGTCCTCTCCTGATTGTTCCTTCCCCGGCGGGCGCGGTTTTTAACCAGCAAATGGCTTATGAACTCGCTGAGGAACAGCATATTGCGTTTGCTCCCGCGCGCTATGAAGGTATTGACGAGCGTGTGCTCGACTGGGCACAAACCCGCTTCCGCGTGTTTCCCGTCTCGATGGGGGACTATGTGCTCTACGGCGGAGAAGTTGCGGTGATGGCGATGATCGAGGCTATTACTCGACTAATTCCTGGGGCATTGGGAAACCCAGAATCTCTTGCAGAAGAGTCGCACACCGGCGGGCTTTTGGAGTACCCGGTGTATACAAAACCGGCGCAGTGGCGCGACTACAAGGTTCCGCCTATCCTGCTTTCGGGCAATCACGGTGCTATTGCCAGGTGGCGGCGCGAGCAGCAGATTGAACGTACCATGAGCCGCCGCCCCGATCTTTTTGAGGCGTATCCTGAAGAAAATTGGGATAAGAAAGACCGACATTTTCTTGCCGAGCGCGGTGTGCATTTCCCTAAATCTCGTTAAGCAAGCTAGACCGGAAGAGCTCTAACACGCAGCACCGTTGCATTCGTTGAAACCCCTTACAGTTAGGGGTTAAAACGTTCAAAGTCGAGAATATCGTAAACAACGGCGTGCCCCTGGATCCAATAAATCTTACTCGGAGCACCCGGATCTTCCGCAGGCTTATACTTACTGCCCAGGGCACGGGACAGCGAGCCGCGCATCGACAATGATAACGGGCGGTGAGTACTCGTATGCTCGTAGCGGGCAAGATCTAGAGGTTCAGGGTCAGTAAATTCCTCTACCTGAGCGAGAGCAAGCATCCGATCTTCTAAACTACCGTGACGTTCCGCCGAAAAACCGGCATCCAGCCAACTATCACGCAACTTGGAAGGCATCAGCTGAGGAACATCATCACGCCTCTCAAAACCGTGCGATTCGGGCGCCGGAATAACCGGCAGATCAGGCTCACGATAGATCATCAAAATTTCCAGCTCACCGCCTAGCTTACGGGCACGCAGAATTTCCTGGCGAATGTGCCGAACCGTTTTCTCAGGGCATGAAAAGCCCCACGGAACCGCAGGAATACCGAGAGCATGCGCCTTCTGAAACCTATCATAGGCGCGCAAGACCACCCCGCCGGTACGTCCATGCGCCATGTATGCATAGTTGTAATCAGCAGAAAGCTTCAGAAAGAGAACGGGATCGCTGGCAGGAATATACATGTGAGCCTGCAGTATCTAATGTTTTTCGGGAACCGGGCGCTCGCGGAATTCGATAGGGCGTTTTGCCTTGGGCAGGGCGTACATAATACGCAGGTAGGCATCTTCGATGAGCTCTTCAAGAAGCTGGCGTGTAACACCCTTGCCTGCGCCGACCGAAATCCAATGCCGTTTATTCATATGCCACCCTGGAATAATGCTTGGGTACATGCGCTGCAGAACCTCGGATTCTTCGGGGTCGGTCTTCAGATTCACGATCGGGTAGCCGATACCGTCTGTGTACATAGCAAAAATTTTGCCGCTAATGCGGTACACCGTATTACGTGGTCCGAAAGGCTGATCGGAGGTCGCCAACGGCATAGTAAGCGCAATCTGATCAACAACCTTATGGAGGTCTTCGGCGGTTATTTCGTGAGAATTCGGTGTACCCATACCTTCGAGTCTAACGGCTGTTACACCGTAGTGAAAGGATTCAAAGTTTGAGAAAACCAAAACCAAGCCTTCGGGAACGGCCAACATCTATAGAACCTTTGGAATCCGTAAGGAGTACACCCGTAAAATCTGCGGCGAAAACCGCGTGCGCATCCAAAGAATCACGGTAGAATAGAACACTATGGCTGAATTTATTTACACGATGACCAAAGCCCGCAAAACTGTGGGCGATAAGGTCATTCTTAACGACGTTTCCATGTCGTTCTTCCCGGGCGCCAAGATTGGTATGGTTGGTCCCAACGGCGCCGGTAAGTCGACCATCCTGAAAATCATGGCTGGCTTGGATCAGCCCTCAAACGGCGAGGCACGCCTCTCACCCGAATACAGCGTAGGTATTCTGCTTCAGGAACCGCCGCTGAACGAAGAGAAAACCGTGCTCGGCAACGTCGAAGAAGGCGTGGGCGAGATCAAGACGAAGCTGGACCGTTTCAACGAAATTTCCGCGCTTATGGCTGAACCTGACGCCGATTTTGATGCCCTCATGGAAGAAATGGGTAAGCTGCAGGAAGCTATCGATGCCGCAAACGCCTGGGATCTAGACTCTCAGCTGGAACAAGCTATGGAGGCGCTGCGCTGCCCACCCGCCGACGCCCCCGTCACCCACCTCTCCGGCGGTGAGCGCCGCCGCGTGGCACTGTGCAAGCTCCTGCTGCAGAAACCAGACCTGCTTCTACTCGACGAGCCCACCAACCACCTAGATGCTGAGTCGGTGCTGTGGCTTGAGCAGCATCTGCAGTCCTACGAAGGTGCGGTCATTGCGATTACTCACGACCGCTACTTCCTAGACCACGTTGCCGAATGGATCGCCGAGGTTGACCGCGGCAACCTCTACCCTTACGAAGGCAACTACTCCACATACCTTGAGAAGAAGCGTGCCCGCCTTGAAGTTCAGGGCAAGAAGGATGCGAAACTCGCCAAACGCCTGAACGAAGAACTAGAGTGGGTGCGCTCAAACTCGAAGGGCCGTCAGGCGAAGTCGAAAGCACGTTTGGCACGTTACGAAGAGATGGCGGCCGAAGCTGAAAAGACCCGCAAACTCGATTTTGAAGAGATTCAAATTCCGCCGGGACCGCGCCTGGGCAACCTGGTGATTGAGGCCGAGAACCTGCAGAAGGGTTTTGACGGGCGCTCGCTCATTAACGGTCTGTCGTTCTCGCTGCCGCGGAACGGCATTGTGGGTGTGATTGGTCCGAACGGTGTGGGTAAATCGACCCTGTTCAAGACCATCGTCGGTTTGGAAGAACTCGACGGCGGCTCGCTCAAGGTCGGCGAAACCGTGAAGATTTCCTATGTCGATCAGAACCGCGCCAATATTGACCCCGAAAAGAGCCTGTGGGAGGTTGTCTCGGACGGTCTGGACTATATTCAGGTTGGCAATGTTGAGATGCCTTCGCGCGCCTATGTTTCGGCGTTCGGGTTCAAGGGACCGGATCAGCAGAAGAAAGCGGGTGTGCTCTCCGGCGGTGAGCGTAACCGCCTGAATTTGGCGCTGACCCTCAAACAAGGCGGAAACCTGCTGCTGTTGGACGAGCCTACCAACGACCTTGATGTGGAAACCCTGGCGTCGCTTGAGAACGCTCTGCTGGAATTCCCCGGCTGCGCCGTCGTCGTCTCTCACGACCGTTGGTTCCTCGATCGTGTGGCAACCCACATCCTCGCATGGGAAGGCACTGAAGAGAATCCGGATCAATGGTACTGGTTCGAGGGTAACTTCGAGTCCTACGAGAAGAACAAGATAGAACGCCTGGGACCGGAAGCTGCGAAACCGCACCGCGTGGTGCACCGCAAGCTGACCCGGTAGGGTTTTGCACGGTAATAAGCCCCGCCTCCTAACGCTGTTGAAGCGTGCGGAGGCGGGGCTTTGCTGTGCCTGCTGGGGGAGGGGGATATGGTTCCGCTATCTCACGTGTTGCTCCGCTACGTGTTGGCTGTTTGCCGGTAGAAATAGTTCGCCCAGTGGTGACCAATATGTTATGGCGGATTTCACATTCGTGGTTTATAATGGGTATGTGCATAAGTACAACTGACGTATTTGATACGAAGGGTAGAGTATCATGCTTTCAAAATATAACTGGATGTCCTTGGTCACCGGTCTGCTACTGGTTGCAACGGCGATCTACATGTTCGCCAACCCCGCTACTCCGCTGGTAGTTCTGGGTTTTGTATTCTCCATTTCGGTGTTGCTCGGTGGTGTGTTTGAGCTGGTGCGTTACTTCGGTGCCCCGAAGCCGGCACGTACCGGTTGGGACCTGATCAACGGCATCCTGACCGTGGTGGCTGGCCTGATTCTGCTGTCAGCCTCGGCGGGCGCACAGGCGACCTACATCCCAACCATTGTGGGTGTGTGGCTGATTACGTGGGCGCTGATTCGTATGATGACTGCCCAGAGCATGAAATACCTAGACTACGCCGCCGGACGCCAACTGCAGTTCTCTGCTATTGGTTCCCTGATCCTGGGCTTGCTCGTGCTGCTGTTCCCGATGTTCTTCGGTACGGTGGCAGTGTGGCTGATCGCTCTAGCGCTGTTGGTAGCGGGACTTGTATTCATGGGTGACTTCTTCGTTTCCCGCCACACCAAGCGCACCGTGCACATTTCCCCGGACGGTGTGGTTGACGTCGAAGCCCGATAAACACCCGTTAGCGGCGTTGAGCGCATAAACTAGATACGGAAAGACCGTGTGAGACAACCACCTCACACGGTCTTTCTGTATGCTCTGACGTTTTACGCTGTCGCAGCACCGAAACTCTAGCGGTATTCGGGCAGGCGGAACATCATTTCCTGCGCCACGGTCGCCACCAGCTCACCGGAACGATTGAAAATCGAACCCTGCGCGAGCATCCTGCCACCCTGCGCGCTCGGAGAATCCAGCACGTACAGCAGCCACTCGTCGGCGCGTGCCGAACGGTGGAACCACATCGCGTGATCCAGCGAAGCGCTCTTCAGCCCCGGCTCCAGCCAGAACTTGCCGTGACGGCGCAGGGCCGGCTCCAGCGGCAGGTAATCCGAAGCATACGCGATTGCCGCCCGATGCATCGCATCCGAAACCGGGGCGCCGGAAGCATCAATCAGCGGATCGAAAGTCTTAAACCACACCGTGGCAACCGGTTTCTGCGAGCTTGAATCCGGGGCCGTATACAGGTGCGGGCTCACATACCGAATATCAATTGGGCGTTCCCATGCAACAGCCTGCGCTACCGGATGCGCCACCTCGCCAATGTAGTCACTCACGCTCGGCAGTCCATCAGGATCGGGAACCTGCGGCATCTCAACAGCCGTATGCTCGGGGCCGCGACCGGGCTTCTGGAATGATGCAATCGCAGAGAAAATGGGAATATCGTCCTGAAGCGCCTGAACCCGGCGAGTCGCAAAAGAACGCCCATTATTGAGCCGTTGTGAGGTAAAAATAAGCTCTTTCGTAATGTCACCGGGATGCAAAAAATATGCATGAATCGAATGCAGCACCTTATCGCTAACAGTATTATCAGCCGCCATAATGGCCTGAGCGAGCACCTGCCCGCCATAAGTGCGCGGGGTCTCGCGTGTTAGCGTCACAGCGGTAAAAGCGTCGTCACCGCCCACCGACTCAGCGGGGGTCAGGTTCAGCATGGTCATCAAGTTCTGGGTGGGGGTGGGCTTCGTCATTCTTTAATTCTGACACGAAGGGGTAAAGTTGAGGATGATTTATCGAAGAAAATATGCGAGCGAGAGGCAAAACATGACCGATGACCTGCACACACCCGACGCGGCATCTCTGCCAGAACCGGAACCGCAAGAACCTCCACGCTCAGCCACAACCAACACCCGGCGTATAGACCTCAAATACAATCCGCACGAAGGCATCGACGAACCCTATCTTATCTTCCCCAACAACCAGCAAGGTATAGCCGCCGCTGCCGACCTCAGCACCTATATTTCACGCGCACGTTCCCTCGATACCCAAGCGGCAATACGACTTACCGCCCGCGGGAGCGTGCTCGCCGTTTTCGCATGCTCTCTCGCCCCCGAAACCATGCTGGATAACACCCCCACCATTCTGGGGATGCGAGCCCTCAACCTCGCAAAGCCATCAACCCTTGATATTGTGGTAGATTCAGCCGCCCTGCTCGAACGCCTGGCGCGCATTGAAGAATCCGAGATGGTGCTGTATCTGCCGCCCGTCACCGTACACACTGAATGGGCTGGGAAAGCCGCACCCCTGCAAGGATGGGAAAAACTAGGAACTATTGACGCCGACGAGTTCCGCCGCGCCAGCCGTGAAGGACTTGCCGCCGTCGAAAAAGCACTCCCCGAAAACCCCGGTGCCGCAGTGCTCACCACCGTGCGAACCCGCATCTGGTCATCTCCCATGGTGCTTAAGCACCTACCGGAGTTTGACCGAACCCCTATACCTACAGGCGCAGCTTTCGCCCTGCAAGTCTTCGGATTCCTTCCCGAAACCTTCACCGGTGAGCTCGCTATATATGCCGCCCCTACTGGTTCCGACGGCTGGGTGCGCATCGCTGCCCCCGGCGGGCATGTGCTGGTGCGTTCGGGCTCGGGAGCGCTCGCATGAGTTATTCTGCGAATCAGCCGGGTGAGCAGGTCAGCATTTACGACCAGGTGGGTGGCGAGGAAACCTTCGATAAGCTCACCCGCAGGTTCTATGCCCTCGTGAAGGCCGACCCCGAGTTTTCCGCCATGTACCCGGATTTTGACCCGTTTCCGCCTGAGCACCTCACAGAGGAACAGACCGCCGAGATCGAAGCAAACGATACTGACCATTTCGATGCGGCGGCGCGGCGGCTGAAAATGTTCCTGATTCAGTACTTTGGCGGGCCCAGCACCTACCAGGAACAGCGCGGCCACCCGCGTTTGCGCATCCGCCATAACCCGTACCCGATCGGTGCGAAAGAACGCGATACTTGGCTGAAGTATATGCGCCAGGCAATGGATACTCTTGATCTTCCGATGATGATTGATGCGACCATGTGGGACTATTTCGAGCGTGCGGCACGCGCCATGCAGAACCGGGCATAGTTCAAGACAGCATTGCATTTCAGACGTTGCTTTTGTAGGTTGTAACAACGCGTATTGTTTCTTATAACCCTGAATATCGGTAAGCTCTTCTGGATATTTCACTTCGCGCCTGGGGACCTGTTTTTCCGCGGATGCACAACGACGTCCCCAAGTTCGTTTATGATGCGTTCTACCCTCAAGGGTGGCAGCAGCGGCAGCTCAGCGATTTAGAGGAAGTGCTCGATCAGGAGCCTGAAAATGTGTCTGTTGCCCTTAATAATGAGCGGCCGGTCGGCTGGGTCTGCACACGTATTCACCCTGAGGACCAGATGGGCGAGATTTATGTGATTGCGGTCGATCCCGAGTATCAGCGGTGTGGCGTGGGGCAGCAGCTCATGGAGCATGCCTTTGCGCAGATTAAAGACGCCGGGATGCGCATGGTGATGGTCGAAACCGGCGGCGATTCGGGGCACGCACCGGCCCGGGGACTCTACGAGTCTGAAGGGTTCGTTCGCTGGCCCGTTGCTCGGTACTTCAAGGATCTTAGCGAATAGAACTATTGCTCAAAAACAATAATTCTCAAGACCCACCTGGCTCAATGTAACCCATGGGCGCTAAAAAAGGTTCTTGATGTGAAATAAGCGTAATTTTCGCGGTTTGTTTCACATCAAGAACCTTTTTATATAGGTTGGGGGGGCAGGCTAGGGGATTATTACCCTAAACGTCAGCCGCCTGAACCTTTAAGGCACGAGCCACGCCGTCGCGCGCCTCCGCAATCTGTCGTCGCAGCGCCGCCGCATCCTCAGGCAAAGACGCTAAATAGGTTTCGGTGCGTTCCAGTAGTTCGGCGGTCGGTTCCGAAGGGTACATGCCGCCAATAATCTGCATCGAAATCTCGTGTGACCGCGAACGCCAAATACCTTCAATCAGCTCAAAATACGGTTCAATATACGGTGCAATGAGCTCGGGTTCGCCCGATTTGAAACCGAAAATGGCGTAGCGCTGAATCATATTAGACAGTTCACCGGTCACCATAATCTTGTTCCAGTATTCGGCTTTCACCTGTTCACTTGGCTGAGACGCATATGCCTGAGCCGCATACTGTTGACCGGTTGCCGTGTTATCGTTTGCCGCCTCAGCATCGATCTGTGCGGCGTTCACACGACCACCCGTCGCCAGGCGGCAGATTAGGGTCCATCGCAAATCGGTGTCAATCTCCAAACCGTCCAGCACAATATCGCCTTCAAAAAGCCGCTGCACAATCTCATACTGCGCCTCGGTTCGGGTCTGATTCACAAATGCCTGAACCAGCTGCAGCTGCGAGTCTGAATCCGGCTGAGCGGCGCAAGCCAACGACCACAGGCGATCGGCGGCACGTTCACGAGTTTCATCCCTAAACTCAGGATTAACAAAGGAACGCAGAGCGATGGAGAGGTTACCCAGCTGGGTTCGCAGTGCAGTCGAATTAGTCTCTTTGCCAATATTATTGAGCACAAATTCCACATACTGCCGCGCTGGCATCTGGGCGTCACGCACGGTATCCCAGAGGGAACCCCAGACCACGCCGCGAGCTACCGACGAGTCGATGTCGCCCAGATACTTCACCGCAGTATCAATAGAACGCTCATCCAGGCGAACTTTGGCAAACGCCAAATCTTCATCATTGAGCAGAATCAGGTCGGGGCGTTTCTTGCCTACAGCCTCGGCAACCTCGGTCAGTTCGCCGTCAATATCCAGCTCAATGCGGTCGGTGCGAGTCAGCTTTCCGTCTGTCAGATCGTAGAAACCGATAACTGCACGATGCGGGCGCAACGTTTCATAACCGGCAGCATAGGATTGGCGGATACCAAGAGAAGTAATAGTGCCCTCGGCATCATCGGCGACCTCGACCGTAAGCGTGTTTACCCCTGCGGTTTCAAGCCACTTGGCGCTCCATGCGCGTACATCACGGCCGGAAGTCTCTTCCAGCTCGACCAGCAGGTCGTCAAGAACCGTGTTACCCCAAGCGTGCTTGTCAAAATACTTCTTCAAGGCCGCCATGAAGTTTTCCTGACCAACCCACGCAACCATCTGCCGCAGCACCGATGCGCCCTTCGCGTAGGTAATGCCGTCAAAGTTCACCTGAACATCATGAAGGTCACGAATCTCAGCCACAATTGGGTGGGTTGAGGAGAGCTGATCTTGCCTATACGCCCAGGTTTTCTCCGAAGCAGAGAATGTAGCCCATGCTTCCTGTGCGTAGCGGGTATTCTCAGCCGCAGCCAGTGTAGACATAAACTCGGCAAATGACTCGTTCAGCCACAGGTCATTCCACCACTTCATGGTGACTAAATCACCAAACCACATATGCGCAAGCTCGTGAAGTATCGTAATGGCGCGGCGTTCACGCAGCGCCTCTGCAACCTTGGAACGGAACACATAGGTTTCGAGATAGGTTACGCACCCTGCGTTTTCCATAGCACCCGCATTGAACTCGGGGACGAAGAGCTGATCGTACTTCTCGAAAGGATACGGCGTCTTGAACTGCTCCTCATAAAACTCGAAGCCCTGGCGAGTCAGCTCAAAAATATCGTCCGCATCCACATAGGGCATCAGCGACTTACGCGCGTAAACACCCAGCGGAATAACACGCCCCTCAGAGTTCGTCAGTTCGCTCGTAACCTTCTCATACGGGCCCGCCACGATGGCTGTAATGTACGAAGACATGCGCGGAGTAGGCTTGAAATACCATGTTTGTGCCCGACCGCAACCGCAGTCCTTGGGCTCAATCTTCACCTCGGGCTGGTTAGAAACCACAACCCAGTGCGAAGGAACACGCACGGTGAACTCAAACTCGGCCTTCAAATCTGGCTGCTCAAATACAGGGAAAACACGGCGAGAATCCGGAACCTCGAACTGTGAGTACAGATAAATTTCACCGTCCGCCGGGTCCACAAAACGGTGCAAACCTTCACCGGTATTTGTATAGAACATCTCTGCATCGATCTTCAGAACATTCTGCGCTGCAAGATTCGGCAGAGCAATGCGCTCCCCATCGGCAAGAGCAGGATCAAGCCGCTCGCCGTTTAGCTCAATCGAATTTACCTGAGAGGTAATAGCGTCAATAAACGTGGATGCGCCAGGCTCAGCATCGAACCGAATCTCAACAATCGACGAGAAAACATCTTTGTCTGTGCGAAGGTCGAGATCAACACGGTAGGTGTGAACCCGCTTAATAATTCCCGCACGCTCAATCGCCTCATCGCGGGTTAAATTTAGACCGGGCATGATTCCCTTTCTCGATATGTGTTTATAAATCTTCCTGTAGTGTTTTGCAGCGGACCTACCAGGAGAAACAGCGCAAAACTAAGTTCAAGAATATGGGCATCAAACAAACTCAGATATGTGTATGTGCCCCGACAAAAAGTGCCTAGTACCACAGTCTAACGCATCCCGTCAGAGAGCACATTATTACTCATCACATGCGCAAAATACGTGCCGATGGTAAGGGCAGGTGTGGGCAGAAAATATGTGCCGAAATAGTACCTGCCATTGCCCCGATACCGGTTACAGGAATAAGTTTAAATTCGCTACAGTTATAGAGACACAACAGCTGAGGGCACCCAGAATAGAGACGACTATCGCCGTGCACATTTCGGGGGGCCAGTCCACCACTCACTGCAAAGATATAAATATCCACGCTGTGAGCGCCACGGAACACCATCAGGAGAACCCCTTGCGCGTACATATCGCCACCGACCATGCAGGTCTTGAGACGAGTCAATACCTGATTGAACAGCTCACCGCCGCAGGATACGACATGATTGATCACGGGCCCCAAGAGTACGACCCGCTGGACGACTACCCAAGTTTCTGCATTAACGCTGCTCTTGCCGTTAAACGAGACCGTGAGCAGGGGTTTGACTCGCTGGGCATCGTCCTAGGCGGTTCTGGTAATGGCGAGCAGATTGCCGCTAATAAAGTAGAAGGAATTCGCGCCGCACTGGCCTGGAATCACGATACCGCCGCTCTTGCCCGCCAACATAATAATGCCCAGGTCATTGCGGTTGGTGGTCGTCAGCACAGCAATGAAGAAGCACTAGAGATTATTAAGGTTTTCCTTTCCACCCCGTGGACGAATGAAGAGCCCCACGCCCGCCGCATCGGTCAGGTTGCCGAATACGAGCGAACCGGTCATATTGAAGGTAAGCATATCGACTCATAGCACCGTAGATCAGTAAGCCACAGATTTTTTATTTTTTATACGGATGCGGCGGCAGCGTACCCCGAAACATCGGGGAATAATAAATGTCGCTGCATTCGCCGTTTAGTTTATAGGTGTATGAAACACCCCCAACGCGCCATCTGAATGATATGCGGTGTACCGTATTAAAGGTGCATCTTCTAAAGATTAGACCCCAGACGCATGCACCAAAATACAACCACAGACACGCGTTCGCAGGAGAATCCCATGCCCGAAGGACACTCAATACATCGTATCGCCCGCCAATTCAACGATGTTTTCATGGGGGAGAGCGTGCGAGTCTCAAGTCCACAGGGGCGTTATACGGATGGCGCAGCCCTTCTTGACGGAGCCAGCATTCTCAACGCATATGCGCACGGTAAGCATCTCTTCGTGCCCTTCAACAATGAGCTGACACTCAACGTGCACCTTGGCATTTATGGCAACTGGAGCTTTGGAGGGGACGAAACCTTTACGGGTGCATCCAGCATAGGCGCACCCCGTAAGATCGGCGAAAAAGAATATACGGCGGGGGAGGCCGAAGAATATACCGGACCGCCCGCGCCGAAAGGCACTACCCGGTGCCGCATCGTTTCAGAACACGGTTGGGCTGACCTCGTTGGTCCCACTATCTGCCGAACCTTAAACCCAGACGAAGTTGCCCAGGTACGCGCCAAACTTGGACCGGATCCGCTCAACACCGATGCAGATCCCGAACGTTTTTATGCCGCAGCCCGCAAAAGCTCAAGGCCTATCGGTGTGATCCTCATGGATCAGGCCGCTATCTCAGGCGTAGGCAATATTTTTCGTGCCGAATCGCTTTACCGCCAAGAAATAGATCCTCTTCGTCCCGGTAAAACTCTCACCGATGATGAGCTGAGTAGACTCTGGGAAGATAACAAACATCTGCTCACCATCGGAGTGCGTGTCGGCCGCATCATTACCACCGAACAAAAGGACCGCCCGGGAATCCATGAAACCGAAGCCTGGCCTGAGCATGCTAACTACGTTTACCAGCACCACGGAGAACCCTGCCCCCGATGTGGCACCACCATTCGTATGGAGGAAATCGCGGGCCGCAAACTCTATTGGTGCCCTGGATGCCAGAAATAGCGTTAGCTACGGTCCCCGCAAACGATGCGCGCCGAACTTGACAGTCTCCAGTACAGGCAGGTAATCTTATCTAGTTCTTGCGGGGATGTAGCTTAATGGTAAAGCCTCAGTCTTCCAAACTGATGACGCGGGTTCGATTCCCGTCATCCCCTCGGTATATATAAAACGCCTTGGTGCTTTGCACTGGGGCGTTTTCCTTATGCCGAGGGTCTGAAGTGGGAATCGTTTACGGACACGGATTTCGTGCCTCGTTTGCTCGGAATCCGTACCCTTCAGCTCGTCATCCCTTCGATAACAAAGCCTTGATGCTTCGTATTGGGGGCTTTTGTTGTCTCGGGTTTGAAACGGGAACCGTTTAAAGAGCTGGTTGTATATATGCCTGGTACGGCAAAATGAGACAAATCCTGAATGTAAGAAGTCTATATCTATGCGTCAACCTGGCAGGGCTGGGACGTGCAGAAGCGCCCGAATAAGTCGATACGCTTGAATAGATGACTATACTCAGATAATTCCTCAGAAAGACTTAAGGTTTTCGTGTTCTAAATTAGACATTCGAATGTTAGGCATTTATCCTTGTACACGGTAAACTTAAAAACCGAATGCCTAAAAGCATTCGCGTTTCACGGGGCGTGGCGTAGCTTGGCTAACGCGCCTGCTTTGGGAGCAGGAGATCGCAGGTTCGAATCCTGTCGCCCCGACGTGAGGCGGGCGTCGCGTATGCGGCGCCCTTTTCCAGTAACTAACTGCGGTTCACAGGCTTGTGCCGCATCCGACTATATGAGGAGAACACAGACGTGAAGACCGCCGTCGAGAAGCTCAATCCGACCCTCGCGAAGATCGAGGTCGAGGTTCCCTTCGCAGAGTTCAAGTCCTACCTGGACCGCACCTATAAGAACCTGGCTCAGCAGATTAACGTTCCTGGGTTCCGTAAGGGCAAGCTGCCTAAGCAGCTCATTGAGCAGCGCACAGGTTACGACTACATTGTCGAAGCATCTCTGAACGACGCCTTGAACGACTTCTACTCACAGGCATTGGGCGAGAATGAGCTCTCCCCGCTGGCACAGCCCGAACTTGATGTGCAGAGCCAGCCCACGGTGAACGATCGTGAAGCAGACGTGAAGCTGAACATCACCGTGACCGTTCGTCCTGAAATCGAGCTTCCCAACTATGAGGGTATCGAGGTTGAGGTTGACGAAATCAAGGTTACTGCAGAAGACGAAGAGCAGGCTCTTGAAGCTCTGCGTGAGCGTTTTGGTACCTTGAAGAACGTTGAGCGTCCCGCAGCTAAGAATGATTTTGTCACCATTGACATCACCGCTGAAATCAATGGTCAGGAAATTGACGCAGCAAACGACCTGTCTTACCAGATCGGTTCCGGCACCATGGTGGACGGTATTGATGAGGCCCTGATCGGTCTGTCTGCGGGCGAAGATGCAACTTTCGAGACCACGCTTTCCGGCGGCGATCACGCGGGGGAGGACGCAACCATTAAGGTGAAGCTCTCCGCTGTTAAGGAGCGTGAGCTTCCTGAGGTTGACGATGAGTTCGCGCAGCTTGCTTCTGAGTTCGATACTGTTGATGAGCTTAAAGCAGACATGAAGAACCAGGTTGCCGAGGCCAAGGTCTCTGAGCAGGGCGCACAGGCACGCGATAAGGTGCTGGCTAAGCTCATTGAGATGATTGAGGTTCCCGTACCTGAAAAGGTCATTGAAGAACAGCTGGAGCAGCACTTCAACAACCCCGAAGCCGGTGAAGACCACGATACCGAAGAGCACCGTCAGGAAGTTCGTGAGAACACCGAGACCGCCTTTAAGAATGAGATGGTGCTTGATGCTATTGCTGATGCTGAAGAAGTTGAAGTAAACCAGAATGAGATGATCAACTACATCATCACCATGAGCTCGCAGTACGGCATGGATCCGAACCAGTTCGCACAGATGCTTGACGGTTCCGGCCAGGCTGGAATGCTTGTGGGCGAGGTACGCCGCTCCAAGGCTCTAGGCGAAGTTCTTAAGAAGGCTGTCGTCAAAGACACTAAGGGTAAGGCTGTAGACCTTTCCAAGTTCCTCTCTGAAGGTGAAGAAGACGAGAAGTAGTCCTTCTCTCCGCAGATACCTATAACGGATGCGGGCGTGCATGTGCAGGAAAGAATCCTGCGGTGCACGCCCGCATTGTTGTGTTAAGTTTTGGTACATGCCCCAACAGAGGAAATAGATATAATGCGCTGAGGGTTGAGTGACGTTCGCCCTTTGGCGAACTACGGCGAAACTCCGCCCGAATACAGCCGTGACCCGGTATTGTAGTAGCAATGAATATTTTCACGGGCCCGCATGGTAGGGAGCGCGTGAAACCCATCGAGAAGAAGAGGGAAGATGTCTAGCTACATGCCTCTGCCTATTGGGTCTGGGAATAACACCCCGACTATGGCTACGAACCCCGTCACAGGGCAGGAAGATTACGTCTATAATCGTCTGCTCAAGGAGCGTATTATTTGGCTGGGGTCTGAAGTAAGGGACTCAAACGCAAACTTAATTTGTTCACAGATGTTGTTGCTATCGGCTGAAGATCCCGAGGCAGATATTTACCTGTACATTAACTCTCCCGGTGGCTCGGTGACCGCTGGCATGGCTATTTACGACACAATGCAGCTCATTCCGAATGACGTGGTGACTGTAGTAACCGGTATGGCTGCATCTATGGGACAGTTCCTTCTGACAGCAGGTGCCATGGGCAAACGTTATGCGACCCCCAACGCCCGAATCCTGATGCACCAGCCGCTTGGTGGTATTGGTGGTACCGCATCCGACATCCGTACTCAAGCAGAACTCATCTTAGATATGAAAAAACGTCTGGCAGAGATCACGGCTGAACGTACCGGTAAAAGCCTTGAGACCATTCTGAAAGACAATGACCGTGATAACTGGTTTACCGCTGAAGAGGGCTTGGAATACGGCTTCTTCGATCACATCGCACTATCCACTGGCGGTAATCTGACCGCCGAGGGTAAGTAAAGAGGGGAAATACACATATGAACTACCTACCTCAAGATTCTGCACCGCAGATGCCCTCGAGCCGTTACGTGCTCCCCAGCTTTGAGGAACGTACCCCCTACGGTTATAAGCGTCAAGATCCGTACGCCAAGCTATTTGAGGATCGCATTATTTTCTTGGGTACCCAGGTTGATGACGCTTCGGCAGATGATATTATGGCTCAGCTTCTCGTGCTTGAGGCTCAAGATCCCGATCGCGATATTACCCTGTACATCAACTCTCCCGGTGGTTCTTTTACAGCAATGACCGCCATCTATGACACCATGCAGTTTATTCGCCCCGAGATTCAGACCGTATGCTTGGGTCAGGCTGCATCGGCTGCGGCAGTGCTTTTGGCTGCTGGAACCCCGGGTAAGCGTTTGGCTCTTCCGAATGCTCGCGTGCTTATTCACCAGCCCGCCCTAAGCGGACAGCAAGGCGGACAGGCATCTGACCTTGAGATTCACGCGAACGAAGTTATGCGTATGCGTGAGTGGACTGCACAAACCCTGGCCCTGCACTCCGGCAAGACCTATGAGGAAGTTGACCGTTCGATCGAGCGCGATAATATTCTAACTGCTGCTGCCGCTCAAGAATACGGTTTAGTGGATAAGGTACTGGATTCGCGTAAACTTAACAAGCCTGCTACCAATACTGCTACGTCGCACGATTAGAAATATGAGTGTAGTCCTTTCTGTTGTCTAAACGTATATACGATTACTATTAGGTGCCGCATCCTCAAAATTGAGGATGCGGCACCTATACGTTATACCCCAAAAAGTACATAAAACCTCAAGTTACACAGCGTCATAATTGTCAAATTACATCGAATACGACACGCCGCATCACAGTGACAGCCTGTCTTCACACCTCAGCGAAAAACTAGGGTAGCCTGGTAACAAGCACCTTGTGATAGCTTGCAAACACTCGTAGAAAGGAGAGGGCGCGTGGCTAACACCGACAACACCGGTGGTACGGAAGAAAACAAGAAAACTGTTGCTCCGGGTATGCGTTGCTCATTCTGTTCTAAGACGCGTACCCAGGTTTTCAAGATTGTGATCGGTCCGCATGTCTCCATTTGCGATGAATGTATTGCACTATGCAACGAGATTTTGCATGAGGAACGGCAAAAAACAAAGAAGCCGCAGACCAAAAAGATCAAGAAACTCGCTACTCCTCGTGAGATTTACAGCTATCTGCATGATTATGTGATCGGTCAAGATTCTGCAAAACGCACCTTGGCGGTGGCGGTCTATAACCACTACAAGCGCATCCATGACTTAAACAATCCGGTACTTCACTCCCGAACCCTTTCGGCAACTGCGGGTGAATCCGTAGACCTGGGAAAATCTAATATTCTGATGATTGGTCCCACCGGCAGCGGAAAAACTTATCTTGCGCAGTCTCTTGCAAAGAAGCTTGATGTTCCTTTCGCCATTGTCGATGCTACTACGCTCACCGAAGCTGGGTACGTTGGCGACGATGTCGAGAATATTCTGCTTCGGCTTATTAACGCCGCCGACGGTGATGTCGAAAAGGCGCAGAACGGCATTATCTATATTGACGAAATCGATAAGATTGCCCGCAAAGGCGGAGAAAACCTATCTATTACCCGCGATGTCTCGGGGGAAGGCGTGCAGCAAGCGCTTTTGAAGATTATTGAAGGTACTCTGGCAACGGTTCCTCCAGAGGGCGGGCGTAAACATCCGGCACATACCAATCTTGAGATTGAAACCTCAAATATTCTCTTTATTGTCGCTGGTGCTTTCGATGGGCTGGAAGACAGGATCTTAGCCCGCACCGATCGAACCAGTATAGGCTTTGGGGCCGAGCTGACCGCCGCACCGGATACTGATCAGACGCTTTCGCAGATCATGCCCGAAGATCTGACCCATTACGGTATCATCCCTGAGCTAATCGGTCGTTTGCCTGTGATCTCTACGTTGAAAGAGCTCACCACCGAAGAGCTTGAACAGATTCTTACGAAGCCTAAAAATGCTTTGCTGAAGCAGTATAAGCATCTCTTTGCGCTTGATGGCGTTGAGCTTATCTTTGAAGATGATGCTTTGCACGCGGTCGCCGAGCTTGCAGAAACCCGTAAGACCGGGGCACGCGGGCTACGCTCCATGATGGAGGGTATTCTGCAGCCAATTATGTTTGAGGTTCCTGACCGTCAGGACGTTACCTCCGTGGTAATCACAGAAGATACCGTGCGCACCGGTGCTGAGCCCGTATACGTTCTTGAGGCTGATGAAAAGTCCTCTAAGAGTGCTCGTACTCGCGCCAAGAAGAAGGCTGCGTAGGTTATTCGTGCAGGTGAGAACCTGGTGGAATATTGGAGGTCTCGATGAGGTTTGAACTTATACAATGATGAAAGGAAATACCCTCGTGACAACAACCGTTGATTTTTGGTTCGACCCTACCTGCCCGTGGTGTTGGATTACCTCGCGCTGGATTGGCGAGGTGCAGAAGGTGCGTGATATTCAGGTGCATTGGCGCCCATTCTCACTCGCTGTTCTGAATGAAGGACGCGAGCTTGATCCTGGATACCGCGCTATGATCGACAACACCTGGGGCCCCGCCCGTGTAGTGGCTGCCGCCCGCGAACTCCACGGTGACGACGTTTTGAAGGCTCTCTACGATGCTCTGGGCGAGCAGATCCACCATCAGAAGAATATCTCTGAAGGAGACAAATTTTTGCCTGCTATTGAGGAAGCTCTCAAAGAAGCGAATTTGCCTGCGGACCTGATTCAGTACGCTACCACCGACGAATACGATATGCAGTTACGCGCCTCGACAGCAGAGGCGCTTGATAAGGTCGGCGATGATGTTGGCGTGCCCCTTCTTGCGATTAACGATGTAGCTTTCTTCGGTCCCGTGCTCTCGCCCTCACCGCATGGTGAAGAAGCCGGTAAGGTCTTTGACGGCGCCGTAGCAATGGCATCGTATCCTGGGTTCTTTGAACTCAAGCGCAGTCGTACCGTGGGACCTATCTTCCACGGTGAAGATGGGTAGTAGATTTACTATGTACTATAGCTGAGCCGTTACGCTTTCTCTGGAGGAGCGTAACGGCTCAGCTATGCGTATTTGAATTAGCTACTCGTTTGCTTTCGCCGAGAACCCCGATGACGCAAACGAATATCGCGCATATGGAATGTGCGTGCAGCCGTATAGCTGACCGCCGCATCCGAGGTGAAACCCAGCATGGCAAAAACACTGACTCCAAGCTGGAAGAAAAGCGCGCTCAATGGCATATGCTGGTGCCCCCAGATAACACCGCCAGCGGTTACTGTAAAACTCACCGCAAGGAGCAAGAGAACCAGACGACGAGCCTTCGACGAGCCCCGGAGCGTACTCCAGAGCAGAAATAGGTGTACGAGAGAGAAGACAAGAGTTACCGCAAGAAGCACACCGCTCAGCACCGTCAAAAATGTTTGCCCCTGTTCCCCGGCAAGCAAGGCCGTAATTTCTTCACTCGCATCGCTTCTGAGTACCGTGCTGCGTAATTCCTGATGATTAACTACAGTTAAAACAGCGTTAGCAAGCTCTAAGAGAGTTGAAATAATCATCATCACAGAGGCTATCAGCAGACCCGCAGGCATCTCATAAGCTAGGTCATGAGCGCTCGCCAAGTTTAGGTCTTTAACCTGGCGCGGGTCTTTCACGCCCTCATTGCTCAGCGTGATAATAGGCAGCGCGCCGTCCGTACGAATTGTATCTCCACCACCGTTTCGAGAGTGGTAGCCGGTCGAAAAATCTTCGATAATATCTACCCGTGTGCTCGGATGCGCATACTGAATAGACTCGACAATATAATCACGCTCAAAATCCGTATCGGCATCAATCCGATGCGTCACCTGTAGGGTGAAAAAGCTAAAGCCGACCCCTGAATCATAGGTTCCTGCTGCCAGCCAATCGACGCGGTGACCACCGGGAAGCAGCCAGCCATCCGGAGTTCGCCAAAACCGCACATGGTGGCGTTTCTTCGGGTTCCCGTCAACCTCCTGCTGATACGCAAAAGACTGTACTCGCCCAAAAATCTTGAGAGGAGATACCGGTGCTTCACTATAGGATTTTCGGGTAATTGTCGAAACAATAATCTTCCAGCTGGAAACCAAGGTGACTTCATCCGCGCGAGTCCAGCCAGCATCCTGCATCACCTGGTGAATTTGCTCTTCTGAGCCGATAATACCGATATTGACGGGGTCGCCTAATAATCCATCCGGGGTGCGGGTGCGCCCAATAAAATAGTCGGGAACATAGATGCGCGTCATGATCGCGTGAAATCGGGGGAGCGTCAAATAAGCGGTGACTGCCCAGAACGAAAGTGCAATCGGAATGCCCCACCAAGAATGTCCCACGGTATTAAGCAGGATCAGAACGGTAAGCACCACAGAGGCTATACCTGCCAGTGTGAAAAAAGCCGTATCCCAAATACCAACCCAGAAGGTCCTCGGAATAATATCCTTATGCTCGCCGCGCGACTCAAAGTCGCCCCGATACACTGGAGGAGATGTTGGAGGCGCGACCGTCACAGGTTTGCTTGCCTTAACATGTTCTTCTGCTACACCCTCATGAATAATGTCAGAAGGTTTATGTGACATGGGGATTCCTTCTGCCTGCATAATCTGTGCGTTTGCGCGTTCGGCGCTTATGTGAATTCTACAGGCTACCATAGGGCGGTGCGCAATAGGGCGTCGTTTCGCTGAACCGTTCCCCACCATATAAAAAATGCTGGAGCGAAGAACCTAATTCTTCGCTCCAGCACGGAGTCTATGCCATGCGGCATATCCAGAAACAACGTGAGAACGTGGCTGTTCTAGAGAGACTACTCGGCAGCTTCTTCCACAACAAGCACTACGTCACGAACTTCAAGTTCGCCTTCCGAAGGTACCAGAGAAACCTCGCGAGCGTTGCCTGCCGCCCGCAAATCCTCAAGACCAGACTGGATACGCTCCAGCTGCTCCTGAGAGGCGGCAATCGTAGCAGACTCGACCTCGGTACGCTGCTTAACCTTTGCATCGCTCTTCGCCTTACGCAGACCGCCGAGTGCTTCTGCGACATCGGGAAGAACCTGCTTGAGGTTCTCAATCTGGGCGGGATTCACATCAGCAAGTACCCACTGTGCCGAAATACCGGCTGTTGGGTTGTTTGCTGCATACTCCGCTAATAATGCACCTTCAAGAACCGGCAGAGCCTGTGGCCAGGATGCGCGGTGCACGCTGCCCGCACGCCACCACGACCAAATCTCTTCGGTCACAAACGGCAGGAAAGGCGCGAAGAGCCGCAGAAGCGCATCCAGAGTGGTGGCGAGAGCCGCCAGCACAGAAGCCTGCTCGGTCTCGCCGCGAGCGCCGTAGGCGCGGTCTTTAATGAGTTCCACGAAATCGTCGGTAAATGACCAGAAGAAACTCTCCGCAATCTGGAGGGCACGAGCGTATTCGTATTTCTCGAAAGCAGCAGTTGCTTCCTCAATGAGGTACGCCAAACGCACAAGCAAGGAGCGATCCAGCGCGTTGGTAAGCACCTGCCCCTGAGACTGCGAGGTAATCACCGATTTCTCAGTAGCACCCAAATTCAGCACGAACTTTGAGGCGTTGAGAAGTTTAATCGCCAGGCGGCGGCCGATCTTCATCTGACCTTCGTCATAAGCGGTATCAGCGCCCAAGCGGGCCGAGGCTGCCC
Source organism: Rothia sp. HMSC065D02 (assembly GCF_001815285.1). Taxonomy (NCBI): domain Bacteria; kingdom Bacillati; phylum Actinomycetota; class Actinomycetes; order Micrococcales; family Micrococcaceae; genus Rothia; species Rothia sp. HMSC065D02. The sequence continues at coordinate 346,738 of NZ_KV820092.1, forward strand.
AGTAGCGTACCGCATCCGAACCGTATTTATCGAGTACATCGTGCGGGACAACAACATTGCCCTTAGACTTCGACATTTTCTTGCGGTCGGGGTCAAGAATCCATCCCGACAGTGCGGTGTTATACCAAGGTACAGAGGATGCAAGGGTCTCGGCGCGCACAGCGGTGGAGAAGAGCCAGGTACGAATAATATCGTGTCCCTGCGGGCGAAGGTCCATCGGGAAGGTCTTCGCGTGCAGTTCAGGATCTGTAGCCCAGCCGGTTGCAATTTGCGGGGTGAGTGAAGAAGTAGCCCAGGTATCGAGAACATCTGGATCGGCAATAAATCCGCCAGGTACACCACGCTGGTCTTCCGAATATCCGGGGGCAGCTTGCGAGGCCGGATCCACCGGAAGCATATCCTCAGCCGGCAGAATCGGGTTCTCACAATCCGGCTCACCCTCGGCATCAAGCGGGTACCAGAGCGGGAACGGAACGCCGAAGAAACGCTGACGGGAGATCAGCCAGTCGCCGTTAAGACCTTCCACCCAGTTTTCGTAGCGGCTGCGCATAAAGGCGGGAACCCAGTTGATTTCGCGTCCGCGCTCAATAAGCTTTTCGCGGCGCTCGGCGTCGCGACCACCGTTGCGAATATACCACTGGCGTGAAGCCACGATCTCAAGAGGCTTATCGCCCTTCTCATAGAACTTGACGGGGTGTTTAATCTTTTTCGGCTCACCCTCCATCTCGCCAGTTTCAACAAGCATTTCGACTACGGTCTTCTGACCGGTAAAGACGGTGGTGCCCGCCATGCGCTCGTAGCGTTCGCGGCCTTCGGCAGAGGTAATCCATTCGGGAGTCTCGCGGGAGAAACGGCCGTCACGCCCGATGAGGGCTCGGGTTGGAAGCTGCAATTCACGCCACCAGGTAACGTCGGTGGTATCACCGAAGGTACAGATCATGGCGATGCCAGCCCCTTTATCGGGCTGAGCCAGCGGATGCGCCATCACCTCGACCTCAACGCCGAATAGAGGAGAAGTCACTTTCGTTCCGAAGAGCGGCTGATACCGTTCATCATCGGGATGCGCCACCAACGCTACACAGGACGGCAACAGCTCGGGGCGGGTAGTCTCAATCCAGACTTTTTCGCCATCTTCGCGGTGGAAGCTGATACGGTGGTATGCTCCGTCGCGTTCCTTATCTTCAAGCTCGGCCTGCGCTACGGCGGTTCGGAAGGTAACGTCCCACATAGTCGGTGCCTCCGCCATATAAGCATTACCCGCCTCAAGGTCTTTGAGGAATGCAAGCTGTGAGACTTTGCGTGAATGCGCATCTATGGTGCGGTAGGTATGGGACCAGTCGACGGAAAGCCCCAGGGTTGTGAAAAGATGCTCGAAAACTTTCTCGTCTTCAACAGCGAGTTCTTCACATAGCTCAATGAAGTTATTGCGTGAAATACGTGGCCACTTTGCTTGGCTGCGGTCGGGCTTGGGTGAGCCATCGGCCTTGAGCGGAATCAGCTGGCGAAAATCTGGGCTATCGGGAACGGAAGGGTCGCACAGTACACCGTAGTAGTTTTGTACGCGACGTTCGGTGGGTAGACCGTTATCATCCCAGCCCAAAGGATAGAAGACATTCTTACCGCTCATACGCTGGTAGCGGGCAATAACGTCGGTTTGAGTATAGGAGAACATATGCCCCACATGGAGCGAGCCGGATGCGGTCGGCGGTGGGGTATCAATCGAATAAACCTTTTCGCGCGTCGTGTTCTCGTCGAAGGCATAGGTTTTCTGCTGTGCCCAGCGTTCGGAGAGTTTCTCTTCGAGGCCTTCGAGCGCGGGACGATCAGGAACGTTAATCTGTGCGGGCGAGTCTGAGCCCTGAGTATTTTCAGCCATAGGGGCTATTTTCTCATACTTTATGGGCTGTGGCGGTGTATCGCATAGCGTAGGTTAGCGCCTTTACGCTAAGTGCGTTTCTAGATGTCCTATATAGCGCAGAAACGTATCATCACGCAGCATATGCCCGTACTTCATACTCTGCCAACGCGCGCTCAATTCGTACGATAAGCTCGCGTTGCGAGGAGAGAAAACGGCGCTGTTCCCGGCGTGGAAGATGCGAAAAATGATGATAGAACTTTGGGTCCCGGTAGGTTTGCCCGAAGAGGAAATGCAGGGCGGAGCTCCAGGGGCGACGCGTTCTTGCACGGATTTGCTCGGCCCGAGTACGAAGCTGCTCGCGGCGGGTATAGAGAGCATCGCATTGTGCGCTGCGAGAGCGAAATGCTAAAAGATCCATAGGTATATCTGTAGTTTCCGTGCCTTATGTGATGTATTTATCTATTCACCGTGTGTTATCTCTCGATTCCCTATCACAAGATACCGCATAAGAGTAGACTGGTGAGTATCACACAGGAAAACTTTTCAAGGGACTTCCATGTTTGAGATATCAGCTCCTGTTATGACGGTACTTGCTCTTCATCTCGCGATCGTTGCGGTTTGCGTTTGGCATTTAACAACGCGAACCGGATACAACGAAGAGCGTCTGCACATGATACTTCCGCTTGTGCTTTTCTTGCCGGGAGCGGGGATTTTATACCTCATGTCAGCAAAAGCAGGAACCGTTCCTCCCGATACTACGAAGACGGGCAGCAGCTCTCGCCATTTTGAGCATCGTCTGGGTTTCCGTGACGGTAAACGTTCTAAATGGGGTTTTCCCCAGCGGAAACGCTAAGAGTACTGCGTTATGCACCTTTAAAGGTGAGCGTTCATGAGAGTGGGAAGAATCGATAATGCTGTCTGCTATCCCGCAGATGTACGATGTGCGTGTGACTCTGTCAGCGCGTATTGCCTATCTTCCTATACGATAATTTTGTGTATGGCATCATAGATGAATAAGACTTTCACCACCGACGTGGAAAGGTAAGTTCATGATGCTAGACAATACTCGTATTCCTGCCAATCCATTTGCCCCCAACGCTTGTGAGGGTAAAGTTGCCGTCGTAACAGGAGCCTCCAGTGGCATCGGTCGCGCAACCGTTGAACAGCTAACGGCTACTGGATGGACGGTTTATGCGCTTGCTCGCCGTACCGAACGTCTTCGCACGCTTGAAGCAGAGACCGGAGCGCATCCTATAACCTGTGACGTTACTGATGAATCGGCAGTAAACGCAGCTGCAAAGCAGATCATAACGGAGCACTTACAGCTTGATGCGCTGGTTAATATCGCTGGGGGAGCGATCGGTCTTGATCGTGTTGCTGATGGAGACCCGGATGACTACCTTGCGATGTACCGCCTGAACGTGCTCGGAATTCTACATACGGTGCGTGCCTTTGCTCCCGCACTGAGGGCTCACGGTCAGGGGAGTATTCTGAACCTGACATCCACAGCTGCCGAAAACGGTTATGAAGGAGGTGCAGGGTATAACGCCGCGAAATTCGGTGCTCGGGGACTTACCGAGGCTCTGCGCCTTGAGGAAGCTGATCACAATGTGCGCGTCATTGAGATTCGCCCGGGTATGGTGCATACAGAAGAATTTTCATTGAACCGCTTGGGTTCTGTGGAAGCTGCAGAAAAGGTATATGCCGGGGTACAGAACCCTCTGGTGGCAGAAGACGTTGCTCAGACAGTAGTTTTTGCATTGAACATCCCTCACCACATTAATCTTGACCACGTGACTTTGCGTCCGCTTGCTCAGGCAAGCCAGTTCAAAGTCATCCGGTCCTCGTAGATATTTAAAGAGGTATTTAGGACAAGTATAGACACGGCGTGCAAAACTAAGGTTTCGCGCGCAGTGTCTGGTATTCCTTCAAGGGGAACCTGAGGTTTACCCCCAATATTCGTAATATATGCGCTATTGGTCTGATTTTAACGTGGATTAAGTAATGGTAAAAATAAATATTTGGTAACACTTTTGGGGTGGTGGTACAGTTTCTCATTGCAAGCCCCTCACGAATGCTAGTGTTAGGGCGTCACCGATAAATTGAGATGGGTCAATGAGTAACTGAATCTGGCACTCACATCACAGAAATATGCAGTAGCTCAACTCACATAACTTCAAAGAGGGAAACATGGCTCCAAAGAAGTCAACCCGTGTCTACGCACTCGCCGCCGCGACCGTTATTACAGCAGGAACGTTAAGCTATGTTCCTGCTACTTTTGCATCTGAAGCAGGTAGTTCGACCGGTTCAGATACCTCCGCTACTGAATCGACGCATGAGAATTCCTCATTGCCGCTTCAGACTATCCCTTGGGCAAAATCCAGCGCATCTGCTCAACCGGCAGGTGCTCAGGAAACCGCTTCTGCGGCCTCTACACAGGTGCCTGAACAGGAAAAACCGGTAAAATCCGAATCTCCGACCGCCTCTGAGACTGATTCAGCCTCAACCCCTGAAGCTAAACCATCTGAAACCTCTGCCGTTCCAGAACAGACCGAGAAAACCTCAAAGGCTACTCCCGGCACAAAGGTTATCGGGGTTGAGAATGAGGGTGATGAAACCTCAGAGGGGCGCCAGAACGCTCCTAAGGTTTCTGTTGATTCTGCCACTATCTACACCGATAACGAATTTAGCCCTTTCACCGTGCGTGTCAGTGGTTTCTACGGTCCGCGCGTTGGTAGCTCTATAGAGGTTCGCATTCAGGAAGTAAATGCTCAAGGCCGCCCTGTAGGCGCCCCTCTTGCAACCGGTCGTGTCTCTGCCCAAGAACTCATTGATGGTACTGCTACCGCCACTGTGAACGTCAGCTCAAGCAGACTGAAAGGCAATAAGAGCTATGCAATTGTTGCTGTCAGTAACCCCGGCGGTAAAGATCACCTTGTAGCAGGTACCATCGTTGAGCTCAAGCAGCGCCGCGTTGCTCATACTGTAACGAGTGAGGTCCCGGCTCCTCAGGATTCTAGTAAGAAGGACGCCTCGACTGCCGCACCGGCGCAAACCGAGAATACCCAGGCGCCTAAGCCTATAGAGACAGTAACTCCCAAACCTCAAGAGTCCGCGGCTCCCACACCGAGCGCATCCACTGATATAGCGAAGAGCGAGGCTTCCAGCGCGTCTGAATCAGCTAGTGCAGCCCCCTCCAGTGCATCTGCTGAAGCTTCAGAGACCGCATCTGCTAACCCCTCCGCAACTCCTTCAGCTCCTGCCCCTGCATCGCCTGCAGAAGAAACCACAATGGATGTAGCGAATAAGGCTTCGCTGCGTGTCGATAGCGCACACTTCTCTGGAGATGCAGCAACTAACGTCGTTGTAGTCCGGGGTACTGGTTTTACCGGCGAACACGTCTCAGAAGGCGTTGAAGTTACTATCTTCGAATTGGATAGCGAAGGTAAAGCACAAGGCGAAGCCATCAAGAGCGTCTTTGTGAAACCCTCAGAAATTGTTGATGGTTCTTTCACTGCACAGCTGGAAGTCGAAGCTGCAAAGCTGCGTCCAGGGTACTCATACGGTATCGTCGCGATTAGCAATCCCAAGGGTGAAGAACATGTACAGGCATACACAGTAGCGATGGTTTCTGATGACTCGCACCCGGCACCCGGTGGTGAGGATAACAATGCCAACGTCGCCGCAACCCGCCCCGGCGCTAAGAAGGCTGGACACAACAACGGCGGACAAGGCGGTGCAGCTGCTCTGAACGGATCTGCAGAAGGCGATGCAGTACAAGCTGAACCGGACGCCAATACTGGTAATGCGCACAGTAACTTGAGCTCTGCAGCTACGACCTCAGCTAATAAGCGTAACCTGGCTCGTACCGGTGCTGACGGTGTTGTACTCTTCACGACGCTTGGCGGCTCAACGCTGGTGGCAGGTACCGCTCTCGTTGCGGCTCGTCGTCGTAAGAAAGACAACGTATAAGAACCTCTGCGGTAGTCCGCAGGTTATCACATAGGGAAGCACACGAATTCCGTGTGTTGTGAATAGGTACAAAGGATGGGTGCCCGCATCGTACGGGTACCCATTCTTTATGCCCTTCTATAAGGTGGTAATTACCTTTATAGGTGAGTCGGGTTCTTCAGACGCGTACACTTGAGCTATGTCTGTTCTCAATATTCTTGCGACCTCTCACGGTACTGACTCTTCAGAAGGGCGCCAAGCGATTGCCCTCGTGCGCGCCGAGCTTCAAAAGCTACTTCATGAACGAAGCACGTCTGACGGGCGAGAATATAAAGTTCACGAAGCTTATGTAGACGTGCAGACACCGAGTGTAGATGAAGCCGCTCAAGCCTTACCGGATGGCGAGCCTTGTGTTATTGTGCCGGTTCTACTGTCCACAGGATTTCACACCCAGGTTGATCTAAGGCGCGCTGCACGTACCAGCGGAGTTAAAGATATTCATATTGCTGCCTCTCTGGGGCCGGATGCGCGACTTGCCCATCTTCAGCGAACTCGGCTTGAGGAAATTGGATGGCATGAAAAAATAGCTACCGGTTCTGCCGCACCACCGATTGTTCAAGGGGCTGCAGGTTCATCCCGCCAAGATGGGCGAGCAGATATGCAGCGCGCCGCCGATTTGCTCGCAGAAGTTCTTCACACACCTACCAGAAACGCTTTTATCGCAGCAATTGAGCCGACAATAATTGATATAGCTCGTCAAGAGCAACCAAGGTTCGCGTCCCCGTACCTGCTTGCAGATGGATTTTTTGCCAAAAAGATGAGACGTGATATCGAGGCGGTTAGCGCTTCAACTATAGTGGCTGCACCGTTGGTATCCTCTCACGATATTGCCTCCGCACGCATTATTGCTCAGTGCGCTCTATCTCGTCTTGACGAGGCGTTGGTCGCCGCTACCGAATAATACTCAAATACGGTCAAGCATATAAAATGGCTTCCGCCTTCGACAACTAGGAAAACGAAGACGGAAGCCACGTTGTATGCGCCAGAATTAGCGGATAATCAATCCACTATGGAGCAAGTTTCTGAGCGGCAGAGAACTCAAGACGTGGATTGCTCACGCAGCCGTTCATGTACATGACTGATGAACTGATGCCGATCGTCGCGTGCATAATAGACGACCTCACCAATGACTGTAATAGCAGGTGATTTAACGTCTTGGCAGTCTTGAGGAGCTTGCTGCAAGGTCGTGACGATAACGCGCTCTTGGTCCGTGAAGCCCTTCTCAATGGTGGCCAACGGCATATCGCTTTCAACACCGCGCAACATTATCTGCTCGATAGTATCCGGCAGAGTACGCACACCCATCAGAAGCACCACGGTACCATGAGCGCGCAACGTTGAAACAACAGCTTGTATATCGGTTTCATCAAGCCCCGAATGGCCCGAAACTACAGTAAAGATCGACGATACTTTACGCAGAGTCACGGGGATAGAAGCGCGGGCAGGCACCGCAATAGCGCTAGTAATGCCCGGAATAACCTCAGCATCCAGTCCGGCTGCAAAACAAGCATCTAGCTCCTCAGCACCGCGACCGTATACATATGGATCGCCGCCTTTGAGCCGCACCACGGTTTTGCCCGCGAGTGCATAGTCAATCATGAGTTGCTGGATGCGTGACTGCGGCACCGCATGCTTACCGGGTACTTTGCCCACGTCAATGATCAGGGCGTTTGGAGCGTATTCGGCAAGCTCTTGTGGAGCTAAATGATCTAGCAGCACGACATCGGCTTCACCGAGCGCTCGAACGGCACGTAGAGTCAGCAAATCGAGAGCACCGGGACCGCCCCCGGCGATGTACACCTTACCGGGTACATCTGCCCGGGAGCTTGGAACTAGGGGCGCGTCTTGAGCAACACCCGCCGGAATATTGGCTAGAACCTCATCTATCGTCGCAAATTCGCGCGGTGGAAACGGCGGAATTTTAGGTGACATGGGCGGGTCCTTAGGCGTTCGCTGGAACAGGATTATGCGCGCTGGGTGGACCGACTGGGATTTTCGCTCCCGTCACCAGCACGGTATTGCCTTCGCCCTTCTCGGCGGCAGCAATTTCCTCGGGTGTTGCTGGGCGGATCTGCTCACGTTCAAGAACAAACATGTGCGCTGCCTCATCGCTGCCATCGGGCTCGTTGATGAAGGCGCGGAAGCGGCGCAGACGGCGTTCGTCTTTGAGTGTGGCAGCCCATTCGTCCTGGTAAGAATCCACGTGGCGCTGCATATCTCGTTCCAGATCCTCGCAGACTCCCAAAGAATCTTCGATGAGTACGGATTGCAGATGAGCCAAACCATCACCGTGCTCTTCGTCAAGGTCTTCGAGCCATCGGGCAGTACGCTGTAGCTTATCCGCTGTGCGGATGTAGTACATGAGGTAGCGGTCGATGTAACGAACAACTTCTTCACTGGAGGCATCCTTGACGAACAAGCGCCCATGCGCGGGGTTCGCGCCGCCGTTACCACCAAGGTATAGGTTCCAGCCGTTGGTGGTGGCGATCAAGCCCACGTCTTTGCCCTGTGCTTCAGCACATTCACGGTTACAGCCGGAGACACCAAACTTGAACTTGTGGGGTGAACGCAGACCGCGGTAGCGATTCTCCAACTCGACGGCCATACCCACCGAGTCTTGAACACCGTAGCGGCACCAGGTTGAGCCGAGGCAGGATTTAACGTTACGCAGCGACTTGCCGTATGCCTGACCGGACTCGAATCCAGCATCAACCAGCCGCTCCCAAATGTAGGGCAGCTGCTCCAATCGGGCGCCAAACATACCGATACGTTGCGCACCGGTGATCTTGACGTAGAGGTTGAACTCATCCGCAACGGCAGCAATGACGGCCAGTTTCTTAGCGGGAATTTCGCCTGCGGGTATGCGTGGAACAACCGAATAGGTACCGTTCTTCTGCATGTTTGCCAGAGCACGATCATTGGTTTCCTGTAGGCCGCCGCGACCGGCATCGAGCACGTAGGAATTGCGGAAAGATGAAAGAATGGATGCGACCGTTGGTTTGCAGATAGCACAGCCGTCGCCGCCGTGCCCAAAGCGTGCAATGACCGAATCGAAGTCGTCGAGGTTGGTAAGGCGTACCGCTTCCGCAAGCTCTGCGCGGGAGAAATCGAAGTGTTCGCACAGCGCCTTAGAGACGGTCATACCCATCTTTTTCATCTGCTGTTCGAGGGTTTTCTGTAGCATGGGCACACAGGAGCCGCACTGGGTGCCAGCCGTGGTGCATGCCTTTAGGGCAGGTACGTCGTGGTTGCCGTCAACCACTGCCTGACGGACTTCGCCGAAGCTAATGTTGTTGCACGAGCAGAGAATGGCATCGTCGGGCAGCTCTGTATCGGGAATACCGTCGCCGCCACCTGCCGCCGTGAGATACACATTGGGCTCTGCCGGGAGTTCTCGTCCCAGCAGCGGCTTGAGGGAATCGAAAGGAGCGGTGTCTCCCACAAAAACGCCGCCGAGGAGAGTCTTGGCGTCGCCGCTGGTCACGATCTTCTGGTACATGCCGCGCGCGGGGTCTGCGAAGAGAATTTCGAGGCAGCCTTCCGTGGTGCCGCGGCGGTCACCGAAGCCTGCAACCTGTACGCCTGAGAATTTGAGTTTCGTGGCGATATCGAATTCTTCGACCTGAGCATCTTCGTTGCCGTTGAGCAGATTCTTGGCGACCGCATCCGCCATTGCGTTGGCGGGGGCAACCAGACCCCAAGTTCGTCCAAGTACGCAGGCTACTTCGCCGATAGCCCAGATATGCTCGTCGCTTGTGTGGCATGCATTATTGACGAGTATACCACCGCGTTCGCCAGTCTCTAGTCCAGCGGCGCGTGCCAGCTCATCGTTGGGGCGAATACCTGCAGCGAAGACCACGAGGTCTGCATCAATCTGGTGAATAACGGCTTCGTCCGAGGTGGAATCTGCTACGGAGACCGAAATAACCTCGCCTGAGGCATCTTTGTTGATAGCGGATATGAACGCACCGGTTTCGATGTCGATCCCGGTTGCTTTGATCTGGGCGTTGACCGCGTAACCGCCGCCCTGATCGACCTCCACGGAGAGAAGCCACGGGGCAACATCAAGGATGGTGGGTTCGGCACCAAGGTCTTTGAGACCTTCTGCGGCTTCCAGCCCGAGAAGGCCTCCGCCGACAACAATACCGCGCGGTGCGCGCCCAAGTTTAGTCTGCAACCGTTCAACTTCGGAGACCATGTTTTTAACATCGTCTGCGGTGCGGAATACATGGGCGCAATCTGCGTTAGGAATCGGAATGCGCACCGCACTTGAACCGGTAGCGAATACAAGCACATCGTAGGGGTAGTCTACGCCGTCTGAACCTTTAACAACGCGCGAGTCACGGTTGAGTGATTCGCCACGGGTATTGTTAACCAGGTTGATCGTGGACTCGTCCCAGAGCGCTGGGTCGCCAAGGGTAAGGTCTTTGTCGGTATCTTTGAAAAGCTGTTCGATAGCAACGCGGTCGTACGGAATATACGGTTCATCATTGAGAACGGTAATGGTGTCAGAGGCGCGTCCAGCGTCTTGGGCACCTTCATGATAAGCGCGTACAAAACGCCATGCTGCGGGTCCTGCACCGACGACCAGAATATTACGGGCGGTGTTCCCAGGGCCGTTCTGAGACATATTTGTCCTTCCTAGTTGTGTGTATACCGACTTCAGCAAAGAATGACCTGTCTCTAGGAACCGGCAATGCAGGAAAACCGGGAACAAACCTTGAGCCAGAACAACAAGAGTGTGGGATTATGTTGTTTTATGCGCAGATTCTTGCTTGTAAAAAGTCGCTGTTTTTATCTTACACAGAGGCTATACGACGAAAGTGCCAAAATCGGTATTTTTGAGAAAAATTTTAAGGAAATTCCTTGAAATATCTAGGGATTAATGGGTGTTTTTGACCCTAAGGATTGTTGTTTTAGGTAAGCCTAAACTCCCTAAAGTGCTGTGTTTTTAAGGGTTTTTCAGACCTTTAGTAGCTTAGGTATGTCATATTTTTATCTGTGGTTTTTATAGGGTAGACTCCAAATAGAACACACAAGAAATACTTGTGCTCTCGTATGCCGCCTTCTGTCTATGCTGATTTGATATGTAGCTCTTGACTGTGACCGGTTGCATAGATAGCACCTGTCGAAAGGTAGAGCCGTCATGGCTGAAAATGCCGCCGTAGCACCTTCCTGGGTTCGCATCTGTCCCGAAAGTGAACTCGAAGAAAATTGGGGCGAAGTTGCCCTCGTCAAAGGTCAGCAGTATGCAATCTTTAAAACTAAGCATGGGTACTATGCATGCGATCATCGTGACCCTAATAGTCAGTCTCTTGTGATTGCTCGCGGCATTGTTGGAGAGAAAGACGGGCACTCAACTATCGCCTCGCCTCTTTATAAAGAGGTATACGATCTCACTACGGGTGAGTGTGTCTCAGGCGCTGACTATACGATCGGTGTGTACCCTCTAGAAGTGCGAGACGGCGATATTTACCTGCAGGTCTAATTCTTAGAATTTTGTTCTGTAACTTTTAGGCTACTCTCAGGTTGTGGGTACGAAAGTTCAGGGTCTTTTCAGACGCGGTTGTTACGGTGCAGAGTAATCACTCAAAAACATACGCATACTGAAAAGAGAAAACCAATGAATTCGCCATACACCACTTTCACCTCTACTCCTTCACGTCGCGCTACTCTTATTGGTTTTGGGGCTTTTGGGATTGCAGCCCTCGCCGGATGCGCCCCCTCCGTCAAGAGTGTTCAAAACTCGCCGAGCAACAGCTCATCCTCTTCAAGCTCTAGCGCTTCGTCAACAAGTTCACCCAGCGACTCGACCTCACCGGAAGAGTACGCAAAGTTCGTTGCTGACTGGAATAAATATGTGGGAGACATAAAACTTCCGACTAAAGATAAAGGCGGTTATACTCCCGCAACCAACACCGAGCCTGCAAAGAACGTTCCCGAACCTGATATTGACGAGAATGCCATACGCCAGAAGACCCTGGAAGGCTCATATAAGGCTCTTGCCGCCTATGAGGCATCATTCCTGTACGCGGTTCTTACCGGAAATTCTGAATATGCGAAGAAACTCAGCCATGAAGATGATCCGAATCTTCGACCACAATTTGACTTGTATCGCGACATTTATAACGGCGGTGGCTGGATGGAAGGGTACGACCTCAAGTGTTGGATTCTTGATAAAAGGCCTACGGTAGTGTTCGAATCCGATATCGTGGCTGTTGCTTGGAATTATGGTGAAAAATTTGAAGCCTATAAAGCACACCTTAGTAAGGAAGAAGTGGCAGACCAGCCAGCAGATACAGCGGATAACATCTATATGGTGACTATCTATGATGGTGGGTCCTGGAAGTATGTCACCAATACCTATCTGAAGCAAAAATATCCTCAGCTTGTTGAAAGTGGCAACAGTTCTTCCTCCGCTACCTAGCTACATTACTCTTACGGTTTTAGCCGCAGAACTCTCTAAAGTAATTTTCAAAAATTCTTCTGGCTCCCCGAATACTTTCGGGGAGCCAGAAGATAATAATTATGTAAAAATCCTCGACTGTACATTCCTTGAACTAACCGGATACATTAAGAAGCTTTCTGCCGAGGGAATTTAATCCTCCATTTCTACCCAAAACGTTATATGTAGTAGCGATGTGGCAGATGCCTTCAACATCTCTTAACGTCATATGCCGAGTGGTCTTTAGCCTGTTGACGGCACTTTCTGGCGGCGAGCGCGCGAGACGAATAACGCCCCACACAGCAGCAGTCCCCAAATGAGGAAAAGGGGACTCCATAAGTAGGTGTGCCCCGCGATGATTGGATTATCCAGGGAAGCTTGACCAGTTACTACACGCTGCCACCCCGCAAAAGTTCCACGGCCGCCCCAGCCTATAAGCACTAAAACGCCCACCCAAGAAACAACGCGAACCCATGCGTGCGCAGGCGGTCGTAGATGGTCTATAAGCGGCACAAGTGCGCCCGTAACTTTGGCGATAAACACGGCAGCCAGTAAAAACCGCACCGGAACGTTACCCTCTTGCTGTAGTTCGACAGCCATCGGCCCCACGGTATCTAACAGCCACATCCCGCCGCACATCCAGTAAAAGCTGGGTGCAGCGTGCAATAAACCTGCGATAGCGGCTCCAATAAACAGCGGTGTTCCGGCGGATCGCGTGCGGGTTTTCTTCATGTAATCCAGTCTAAAATCCGTCACCTCTTCCTATCTAGAGGGAAGTGTAAATATTGTGCAAAGATGTTTTCTGTTTCATAACCCCAAAAGTTATTGCTAATAGAACATAACGGATTGCTTTCTATGGAGAATTCCGAGATTCTGGGGCTTCCCGAATTAGCAACCGAGACGACTCTGCTTGCCGTGCACATGAAGAACGCGAGCTACACTTACCCGAGCAGAGCATTCAGGGGCTAGGGGCTTCTGTTAAAAATTTATGTTTTTCAGACTCAATAACCCCTTATTTCAGAGGGGGCGCCGAACTGGTGCGGAAGGTCAGAAGTGCATCATTGAGGAAGGAAGTCGATGTGGGGAGACCCGTGAACTTTCCCACAGCATTCTGGGCGTGTTCTTCAGAGAAACAGGACGTCCCATGTGCTGTATAAACGCTAGATAAACGAAAATTTTTTCGTTGACAGAGCACGTAAAAATGCATATTTAGTGGATGCTGGCAAGAATGACCCCAATATCTAGTGTCGAGGGTTAATATTCAACTGAAAGTGCATGAAAACATTGAGTATATCTGTAAAAACATGCATTTATGACACGCCCGAGATGCGTCACAGAGGTTCTGAAAGCGGGTAAAAATTGGGTTTTTTGTAGCTTGCACCCGTAGCTGCAAACCCCATAGAATGTAGATGTTTGCAAAGACCCGGCGATCACCGGCGAGCAATTCGGAAGAACAGACCGCACCTGCGGGACCCCACCTTTTCGCTGCGGCGAGGGGCGCCTTAGCGGAACAGATGCAGTCTTAGTAGACCCGGACGGTTAAGCCCGATACAGCTGTTAATAAGCGACTGATACTCGCTCAACGCGCCGCTCTCCGGGGGCGTAAGAACGTTCCTGATGAACAGTTCATAGCCCCGGGGGAGGTCGGTGCGTTTGTCTGTATCAGTAAGCAAGGTGGTACCGCGCCAGCATATACGCTCCATGAGGGGCGCACGATGAAGGCGTCCTTGCACCCGTTTGTCCATCCTCGGCAAAGGGTGCGGTTCACGTACCCAATGGCGGGAATCTGAACAGAAATAGGGCGCACTGCATGTCAGAAAATATCTACCCCAAGGTGAGCGCGTTTGAAGCCTCAGGCTACGGTGTAAGCGCATCACCTAAATTCCCTAAGCTCGAAGAAGCTGTACTCGACTATTGGAAGAAAGACGGAACCTTCCAAGCATCTATCGATAACCGCGAAGCCGGGCCCCACGGCGATAACGAATTCGTCTTCTACGATGGCCCTCCATTTGCAAATGGTCTGCCGCACTACGGGCACCTGCTCACAGGTTACGCGAAAGACCTTGTAGCACGTTACCAAACTCAGCGCGGGCATAAAGTAGAACGCCGCTTCGGCTGGGACACTCATGGTCTGCCTGCCGAGCTTGAAGCCATGAAACAGCTCGGCATGACCGATAAACAAGAAATCCTAGAGATGGGCATCGATAATTTCAACGATGCCGCGCGCGCCTCCGTGCTCAAATACACCAACGAATGGGAACAATACGTTACCAGGCAGGCGCGTTGGGTGGACTTCGAGAACGACTATAAGACCCTCAACGTTGAGTACATGGAATCCGTGATTTGGGCGTTCAAGCGTCTCTACGATAAAGGGCTCACGTACCAAGGGTTCCGTGTTCTGCCGTACTGCTGGAAAGACGAAACCCCGTTATCGAACCATGAGCTGCGCATGGATGACGACGTCTATCAGGATCGCCAGGATCAGACCGTCACGGTAGCTTTTGCCCTCGCCTTGGACGACTCGCTCGCTGCCAATAAAAATATTGTCGCTGAATTGGCAGGCGTTGAGGCGCTTGCCTGGACCACCACTCCCTGGACCTTACCCACCAACCAGGCGCTCGCCGTCGGACCCGACATTGAATACGTTGTAGTTCCCGGTGCCAGGGAGTTTAGCGGGCGGCGCTTCCTGATTGCCGCTGATCTGCTGGGAACCTATGCGAAAGACCTCGGGTATGCAGGGGAGAGCCCCGCCGAGGACGCGGCAGCCGCCATCACAGCGCGCTACACCGGCTCCCAGCTCGAAGGTGTGCGTTACACTCCACTGTGGGATTACTTCGCCGATGCCGAGAAATGGGGCACAGGAACCTCATGGCAGATTCTCGTTGCCGATTACGTAAGTACCACCGATGGTACCGGTATCGTTCATCAGGCACCCGCCTATGGTGAAGACGACCAGAAAGTTTGTGAATCCTACGATATTCCCGTGGTGCTTTCGGTAGATGAAGGCGCCAAGTTCCTTCCCCTATTCGGACAGCCTAGCCCTTCGGGGTCTACCGCGCTTGCGGGTATCGCCGGAGTTCAGGTTTTCGAGGCAAACCGCACCATTATTAATGCTCTCAAGGCAGATGGTGCACTCATCGTGGAGAAATCCTATGTGCACTCCTACCCACACTGCTGGCGCTGCCGTAATCCTCTTATCTACCGCGCTATTACCTCTTGGTATGTGAAGGTGACCGAGTTCAAAGACCGCATGTCTGAGCTGAACGAGCAGATCAACTGGATTCCCGAAAATGTCAAGTACGGGCAGTTTGGTAAGTGGGTTGAGAACGCTCGCGACTGGTCAATTTCGCGCAACCGTTTCTGGGGTTCTCCTATTCCCGTTTGGGTTTCGGACGATCCAAATTATCCTCGTGTTGATGTTTACGGATCGCTCGAAGAACTCAAAGCTGACTTCGGTCGTCTGCCGCTGAACAAGGAGGGGAAGCCAGATCTGCACCGTCCCTATATTGATGAGCTGACGCGTCCAAACCCTGATGATCCAACGGGTAAGTCTACGATGCGCCGCGTCGAAGACGTGCTGGACGTATGGTTTGACTCCGGGTCGATGCCGTATGCGCAGGTTCACTATCCCTTCGAGAATAAGGACTGGTTCGAGAACCACTATCCGGCGGATTTCATCGTTGAGTATATTGGTCAGACCCGCGGTTGGTTCTACACTTTGCATATTTTGGCGACCGCACTATTTGACCGTCCTGCCTTCAAGAATGTTGTCAGCCACGGCATCGTGCTTGGTTCTGACGGGCAGAAAATGTCAAAGTCATTGCGCAACTACCCGGATGTCTCTGAAGTTCTTGACCGCGACGGCTCAGACGCTATGCGCTGGTTCCTCATGTCATCGCCGATTCTGCGCGGCGGCAACCTGATTGTGACCGAGCAGGGGATTCGTGAAGGGGTACGACAGGTGATGCTTCCGCTCTGGAACGTCTATCACTTTTTCGCTCTCTATGCGAATGCTGCCAACAAAGGCGCGGGATATACGGCACAGGTGAAGTACGATTCGCAGCATGTGATGGATCGCTTTATTTTGGGTAAAACCCGGGAGCTGGTACAGCAGGTTACCGCGGACATGGACTCTTACAATATCTGGAGTGCCTGCGAGCATCTGCGTCTTTATGCTGATGCTCTTACCAACTGGTATGTGCGCCGCTCGCGTGAACGCTTCTTTGACGAAGACCCCGATGCCTTCGATACCCTATACACTGCTTTGGTGACGGTATCAAAGGTAGCGGCGTCACTTCTGCCTCTCACGACCGAAGAAATCTACCGTGGCCTGACCGGCGAGCGTTCGGTACATCTTGCCGACTGGCCTATCGCTGAAGACTTTGCTGATGAATCTGAGCTGCTTTCGCTCATGGAAACCGTACGGGCGGTATGCTCTGTAGGGTCTTCTCTGCGTAAAGAGAAGAAGATCCGTGTGCGTCAACCTCTGCAATCGCTCACGGCGGCCATTGCCGACGAGCAGTTCGCACAGCTGGAAACCGCATTCGGTGCTAAGGGCGCCGATTACTTCGCTAAGATTGTGAAGGACGAGCTGAACCTGCGTGAGGTTATCCTCGTGAATGCACAAGACGCTAACCCTGCCGACTACGGTATCTCGCAACAGCTGAAGGTGAATGCCCGTGCCGCAGGTCCTCGCCTTGGTAAACAGGTTCAGACAGCCATTAAGGCATCGAAATCTGGCGATTGGACAATCGCCGAAGACGGTACCGTGACCGTTGCTTTCGACGCCATCGACGGTGGGCTTGCACTAGTTGACGGCGAATATGAGCTGGTAACCGTGGTAGCATCCTCGGATGACGGTACCGAGCGTGAAGCGGCAGCCGTGCTGCCCGGCGGTTTCCTAGTGCTGAACATCGAATTAACCGATGAACTTGTGGCGGAAGGTATTGCCCGCGATACTATTCGCGCTATTCAGCAAGCCCGTAAGGATGCCGGGCTGAATGTCTCTGACCGCATTGACCTAACGGTGAGTGCCCCGCAGGACACCCTGGAGGCTCTGCGCACCCACGAGGAACTGGTCACTGGCGAGACCCTGGCGGTTTCCCTGGACCTCACGGAGGGCGAGAGCCTGAACATTACGGTCGCGAAGGCGGCATAATACCTGTTCTCCTGTGACGACAGCATAGAGTAGGGACAATATAGCCGCTAAGCCGCCCCAGCACATATAACACACCGCGGTATGTACCATGCTGGGGCGGCTATACACCCAAACATATATCTGTACATAAGGCAGAATCCTGGTAAAGACGCTGTGCCGCACAGCTTGATACCATCCAAAGAAAGAACACTATGAGCGAGATGAGCTACCCGGCAATCCCAGACCCCGAAGGGGTTGAACGCGTCTACGGTGAATTGCTGGCACGCGCCCCCGAAAATAAGATGGCTCCCCGGCTGGATGCGGTTCGCCGAGCCGTTGAAATCCTCGGGGATGTGCACCGCGCCGCCCCGGTCATCCACATCACCGGAACTAACGGTAAAACCAGTACCGCCCGCATGATTGAATCGCTTTTGTTGGCTCATGATCTGCGCACCGGGCGTTTTACGAGCCCGCATCTCGAAAGCGTTACCGAGCGCATCAGCATTAACGGTGAACCGGTGCCTGATGCCACGTTCGTGCGCGTTTGGGATGAAATTTTGCCATACCTCACTCTTGTGGACGAAGAATTTGCTGCACGCGGAGAACCAAAACTTACGTTCTTTGAGTCCATCACTGTGCTTGCTTTCGCTATTTTTGCCGATGAGCCCGTGGACGTGGTGATTCTAGAAGTCGGGATCGGCGGTTCATGGGATTCTACGAATGTAGCCGACGGTATTGTCTCTGTCGTGGCACCCGTTGGCCTTGATCATACCGATATGCTGGGGGATACCCTGGCTGAGATTGCAACGGAAAAAGCCGGGATTATTAAACCCGACGGATACCTTATTTCTGCGGCGCAAGACCCTGAAGTAGCGACCATACTTCTTGATACTGCTCGTAAGCAAAACGCCAAGTACGCCTTCGAAGGTGTTGAATTTGGTGTGGTTGAGCGTGACCGCGCGGTCGGCGGGCAGCTTTTGACTCTCCGAGGTTTAGCAGGAGAATACCCTGATATTGAGCTCCCCCTACACGGTGAGCACCAGGGGCAGAACGCATCATTAGCTCTTGCCGCAGTCGAGGTATTTTTCGGTGGGGATCGTGCCCTTGCGCGAGATGTAGTACTCGCCGGATTTGCTCAGGTACGTTCGCCAGGGCGACTTGAGATGATTCGTAGCGAGCCTTTGGTGGTGCTTGATGCCGCTCATAACCCGCATGGGGTGCGCGCCGCATCTACGGCTTTTAAAGAGGCATTTGAACTGTCCCATGTGCATGCAGTCGTCGGTATTCTAGGCGAGAAAGACGCTCTCGGTATTTTTGAAGTGCTTCGTGAAGAATACGTAGACTCAACCGATGCCACATTCCGGTTGTATCTTTCTGCCTCAGATTCTTCCCGAGCCATTGCCCCGGAAGAACTTCAAGAGATTGCCCTCGACGCCGGCTTCGATGAAAACATTATTACGGTATGTGACCACTTGGATGAGGCGCTTGCCACCGCCATGGAGAACGCCCTCTTTGAGCAGGAGTCTGCTGGTGTGTTGGTCACAGGATCGGTCACGGTCATTGGGGAGGCGCGTACCCTGCTGGCCCAACCCGCCCAAGAATCCACTGCACAGCGCAACGCCGAGCCTGAAGAACTCGCTGAGGCTGCAGAAACCGATTCCGATGAACTATTCGGCGAGATTATGGCTGAACTGGCGGGGGAGGAACCTCGTGAAATCCCGTTAGAAGACTCATTGGGACTACCTCTGGCAGACGGCACCGATAATCCTGAGGAAAGCTAAGACCATATGGTAAAAAAGCAGTTTATGACACGCGCTCAACGGGAATGGAAGCCCGGGACGGTTAAGAAACCACGTTCTACGAAAGTCATGTTTGCTTCCACCATTTTGGTACTCGAAGCATTCACGATTTTCTTCGGCACACTAGCCGTTTTCGGACTTCATTTCAACGATCCGAGCACTGTAAAAATTATAATCTGGGTTGCAGGTTTGGTGCTTGCCGGTGCGTGTATATTCCTACCCGCTAAGCTGATGAAACCGTGGGGATACTCGGCTGGTTGGGTGCTTCAAGGCACCATGCTTCTTGCCTCAGTCATTGCGTTACCCTTCTCGCTCGTGGTAACAATCCCGTTTGTTGCCTGCTGGTGGTATGCGCTACACGCCGGTACCCGCATCGATGCCGAAAACGAAATACGCGCCGCCGAACAAGAAGAATGGGAGCGTAAAAACTTACATGAGAGTGAGTAAGCAGCGATACAGGCGATTACGCTATGATCGCGGGCAACACCAAGATATAGGTATAAAAATCCCTGTCTTTATGACGAGAAACTTAACCCTAGGCGCCGAACACGTTAGGATAGCTACAAAGGGTTTAACGCATCATACTGCGGCTGCGGTATGATGCGTCACTTATCACCGATAAACAGGTATATGTAAAGGAGCAGCACATGGGTGCCGTTGAGCAAACATCGGAAACCGACGATCTACTATCTAAAGATGTTATAGACTCCCAGGTTTCCTCTCGTGAGCGAGATACGGCAGAAGGATCGGAGCGTTCCTTAGCGATCTGGCTCTTTATGACGGGAGCTATAGCCCTAGCTTCATCGGCAACCCTTGTTTTTGAGCGCCTTCAGATTTTCGTGGATGCGGGGCATACCTCGGTCTGCGACATCAACGCCCTTCTTAACTGCGGCACCGTGATGCGTACCCCGCAAGCTGAAGCCTTTGGATTCCCCAACCCCTTCATCGGACTCATAGGGTTCTCCATCGTTATGACGATAGCCGCCTCCATGCTTGCAGGAGCTACCTTCAAAAAATGGTTCTGGGTAGCCACCAACATCGGCTTAGCGCTCGCTACGGCGTTTGTCTTCTGGCTCTGGTTTGAGACTACCTTCCATATTAACGCCCTATGCCTTTTCTGTATGATCGTGTGGGTTATGACGATTACCATGTTCATAAAAGTGACGGTACGCAATATTTCTCATAGCGTTATTCCTGCCCCTGAAAATATTCGTGAGAGTATCGGTACGTGGAGCTGGTTTACTATCACCTTGGTGCTCATTCTCATCTTTGGGATTATTGTGATCCGCTTCTTCGATGTGATCATGAATATGATGCGCTAATTTTTCTAGTACAAAAAGTGAGGGTGGGCCTTCCAGAAGATTATGGAAGACCCACCCTCACTGTTATATGGTTTCAACTCTAAGACATCCAAAGAGCAATCTCACGGGCTGCAGATTCGGGGGAGTCTGAGGCATGCACCAGGTTCTTTTGCACACCCTCACCCCAATCACGTCCGTAATCTCCACGAATTGTTCCCGGTGCTGCCGTCGTTGGGTCTGAGGTCCCCAGCATTGTACGTACACCCTCGATTACACGATCTCCGCTGAGAACAGCGGCGACCACGGGACCAGAAACCATGAAATCCACGAGGGAACGATAGAAAGGCTTGCCTGCGTGCTCAGCATAGTGCTGGGCGAGAAGTTCTTCGGTGGGCTGAAGCATTTTCAGTCCTTCAATCACGTAACCCTTAGTCTCAAAGCGGCTCAAAATCTCGCCAATAAGCCCGCGTTCAACACCGTCAGGCTTTATCAGAATTAGGGTCTTTTCGGTCATAATTTTCCTCTATCTTGTTTGCGTTCATTCTGTGGCGGTTGTTCAATATCATAGGGGAAAGAGGCGCCGACATGTGTGCTTCTGTCAAGCTACGCCATCGAAATTTTTAAGAAGAGGCGTATAATCGTAGCGTTATTGTTCAATCACCGAGGAGAATCCGTGAAAGGCTTTGGCACAACATTGATGCTGGCGTCAGCAGTAATTTTTTTGGCGGCGCTACTCTTTCTGACCGCAGGAAAGTTCTCGATGGTGTGGGTTATTTTACTGATCGCAGCTCCTTTCGCTTTCATCCTCGGTATTCCCTTTGCCACAGGTTCCGGGCCAGAGTATCTGCCTAGTAACCCAAAACTGGCGCAGAAAGCACGCGAAAAACGTGATGCTGAACTAGGTCTCGGCTAGGTTTTTACTCTCGTGATAAGCGCAATGTTGGTCACACCAACGTTGCGCTTTTTATGCATGTATAGGGTGTTCTGGATTGCACACGGTATAATGATGAGCGGTACGTTTTTATGCCCCGCACGCATAAAAGATACCCAGTATATTGATCGAGAGAACGTGCACGCGCATCCGTCATAGCAAAAGTTCAGATAAGACGTTATCGGATGATGACCCCAGGCATTGGCATCTTAGTGACATCTCGGTTAAACATACTGGCCGAGAACATCATGAAGAAACGCATCCGCCGTATTTGCGGAGTAAGTCGGCTTCGTGCTCGCCGTCTTGTACGCCCGGAAGCAAACGAAGGCAGACACAAAGAGCAGGCTTGAGCCACGTATTTCTTGGTAACTAGGCTTATGACACGCTAACGCGTTGATGCAGAGAATTTTACGATGCGGCGTAAAATTCTTGAAGGAAGAAGAAAGAAAAGAATGGCTGACGAAAAGAACGCCCATCAATCTAGCATGAATATGGATGTTCTTGCTGACATGATCTCTCTCGCTGATAAACAAGATATCTCCGGCGAGATGATGAGAACTCATCAGGAAAAAAATAATACCCGGGTTGAAAAGCAGGCAGATTCCCTGAAGGGTAGTGAATCTGCAGTATCGGCAGCATCGCGTCGTAAAAACTCATCGCGCGCTAAGAAAGTTGCTGAACCCACGCCCGAAGACGCTGTTGCGGCTGGGTTAACGGATTTACGCAATCAGAAGGCTAAGCATGCCCCTGCACCAAGGAAGACTGTGGCTGCGGCCTCTGCCGAAGAAGTAGCGAACACTCTTGATACTCTTTTTACCCAAGCCAACGAGTCTGCAGCATCAGCTGATGAAACTATGCCCCAACCCAAATCTCAGAAAACTGAAACCCGCGATTCTTCTGCCGAAAACCTTGCCTCTCCCGAAGTGGACACTGAGGTGTCCGAACTTGCCGAACAGGCTGAGGTAGCAGAGCCTGTCTCTGATAGCCGTGAAGAAGCCCAGACTGAAGAAGCTGCTCAAGAAGATAAGACAGCCATTATATCTTCGGAAGAAAACACCGAAGAAGCTGAAGAACCTCATACCATCCAGTCAGAGGAATTAGTGGCAGAGAACGATGAAGACTCTGAGCCTCAAGCGACCTACGACGCTGAAGAGGATGAAGCTGAGACTTCTGAGCCGACAGACGAAGAGAGCACTGCCAGCACATTCGAAGATGAAAAGTCAGACGAAGAGGAAACGGCGGAGCCAGCAAAAACTTTGCGTGACGTACAGAATGAGAAGATTGCGCAGTTGCGCGAATCGGTGCGCCCGGGCGCTATGCCTCTATTCTATTCGCCCGAACCCACTGAGCTTTCTGAGCTTGCTTCTGCGGTCGCTGTGGAGCGTGAGCGTTTGCGTGCCGAGCGTTTGGAACAAGAGCGCCGCGACCGTATGGAGCGCCGTCGTGAAGAGGCAGCAGCTGAAGCTGAGGTGACGAGTCACCGCCGTCGCCGTCGCCGTCGTGGAACCGAAGATATAGAAATTGAAGGTAACGCCGATGATGAGGTCGAGACCGTTACCAAGGTCCGCACTCCTCGCCTTGCAGATTCTCATGCTTCTGACACCGTGACTGGCGTGCGTGGTTCTACCCGTCTTGAAGCTAAACGTGCGCGTCGCCGCGAGTCCCGGTCGCTGGGTCGCCGTCGTCACATCGTGACCGAGGCAGAGTTTTTGGCGCGTCGCGAGTCAGTAGATCGTCAGATGCTTGTGCGCCAAAAAGAGGGGCGCATTCAGATTGGAGTTCTCGAAGACGGCGTGCTGGCAGAGCACTTTGTCTCTAAAACCCAGCAGGATTCCTTGATTGGGAACGTTTACCTTGGCAAAGTGCAGAATGTTCTTCCGTCCATGGAGGCAGCATTCGTCGATATTGGGCGCGGTCGTAACGCTGTTCTCTATGCGGGTGAAGTGAACTGGGATGTTACCGGTCTTGACGGTGCACCCCGCAAGATTGAGAATGCACTTAAACCGGGCGATTCCGTGCTGGTGCAGGTGACCAAAGATCCGATCGGTCATAAGGGTGCGCGTTTGACGAGTCAGGTTTCGCTTCCCGGTCGCTTCCTGGTGTATGTTCCCGGTGGCTCAATGACCGGTATTTCACGTAAGCTCCCCGATACTGAGCGTGCGCGTCTCAAAAAGATTTTGAAGGATAAGCTGCCCGATGGCGCAGGCGTGATTGTGCGTACTGCAGCGGAAGGCGCATCCGAAGAAGAGCTGACCCACGATATTAATCGCTTGCGCGCGCAGTGGGAAGAGATTCAGGAAAAAGCGAATTCTCGCAAGGTGCTTGCCCCTGAAATGCTTTATCAGGAACCCGACCTGATGATTAAGACCGTGCGCGATGTCTTCAACGAGGATTTCACCTCTATGATCGTGCAAGGCCAGAGCGCATGGGACTCTATTGAGGCCTACGTGACCTATGTTGCCCCTGATCTGCTCTCACGCCTGCAGAAGTGGGAAGACGAAGATGATCTTTTCGACCATTACCGCATTAATGAGCAGCTGGCGAAAGCACTAGACCGCAAGGTATATCTTCCTTCGGGGGGTTCCCTGGTAATCGACCGTACCGAAGCTATGACCGTGGTAGATGTTAACACCGGTAAATTTACCGGTAGCGGCGGTAACCTTGAAGAGACCGTCACCAAGAATAACTTGGAGGCGGCAGAGGAGATCGTGCGTCAGCTGCGTCTGCGTGATATTGGCGGCATTATTGTTATCGACTTTATTGATATGGTGCTTGAATCAAACCGTGATCTTGTGCTGCGTCGTCTGATCGAGTGCCTGGGGCGTGACCGCACTAAGCACCAGGTTGCTGAAGTAACCTCGCTGGGTCTTGTGCAGATGACCCGTAAACGTTTGGGAACAGGTCTTCTTGAGGTCTTCTCTGAGCAATGTGACTCATGCGGTGGACGCGGTTTGTTGGTGCACGATCAGCCGTTAAGCGGACGTTCCGGCGGTGCCTCCGATTTCATTCACCGTCAAGAGCGCACCGAACGTAAGCGTTCACGAGCGGCTTCGCGCAATAATACCCGTGATGCCGCTGAGGGCGTGGACTCAGAGAAGGACGAGAAGAAGGCAGAGCGCCGCAACGCTATGGCCTCTATTGCTGCAGCCTCGCACTCGGCTGACGAGCTTGAAGCTGAGGACCAAGCAAACCGTAAGAAGCGTAAACGTCGTAAGCGCTCTCGTCGTACCGAAACTGCCGAGCTTTCGCTGGAACAGGAGATTCAAGGCATCAAAGCGGGAGCGAAGGCACACCGCGAAGTCTCATCCCGTGAGGACAAGGTTGCTGAGGTAACCGAGACCGATTGGATTGGTGAGCAGGGTGACTTCACATTGGAACAGCTTGCTGGGGCATTCGATCGTGATTTGAACCCAGAACATGATGCTCGGTTTACCCGCGAGTCTTCCCGTTCGGAGGCTATCCGCGCTGGAGAGGCGAAGGCTCGTGCCTCACAGAAGGCTGGCCGCATTACCCGCAGCGAGAGCGGTGGATTTAAGTCAAATCAGGGTGACGAGTCTTCAGCAGAGCAGAAGTCGCCTCGCGCCGAGCGTGAGAATCTGCAGGTTGAAGATGTGCACGAGAGCCCACGTAAGCGCCGCCGTTCGCGCCGTTCCTCTGAGAAGGAGCGTTCAGGTCGAGGGCAGGAGCAACGTGCGGAAGAGTCAGCTTCGGCCTCCCGTGTAAGTGGTGTTATTGGCAGCGCGCCGCGTGTGTCCGGTGTGATTACCCCCGGCGGGTCTGCCTCTAACTCGGTTGAGACTCAGAACGATAAAGATGGTTCTCAGCAGAAGATAGCTGCGCCAGCTGCTTCATCTGCACCGCGTAAACGTCGCTCCCGTCGAGCCGCTTCGTCGGCGGGAGCGCAGTCGAAGGTCGTGACGGTGGACGCCACCGAGTCGGCTCACGGTTCGGTTGTGGCTTCGGCTTCTGTGGCAGATGCGAAAGCACCCGTCGAATCTGAGACTCCGACTCTCTTCGGTATCGGTGTTTCTGCTGCAGATATTAAGCGGCTTGGTAAGGAAGACTAACCGTATATGATTCCTTGCCGCAGATGATGAATATAACGTTGGCAATGCAGGACTAGAGGCTGTATTGCCAACGTTATTTTATAGTTTAGGGATACAATTGCGCATGACCCCGCGCATACAGTATCCTTAACGATTGGTATTTATCTCAGTGAAGCCCTATCGACGCAGGGTCAGCGGGAGATACCGCTTCTGGTTTTCCCCCATAGTGAGGACTTCCGGAAGACACCACCGGCAGACCGAGCGCGCATCCAACTGGGCAATCCCACAAGGAGCGCGGGCCGCATCCACATCTTATTACTCACCATGAGAGATACACGTGGAGCGCACAGCAATGAAAGCGCAGGCTGTCTGCACGTGTGAGATACGAAGAAGCAAGATGTCGAGAAAAGTGAGTCCCAAAGTGGCATACGCGATTGTACGCGCTGGCGGCCGCCAGGAAAAAGTCTCTGTCGGAGACAAAATTACCCTTGACCGTGTTGCAGGTGAACCCGGTAGCACCATCGAGCTGCCCGTACTGCTGCTCGTTGACGGTGACAAGATCACCGCTGACGCAAAGTCCCTGGCTTCCGCCAAGGTAACTGCTGAAAAGATTGAAGACCTGCGCGGTCCGAAGATCGTTATTCAGAAGTACAAGAACAAGACCGGTTACAAGAAGCGTCAGGGCTTCCGCGCTGAGCTGACCACCGTTAAGATCACCGCAATCAACGCGTAATCTTAACCACCGGATACAAACCTTAAGGTAGGAAAACAGAATGGCACATAAGAAGGGCGCAAGCTCCACCCGCAACGGTCGTGACTCGAACCCCCAGTACCTCGGTGTTAAGCGCTTCGGCGGTCAGACCGTCAATGCAGGCGAGATCCTTGTTCGTCAGCGCGGCACCCATTTCCACCCCGGCCTGAATGTTGGTCGCGGTGGCGACGATACTCTGTTCGCTCTGGCAGCAGGCACCGTCGAATTCGGTACCCGCAAGGGCCGCAAGGTCGTTAACATCCTGGCAGCAGCTGAGTAAAACTCGCTCACGCTAGGAAGAGGGGGTAGGCGAAAGTCTACCCCCTCTTACCATAAGATTTTCCGCATCTACTTGAGGATGCGCCCCCTCGCCAAGCTCAAGCAATCTCGTGTATTTTAGGCTTGTGCGAACCAGGAATTTACCAGAAGGAGAACACCCGTGGCAGAATTCGTGGACCGCGTGGTCCTGCATGTATCCGGTGGTCACGGAGGCAACGGATGTGTCTCTGTACGTCGAGAAAAATTCAAGCCTCTCGGCGGCCCCAACGGCGGTAACGGCGGTAACGGCGGGGACGTGATTTTGCGTGTTGATAACCAAACCACCACACTATTGGAGTATCATCACAGCCCGCACCAACACGCTCCCAATGGAGATATCGGCCGCGGCGATATGCACCACGGCTACAACGGCGAAGACCTAGTGCTTACCGTACCTCAGGGAACCGTCGTCAAAGATCGTGACGGCAACGTGCTTGCCGATCTGCTGCATGTGGGTGACGAATATACTGCTGCACGAGGTGGCCAGGGCGGTCTTGGAAACGCTGCGTTAGCATCCACTAAACGTAAAGCACCCGGCTTCGCACTCCTCGGTATTCCGGGGGAAGAAACCGATATTGTCCTAGAACTCAAATCCATTGCAGATATTGCGCTTGTTGGGTACCCATCAGCCGGTAAATCTTCGCTGATTGCTGCTATCTCTGCGGCTCGGCCTAAAATCGCTGACTATCCTTTTACCACTCTTATCCCAAACTTGGGTGTTGTGCAGGCAGGTGATGTTCGGTACACCGTTGCGGATGTTCCCGGTCTGATTGAGGGAGCTTCCGAGGGTAAAGGGCTTGGCCACCGCTTCTTACGTCACGTTGAACGTTCCTCCGCACTAGTGCATGTGATTGACTGTGCCACTTTAGAACCCGGGCGTGACCCCATCAGCGACTTTGAAGTTATTCGTGGTGAGCTAGAAAACTATGCGGTAGACCCCACCGCTGGGGTAACTGTGCCGCTCAATGATCGTCCCCAGATTATTGTTCTCAACAAAATTGATGTGCCTGAAGCGCGTGAACTTGCCGATTTCGTGCGACCTGAATTTGAGAACATGGGGTACAAAGTTTTTGAAATTTCGACGGCGTCCCATGAAGGGCTTAAACCGCTCATCTTTGCAATGGCAAACCTTGTGGAAGAAGACCGTCAGAAGCGTGTTACTCAAGAAGATAATTCTACGATTGAAGCCCCAGTTATTCGCCCCCAGGGCTTCCGCTCCAAGAAAAAACAAGAATTTATTATTCGCCGCGAAGAACGTAATTTGGAGCCGCTCTTTCGGGTTATTGGGGAGAAACCGGAGCGTTGGATTCAGCAGACCGATTTCAATAATGATGAAGCTGTTGGTTACCTGGCGGATCGCCTGGCAAAACTGGGGGTTGAGGACGAACTCTTTAAATCCGGTGCCCGTGCCGGAGATGCCGTGGTTATCGGTGAAAATGATAACTCCGTGGTCTTTGACTGGGAACCCACTATGGTAGGCGGCGCTGAACTTCTGTCTTCCCCTCGTGGTACTGACTCTCGCCTCGAAGAGATTATTCGCCCCACCCGAGCCCAAAAACGTGAGGAATATAAGGAACGCATGGATGCAAAAGCAGAGGCTCGCGCCGAGCTTGAGCAAGAGCGCGTTGCGGGTGTGTGGACTGAATCGGTGGAATATCGCCGTAAGCTCAAGGAAAAAGGTAAAGCTGAAGGTATTAATATGCCTGAGGCCAAGCAATAGCCCGGTAAGCCGGGGAATTAGGCAGCCTGACGACGTGGAAGATGTCTCAACTATCACGCATAAATAGGCCCGTCGTTTCGCGTATTTTCGCCCCTAACCGGTAGCATAGAGAGTAGCTTAACCATCGAAAGGAAGCACACACATGAACTCGGTTGTCCTAGCAGCTCACGGTGCTGAGCACACTGCGGGAATGCTTAACGGCATCCCGACCTATGTTTACGGCATCGTTGCTGCCGTCGTATTTACCGTTCTGCTGCTTGTTACTCTCTCGTACAGCGGACGCGGTATTGTACGGCCCGATCACACACCGGAGCTCATGGAGGGTGACGAAGCACAGGCACTGCGTAGCTATAGCGAGAAGCATAACCGCTAGTCGCTAAGGAAAGTATCGTGACTTTTCAAGCTCTGCGGCCCAGCCTTGAGTCGATTCCGTCGCGAACTCCTGGGCGTGTACGTCTAGGAGTTATGGGCGGCACCTTTGACCCTATTCACCACGGGCATTTAGTAGCCGCCAGCGAGGTTGCGGCGGTGTTTGATCTTGACGAAGTAGTATTCGTACCGACTGGTCAGCCGTGGCAAAAGACGGGGGAGAGGCACGTGAGCGATCCCGAGCATCGTTATCTTATGACGGTGATTGCGACTGCATCTAATCCACGATTTACGGTAAGCCGGATAGATATAGATCGTGGCGGCGCAACGTATACCTTTGATACCCTTAATGAACTACGTGCTCTGCGACCCGATGCAGATCTTTTCTTCATCACCGGTGCAGACGCGATTAGCCAGATCATGACGTGGCGTAATGCTCATAAGCTGTGGGAGTTGGCTAACTTTGTGGGAGTGACCCGTCCGGGACACGAGCTTGATCCTCCGTTAGGCGAAGGACGGCAGATTACCACACTTGAAATTCCCGCGATGGCAATATCGTCAACCGATATTCGCCAACGCGCCTCTAAGGGTGCCCCTATCTGGTATTTGGTTCCTGATGGCGTGGTGCAGTACATCAATAAGTATCGGTTGTATTCTCCTGAGGATGCTGCCACGCACTACGGCGGCGGGCTGCCTCGCCAGAAAGACTCAACAGATATTCAACCAACTAGTGAAGACAAAGTAATGGAACAAGAGGTTTTACATGGCTGAAGCTAAGGGCAAAGAAGAGAAGCCCTACAGCGAGGGAGACGCGTACCTCTACGAAACATACGTGACTGAGGACGGCATTGAGGTGCCGCCTCCCACGCGTGTGATGGGTCCGCGCCGTCTAGCACGTTATCGCGAAGACGTGGCGAACTATCTGCGCGCTATGGGTCGTGGCGAGCGTCCTAACCCTGTTGAGAATATGGGGTCTTTGGCAAATACCCACGATATAGATCCGCGCGTTCTTGCAGTACAGCGTCGTTTTGCTGCACTCGCTACTCAGGGGTCTATTAAGCTGAATGCGAATGATGAAGAGAAACTGCATGAACCTGAGCCGCTAACCAGCACTATGCGTGCTCTTCGCCCGGAAGAGGTTAAAGCTAATAAGCCTGCGCCAGCTGCTGCACCTGCTGCGCCTCCGGTGCCTGCTCCTCAGCCACAGCCGGAAGATTCCCTGCTTCAGGATTCCCTCCATGTGGAGGCAGACGATTTGACGTTCACCTCGTCAATTCCGATTATTTCTCCTGATACTTCCCCGAAGATGCACCAGTACATGGTGCGTGATGAGCCTGTTGTCGAGGGTGAAGATACTGAGATCGTTGAGACAGAGGATCAAACTGTTTCCTCGCAGGCTCGCCCGGCAACTGCACCGCAGCCTACGGTAAAACCCAGTGACTCTAAAGCTCAGCAAAGCCGTCATACAGCTGATGCGCAGAATGAAGCCGATGAGAACCGCATTAATGTTGCTCCTGTGCCGTTGAACCTTCCTTCACCCATCCGCGCGATGGATGCTCAGGGACTTGACCTGTCGGTTCTGGACGAAAAATCTCAGCAAGATAGCGCATCCGCTCAAGCTGGTTCGGCATCTAAGGCGCAAAGCGATGCCCCTGCAAAGAGCTCAGCGCAGCGTGCTCAGACTGGTGCGCTTCCTGCGCAGAAAGCGGCAAAGAGCGGCTCTGCTAAACGGCAGCCGTCGGCAACCGGTACCGTTCCTAAGATTCCTGCCCGTACTGGATCTATGCCTAAGGTCTCGGATCGTACCGGATCAACCCCCAAGGTTTCTGAGCAGAAAGACGCAGCTCCGAAGGTTGTAAACCCCTGGAATACTGTCCGTTTACAGAATCCGATGGGCGCAGATTCACCATCGCAGGTGTCCGATCGTACCGGATCAACCCCCAAGGTCTCACCGCGTACCGGGTCTGTATCGCGGGTGTCTTCTTCGCGTACTGGGTCTGTGCCTAAGGTACCTACTCGTACCGGTTCGATGTCAAAGGTCTCCGATCGTACCGGTTCGACCCCGAAGGTTTCCGAGCGTACAGGCGCCACCCCGAAGGTGAACACCCGTACAGGTTCTGTCTCGCAGGTATCTTCTTCGCGTACTGGGTCTGTGCCTAAGGTACCTACTCGTACCGGTTCGATGTCAAAGGTCTCCGATCGTACCGGTTCGACCCCGAAGGTTTCCGAGCGTACAGGCGCCACCCCGAAGGTAAACGCGCGTACTGGTTCGCTCTCGCAGGTGAAGAAGTCTGATTCTACACCCGCTAAATCTCCGGCAACAGGTTCTACCTCTGCTGTTAAGCCATCGCCTCAGAATAAGGATGCAAAGCCTGTTGCACCTTCGAAGAATAAGCCAGGCTTTGATAAAGCTCTAAACGATGGCAAGAACCTGACGTCAGACCAAGCAACTGAACTCGCACAGCGTGTGTCTGCACGTACAGAAAAGGCGATGACCTCCTCAATTGCGAAGGTTAACGCTGCTAAGTCTCCTCGTAGGCTTGGAAATACTGCAAGTATGAAACAGGTTCCTGCAACGAATACGGATGAAACAGTGTCAAAGTACGAATCCATTGAGACAAGCGAAAATAAGTCCTTGTCCCTGCTGTCCTGGGTTGTAATTATCGGGTGCATTATCCTAGCTATTCTGGGTGTGTACATGTTTATTTCCAATCAAAGGTAACGATTGGCATTAAACGTTTGCTTGCTTTGGCGCCTGTCTGTCAGAGAAACCTGGCGGCAAGAAAGGAAAAAATGACTGCTGCACAGTCCTCTTGTGAGGCTCTGCGCATTGCCGCCCGAGCGGCGGAAGAAAAACAAGGAACCCAGCTTTTTGCGGTGGATGCTTCTGACGCTATGGGGCTGATTGATGGTTTCTTGGTAGTTTCGGCACATAATGAGCGCCTCGTCAATGCGGTTGCTGATGAAATTGAGGATGCGCTTCGAGAACAGGCTGATTTGAAGCCTGTACGCCGAGAAGGACGTGCATCTGGTCGTTGGATTCTCCTAGATTTTGGGGACATCGTAGTGCATGTTCAGCATGAAGAGGATCGCGAGTTCTATGCTCTGGATCGTTTGTGGGCGCAGGCTCCGCGTATTGAACTAGGTGTTACCCATGAAGTTCCGTTTGATCTAGAAGGCGAAAGCGAAGAGGAAGCATCTCGGGTCGTTCCTGCTGACGAGTAACAATTTTGTTGCATCATGTGGGGCACCGCTGAGGCATACCAGAATTTGGTATCTTCGGCGGTGCTCTGCATTTTATGTCTGTCACAGTGCGAGAACTTGCATGCCTAGCAGAAAGATGTGTATTATGTTTTCTGTTGCTAAGGCAATGCAAAACTACATGAGGGGATATGGCGCAGCTGGTAGCGCACCTGCATGGCATGCAGGGGGTCAGGGGTTCGAGTCCCCTTATCTCCACTATTGACCGTCTGCTCCGAAAGGACTGGGCGGTATTTTATTATTTTTTCTAACAGTACATGGTGCTTTCACATGAATGTACCTTTGGCGCGTAATAGTATTTGTCCCTTACACGAAATAATAGTGCGAAGAGATAAGAGGGGTATGGCGATTACCCCGAACAATACATTTAAAAACCTAGCTAAGATTCTAAAAAGAGTTTAAAGAATATGCTCCTTCATCCAGGAAAGAGAGGGGGTATGCATCTTATTGAGAGCTCCTATGTTGAAGTGCACGATCGACTATTGTCATAACGAAGCGCTTAGGCACCACACGGGTTACAAATCGCGCCACAATGGCGTTCCCTACTCCATCCACAAAACTGGGTTTCGTGGTTTTTAGAATACGCAACGTGTTGTCTAACAGCTGATGGACAGAGCGTATTTTTCCGACTGCTGCAGATTCACCGGCGATTTCAAAGAATGAGGTATCGGTGGGGCCGGGACAGACCGCAAGTACACGGATGCCGTCTTTTCGGGTTTCGGACCAGAGCGCTTCAGTAAAGGAAAGTACGAATGCTTTGGTTGCGCCGTACACCGCCATATGGGGCAGCGGCTGAAAGGCAGCAGTCGAAGCAATGTTGATGATGGTTCCGTTTTTGCGTTCACGCATGGCGGGCAGATACCGAGCCGTCAGACCTGTTAACGTGAGGCAGTTAAGGCGTACTTCTTGTTCCAGACGCTCAGGGCTCTCATCAGCGACGTCACCGGAGGTTCCAAACCCTGCATTATTGACAAGCACATCAATCTCTAACCCGGCACGGTTCGTTTCTTCCCAGAGCCGCTCAGCCGCATCGGGCTCGGATAGGTCGAGAGCAAAGACGGTGACTCGAATACCATGCTGAGACTTGAACTCCTCGGCGAGCTTATTGAGCTTATCCTGGCTGCGCGCGACGAGTACGAGATCTTGTTTTTGGGCAGCGTAGCGACGTGCAAATTCTTCTCCGATGCCCGAGGAAGCACCAGTAATTAATGTAGCCATGATTCTCCTTTCGTAATTTTCGTATCAATGTCAAAGCTACAATATACGGTCGTGCTAAAGACCTGCAGGACACGAAAAACTACCTGAAAGCAGAATTTGCCCTAGCCCTTGAGAAGAGGAAAGGGGAATACACCTATGAACAGATGGAATAGTTAAGCCATATTTGGAGTATTTAAGACGTAAAAGCTAAACTTCAAGAAGCTAGGGAATGGGCGGAATCTTGCCACCGCGAAGATGCATGAAGTTTCTACGCTCAAGAACCTTACGCCGTGTACTAGGAAAATATCATCCGTCAGGAGGGAACTCATGCATTCACCTATACCGAGCTACCTTGACGAAGTCCTCCAAAGCGTTGCGGCCGATAGAACGGGTGTACTTGCGAATTATATTCCTGAACTTGCCGAGGTTGATCCTGAACGTCTTGGCGCCTCTATAGCTATGGTCGATGGGGAACTCTATGCTTCCGGCGATACTGATTCGCTATTTACCATTCAATCCATCTCAAAGCCTTTCGTGTATGCCTTAGCCCTTGCTGATCGCGGGTTTGAGAGAGTCTTAGACAAAGTGGGAGTTGAACCGTCCGGGGAGCCCTTCAACGAGATCTCCCTTGAAGATAGCTCTGGTCGTCCGCTAAACCCCATGATTAACGCCGGCGCAATTACCACGCATTCTTTAGTCGGTACAGAAACAATGAATCCGGCAGAGCGTATGGAACGTGTGATTTCTGGGCTCTCTGCCTTCGCTGGCCGCTCCCTTGATGTTGATGAAGCGGTGTACTCGTCTGAAATCGAGCACGCGCATCGTAATCTAGCGATCGCTCATATGCTTCGCAGTCACGATATTCTCACGGAGAACCCCACCGGCGTAGTCGAAGGCTACACCCGTCAATGCTCTTTGCTGGTAACCGTGCAGGATTTGGCGATGATGGCGGCAACTCTGGCAAACTACGGAATTCAACCCGTTACCGGGGAACAGGTAGTCCCTAAGACAGTGGTGCGCCAGGTACTGAGTGTTATGTTCACCTGCGGTATGTACAACGCGGCAGGGGACTGGGCAACGCAGGTCGGAATTCCTGCTAAAAGTGGGGTAGGCGGGGGAATTATTGGCGCCGTACCGGGCCAGCTGGGACTAGCAACATTTTCACCACGCCTAGATGTACACGGCAACAGCGTGCGCGGTGTATCTCTCTTCGAACGGTTTTCCTCAGATATGGGCATGCACGTTATGAACATACCCACTGTTGCTCGGTCCGCAATACGAGCTAACTACCGAATAGGCTCCGGTGAGAAAATAACCCAGGTAATTCAACTGCAGGGCAGAATTAGATTTGCCGGTGCAGAGCGAGTTATCCGTGAAATTGTTGATACACACTACACGGGAACACGAATAGCACTCGATATTAGCCGAGTTTATTCTGTGGATGAGGTAGCCCAGCATATGCTTCTAGAAATTATGAGAAGAATGAGACACGAGGGATACACTGTATATCTGATTGATCAAGATGACACTATTACAAATCTTGAGGCCTTGAAAGCTATGGATGTTGCCGTATTGGGCAGCATTGACGAACTCGAATACTACTAGTCTTTGAAAATTTATAAGGTGTCATGATGAAACGTATTGCTATTTTAGGCCGCGGTGGTGCCGGCAAAAGTACCCTGGCTTCCTATCTTGCTACCCGCTATAAACTACCTGTTTTCGAGCTAGACCAGTATTTCTGGGATGAAGACCTTACGCCTACTCCAGTAGATCAGTGGAATGTTATTCATCAGCAGATCATCTCTGAGCCTGAATGGATTATAGACGGTGATTTAGGCGTGTATGATACCAAACTACTAGAACGGCTCAAAGCGGCAGACACGGTTATTCTCTTAGACTTTAGCGCTCTCGTATGCGGTATGCGTGCGTTACGGCGCTCCCCGGAGAACCTAGAATTTTGGAAATGGATTCTGCGCTATAGGCGCGACAGCTTGCCGCGTATTATGGCGGCATGCGCGCATCCAGAAGTACAAGCCCATATATACCGGTTCTGTGCTCCTGCCGAGCTCGATAATTTTCTCGAAAACCTTCGATAGCAAGAATATTATGCTGAATTTTGTGAGGCTTCTAGGGAAAAACCGAAGATCTTCTGAAGAAGACATTCGTTATAACTCAGAGATAAAAACTTCATAATGATGAACCTGTTCTAAGAAACATATGTCAAGATACGACTCCATTGGGAATTTCTCAAATATAAAAACACGGAGTAATTAGAGACCATAAGTTTAGGCTAAACTAGTACAGAGAGCTATGGTAGCTCTCCATGAGGATTTATTCACCACTCATTCATGAGGAACAAATGTATATGAGAAACCACATTGTCGCGGTGGCGCTTATTGGTGCTGTGTTGTTTACCGGATGCTCCGGCAATAATGCCCGCAAAGAACAAACCCCTTCTTCATCCCCATCAATCTCTGCGACGGCCTCTACGAGCACCTTTGCAAGCCCTACGGCTTCCATAACTCCGTCACCAACCCCTACTCCAACTACCTCTCCTACTATTTCTGAAGTAACGCCAGAACCAGCTGCCACTGCTGACGCTGAACAGCATGAGGATGTTGTCGAGGTACCTCTTGATGACGCCTCTACTTCTGCCCCGCAACCCGAGACAGCTCAACAACCTTCTCCGGTTCAACAGCAACAGGATCCCGTGCAGCAGCAACCTGTTGCTCCCGTGCCTGCACAGACTTCGGCGCAGCAGCGACATATTGCCCCGGTTCCAGAACAGCCTGCGCCTGTAAATAACGGCGGTGGTGTCTATTACAAAAATTGTGCTGCTGTACGGGCGGCAGGGGCTGCGCCTTTATATCGTGGACAGCCGGGGTATGGAACTCATCTTGATTCAGATGGTGATGGTATCGCTTGCGAACCTAAAAAGAAATAAATCCTAATAGCTACGTTATAAAAAGTTGGGTGGGAATGTTCCCACCCAACTTTATAAGTTATGTAAAAGCACTATGTCTCTGCACGAGAGCACGATAGGGTAGAAGTATATGTACCCATATAAACACCAGAGTCCAAGCAAAGAAACTCCACATCGTAATTCGGCGGATCGTTTCACCCGTATACCACGCCGAGCGGCCGTTTTAGGTATGCTCACCCCGCTTTTGGGTGCAGGCGTGCCTTATGCCGTAACACGAGATGAAAAGGTCGCGGGCATTGAGGAATCAGCATCATGGGTAGATTCGTCCTCTGCATCTTCGGCACCAGCATTAGATTCCTCAGAAGAGGATGACCAGCAGAAAGCGGCCTTGCCGGAGTCGATAAATCCCATAGAGGTGGCGCACCCGTGGGATGAACCGCAAACCGCTTTGGAAGGTGCAGGGAACTATATTGCTTGGACCGTTGATGACGGGAAAAGCCCTGATGTTGTGCGCGCCTATGCAGATTTTGCCGCCCGAACGGGAACCCGGCTTACCTTCTTTATCAACGGGTCATATAACGCTTTTGAACCGAACCTAGACGTTCTTAAACCGTTGGTAGAATCAGGGCAGATTCAAATCGGCAATCATACGTGGTCGCATGCGGCGTTGACTACGCTAGATGATGCAGGAATTGCCGAAGAATTAACAAAAAATGACGAAGAGATACAGCGGCTTTTCGGCGTGTCTTCTAAACCGTATTACCGCCCACCATACGGATACTATGATTCTCGTGTGCTTGAGGCTGCGGCAGGTGCAGGATTCGACAGGGCGGTTCTCTGGTACGGGTCTTTAGCTGATTCTTCACCCATACCTGCCGAAGAAATATACGCATATTCCGAAAAATATGCGAACTCGCAGACTATTCTCATTGGTCATTTGAACTACCCCGGAGTTATTGAAGTGCTCGGTAAGATCAAAATGCTTTTGGACGAACGGAATCTTACCCCCGTAACCTTGCGTGACTATTACGGGTAGAACGTACGCTGGGATAAATTAGTGCTGTGCGAGTTTTACCGGCGTAATTGTTAGTCTCTTGAAAGGTGCATGATGCGTGTAGATATTTGGTCAGATATTGTTTGTCCTTTCTGCTATTTAGGTAAGAGGAATTTTGAAATAGCTCTCGCCCAATTTGAGCACCGTGATGAGGTAGAGGTTCGTTGGCATAGCTTTGAGCTCGACCAAAATGCCCGGGAAGATAATGCTTTGCCGCTTGCTGAACGTATTGCCGCGAAATATTCTCTCAACCTAGAGGAATCTATCGCTACCCAAGAAGGAATAGCAGAGCGCGCCCAAGAAGTAGGCTTGGACTTTAACTGGCGCAACGCAAAGTACGGCAATAGTTTTGATGCTCACCGTATTATTCATCACGCAACTGCACAGGGAAAAGCCGCAGAAGCTCAAGAGGCTTTCAAAAAAGCATATTTTACGCAGGGACGTTCCATTGAAAAACACGAGTCCATTCGGAAGATCGCCGCTGAAATCGGTCTCGATTCACGTCAAGTTGATGAAATACTCGCTGGCGACCACTATGCTGAGGATGTGCGCGCTGACGAACGTTTTGCACAGGAATTGGGTATTACGAGTGTTCCCTTCTTTTTGATCGAGGCGCAGTGGGTTATTAACGGGGCTCAACCACCTGCAGCAATTTTGGAAGGACTCAACCGGGTTTGGGCTGAAACTCACAAGCCCTAAATTATGAGCCCCGTACGACCACACGACTCAAAGCTCTGATGCCTCCAGGGGGGGGCAACCTGCGGATTCGGTGAGCATGGCTGTTCCTATGGCAACCAAAGCAAATGATGCTAGATCAAAACATGTGCCTCTCTAACTGTTTGCTGTACCTACGGTCAAAGATGCACATATTTCTTAAAATCCTGTATGTTTCTAATTTCCGGTGGTGCCAAGGCCAGATCCCGCGGCCGGAGCTGGGGAAGCTGGTTCTTCTTTCTTTTCGTCCTTCTTATCTTCGGGTTTTGGTTCGGAGGCCTTACGTTCTTCCTCGGTTAGCCCATCAAAATAGTCGTTGAGTGTGACCGTGATGAGCTTACGCTCGGCGACTAGCCCAGCAAGACGATCAAGAAGCGGAATAATGGTCGTGAAATTCAGATGCCCTAACAGGATTCGTTGCGGCAGAACGTATTTGAGCGATCGCATATAGATAACACGCGCTGAGGTTTTGGCCTCATCTCCGAGAGTTCCTTCCCACAGCACCGGGCGCGTGTATCCTACGCTAGCGGCTACTTTGAGCACTCGCGCATCATAGCTGCCGTAGGGCGGACGAAAATAGGGCTTTGCCGAGACCCCAAAAACTCTTTGAATCTCAGCTTCGTTCTTCTCTAGTTCGTGCTTAATCTGATCATCTTTGAGAGTTTTTAAATCGGGGTGACTAAAGGTGTGGTTTGCAATTTGAAGCTGTCCGGTTTGCACTAGCGGCTTAAGCACATCAACATTTTGAGTGAACCCCACATAGGTCATATTGACAAAGAAGGTTAGGCGCACACCGGTACGCGCAGCAAATTCTGCGTAGGCTCGAATTGTTTCTGGGCTGACTCCATCGTCAACGGTCCACGCTATATAACGTCCTTCACCCGGCAGGCGGGTCATAGGGGCAGACCACGGCTGTTTCGCAATAGTTGCTACGTTGAAACCTTCATTCGGCTTTGGCGGCGCTGCGGGAGAGAACGTGAGCGACTCAGGAACATTATCCTGTGTTTCATGAGCGGTAGAGGAAAAATCGCTAGTAGTCGCATTAATAGTCTTGGGCGTGGAGGCAAAAATAATCGGTGCTAATGCACCGAGAGAACCAGCGAGAAGCAGACGGCGTGAAGGAGAGTGCGACATACTCTTAAGGATAACGTGCGGTTAGCTCAAGAGATGACAATCGACGCTTTTGCGAAAGTGTCAGATTTTGACTAGTACGAATACAATGCTGAAACCTTGCATCATCTAGCGTTTTCGCCTGTAGCCTACTGTTACCATGGACATATGGTCAAGAAAATTACTCTCGTTGCGGCCGCTTCGGTTGCATTACTCACCGGGTGCTCCGCAGAAGTTGTGCCCGGTTTGTCTCTGAATTCCGCTCCAGACTATGGAAATCGCGGCGATATTACCGTCTCTGCCGAGGTCCTAAACGGCAGTGACCATAATGGTTACAAGGCTCAAACTGGAAAGCTTCGGATCTTTCAAGACGGTCAAGAAATCAATTCGGCCGAGCAGAGTCTAGAAGCGAAAACTAACTACTATCGGCTGACTTCGGCTGATAACCATGAGTTGGCTGGCAAGGTTATTCAGGTGGCTGTTTATGCGGATAACCCTAATGACGTAGTGAAATGCGGTATCAAAGTTACCGGCGAAGAAGAGCCTGTGCACCACGTAGAACAAGCAGAAGGTAAAGGCGCGGCGTACTGCCAGGTAAAACTCAGCTCAGGCCCATTCCAGCTGCATACTGAAGAATCCGGGCAGTCTGAGCATCACTAGAAAGTGGTGAGCACTGAACTGATACTTGTTCCTTCATCGGCTGAGAGTATCTGATCTATCGCACACACTAAATCCGTAGCAGCCCTAACGACGAAAGAGAAGGACTCGGTTTCCACAGTAGAGGGGAACCGAGATCCTTTTCTCTTTAACCCGTCTGAATACCCCCCTGAGAAAAAGGTTGAGCGGCTATGAAACTAATTGATGAGGACGCTTTAGAAGTCGAACTTGAAAATAGGGTGTTTTATTGCAAGATATGGAAAACTAGAAAGCATGGAGAATCTAGGCTCACAAGAATTGCGCAGCGTGGTCACCGAAGTTGCAGGTGAAGCCGTTAACCTAGGGTATCGTATGGGCGATGCCGTGCATCGTTGGCGTGAACAGCGAGCTGTGGCTCACGGGCGTGAGCCTATTGTGGTGCCTTCTGAAGGATATGGACGGGTAGCCACAGATACTGAATCCGGGTGGGTGCGTATTCTTGGGCGTGCCCTCTATAAGACGGCTGCTTTTGAAAAACTCCTGCATGTGGTGGAAGGCACCGAAGATACCGATAACCCGACGCGCGGGTGGCGGGCTTTTACCACCGTTGCCATGTCGGATGTGTATGTGACTATTCTTATTGCGGGGCATACGTTTGAGGTACAAACCGACCGTGGTGGAGTGCTGGATGTGCGCCTTGACCTAGACTTACCGGCCGGAATGCATAAGGTCATCATGTATGTACCGGGTTCCCGCGCCGTTGAAACTAACGTTTATATCGTTCCGGAATCCCAGAAAATCGGGGTTATCGTAGACGTCGATGATACCGTTATGGTGACTATGTTGCCGCGTCCTCTTGTCGCTGCGTGGAACTCTTTTGTACTGGATGAGCACGCGCGCATTCCGACCCCGGGCATGGCGGTGCTCATGGACCGCATTCATCGAGCACATCCTCAGGCACCTTTTATGTATCTTTCCACTGGCGCTTGGAATATCACACCGACACTGCGTCGCTTTCTGACCCGCAATGGCTACCCGCGTGGAACCTTCCTATTAACAGACTGGGGGCCAACTCCTGACCGCTGGTTTAGGTCGGGGTCCCAACACAAAGTGAACTCTCTAAAACGACTTGCCCAAGAATTTCCCCAGATGCGGTGGATTCTTATCGGCGACGACGGACAGCGTGACCCGGATATATACAACGGATTTGCGGTGCGCTACCCGCAGAACGTCGCCGCTATTATGATTCGTAACCTCACGGTGGGGGAGAGCGTTCTCGCCTCTGGGCGGGTCTGGAGCGATCAGAGAGCGCAAAAAATGACAAATTCTCCATTGTGGATGGAGGCGAATGACGGGCATACATTGAGCCGACTGCTTCGTGACCGAGGACTTCTCTAAACACGTATTAGGTTATACATCTGTATGGCTGTTCTCTGTAGCGTGGGGAAGAGCTGACCTCATCTTGAGGGCTGGCAGAGGAAGATCAACTATTGAGACAGTAGATCATTACGCTTATCCACAGGCGAACTGTACTGACCTCATACGAGATGTGGGTTTTAATGGGTTTGACGATTTCTTTCACAAAAACCCAACAACACGCCGATCATCTGAATGTTTCAAAAATTTCTTAATCACATCTTTGCCATACTCTCAAAAGCCATAAAAAACTTCCAACACGACGCATGTAGGTGGATTCCAGTCGAGTTTTTCAGCCTCGTTCCGCAGAGAATCAAGGAATGGGTATGAAAGCTTAAAAATCAAGAGGGAAACAATGCCAGAAATCTCACACAAAGGCCTGTTCGCCCTGAAAAAACAGAACAGATTTTCAGTTTAAAAGAGCGATGCGCGTTCCGCTCATAGAGCCGATATGTGGATAACTCTGTATTGTCCGCAATAATTAGCGGAATTACACTCTCCTGAGGTGTGGATAAACTGAATGTCCTTGTGCTCGCGTGTGGGTTTCTCGAACAAAACATCCACACCTCACCACAGCATCTTGTGTCAGAGAAATTTTCAGACACAACATGTAGTATTAATACCCGGCTCGATTCTTTGCGCGGCCGATGACGAAATGCTTCCAGCCTTCTGGAGCTAAAGGAAGTCTCATCGAGCACAAGAATTCTCTGCCTTGCACACAAAGTATTCACGCAATTACGCCCCGCCTGGGGGCTGACAAGGAGAAAACCGATGGTAGTTACCGTGTACACCAAACCGCAGTGCGTTCAGTGCAACATGACCTACCGGGCGCTAGACGCCAAGGGCATCAACTACGACAAAGTAGACATTACGGAAGATTCCCGAGCGCTAGAGATGGTTAAGTCCCTCGGATACATGCAGGCACCGGTCGTCATCGCCGGTGAAGAGCATTGGTCAGGATTCCAGCCTGACAAGATTAACGCGCTTGCATTAGCATAGGCGGCAGCGTCAAGCACGACTCAACCCACAGAATTTCCGTGGGTATTCGATCGTGGAGTAAGGAGAAATATGAGCACCCCCCTCGCGCAAAATCCTACGCATGAGAACGCTGAGATTCAGAAGATTATTCTTCAGGCACGTGATGCCGCTGAGGTCCGAGCGACTCAAAGCTCGTTGGGTAAGGATTCGCCGCTCGTTGTCTACTTCTCCTCAATTTCAGGCAACACTCATAAGTTCGTTGAGAAACTACGGGCACGGAACGTGCGCCTTCCTCTGCGAACTAAGGATGAGACTCCCGTTATGCACGAACCCTTTGTGCTGTGCGTACCCACATACGGGAAGCCTGAAGGTGCAGGCAATGTTCCCCCGCAGGTCGTCAAATTCCTGAATAACGAAGAAAACCGTCGCCAGCTTCGCGGCGTTATCGGATCGGGAAATACAAACTTCGGATCTCTCTTCGGAATCGCAGCAGATATTGTGGCGAAGAAATGCGATGTTCCCTTGCTCTTCAAGTTCGAGCTTATGGGAACCCCCTCAGATGTCGAAAAAGTAAACAAAGGATTGGAAGAATTTTGGACGCAAAACTGCCTTCAGCGCTAGAGACTCTCGGTGCCGGACACAGCTCCAAAGCGGTACCTGACAAGTTCAAAGGTATGAGTTACCACGAGCTGAACGCTTTGCTGAATCTCTACGATGAAAACGGCATGATCCAATTTGACGCCGACCGTCAAGCCGCACGTCAGTATTTTCTTCAGCATGTTAATAACAACACGGTTTTCTTCCACGATCTCGAAGAAAAAATCGAGTACCTGATTGAGAATCAGTACTACGAGCCGGAACTCTTCGACCGGTACAGTTTTGACTTTGTGAAGTCTCTTTTCAAACGTGCCTATGCTGCCAAGTTCCGTTTTCCCACCTTCCTAGGCGCCTTCAAGTTCTACACTTCCTACGCGCTCAAGACCTTTGACGGTCAGCGTTACCTGGAGCGTTTCGAGGATCGTGTATGCATGGTGGCTCTGCTTCTTGCTGAAGGCAATGGAAAACTTGCAGAAGAGATCGTAGATGAGATCATTTCCGGTCGTTTTCAGCCCGCAACCCCGACCTTCCTGAACGCTGGTAAGAAGCAGCGTGGTGAGCTCGTTTCCTGCTTCCTGCTGCGTATTGAGGACAATATGGAGTCGATTGGCCGTTCCATCAACTCTGCCCTGCAGCTTTCAAAACGTGGAGGTGGTGTTGCGTTCGCCCTCACGAACCTACGTGAGTCTGGGGCTCCCATCAAGAAGATTGAGAACCAATCATCCGGTGTTATACCTGTGATGAAGCTCCTTGAGGATGCGTTCTCATATGCAAATCAGTTGGGTGCTCGTCAGGGTGCAGGCGCGGTTTACCTGCACGCGCATCACCCCGATATTTATGCTTTCTTAGATACTAAGCGTGAAAACGCGGACGAGAAGGTGCGCATTAAGACCCTGTCTTTGGGCGTTGTGATTCCTGATATCACCTTCGAGCTGGCAAAGCGTAACGAAGACATGTATCTGTTCTCGCCCTACGATGTAGAACGTATCTACGGAGTAGCTTTCTCAGATATCAACGTTTCTGAGAAGTACTACGAAATGGTGGATGACTCGCGGATTCGCAAGACCAAGATCAACGCGCGCGAGTTCTTCCAAACTATTGCTGAGGTGCAGTTCGAGTCTGGGTATCCCTACGTGATGTTTGAGGATACGGTTAACCGGTCTAACCCGATCGAAGGCAAGATCATCATGTCTAACCTTTGCTCGGAGATTCTGCAGGTTTCAAAGCCGTCGATTTACCACGACGATTTGAGCTACGCCGAAATTGGGAAAGATATTTCGTGCAACCTTGGGTCTCTCAACATCGCAATGACCATGGACGGTGACGACCTAGGGAAAACCGTTGAAACCGCTATTCGTTCGCTTACCGCAGTTTCCGACCAATCCGATATTCGTTCCGTGCCGTCTATCGAACGCGGTAACGATATGAGCCACGCGGTCGGTCTGGGGCAGATGAACCTGCACGGGTACCTGGCGCGTGAGCACGTTTACTACGGTTCCGAAGAAGGTCTGGACTTCACCAATATTTACTTCTACACGGTGACGTACCATGCTATTCGTGCTTCCATGGAGATCGCCAAGGAGCGCGGCGTGACCTTTGAAGGGTTTGAGAGTTCAAAGTACGCTAACGGTGAGTTCTTCGCCAAGTACATTGAGAAGGAATGGGAACCGCAGACCGAACGGGTGCGTGAGCTGTTTGCTAAGCATCATATTCCGACCCGCGAAGATTGGATTCAACTTGCCGCCGATGTAGCCCAATACGGCATGTACAACCAGAACTTGCAGGCCGTTCCGCCCACCGGGTCTATCTCGT
The DNA here is from genome assembly GCF_001815285.1 of Rothia sp. HMSC065D02. Lineage (NCBI taxonomy): Bacteria > Bacillati > Actinomycetota > Actinomycetes > Micrococcales > Micrococcaceae > Rothia > Rothia sp. HMSC065D02. The sequence continues at coordinate 391,122 of NZ_KV820092.1, forward strand.
ATATCAACGGTTCGACTTCTTCGATCCACCCGATTGCTTCTAAGATTGAGATTCGTAAGGAAGGTAAGCTGGGGCGTGTCTACTACCCGGCACCGTTCATGACGAACGATAACCTGGAATACTTCCAAGATTCCTATGAAATTGGGTACGAGAAGATCATTGATACCTATGCCGTGGCAACGCAGCATGTGGATCAAGGTCTGTCTTTGACTCTCTTCTTCCGAGATACTGCGACCACTCGCGATATTAACCGTGCCCAGATTTACGCATGGCGTAAGGGTATCAAGACTATTTACTACATTCGCCTGCGTCAGATGGCTCTTGAAGGCACCGAAGTTGAGGGCTGCGTATCCTGCATGCTGTAAATGAGTCAGCATCTTACGGGTTTCGGGGTGCAAGAGGTTCTTCTTGTACCCCGAAACAGACTCGCTTGGTAACTTAGAAAATATTACATGCCTGTGTGGGCGTGACATCCAATCTGGGAGATACACATGAGTGAAAAAGTGCACCTCGTCGACCACCCGATTGAGGCTATTAACTGGAACCGTCTTGAAGATGATAAGGATCTTGAGGTATGGGACCGTTTGACCGGTAACTTTTGGTTGCCTGAAAAGGTTCCGCTGAGCAATGATGTTCCCTCATGGAAGACCTTGACGGCAGAAGAAAAAGAGTTGACCATGCGTGTTTTTACGGGGCTGACTCTGCTGGATACTATTCAGGGCACCGTTGGTGCTGTGTCTCTTTTGCCGGATGCAGTCACTGCGCACGAAGAGGCCGTATACACCAATATTGCCTTCATGGAGTCGGTGCACGCTAAGTCGTATTCTTCGATTTTCTCGACTCTGAGTTCGACTAAAGAGATTGACGATGCCTTCCGTTGGGCTTCCGAAAATGAGCACCTGCAGAAGAAAGCGAAGATTATTCTCGCACACTACACGGGGGATGATCCGCTCAAGAAGAAGGTTGCCTCTACGCTGCTGGAGTCCTTCCTGTTCTACTCAGGGTTCTACTTGCCCATGTACTGGTCGGCACACGCTAAACTGACGAATACCGCCGATCTGATTCGTCTGATTATTCGTGACGAGGCTGTTCACGGCTACTACATTGGCTATAAATTCCAACGTGGTTTAGCAAAAGAGAGCCCGGAACGGCAGGCAGAACTTAAGGAGTACACCTTCAACCTGCTGTACGAATTGTATGAGAATGAGGTAGCTTACACGCATTCACTCTATGACGGTGTGGGCTGGAGCGAAGACGTTAAGAAGTTCCTGCACTACAACGCGAATAAGGCTCTCATGAACCTGGGGTATGAAGCGATGTTCCCCGCGAGCGTGACCAATGTTTCGCCTGCCATTTTATCGGCTCTTTCGCCCAACGCCGACGAGAACCACGACTTCTTCTCGGGATCTGGCTCATCTTATGTGATCGGTAAAGCCGTGAACACTGAGGATGAGGACTGGGATTTTTAGTCTCAAAAACTGATCCTGAGATCAGGAAGATATAACTTTAAGAAACCCGTATATTTCCTTGAAAACATAGGGAATATACGGGTTTTGTGCGTCAAATTCAGGGGAGTCTAGGAGACTCGTAAAAATTTTTTTAAATCTTGGGTGTGTCATCTTTATGTAACTCTTCACTTGAGATTTAAAAACTTATAGGGTGGAGGTGCAAACAATTGTCGAGCAAAGGAGCGATGCTCATGTTTAAGACTACGCTGTCAGCCGTTCGGCGTGCCACCTTGGTCGGGGTCGGTGCCGTCTCTCTCGCGTTGGGCGCTTCGATGCTGTCCGCCCCCGCAGCTTCTGCCTATGTGCAGGCGTTCGTTCCGGTCATTCCTCCGGCAACTAGCTCGGATGCAGGTATCTCAGCTCCGGCAGTACATGATTCGAACTCCGTCCCCTTGGAACATGAACATGTTGTTAACTGGTCGGATTATGAGGTGACGGGTGATCATGAGATTACCTTTAGCGTACCGACCGGTACCGCAACTTGTTTTGATGTACGTGCCGAAGCTGCTGAAAGTAACGGTACTCTCCACGTGGCCACTGTTGAGGGCTCCGTGCTTGGAGCGCCCGATAAGTGCACCATGGAAGGGCGCACCGTTAAGGTAAGGGTTTACACCAATGCTCCTGCATCGTCCTTGAAGGTGCAGCAGCTTCCTGCATCGCAGGTAACCCTTCATGAATAAGAAGAAGATCCAGCCTGTGTAAGGTGGCGAGATCCAATGCTAGAGAGTATCAAAAGATAGCTTGGGTAGACGGGTCTTTCACACATACTCTCTGAGAGGAATAATGATCGGGGTACCTCACCTAAAATGGTGTGAGGTACCCCGATTTATATTCGATATTCACTAATAAATTGAGCGCTAGGTTATGCATGCTTCTTATTCTCTTGCGCCATTAAATCTTGGTAGTACGCAATTTTTCGGTCCACAAAATCAATCCTTCGCTGAGCATCAAGTAGCTGCTGACGGGCAACGTGTGCGTAATATTCGATAATGTGTAAACGCTCCGATGCTGTAGACACGCCACGACGGCTGAGGTCTACATAGGCTTTGACATCGTTAATGCTCATACCGCATGCACGTAAGCAGTGAATCGTTTCAAACCACCCCACGCATTCTTCGGTGAAAACACGCCGTCCATGTTCATCTCGTTGCACAGTGGGAATAAGGCCTTTGTCGCTGTAATACCGTACCGTATGCGGGCTTATGTCAAGCTTTTCTGAGATTTCTTTGACGCTGTAACTCATAATTCCAGTATCTCACGGCACCCCAAAGGTATAAGATACTAAGTTTTATTCTCAAAAATAGATGTGGAATAACATAGCTTTTATCTTCCATGGTGCTTGCTTTCGAGTAACTCGAAGGGCGTACTCTAATACAACGACTGGTTAAAACCTAAAGAATTTACATGAAAGTGAGTACAGCTAATGCGTTCAGTAATCATGGAAGCCCCCGGTAAGGTCGTCGTCAACGAAGTTGAGAAGCCGACCTTGCTCGAACCCACCGACGCCATCATCAAGCTCGCAGCATCCTGCATCTGCGGCTCCGACCTGTGGCCCTACCGCGGCGCAGACGCAGAGCCCGTCGACCACAGATCAATGGGCCACGAATACATCGGCGAGGTCGTAGAAATCGGCTCCGAGGTCACCACCGTAGCCCCCGGCGACTTCGTCGTAGGCTCCTTCTGCATCTCCTGCGGCGAGTGCGAAATCTGCACCGCAGGCTACCCCTCCCGCTGCCTCAAGGCAAGCGCAGCAGGCGACGCCTTCATCGGTATGCGCTCCAACGGCACCCAGGCAGAATACGCCCGCATACCCTTCGCAGACGGCACCCTCGTCAAGACCCCCGCAACCCCCACCGAAGAGCAGATCCCGCACCTGATGGCGGCGTCCGACGTGCTCGGCACTGGCTGGTACGCAGCAGATGCAGCGAAGGCAGGCCCCGGCAAGACCATCGTGGTTGTTGGTGACGGTGCAGTCGGCCTGAGCGCAGTCATCGGCGCTAAGCAGCTCGGCGCGGAGAAGATCATCATCATGTCCCGCAACCCTGAACGTCAGGCGCTCGCTAAGGCATTCGGCGCAACCCACATCGTGGAAGAGCGCGGCGAAGAGGGCATCGCCAAGGTTCTGGAGCTCACCGACGGTGTGGGCGCACACGGCGTCGCGGAGGCTGTTGGTAACCAGCAGTCCTTCGACCAGGCACTCGGTTGCGTGCGCCACGGCGGCTACATCGGCTTCGTGGGTGTGCCGCACGACAGCGCCATCGGCACCGATAATCTCTTCTTCAAGCAGGTTCACCTGGAGGGCGGCCCCGCCCCCGTGCGCAAGTACCTGCCGACCCTGATTGACCTGATTTACAAGGGTGAGATTGAACCCGGTAAGGTCTTCGATCTAGTATTGCCCATCGACGAAGCTCCCAAGGGCTATGAGGCAATGGATCAGCGTACCGCGACCAAGGTGCTGCTGACGATGTAGTAACTATATTTACTGTCGAGCGAAGAAACTCCTGCGAGCATGAACAACTGAATCATGAGCGTGGGAGTTGCTTCGTCTTTGACCTGGGAACATTGTGTCAAGAGACCTTCCGCAAGATGGCATATTTTCCTCGCCGTATATCTCACATATAAATTTAGGCGACAATCCGTGAGCTAGAGCATAGAATGGGATATGGAACTGTTGGTTTCTACTTGTTAAGGACAATGATGACGAACAAGCCTTTCCCTTCCGACCTCGAAATTGCTCTCGCTGCTGAGCTTAAGCCCATCACCGAAATAGCCGCCGAGAACGGCATCAGCGAAGATCGTTTGGAGCCCTACGGTAAATATGTTGCCAAGGTCCTGCTCGACGAAAGCACCAACGCAGAAACCGCCCAAAAGCGCGGTTCCAAGTACATTGTCGTTACCGCTGTAACTCCCACACCGCTCGGCGAAGGTAAGACCGCAACCTCTGTCTCGCTAGCACAGGGATTCGCCCAGACCGGACGTAAAGCTGCGCTGGCGCTTCGCCAGCCTGCCATGGGACCAACCTTCGGTATTAAAGGCGGTGCCGCTGGCGGCGGTTATTCGCAGATAGTTCCCATGGAGAAGCTAAATCTGCATCTGACCGGTGATTTCCACGCCGTTACCGCAGCCCACAACCTTTTGGCCGCCATGATCGATAACCACCTGCACCAGGGTAATGACCTGCGTCTCGACCCCCGTGCTATCGAGTGGCGCCGCGTTATCGACATGAACGACCGCTCCCTGCGCAACATCGTAGTCGGTCTGGGTGAGCGTATTGACGGCGTGCCCCGACAGACCGGGTTTGATATTACCAGTGCCTCTGAAATCATGGTGATTCTTTCGCTGGCAACCTCCTTTGAGGACCTGCGCAAACGTTTGGCGAAGATTGTTATCGGTCTGAACTACGATGGTGAGGCAGTCACCGCCGCCGATTTGAAGGCTGATGGCGCAATGGCTGTTATTCTGGCGGATGCCATTAACCCCAACCTGCTTCAGACTCTCGAACACACTCCGGCACTTATTCACGCGGGACCCTTCGGGAACATCGCTACCGGCAACTCCTCAGTTGTCGCTGACTACGTTGGCTTGGAATACTCCGACTACGTGATTACTGAGGCAGGTTTCGGTGCAGATATGGGTGCTGAACGTTTCTTTAACGTTAAATGCCGAATCTCAGGGCTGAAGCCTGATGCCGCTGTGCTGGTTGTCACCGTACGTTCCCTCAAATCCCACTCTGGGCTGTACAAGATCGTACCGGGCAAGCCTCTGCCCGAAGGCATGCTTGAAGAGAACCCTGCCGACGTTGAAGCAGGGGCTACTAACCTGAAGAAGCACATTGAGATTGTGCGTAACTTCGGTGTGCAGCCGGTGGTGGCTATTAACGCGTTCCCCACCGATTTCGATTCTGAGCATGAAGCTATTCGCCGTATTGCCGAAGAGGCTGGCGCTCGCGTAGCTATCCATCATGGTGTTGCTGAGGGTGGCAAGGGTACGATTGACCTGGCAAATGTGGTTGCTGAGGCTTGCGACGACGTTTCGAACCTGGAGTACACCTATGATCTTGAGGATTCTCTCGAAACTAAGCTTGAGAAGGTTGCTACTAAGGTTTACGGGGCAGACGGTATCTCGATTGCTCCCGCAGCGGCAAAGCAGCTTAAGCGTTTTGCCGATCTGGGGTATTCGCATCTACCTGTGGTGATTGCAAAGACCCACCTGTCGATCTCTTCTGATGCTTCCCTCAAGGGTGCACCCACCGGCTGGACTTTGCCTGTGCGCGAGGTTCGTCTTGCCGCAGGTGCCGGTTATGTTTACGCTATTTGCGGCACGATGCGCACCATGCCCGGTCTGAGCAAGAGCCCTGCTGCAGAGCGTATTGGCTTTGATGAAAACGGTACGATGATCGGTCTTTCGTAGTGGTTTCTGGGTCATATTTCGCCCATAAAAGACGAAGGCAAGCTTGATAAGGTGCCGTGGGCATCCTCGTTATGTTGGGATGCGCACGGCACCTTTTCTGTGTCTTCGCGGGCTGTACCGAGGGGTAGTTTTTACCGATTTCGTGTGTGTTGCGAAAAAACCATTCAAACAGACCAATTGGTGTATAGAACCCGCATGATTACGCGGGTTTAACAATACTGTTATTTAGGGGTATACCTTGAAAAATGGCTGTATGACGCGGAACTTCCAGAAAAAAGTTTTAGTGATTTACGCCATACAAAAATCAATAAAATCTCGATTGGTATTTAAATGCCCTGCTTTCATGCGGGGTAAAAATAACAGAATGGTTACAAATATGCGCTCAGCTTATCTAAGGTTTTTGGAGAGTGAAAACCATGTAGAAAACCGACCCAAAAGTAGGCTAAACTTGAGTTATCAAGTGATCGAAGGTTTCATGAATTGTCCTCGAGTTGCTTGTGTTTGAGTGAGTGATAGATACCCCCGGGTGTCATAAAACGACCGCGCTATGGTAGCGCGGTCGTTTTGTTTAACCAGACTTGTGCTGCTAGAAAGCCTACAGGATGTACTGGGCTACCAGCCCCGTGAACCCCATTCTTCAAGGTGCGGACGCTCGGTGCCTAATGTTGTGGAACGCCCGTGACCCGGAAGCACAATCGCTTCATCATCAAAGTTTCCAAAGAGCTTTTCAAGAACGTTTGAGAAAAGTTCGCCAAACTGCGCGGGAGAATCGGTCTTGCCTACGCCGCCGGGGAAGAGCGCATCGCCGGTGAAAAGCAAGGTAGCAGGGGAGTCATCTTCCCATGTGGTCTGCACAGAATATACGATGGATCCAGGAGTATGCCCGGGAACGGAAATAGCGCGCACCTGCAGCTCTGTATCGCAAAAATCAAAAACTTCGCCGCCGTTTAACTCGTTTTCGACCGTGAAATTTTCTTGCGCACGAATGGCCTCGGCGTCCGCGGATCCTGCATAAGTAATGGCACCGGTGAGAGATTCAAGCTCGCGCAGAGCACGAATGTGGTCCCAGTGCCCATGGGTGACCATAATACCCGTCACGCCAAGAGCACGGCGGGGGATAGGTTCGAAATCTTCTTCAGATTCGAGAATGCGCACTCGGCGGTCGTTCTCTTCTGTAAGGGCTAGGTTTGGACAGTCCTGCATGATTGCCTCAAGCGTGAAGGTATACAGTGCTTCCGCATCATAAGCGGGATCGATCAGCATTTGCTCACCAGTATGGCGAATCGTGATCAGGTAGACGCTGTTATCCATGTCTGAGACGCTTAGGGCACGTACCGTAAATTCCGGATTTTCGAAGATAAGAGTTGATTCGGGATAAGTAGCCATATATCCAGTGTACTGATGCGGTGTATATCCCGTTTCTAGCGGCAGGTATAAGGGGGTAACGGGAATGAAAGTCACCAGGAAAAAGTTCGCCACGAGTCAAACCTGCATCATAAAGCATGCTATCCCCGCCGAAAGAGCGTAGAATGTAGATTCGAAGATAGACGAAAGGATTTTCGATGCCTCCCCGCGCTGGATCAGCAACCACCCCTTTGCAGTCAAACGACTTGAGTAGCATTCGTGTGCAGGGTGCCCGTGAGAACAACCTCAAAAATGTTGATCTTACGATTCCACGTGACGCAATGGTAGTTTTTACGGGTCTATCGGGATCGGGTAAATCTTCACTTGCTTTTGACACCATCTTCGCAGAGGGACAGCGCAGGTACGTTGAATCACTATCTTCCTACGCACGTATGTTCCTTGGGCAGGTAGATAAGCCTGATGTTGATTTTATTGAGGGGCTATCGCCAGCGGTCTCTATCGACCAGAAATCTACTTCGAAAAACCCGCGGTCGACGGTAGGCACCATCACCGAGATTTACGATTATATGCGCCTGCTGTGGGCCCGTGTAGGACGTGCGCATTGCCCTGTCTGTGGTGAAGAAATTACCAAGCAAACCCCGCAGCAGATTGTCGATGCACTGCTGGAATACCCCGAACGTACGCGTTTGCAGGTTCTTGCCCCCGTGGTATCAGCTCGCAAAGGTGAGTTTGTTGATCTGTTCAAAGACTTGGTGACACAGGGCTATTCGCGTGCCCGGGTGGACGGAAAAACAGTTCAACTCTCGGATCCTCCTAAACTAGCGAAACAATACAAACACACCATTGACGTTGTGGTAGATCGTATCGTGATTAAGGAGGGTATTCACCAGCGACTGACCGATTCCGTGGAGACCGCACTCAGACTAGCCGATGGCCGCTTGCTCATCGAATTCGTAGATGTACAGGCAGATTCACCCGAACGCACCCGAACATTTAGTGAAAACCTTGCCTGCCCCAACAATCACCCCCTGCAGGTGGACACTATTGAGCCGCGTGCCTTCTCCTTCAACTCGCCCTTCGGCGCATGCCAAGCTTGCGATGGTATTGGTTCCAGGCTTGAAGTTGATGAAGATCTTTTAGTACCCAACCCAGACATGACTCTGGGTGAAGGTGCTATTGCTCCGTGGTCGCAGGGAAAATCTACCACCGAGTATTGGCTGCGTCTTCTTGCAGGTCTCGGCGAAGAGCTCGGATTTGATCTTAACACTCCGTGGAAAGATCTTCCTGCCAAAGTTCGCAAAGCAATTCTGGAGGGCAAAGATTTTAAAGTTGAGGTCTCGTACCGCAACCGTTTTGGACGCGAACGCCGCTATACTTCCGGGTTTGAGGGTGTTAAAGCCAATATCATGCGTAAACATCAAGAAACTGAATCTGATTTTGCGCGTGATCGCTACGAACAATATATGCGTCAGGTTGCATGCCCGGTATGTCACGGTGCGCGGCTGAACCCTACTATTCTCAGCGTCAAAATTGAGGGTAAATCCATTGCGGATGTAACCGCTATGCCACTTCGTACCGCCTTAGATTTTATGCGCGCCCTAAAGCTGACTCCTCGTGAGGCTAAGATTGCCGACCAGGTACTTAAAGAGCTTGATGCACGCTTGCAATTCCTCTTGGACGTAGGGCTCGATTACCTGACGTTATCACGCTCTGCTGGCACGCTTTCGGGCGGTGAGGCCCAGCGCATACGACTGGCAACCCAGATTGGCTCCGGGCTCGTTGGCGTGCTTTATGTGTTGGATGAGCCCTCTATAGGTTTGCACCAGCGCGACAACCGACGTCTAATCGATACCTTGACAAAGCTACGCGATATGGGAAACACCCTCATCGTAGTGGAACATGACGAAGACACGATGCGGGAAGCCGACTGGATTGTTGATGTCGGACCAGGTGCGGGCGAACACGGCGGTGAAATCGTCCATTCGGGCACTTACAAAGAACTTTTGTCCAATAAAAAGTCGATAACCGGTGATTATATGGCGGGTCGGCGCTCTATTGAAGTTCCAAAGAAACGCCGCCCACATGACCGTAAACGTGTGTTAAAGGTCTATGGAGCTCGCGAGAACAACCTCAAAAATGTTGATGTTACCTTCCCCCTAGGTGTTTTTACCGCGATCACAGGCGTATCGGGATCGGGTAAATCAACCCTCGTGAACGATATTCTCTATACCTCACTGGCGAATAAACTCAACGGTGCAAAACAGGTTCCAGGACGGCACAAGAAGGTAGACGGTCTGGAACATCTGGATAAGGTTATTCACGTTGACCAATCGCCTATTGGGCGTACTCCGCGGTCGAATCCTGCGACATACACCGGCGTGTTCGACCATATTCGTAAGCTCTTTGCCGAGACGAATGAGGCTAAAGTGCGCGGATATACGCCCGGGCGGTTCTCGTTCAACGTTAAAGGCGGTCGATGCGAAGCATGCTCGGGTGACGGTACCCTCAAGATTGAGATGAACTTCTTGCCGGATGTGTATGTGCCCTGTGAAACCTGCCAGGGAAAACGCTATAATCGCGAAACCCTCGAAGTGCATTACAAAGGTAAGACTATTTCTGATGTGCTTGAAATGCCGGTGGAGGAAGCTGCAGAATTTTTTGCGGCCTTCACCCCGATCGCTCGGCACTTGAACACGCTGGTTGATGTGGGGCTTGGCTACATTCGTCTAGGGCAGCCCGCAACCACGCTTTCAGGTGGTGAGGCGCAGCGCGTGAAACTTGCCGCAGAGCTGCAGAAGCGTTCTAACGGTCGTTCGATCTATGTGCTTGATGAGCCTACAACGGGTCTGCATTTTGAGGATATCCGTAAGCTCTTAACTGTGCTTCAGTCTCTCGTTGATAAGGGCAATACCGTTATCACAATTGAACACAACCTTGATGTCATTAAATGTGCCGACTGGATTATTGATATGGGTCCGGAGGGTGGCGATGGTGGAGGCACCGTAATCGCCGAAGGAACGCCTGAAGACGTCGCACAGGTTGAGGAATCTCATACCGGACGTTTCATCAAGGAACTTTTGGTGTGAGTCATATTTCAGGTAATCATCCGCGAGCGCAAATGCGCGGTGCTGTAACAACTCTCGACAGAGTACGCCATATTCTTGCTGCTCAGTTAGAGGCAGATTTCTGTTTACCTGCGGGAGCTATCTCTCAAGCACAGAATCTGGGTGCTGAGGTCTTGAGTGCACTGCAGCTTCCAGCGGAAGAGATGAGCGCATCCCGCCGCCGCAACGCTGATACCTGGGAACTTCGGGTAGGTAACTATCTGGGCGTGGGGTTGCTTTGCGCAAAGTATCCCCGGGTTTTGAAAACGGCCACTGAGTATATGCGTGGGGATCTCTCAAATTGGCTGGGCGATTATGCACCGTTACGCCAGCTGAATGAACTCTTGACCCCTTACAGCCAGCAGGTGAGCGGAACAAGCGTATATTACACGCCTTCACGCAACCTGCTTGAATCTGTGGTTCCGCCGGATGTTCCGGCGCAAGAGGTTAAATGCGCGGTACCCGGAATCGGCATGATGCGCCGGGTGGATAGCGGGGCGCTTCGCGAATCCTTACGGCAACATATTTGCAGTCTTCACACGGTGACGAAAGTACCGAACGCCTCGGCAGATGCTTTAGGGGCAGATGAAGATGATACGGCGGTTTCGGAATTCTCGGTGCGAATAGAGTTCCTTCAACCCGAGCAGTACGAGCGTTTTCGTGGCGATCCACGGTATTCGAACGCCTTAGGGTTTAGCGATCGTCGCCCCGATATTATGGTCCTTGCCGCATTTGACCCTGACGCCGCCACTGCTTTGGCAGATCCTTTAGCAATGGCGGGTGCAAGCGACGATTCGCCACTGATGCGTCAAATCGGTATTGATGTGCTGCCACAGGTACGACAACGAGGGCTTGCTACGCATCTTGTATATGAACTTTCCCGAATGGTTCTTGCCGATGGGCGTGTTCCATTTTATGGAACCAGTCCTTCACATGTGCTCTCACAGCGCGTGGCTTTGGCAGCCGGATTCATCCCTACATGGTGGGAGTTTGTCTCAACGAGCATGCACGATATGCCGCTCGATGAAGCATCGTAAGGTTCGTAAATTTTTGGTGAGAGTCAGAGAATTTCAGTGAGCGCCCACAACACGGGGGTGGTCTTTCGGAAACTTACCCGAAGACCAACCCTGCATTTCTCACAAGATTTACTAGGAGTTCTCAAGCTCCGCACCGTTAGATGCGATCACTCGACGGTACCATTCAAAAGACTTCTTACGGTAGCGGGAGAGCGATCCCGAACCATCGTCATTACGATCTACATAGACGAAACCGTAGCGTTTCGACATCTGCGCTGTAGACGCTGAAACCATGTCGATACAGCCCCACGTAGTGTAACCGAGTAGCTGCACACCGTCGGCAATAGCTTCGCGCACCTGTTCCAGGTGTGCCCGCAGATAATCTATACGGTAATCATCGATCACAGTCATTTCACCATCGACCTCAACAAGTTCGTCGCGTGCGCCTAAGCCGTTCTCGACGATGAAAAGAGGTTTCTGCCAGCGGTCCCAGTACTGGTTGAGTACAATAAGCAGCCCGACAGGATCGATCTGCCATCCCCATTCGGAAGCGGTCAATGTTGGGTTAGATACTCCACCGAGAATATTCCCTTCGTTGCTTTCGCCGCGGCTTGGGTCGCTGCTGGCACAGGTGGACATGTAGTAGCTGAACGAGACAAAATCGACCGTATTTTTGAGGTCTTCCCGATCTCGTTCGGTAATGTTGAGCTCGATACCTTTTTCGTGGAGCATGCGTAGGAAATATCCGGGGTAGGTTCCACGAACGTGCACGTCGCCGAAGGCAAAGTTCGCGTGTTCGGCGTGCAGGGTGGCGAGCGCATCCTGGGGTGATGGTGTGAGCGGATAGGTGGGCATTGCTAAAATCATGCAGCCAATCTGGGCTTGAGGTACGAGCTCACGGGCAGCACGGGTAGCGCGCGCTGAGGCGACAAGCTCATGATGAATTGCCTGGTAAAGGTCTTGCTCACTCAGCTGTTCTTTGGGGGTGTTAATACCGCCAGACATAAACGGTAGGTGCAGCACCGAATTGATTTCGTTGAAGGTGAGCCAGTATTTTACGCGGTGGCCGTAGCGTTCAAAGAGTACCCGGCAGTATCGTTCGTAGAAGTCGATAAGATCGCGACTTACCCAGCCGTTGTATTGTTCTGCAAGGTAAAGCGGTGTTTCGTAGTGGCTGATAGTGATGAGCGGTTCGATGCCGTATTTTTCAAGTTCATCAAGCACACGGTCGTAGAAGGCGAGGCCTTCCTCATTTGGTTCTGTTTCGTTACCGTTTGGGAAGACACGTGACCAAGCGACGGAGAACCGGAATACTTTGAACCCCATTTCCGCAAGGAGAGCGATGTCTTCGGGGTAGCGGTGGTAGAAATCGGTGCCCTCAAGTTTGAGGTTATCGGGTGTGGGCGCGGCACTTCGTGGGCTCAGCCCTCCGTGAGGGAGTACATCCTGAATACTGGGACCCTTGCCGCCTTCATCCCAGGCACCTTCACACTGGTTGGCTGCGGAAGCGCCTCCCCACAGAAAATTTGGGGGAAACGCACCGTGCAGGTGGGGTTTGATGATGGGCAGCGATTGGGTGTCATGCGTGAAATGCTGGTCTTGATGCATGGGGCTCTCCCGTAGATGGCGGACAGTTAATGCTTAGATGGGGAATACGTATATGGCGGATAGAACACATCGCCGTTGTTGTACAACAACCCTAACAGTTTTAGCGCATATTCCTGCAGAGATGAGCAGTAAGATTACGGAAGATGGCTTAAGTTTCAACGCTAGAACCCTGGTGTATCGGCTTTGTTTACGCCGCGCTGTATCGGGCGCTTTTTGGGTGTGCAGGCAGCATGCAGAATGTCGGTAGAAATAAAAAGCCCCGGGCGTGAACCCTTTTCTAGGATTCAGCGCCCGGAGCTTATGTGGCTGAATAGACCGGAAGAGCTTAGCGAGCGCTCACTAGGGTGTAGCGTATCCGAGAGCGAATAGCCACGCGGTGCCCACAACACCCCAAATAATCATATTTATGAGCGAAGACAAGAAACCCAGCTTGAACCATTCACCCACACTGAAATACCCCGATCCGTAGTACACCCCTGCCGGTCCAGAGGCATAGTGAGTGATACCGCCGATAAGGTTGCCGGTAAAGCCGAGGAAAAGTGCGGCGAACATTGGGGGAGTACCCGCCGAAATTGCTGCCCCCAGGAATACAGCATAGAGGGCGACAATCTGCGCGGTGTTAGAAGCAAACATGTAGTGAATGTAGAAGTACACCAGAATCAGAATGCCGAAGGCAAGCGGCCAGGACATACCCGCAACGCTGTGCGCGGCGCGATCGCCTACCCAATCAACAACCTTGAGCTTCTTGAGCTGATCCGCCATGCCCACAAGCACCGCGAAGAAAATGAGGGTGGACCAAGCACTGGAGTTATTCGCCATATCTTTCCAGGTGAGCACCTTAGTCACGAGAAGAATTGCGATGCCGAAGAAGGCTGCACTGGTCGCGCTAATACCCCAGGACGTGCCGCCAATCCATAGGGCTAACAGCAGTACGAAGGTACCGAGCATAATCCACTCCGGCACGCTTAAGGGGCCCATCTCGGCAAGCTCTTTGCGCGCATGGTCGGGAGCATCAGGGGTGTGCTTGATAGTCGGCGGGTATACCTTCGAGATAAACCAAGGCATAACGGCAAGGGCGACCAAACCGGGGGCTAATGCGGCAAGCGCCCAGGTGCCCCAGTCCAGATGCAGTCCTTTTTCTTGAGCAAATTTTTGAGCCAGCGGGTTACCAGCCATTGCTGTCACGAACATTGCGGCAGTGATGGTATTGACCTGCGCCTCAGTCATGAGCAGATAAGAGCCTAGCTTGCGGCGTTTCTCGGGGGTCTCGTTGGTAGAGCCATTCACCTCAGCAAGAGAGCGAATAATTGGGTAAATCACGCCACCCGCGCGAGCCGTATTTGAAGGAGTCGCCGGTGCAAGCACGAGGTCTGTGATCGCCATGCCGTAAGAAAGCCCGAGGGAAGACTTACCGAGCATGCGCACAAACAATAGGGCAATGCGCTTCCCTAGCCCGGTAATGAGGAACCCATCGGCAATAAAGAACGCGGCAACAATAATCCAGATTGAGTCGTTGCCGAAGCCTTTAAGCGCCTCTTCTTTAGCGTTCATGGTACCGGTGATCATTGCGGCGCCGAGACCAATAAGCGCCACTGATGGGGTTGGCAGCGGCTGGAAGATAAGACCTAGGATAGTACCGGCAAAGATAGCGAGCATATGCATGCCACGTGGTTCCACCCCTGGAGGTACGGGAATAAACCAGATGGCTATAGTAATGGCGAGAATCACCGCAACTTTGACGATGAGAGCAGTATTAGCCTGCTTGGGTTTTTCGGGAGGTTGCGATTGCTCATGGCGAGCGGTGGCATCGGGCTCGGATGTCGAGGACGATTGGCTCATGTCCGTACTCCTTTGAAACGAAACTTGATAGGCACACACGTGCAGTGTGCATACGGTTTCGTCAGCGTTCTTATGCTGTGAATGTGTTGGTATCTGATGGTTTATGTGGGAATACCGTTCAGACGTTTTAAGTTTACGTCTAGACTCACCTTTCAGAAAAGGGTTTGCCCGCAAAAACACAGGGCTGCTTTGGTTTCCCTTACTTTCGCTGAACAGTCGGGAATGATGGGCCAACCCGGTAGAATAAAATCCGTGGAAATCCTTCGTGAACAAGGCCCAAAATCCGGTGAACTTCTGATGCACCACGACGATACCGTGGCAATGCTGCGCGAGGTCGCTGCGGGAAAACGCCCCGCAACCCTGCGCATCTACCAACCGAACCCTACCGTCGCCTTCGGCCGTCGCGATGAGCTCAATCCAGGATTTACCGCTGCCGCGCAGGCGTGCCGTGATCTCGGGTACGACATACTCGTGCGTAAAGTAGGCGGTCACGCGGCCGCCTACCACACCGGCTGCCTCGTCATCGATCATTTTCAGCCCGCCGAAGACGCAAAAACCGGCAACAACCTGCGTTACAAACTTTTCGGAGAAATGTACGCCCAAGCCCTGCAACTCGTCGGGGTGGATGCGGCAGTCGGCGAAATCCCCCAAGAATACTGCCCGGGTGAATACTCCGTATACGCTCGGCTAGGCGGCGAACACTCTGGGGAGCGCATCAAACTTGTGGGGACCGCACAGCGCGTTATTCAGGGTGGCTGGTGGTTCAGCACCGGAATCGTTGTATATAACTCGGCATCTCTACGCGAGATTACCTTGCGAGTATACGATGCTTTAGGCATGCCTCTTAACCCTGCAACTGTAGGTGCCGCCGAAGACGCAAACCCCGCTCTGCTCATGGAAGACCTGGAAGACGCGATTTTAGAGATTTATGCACAGAACGGCTTCAAATAGCCGTTATGCACCAAGGCGGCGTTCCCGCCTTATGACTAGCTAAGACATCCGGCGGTTCCCACATAATCCATGCAGCTGCACGGCACCCCTAGCGAGACAATAAAGACAAGTTCACCGTAGACTGGTAATACGACCGCCCTCACACCTCAAGGAGAGCATATGCGCTGGGGACAAATCCAAGACGACAAAGGCCGCCGCGCCGTCTGCATGCACGAAGAAACCATCTATGAACTCCCCGCAAAACTCTCACCCCTACTCCAGTTCTACAGCCGTTACCGCACCAACTTCGGCAACCCTGCCAACGCGGTGAGCATCCTCCGCGAAAACGGTGCTACAACTCTAGGACATGGCGAAGAACTCTGGAATACCCTACCTTTCGTACGACCGCTGGACCGCCCTGGAAAAGTCCTTTGTGCCGGGCTCAACTACCGCGATCATGCCGAAGAAATGGGACTCGAAATCCCAAAATATCCCACCATCTTCACGAAATATCCGAATGCGCTCATCGGCCCCAACGAAGAAATTCAAATGCCTTCTGCAAACGAAACCGGAAGCACAAAAATAGATTGGGAGGTCGAACTTTGCCTTGTTATTGGGCAAAAGATGCGCCGGGTAGATGAAAAAGATGCGCTCGCTGGACTGTTGGGGTACACCATTCTTAACGATGTTTCGGTGCGCGACTGGCAGGGACGTACTAGCGAATGGTTTCAAGGTAAAAACTGGGATAGCATGACACCGTTTGGTCCCTATATTGTTGCGACGGACGAACTTGACCCGACTCGCGGATTAGAGCTTACCTGCGAAGTTGACGGCGAGGTACGTCAGCACGGTAATACCTCTGACATGATTTTTACTTCTGCACAGCTTATCTCATATATTTCGCAGTTCATGACCCTAGAACCTGGCGACCTCATCGCTACCGGAACTCCCGCCGGAGTAGGGCTTTCGTTGCACCCACGGAACTGGCTTAAGCCTGAGCAGACTCTCGTAACCCGCATTGAAGGAATTGGCGCTATCAGTAATAGGTGCTCGCAGCCTTATAGCGGATAACACAAGGTTTATTCAGATGGCTGGGTAAACGCTGCAAAAAAGTGCAGTACCGTATGGTCTGCGCTTTCGTTCCCCGCTTTGTATTTAAGGTACCTGCATCCTCACCCATGTAAAGGAGAGGATGCAGGTACTTTTGTTGACCTGAACCTTTGTGCGCGATAAGGGGGTGTTAGGAAACGTAACCTAAGGTTTGACGGAGAAGGGAGCCTGCTAGAGTGAGAATAAACGGAAACGATGGGGCACATAGTCTAAGAGGACTGTGACGTCTTGGGACAGCCTATATTTCATGTAAAGGAGGAAAACGCCTAGTCAGTACGTTAATGTCACAATTTGGTGAGAAGTTTGTAGCGTATTGACTTATAAAAAGGCGTTTATATAAAATTATGTTTATGGATAACGGTTCGGGTCAGACGGAACCACGAGACTGGGATCAAGAATTCGGCGCATCCGTAGCAATTTTCTCAGCACTCGCTAATCCGTTAAGACTTGCGATTGCACACCATTTGGTGGAGCGTCCACATAGTGTGAGCGAACTGCATACCTGCTTGGGTATTTCGCAGCCGCTCGCCTCGCATCATTTGCGCATCCTTCGAGAGGCGCATGTTGTTGAAGGGGAGCAGCACGGCAGAACCACTATCTACAAATTGTTAGACCACCACATCAGTCACATTGTGAAGGATGTGCACGAACATACGAAACACACCGGCGATTAGCTCGGTTTATCTGAGGAGAGATCATGACCACCGTTGCACCCCACCGTCATTCCGAAAGCCACGCACATACCCACGGGCCTTCATGCGGTCACCAGGCAGTTATTCACTTAGATCACGTAGACTACCTGCATGACGGGCACGCGCACCGCGAGCACGAAGGGCACTACGATGAGTGCAACGTATGCTCCTGCGGCAACTGCTCTGACCTGTGCGTCAACTGCACCTGCGATAACTGCACCTGCCCGACCTGTAACCATGCGGTTTGCGAATGCGCACACTGCAATGATTCTTGCGCCAACTGCGCATGTGATGACTGCGCATGCCCCACATGCCAGCACGCAGCATAAGCAATTTTTAGACTATAAACCCGCCCGGCGTACTCTATGAGGAGGCGCCGGGCGGGTTTTGTATAAGGGTCTCTGTTGTATTCAGAGTGTATAGGGCGTGTGTCATTGTGTGCGTTATCTAAATATAGTCTTTTGGGTGCAATTCTTAAGAGTGGTTCTGCGTGGAAGTTGAGTTTTTAAATGTAAACTCGAAAGTCTAATATCTTTAATGTTTTGAATAAAATCCACAGAGTTGTTTATTGATAAATGGTTATATATGTCGCGGGTGAATCGCTAAATATTTTGAATCATCGTAGAGTAATAGATATGACTTCTTCTGAGTCCATTTAGTACGTGCGAATAAGCTGTTCCATCGGAGGAATGGCGCATGGAACGTGTGGTTTTCAGAGTTGGTCTTATCTTATTCACCCAGCCACAATTTTTTTGAGGATGTGTTCACCGATGAATACTCGTATCCCTGGTTTGTCTCGTCGTGCCCTTATGAGCGCTTTGGGCGTTTCTGGGTTTGCTGTGTTGCTATCTGCGTGTGGGGAGGACTCGAAGCCTGCTGGAATGGCTACTGAGAGTTCGAGTTCTTTCTCTTCTGCGACTGTCGTTGCCTCTGCTTCATCCAGTAATGGCCCATCGCCGTCGTCGAGTGTGCCGCCGCATTATTCGGGGAACTCGAAAGCACCAGATGGAGAATTTCGTGCCGCTGATGTGTATGGTCCTGCGCAGAATGTTCCGAAGCCCAAGACGGAGGAGGGGTATACGAATGCTTCCTTGGAGGGGATGCGTAAGACGGTGCAGGCGTGGACGGAATGGCGTAACTACGGGCTTCAGACCGGGGACTTCAAAGAGGCCTATAAATATATCAGTAAGAACTTCACAGATGAACAGAAGACCTATGATTTTGATACTCGTCTTTATAAAAAGGGCGGGTGGATTGTAGGTGGAGATGTGCATGGCTACGAGTTCCATGGTGAGCCTATTAACCACGGTGGTGGTAAATATAAGTGGAAGTTCTTCATGGCTTGGCCACATCTCATCTATATTGAGGCTGATGGAGAGCACTATAAGGAAGTTGTTAATAAAGATTACGAGAATAACTGGTATATGATGACTCTTCACCATGATGGGAATCGGTGGCTTATCGATAGCGTTGAGTTCTTGGATATGAAGGGTGAGAAGAATGAAGAATAGAGCTCTTCCATGCCTAATGGTTGCATCATTGGTATGTGCCTCACTTTTTCAAGGTGTTCCGGTTATGGGTGATCCTCTCTGCGGTAATTCGGATGCTTCACTATGGTGTTCAGAGCAGGAGATATCTCAAAGCCAACAGTGGCGCGGTGGGAGACAGGCGCCAGAGCAAAATATAGGACAGTATCCAAATGCCGATCTGCACACGTCTCAGGAAAATAATGAACGTCGTCAAGATGAGTGGACGAGATGGTATCGGGAGCATCATCATGGGAATCTTGGGTTCGCTCAAGATAAAAGTGGTGCTAATAAGTCGTTTAGATTTGATGTTGCCAATGATGGTTCGTACTGTGTTAGTCGGGATGGGCGTGTAGGCCAGTATAAAGAATTTACTGATGATGGTCAGGCTAAACCTGTTGGGGAGACGATTACGAATCATCTGTTCGGTGATACCTGCACCCTGAACGATCCGGAAGCAGCACAGCAAGCCCAAAGCGAGTACGAGCGGATTATCACCGAGATGCGCACTCATTTGCTGGAGTTGATCCCGGCGCATCCGCACCTGACCCTGGATAGTGCACATCCACCGCACACGAGCAAGGGTGAGGAAACGAATTTCTACACTACTCTAGAAGGCAGCAGTAATATTTTTGAGGGAGACCTACCTATCGGGCATACCAGGATTCGGGCGGTACCGGTGGCGTACCGGTATGAGTATGGAGACGGGCACGATCTAAAAACACATAGTGCTGGTAGCTCGGTGTCTTCACAGTATTCTGGTCAATCCTTGCATGAGACGTCGACGAGTTATGCGTATCCGCAGGTGGGGAATTTTCATGCCTATGTCACGGTGACGTATGCGGGTCAGTACAGTATTGATGGTGGGCCGTGGCAGTTTTTCGGAACCGAGGTGTCTCGTGTGAGTGAGCCGGTGCTGGTGCGGGTGTGGGAGTCTGAGG
>NZ_KV820092.1:411270-417163 GCF_001815285.1 Rothia sp. HMSC065D02
GGTCGGTTGCACCCGACCTGGCCCAACATGTAAACAGATTGTCAGTATATAAAGAGTAATACCTCACATATAAAAACTGTTTTATTGTACAGGAGAAAGTCTCGTATACTCCCTGTCGTAAAAATTAGTATGACACTACCAAAATGTTGATAAAAGGTTGAACTTTTCGCTAAACATAAAGATTTGGTTACAATTTCCGAATATCTTTGAAGTTCGCTTACAGATAAGGCTAATGTTAGAAGTGAGGTAGTTCTGAAGGGTTACCTTGGGCAACAAAACTTCCGGGTTGCTCTTATATCGCACCGCACAACACGATTATTAGCGATTTCGCTAAAAACGCTATGTCCTGAAGATTTAGCTCTGACGCTAGAAACAGGACATAGCGTTTTTGTATATCCGGGGGAGGCAGAATATAAACTGGCCTCCTGAGCTGTTGAAATAAGAAGCATTACAAACATAGGGCTGTGGGTGCAGCATCTTGCGATGCCGCCCCACAGCCCTACAGTTTTAACGGAGCAAAGCTTTACCGAGTGGCTCGCTCTAGAAGCTGCAGTACGTTCTGGAAGGTATGTCCGGTTGCTTCGGTCATACCCTGTTCACAGGTGCGGTTTGATGACGCATATGCGGCGAACTCGTGCTCGTTTAGCTCAGCAGTCTCGGCACGGGTAGCGCTCTGCGTGAGCTCAGGGTGCAGCATGCCGCGGTCACCAGCGTAACCGCAGCATCCCCAGTTCTTGGGAACGTACACCTGATCGCTCATGGCGTTTGCAATCTTCTCAAATGCAGGCTGCACGCCCAAGTGAGTCATCGAGCAGGTAGGGTGCAGCGCCAGCGACGGCAGGGGAGTTGACACCGTGAGCTTAGGCAACAGCGTATCGGCAGCGAACTGTACCGAGTCAATAAGCTTCAACTGAGCGTAATCGGCCTCGTCTGCCCCCAAACCCTGCGTGATTTTATGCTCCACAGCGGCTGCAACTTTCGCGCGCATCACCTCAAGGCCTTCGGTGCACGAGGAAGCATCGCACACGATCGGGATGCGCCCGCCGTCGGTCGCCTGCCACAGCGCTTTGAGCACGCGGTCGCTCATAATCGAGTAGCCATCTGTATACCCCTTGGACTTCCACGGCGTGCCACAGCACATTTGGTCGATGTCCTCGGGAATCCGGTATTTCACGCCCGCCCGCTCGCAGAGGCGAATAAACGCCTGGGTCGCGTTCACCGGGTCGTGCTTACCGTCACCATCAACACCGCCGAACATGGCGTTCACGCAGGCAGGGAAGAACACAATATCGGGGTTTGCTTCCGCATGAGGAACGCGTGGCGCGCCGCCGGCAGAAAGCCCCTTCTTATAGGCGGGTACCATGTCTTCGCCGAAGAGTTTACGACCAATATCGGTGGCTCCGCGTACCACCGGGAACGGCAGCATTTTTGCGGCCGTGAGAGCCTTACCCGCCACTTTATCGATCGCACCCCAGTGTTTTGAGGCGAATTTCCACCCGGCGGCACCGAGGGCATCCTGGTTCTCGGCACGCAGACGGCGCACCAAATCACCCGTGTTGATCAGTACCGGGCAGCGCGTAACGCACATGCCATCTACCGCGCAGGTATCCACACCGTAGTATTCGTATTCTTGGCGTAGGCGTTCGGCAAGTTTAGTATCACCATTAGCCTCTGCTGCAGCAATTTCGCGGCGCAGCACAATGCGCTGGCGCGGGGTCAGCGTCAAATCCTTAGACGGGCACACCGGTTCGCAGTACCCGCATTCCACACACCGATCGACTTCTTCTTCAACGGTTTCGGCAACCTTCAGATCGGTGGCATAATCGGTGTCTTCGTCGGCAAGAACCACACCCGGATTCAAGAAACCCTTCGGGTCGATCAGGCGCTTAATCTCGCGCATGACCTCAAAGAGCTCGTCACCGAATTGGCGACGTACAAACGGCGCCATAATACGCCCGGTTCCGTGCTCTGCCTTGAGTGAGCCGTCAGCATCCAGAATGAGCTGTACCATTTCTTCGGTGAAGTCGCGGTACCGCACAAGCTGCTTGGCATCGCGGAACTGCTCGTTGAGCATGAAGTGAATATTGCCGTCTTTTGCGTGCCCGAAAATGACTGAGTCCTGGTAACCGTGGGCATCAAAAAGGGCGGTCAAATCGCGGCAGGTAGCACCAAGTACGTCCACCGGGACCACCACATCCTCAAGCAACGCATTCGTACCGGTGGGGCGGTTGCCTGCGACTGTGGTGTACAGTCCGCGACGTGCAGCCCAGAGCGCATTACGCTCAGAAAGTTTGCTGGTCATTTCGACCGGCGACACCACCGGGAGGGTATCAAACATGGGCGCGGCAGACGCGGCAAGATCGGTGAGCTCCTGCTCAGAGTTTCCCTGAAATTCCACAAGCAGAGCCGCATGATCACGCACATCAATAGCAGCAAGAGCCTCCGCCGCCTGCCCGGTACGCTGAGCCACACGAATACTGGTGGCGTCCATCAGCTCCACGGTAGCGAGCTTGTTAGCAACCAGTTCAGGCACGGAACGGGTAGCATCCAAGAGGTTATCGAATACGAGCAGACCGGTCGAAACGAATTTATGAATGGGCAAGGTGCGGTAGGTTGCCGAAGCGACGAAGCCGAGGGTACCTTCCGAACCAATCAGAAGATGCTGCAGAATATCAACCGGTGTGCTGTAATCCAGCAAAGAGTTCACGCCGTAGCCCATGGTGTTCTTCATGGAGTACTGTTGGCGGATGCGCGCAACCGATTCCGGGTTTTCGACCACGCGCTTGCGCAGGCGCAGCAGACCCTCGTGAATCTCGGGTTCGAGGGCGCGCAGGCGGGCATCCGCATCGGGCGCAGAAGTATCAATAACGGTTCCGCTGGGGAGTACGAACACCATAGATTCCAGCGTGTTGTAGGTGTTGAATTCGGTGCCGGAAGACATGCCCGAGGAGTTATTGGCGACCACCCCGCCGATAGTGCATGCCGACCATGAGGCCGGGTCAGGCCCGAGCTTATAACCGTAGGGCGCCAGCATATTATTGACCGCCATCACCGTGGCGCCGGGCTGAACGCGCACCCTCTTGCCGCCGTCAAGCACCTCAATTTTCTTGAAATTACGGCGGGTATCGACCATCAGCCCATCGCCGCTTGCCTGACCGGATAGAGACGTGCCGCCCGACCGGAAGGTGAGCGGCAAGTTGAAGGCGCTGGCGGCACGGAAAATATCGGCGACCGCCTCCGCTGAATCGGGGCGTACGATTCCAGCGGGCACCAGCAGGTAGTGCGAAGCGTCGTGCGAGATGGCGAGCCTGTCAATTTCTTTGACGCTGGAATCGAGGGCGTGCGCGCGGGTTTCGGCGAGCATATGCTCAAGGGCGTTGGCGTAGGGGGAGTTCAGAGCTTCGGATGTATTGGATACAACTGTCATGGGCCATAATCTCCTTACCGGTGTAGGTATAGTTCTCTTCCTATCCTTCCAGTATGTGCTTTTGCACACGTTATGTCTGCTTAGCTTTGCCTAGGCTTACGCGCCGGAATACCCGTTTTACTGAGGTATTATGACGGGAAACTATCGTTGATATTGTGTCCACCCTGAGCCGTTACCTGAAAATTTGCTGTGAACGCCGTAGAATAGTGATGTCCGTGCACCTGTACAGTGCGGATTAGTCTGCGCGGCTGCGCCTATCCTGGCCCCGTACGCTGGGGGAGTAGGCCCCGTGCCTAACCTAAAGGAGACACATGTCTGCCGCTGAAATGTCAGCACCCATCATGATCAGCGTATCCGGTGAGGAGCGGGAGGTTACTGCCGCCACCGCCGCTGAACTCTTTGCAGATAACGCAAAGATTGTGGTTGCCCGCGTGAATGGCACGCTGGTTGACCTTTCACACAAGCTCTCTGAGGGCGATACCGTTGAGCCCGTTTTCATTGACGAACCTGATGGCTTGAATGTGCTGCGCCATTCTGCGGCGCACGTGATGGCGCAGGCGGTGCAGGAGTACCGCAAGGACGCGAAGCTGGGCATCGGCCCCTATATTACGGATGGCTTCTATTTTGATTTTGATGTGGCTGAGCCCTTCACCCCCGAGGATCTGAAGAAGATCGAGAAGTCGATGATTAAGATCGTCAAGTCGGGCCAGCTGTTCCGCCGCCGCGTGGTGACCCATGTTGAAGCGGTTGAAGAGATGAAGAACGAGCCGTATAAGCTCGAATTGCTTTCGCTCAGTCAAGGCCCCGGTTCGGGTGCCGATGCCGCCGAGGGTGCCTCGGTTGAGGTTGGTGCGGGCGAGATCACGATTTACGACAATGTGCACCCGAAAACCGGTGAGGTGCTGTGGAATGACCTGTGCCGCGGCCCGCACCTGCCGAACACCAAGCTGATTGCTAACGGTTACGCGCTCATGCGTGCCGGTGGCGCGTATTGGCGCGGTTCTGAGAAGAACCCCATGCTTCAGCGTATTTACGGTACCGCCTGGCCCACGAAGGACGAGCTGGTGGAGTATAAACACCGTATTGCTGAGGCTGAGCGCCGCGATCACCGCCGCCTGGGCAAGGAGCTTGACCTGTTCTCGTTCCCGAAGAATATTGGCCCCGGCCTGCCGGTGATTCATCCTAAGGGCGGCGTGATTAAGCGCGAGATGGAAGATTATGTGCGCGCCCGCCATATTGCTGAGGGCTTCCAGTACGTGAGCACCCCGCATATCTCAAAGGAAGACCTGTTCTATACGTCCGGGCATCTGCCGTATTATGCGGACGGCATGTTCCCGGCGATGGAGCTCGATAACGGCAACTACCGTTTGAAGGCTATGAACTGCCCCATGCATAACGAGATTTACCGTTCGCGTGGGCGTTCGTACCGTGAGCTGCCGCTGCGTTTCTTCGAGTTCGGCACCGTGTACCGTGACGAGAAGTCGGGCGTGCTGCAGGGCTTGACCCGCGTGCGCATGATTACGCAGGACGATTCCCACTCGTATGTGACGAAGGAGCAGGCCCCCGATGAGGTGCGGCACCTGCTGAATTTCATGCTGAGCCTGCTGGAAGATTTCGGCATGACGGACTTCTACCTGGAACTTTCGACCCGCGACACTGAGGGTGATAAGAAGGATAAGTTTATCGGCACCGATGAGCAGTGGGAGCAGGCTACCGCCGTGCTGGAGCAAGTAGCGAAGGAGACCGGTCTTGAGCTGGTGCCTGACCCGGGTGGGGCCGCGTTCTATGGCCCGAAGATTTCGGTGCAGGCGAAGGACGCGATTGGCCGCACCTGGCAGATGTCTACCGTGCAGTATGACTTCAACCAGCCCAGCCGGTTTGGTTTGGAGTACCAGGCTGCGGACGGTTCGATTCAGGAGCCGGTGATGATCCACTCGGCTAAGTTTGGTTCGATTGAGCGCTTCCTGGGTGTGCTGACTGAGCACTATGCGGGCGCGTTCCCGGCATGGCTCTCACCGGTGCAGGTGATTTGTGTGCCTGTGGCGGAGGCTTTCAACGACTATATGACCGAGATCGCGGATAAGCTGCGTGAGCAGGGTGTGCGCGTTGAGGTCGATTACGGTTCGGATCGTTTTACGAAGAAGATTCGTACCGCCTCTACCGAGAAAGTGCCGTTCATTCTGATCGCTGGCGGCGAGGACGCGGAGGCTGGCGCAGTCTCATTCCGCTTCCGCGGCAACAAACAGGAGAACGGTGTGCCCGTGGATGAGGCTGTGGCACGTATTGTGGAGCATATCCGCAACCGCGTGAACGAAGACCCCAAGCCCAGCACTGAGGCTGCTGATAGTTCTAACTTTGAGGGTGTCACCTTTACTGAGGTAGCACACTTTAAGAATCATATTTTTACTGAAGTTGCTATTTTCAATAATGTAACCTTTGCTAAGGGTGCTGACTTCACGGGTGCCA
>NZ_KV820092.1:417263-567140 GCF_001815285.1 Rothia sp. HMSC065D02
CTTTACTAAGGGTGCTGACTTCACGGGTGCCACCGTTGACGGTAAAAATTTTGAGCTTTCTGGGGGAATTCTTTTCGAAGAAACCCTTCCCGAAGGAGAAATAAAAACTCCTACAGGCAAAGCTGACAATGTATTGATTTGAGAATGAAAAATCCAAATTTCATCACGGTTGTTTTACTTACCTCTGAAATCAATTCGGAACAATTTTAAAGTTCACTAAGGAAACCGCTTCTCTAGTGTAGCTATAAGCTACAGGGGGGCGTTTTTCTTATTATCCTGCAGAATTTGAATACAGTTTATTGGGTGGCAGGTTCTGACGTAATAAAAGAATAAATTCGCATTGTGGCTCATTGTAACCTACCAGTCTACTGTAACTAGGAATAATTAGGTACTCGTAGTACTTACCGTACAGAAAATGGATGGGGAAGCTATACTATTTCCAGTATTCTTCCTAGTGAAGAACTGGCCGGCATGAAACATAACATAATGACCGCTAGAGGCAATTTACACTTGTATTATTGATGGGGTAATCGCAAATATTACCTTATATTGCTAATACACAATAATTTATTTTGAAAACATTCCAAAGATGGTTGATGTGATTGCGATTGCGGATAAGCTGCGTGCGCACGGCGTGCGTGTTGAGGTGGATTACGGTTCGGATCGTTTCACTAAGAAGATTCGTACTGCGTCTACTGAGAAGGTTCCGTTCATTCTGATTGCTGGCGGTGAGGATGCGGAGCACGGCGCTGTTTCGTTCCGTTTCCGCGGTAACAAGCAGGAGAACGGTGTGCCCGTGGATGAGGCTGTGGCACGTATTGTGGAGCATATCCGCAACAGTGTGTAGAAAGTTATGTTGCGGTGAAGTTTTCCCTAGTCCAGCGGTGTGTTTTCGTGCTAATGTAAGTGATGGTACTAACGTTCGTTGCCGTTCGGAAATGCCGGTAATTGTACGATTCGGATAAGGACGTCTGGGCGCGATCTAAGCACCTCGTGTGTTTAATCGCCAGGTATTCTATCTGCAAAATCAAGGAGAAGATGCGTAGTCACGTATGTAAAATTTAGAGAATTTGATTCAAAAAATTTGTACGCCTAAGAATAATTTAAGGAGCGAGACAATGAAGACATATATTTTGGCTTCAATTTTTACTGATAAAAAAAGTTTAGAAGAATTCAAAAATAATGGCGGAAATCAAGGTGTAGGCTGGAATGCAGGTGTACCTGGTGTGAAATATTGGATAGAAGAAGAAAACCGAATTATAGAACGTATCTCTAAAGATAAAGACAGATGGGATAATTTCCCTGAGACTATTTGGAACCTCCTATACAAAGGTAATCACAGGTATTACTCAGAAGAACTAAAAGACAATACCATAGTTGATTATACTATTAATCGCGTTCAAGTACTTTTAGCTGAAAAAGAAATCTGTCTTTCAGATGAAATTCCAGGATTGGCTGTACTTGAGGTCGAGATACCTAGGGAAGAAATAGGTAAAAAATTTAAAATCAAGATAGACGATGTATACGAATATTTTGCTAAATATCATTTGATTCCAGGAGCTAGAATTGGTGATAAAGAAGCGGAAGAATATAAGGACGAATTCGAAAGCCGTAAGCTGCAGAAATCTATGTGGAAAAAGAATATTAAACCATTTATGTATGTAGTGAATATAATTAATTCGCTTAAGCCCAGTGATTCAAGCTTTCTCAAAAATTTCAGGAATCTCGAAAAAGATAATCCAGATAGGTTGGAGTTTATTAAGAAATTGCATGAAATTGCGGATCGTAGAGAACCATCTGATGCTGCCAGGGAAAAGTGGACTAAAGAGGATCCTAAGCGGCTAAAAATGGAAGGTGGTAGTGGGTATAAATGGTGTTTTTATGCTTGTTCAAATGGCATTGTCTATTATTTTCCAGATTCAAAAATAAATGGTAGCGACTTGCCGATTTGTTATCAGGGGTATGCTGAGTCATTCCATTTGGATGCAATCATGCTATCGATTTTGAAATATATTCTTGTAAATTATTACACAGGTCAGATTCAGAAGTTCGTTTCTGCGGAGGATAAAAAAGAAATTAAGAATATTAATAACGCTATCAATAGAATGTATATTATGTATGATATGGGTCGCACGAATCCGAGAGGCGGGAAGCATGTTATTGCTATGGAAAAGGTGGAGTCAGCTCTTCATTTTGAGCAGAATTTGAATGTCTTAAAAGATTCTGTCGAAAAAATTGAGGGGATTAATTCTGCGCAACGTCAGGAAGATCTTTCTATTAGCCAAGAAAAACTTGCAAAGAGTCAAGAAAGGCTCGCAAGGTATGCGCTATATATTGCATTTATTATGATTATTCCTACAGTTATGCCCTTATTGCTAAGCAGCGATAAATCAGGTGATGAGAAATTGATGGCCTTGGGGTGGAGTATTCTTATTGCGTTTTTTATTATTATTATTCCTTTAATCTCATATGTAATTAAGGTTTGGAAAAAATCTCGAGATTAAGGGTTACTTAATTACGCTAAATAGGGGAGGTGGAAGTAAGGAATCTATCAGTCGATTCTTGCTATTTGTCACAGTTTTATTGTTAATATTGCTAGGTAATTTTTGTGTTAACTATTTTGAAGGAGTAAGTTTTGCTTAGGAAAGATCATATAGTTCCTGCAAGCATAATTGGTAGGTTTAGGTACCTCCCTGAAGGAGAATGCAAAGAGAGTAAAATTAATTGGAGGAGACAAGAGGTCCTTAAGAGGGATATCCGTGAGAGTAAGACAGAATGTGTAACGGCAGAGGACATTGGATACTCTGTGGGGGAGCATGATGCTAATTTTACATCCAAAGAATTTGATGAAATTTCTAAATATTATAAAGATCAAAAAATTATGGATAATGGATATTATAAGGGGTATAAGATAGATCCCATTGACTTGGATAAAAATATTTTTCATAAGACCGAGGGTTCTATAGGTGATATCATTAATTTGCTTGAAATGCATGAAGAGCTGGATGAGGGAAGATTCGGTGTCCTCGTATCATATATTGCGCAAATGTTTGTGCGGTCGCCATTTGCTGGAGAGTTTATTAGAGGTTCCCTGCGCACAGATACGCTCGAAACGGTTGAGGGTTTAATGCAAAAGGATAAAGAGAATATAATTAGAAACTCCATTCAATTGAATAGGGAGCGCTTATATAAGATGTATGAAAGTAGCTACCTAGAAAGGTATAAATTTAGAATTTTAGTGGACGATAAAAGAAGGTTTGTTCTATCCGACTTGGGAATCTCTCCCTGGTTCATGCCCATGAGTCGAGGAGAACTTCCAGCGGGTGGTGATGTAAACGTTGTTTATAGTTTATATATAACTAATCCTAAAGCAGAATATGGAGTGGGTTACTGCGTCCCCCTATCCTCAAAAATTGTTGTTGCGCTCATTCCGAAAAGCCCTGAAGATCAGGAAATAGGTGCAAGAAATATTGAATATGTGAATATTTCTGAGTCGTGCAAAAAAATTTACATGATGAATGTATGTGCTATTCATGCTGCTCAAAATTTCTATGTTGCACCGTCTGAAGAGTTAATAAATTTTTACTCTCAAAATGGGGTTGAATCTAGAAAGATGGATCCCCTTATTTTGAGGTATTTCCTATTCAGGGACTATATTGAGGATGAAGACTCTGGAAGTTTTAAAGCTTCTTTGCATGTCAATGATGAGAGAGTGGGAAAGGAAGGATTCCAAGCGCTTGATATTAATAAACTTAATATGCGTGTTAAAGATTTATTAAAAGGTAGTCCTGTTGAAAGATCTCTTGCAAAAGAATTGTTGTCTAATTTTCGTAATTCACTTTTGCGATATATAAGAAAGCTAGAAGACTAAATTATATAGGTATATGTCTGTCTATTAATAGAGGACCCGGCGGTCTATCCATCAGATAGCCCGCCGGGTCCCTTCTTTATACCGTTGCTACGCGCTCAGCCTTTTAGCGGGTGGTGCGTTCCAGCAGCTGCAGCACGTTCTGGTAGGTGTGGCCGGTCGCCTCCGTCATGCCCTGCTCGCAGGTGCGGTTCGCCGAAATGTATGCGGCGAACTGCTTCTGCTCGCTCAGCTCCGCAGCCTCCGCCTCCGTAGCGCTCGCCGTCAGCTCGGGGTGCAGCATACCGCGGTCACCCGCATAACCGCAGCAGCCCCAGTTCTTCGGCACGTACACGTCGTCACTCATCGCGTTCGCAATCTTCTCAAACGCAGGCTGAGTACCCAGATGAGTCATGGAGCAGGTCGGGTGCAGTGCAATCGACGGCAGGGGAGCAGACACGGTCAGCTTATCCAGCATATTGTCGGCGGCG
Source organism: Rothia sp. HMSC065D02 (assembly GCF_001815285.1). Classification (NCBI taxonomy): domain Bacteria; kingdom Bacillati; phylum Actinomycetota; class Actinomycetes; order Micrococcales; family Micrococcaceae; genus Rothia; species Rothia sp. HMSC065D02. The sequence continues at coordinate 421,602 of NZ_KV820092.1, forward strand.
AACTGCACCGCGTCGTGCATGCGCAGACGCGAGAAGTCCGGCTCGCCCGGCTTCAGACCGTTCACAATCTTGTGCTCAAGCGCCTTAATAACCTTCTTGCGCATCACCTCAAGACCCTCAGTGCAGGACGAAGCGTCACACACGACCGGCAGGCGGCCACCGTCAGTGGCCTCCCACAGGGACTTCAGCACACGGTCGCTCATGATCGAGTAGCCGTCGGTGAAGCCCTTCGACTTCCACGGGGTGGAGCAGCACATCTCACCAATATTGTCCGGGATGCGGTACTTCACGCCCGCACGCTCACACAGGCGGATGAACGCCTGGGTTGCGTACCGGGTCATGCTTGCCGTCGCCGTCCACGCCGCCGAACATGGAGTTCACGCAGGCGGGGAAGAACACAATCTCAGCGGTTGCGTCCTTGTGCGGCTTACGTGCCGGGCCACCGACCGGCAGGCCCTTCTTGTAGGAGGGGACCGTGTCGTCGCCCATGACCTTGCGGGCAATGTTGGTGGTGCCGTGCACCACGGGGAACGGCAGCTTCTGAGCCACGGTCAGGGCCTTGCCGGCGACCTTATCCATGACGCCCCACTGCTGCGCGGCAACCTTCCAGCCGGTAGCAGCCAGCTTGTCCTGGTTCTCAGAACGCAGGTGGCGAATCAGGTCACCAGTGTTAATGTTCACGGGGCAGCGGGTCTGGCACATGCCGTCCACGGCGCAGGTGTCGATGCCGTTGTACTCGTACTCCTTACGCAGATGCTCCGGTGAGAAATACTCGGTGCCCAACAGTGACATGAGCACTACCACGCCTAGACGTTGCACATACACGCGATCATCAAGCATCCAGTTGAGGCAGGCCCGCTCCAGCTTCGGCAGGTTGGCTGCATTGCGGTCCTTCACGCAGGTCGGGGAGACGGCACCCGTAAGAGTCCAGTTCGTCATATATGGCAAGAAATTAGTAATTTCCGCATGCCAGGTGGCAAAGTCACGTTCCTCGTTGAGAAGCAGCACATGCAGCAGGTCTTCTTCCTGAAAATCATGCGGAACTGCCGCTTTAAACTCCGTGACTTCCTGCGGATGTTCACGCAGCAGCTTCTTAGCGAGCTTGCGCAGCGCGGGCATGCGTACACCCAAAATCCGCGCCGGATCAACCGTAGGAATCAGCTTCGCCGTGAACTCCGCCAGTTTTGGTTCGGCAAGTTCACGGACTGTCTGCGAAATTGAAGAACTCATAGCCCTAGTTTCTCAGATACGGTTCTTCTCTGTAACGTATTGGTCTAAGCCAAACACCCGAAACAAACCAATGCTCTCCCGCACGGCGAGTCTCCCCACGTGAGGTAAGCGGCATCCACAGACACTTACAGAAAACCGATATGATGGCTGTAGAAAGGTTTGCGTGAACTGGAATTCGCGGCAGACCCGCTTCAATGAAGAGCATGTAAGGACTGAGCAGTATGGCAAAGGCAAACGGTACAGAAACACCACACACCCGTACCGTACCCGAGCCTGAAAACACCGTTTTCGCCGATACCGCAGCTGACCACCCACGCAATGAGCGCCGACCTAAGATTACTCGCGGCGAAGAAGGGCTCAACGAATGGGAGCGCCGCACCGATAAACCGCTTTTTATTGCCTCGCTCCTGTATCTTGTTGCTTACGCCGCGCCCATTGTAAGCACGCGTATTAGCGCACCGCTTGACGGCATCCTCAATATTTTTCAAATGATACTGTGGGCGCTTTTCGCGGTCGATTATTGTGTGCGTCTCTACCTAGCGCCTCGGCGCATCTACTTCTTCACGCACAACCTGATGAACCTCGCCATTGTGCTTCTGCCAGCATGGCGTATCGTGAGTTTCTTGGCGATGCTCCACATGACCGCCAACCGCCAGTACAAACTGCTCTCAGAACTGGCCGTTAAACTCTTCGGGTACACACTGATCTTTGTGATCATGGCGGCTCTCGCTATCTTTTCCATTGAGCAAGGTGCCCCAGGTGCCCTCATCAAAGATATCTGGACGGCGTACTGGTGGACTCTCGCAACACTGGCGACCGTAGGCTATGGTGACGTATACCCCGTGACCGTACCCGGCAGGGTTATTGCCGTGGTTGTCATGATTTATGGGGTTGGTCTGTTCGGTGTGATTACCGGTGCGCTTGCTACCTGGGTGATCGAAAAAATTAGCGGAGTCACCGAAGAAGACCACGCCGCAACGAAGGCCGATATTGAGACACTTCACGCCGAAATCGCCGAGCTTAAGGCGATGCTCGCCATCCGTATGGGAGACGGCACGGTACACCATCCACCCGAAGAACTTACACAAGAGTTTCTTGCCTCTCACCGCAATCTTGCGACTGACACCGAAGAAGACGATCACGAGCCCGAACAACCAATGGAACTGCTGGAAGAGACTAAGCAGACGCTCACGGTGATTCGTCAGAAGATTGCGGTGCGCCTTGGGCGTGATTCAGATTAGAGCACATGTGAGCCGCTCGCGGAGTTATAAATATACGGTTTAATAGGGGTATGAGCGAAAACCAGAATGCCCAGAACACGAACGTCACCGATGACTTCGAGCTGCCCGGCGTGCCCGATGCGTTCCAGCGGCTCTGGACACCGCATCGTACCGCTTATGTGAGCGGTGGGCAGCAGGACCATACTGAGAAAACCTGCCCATTCTGCACGGCCCCTTCGCGCAGTGATGAGGAATCGCTCATTGTTTATCGTGGAGAGCACGCCTTCGCTCTGCTCAACCTATACCCCTATAATCCGGGGCATTTGCTCATCTGCCCGTACCGCCATATTCCTCTGTACGATCAGGCGAGTGAGGAAGAAACTCTCGAAATGGCACGCCTGACTCAGCGCGCAATGCGTGTTTTGCGCGAAGTTTCCCATAATGACGGGTTCAATATCGGCATGAATCAGGGCAAAGTCGGGGGAGCGGGTATAGCCGATCACCTGCATCAGCATATTCTGCCCCGCTGGAGCGGTGACACCAATTTTCTACCCATTATTGCCCATACAAAAACTATGTCTCGAACCCTTGATGACATGCGCCAGATTATCGCGGACGGGTTCGCTCGCATGCCCGCATAGCCCCGCCTGAACGTTTCCGACAGTTATGTTACTTTGAGGGGCTATGAAACATTCACGTTAAGCCGCGTATGCAGGTATACTTCATGAGTGTTCCGAAGTCTTAACGCGACGTAAAAATACGCTCGTGACCTGCTCTTTAACCGCAAAATTGCTCTTGAAATCCTCCACACTAAACCATCATCTGGTACATTAATGCTTTTAGCGTGTGCATGTGGCAGGATAGAAATAGCAACATCACCGCTTGAAGCGCTCTTCCGGCTTCAACAATTAACCGCATACCAACCACTCTCGAAAGCTGGTTTGTTGATGACAACATCCGCCGCTGGGTACAAGCGTACCCTTTTATCTCTCGCTCTCACGGGCTGTATTTTAGCTACGCCTGGATGCGTGGCATCCTCTCCCATGAGCCACAGCGGCGGAAATTCCACGGCATCTGAGGACAACCGAAACTCCTATGACGACGCCAGCGGCAACCCGACGCCGACAGCGGAACCTTCCCCTGCCAAGATCAAGCCCAGTGGGCCTGCACTCTTGCCCAGCGGCGCTCAAGCTCCCCTGACACCCAGTGAACAGAGCCGTTATGACAACGGGGAATTTGTCGCGGCTACCGAAGAGCACCCCGCGTATAACGTTCACGAGCCTGAATTCGACCCTAAGGTCAAAGAACAGGGTATTGAAGGGCCAGAAACGTTGCTTAAACGTCTCGCAAAATTCCATGAGTATGAGATTCTTACGAACCACGAAATGACTGATGAAGAGTCGCTGCAATTCTTCACCAAAGACTATAAATTTACCGAGCGTCCTTCGACGTTTGACACCCGCACCCCCGAAGACCGCGGGGATACGCCCGAAGAGTCCATGAAGTTTGACGATATGACCTCGGCAGGGTATTGGCCTGTGAACCCACTCTATAAGGTAGAGATTCTAAGCTCGGAAAAAGTCGGTTCTGGGGACTCTGCTGAATGGGTAGTGACGTATTCCTACAAACGCAACCGCTACGCCTGGTATAACGAGGAAAGCCTGCAAAACAACAAAATCTACCGCAACCGCGGTATGAACCGAGAAATGAAAGCCACGTTCGTCTATGTGAAGGGCGAAGGCTGGAAAATCAAAGAACTCGAAGTTTTGAAAAAGCTCTCCGTCTCACTCAGCAGCGACGAATTCTTCAAGAATGAGGAGTACTAGCCTCAGAGGAAAACGACAGCTCTATTCGCGTGTGAAAGGCAGGGTTACACTGAACGTATGAGGTACCCCAACCTGCTGGACTCAATTTTTGATGTTTCCACAGCAGCTGACCACGCACGTGCCCTTATCTGGCGTGATGTGCAGTGGCGTGAAAGGCAGCCTTTTCTGCGTCTTGAACCCGTGGTGTTGGCGGATGCCTCAGGCGGCACAAGCATAAAACCCAGCGGCGATGTTATGAGCGTTCCCGTGACTCCGGGTGCGTTTCTTGGACTCCGGCTCGCGCTGGACGGTGCTGGGAACCTCCAAAAGTTCTGCGCCGGATACACCCGTGGCGATACAGAAACCGGGCAGATACAGCGTGTAGCGTGCCCACAGGGGAACCGCCTAGAGAGCGGGAAACAATGCGAATATTGCGCCGCGCATGACGAGTTCACGGCTCTGCATACCGCGCATCTTTACGCGGGAACGCTGACCCCCGGAATGCGCGCCTACGCGCAGCAACCCCACAGGCTTTATATCGCCACTTTTCCTGACGGAAGCTCTAAAGTTGGTACCAGCTCGCAACACTCAACACCGCGTCGTCTGGATGAGCAGGCCGTCGCCACCGCAACCTATATAGCCCAGGCGCCCGATGGGTTGCTGATTCGTGAAGCTGAGGATGCGGTAACTCGCATCGCCAATATTCCGCAGGTCAAACAGGTAGCGAGTAAATACCGAGCCTGGACTGAACCGCTGCCCGGGGCCCAACTGCGGGCGGCGCATCAAAACACCGTGGAGCGCGCACATAAAGCACTTACCGAATCCGAGCTATTAACGCAGCTTACCGCCCTAGATGAATCCTGGGTTCCCTCCGTGGCAATGAACCGCCCTTACGCGGCGTTGCGTGCGCAAAACCCGGAACCACTCGACGCATTCCCCAGCATCCTCAAAACCCGTGAAGCAGGTTTCTTCTGCACCGGAGCCGCAGGAAAATTCGTGACTGCTCACGTTGGAGACCCGGATGCCGCCGTGCTGATCAACACCGCAGAACTCGCTAACTATGTGGTGGAACCGACGGATACTCTCAGCGCCGTCACAGTACAGACCTCGCTTTTCTAGGTTGTCGTGTTCAAAACTTTCTGAGGGATCTCGTACAGGGAAATCTCGTCGCATGCTTATTAGTGCTTATAGCAGGGGAGCGGTATCCAGCCCGGTGTATAGCCGGTGCTGCGTTGCGAAGAACCCTCGCACAGGAATACACGACAAACGGTATAGAATGGTGAACATGTCAAAACCCCTAATTCGCCTTCTCGGACAGGGCATTCGCTACGCCAGCACGCTACGTGGCGGCGGATCAGCATTCCCCGGTCTCGTGATGGAAAAACTACACCCACGATTTGTTGCCGAAGAACTCGCCAAACTGCCCTATGGCGTCGTCGTTGTTTCGGGAACCAACGGCAAAACAACCACCACCAAAATGGCTGTGCAGCTCCTCGAAGCACAGGGGCTCAAAGTCTTCACCAACCGCACTGGATCAAACTTCGTGCGCGGTGTGGCGGCGGCACTGCTCGGAGCGATGGACCTTAGTGGCAAACTCGACGCAGACATTGCCGTACTGGAACTTGACGAAGCCCACGCCGTGCACTTCGTCAAAGCCGTCAAACCAAACTACGCATTGCTACTGAACGTGCTGCGAGACCAGCTCGACCGATTCGGCGAAATTGACACAACCCGCCGCATGCTCTCCACTGTAGCTGAAGCCACCACCGATACTGTGGTGCTCAACCGGGAAGACCCGCGCATCCTCTCGCTTGCGCAATCCGTAAAAACCGGAACAAACATCAGCTACTTTGGGCTCAACGAAACGCTGCGTTCCTTCTTCCCCTCGGACGACGAAATGCGCGCCGGAATCAATAACAATCGCGGCGAACTGCCCTCCGCAGACGTTACCCTCACCGCGTTCTCAGGTACCAGTGCAACCTTCGATCTCGCTGGTGAAACCTGCGAAGGAAACATCAACCTCTACGGTATTTACAATATCTACAATGCCGCCGGTGCCATTGCCCTCACCCGTGCGGTTCTGGGCGAAAAACTCAACAAACAAGCCCTTATTGACGAACTCGCTAAAATCACCCCGGCATTCGGTCGCGGCGAAACCCTCAACATCAATGGCCGCCCGCTGCAGCTTCTGCTTGTTAAGAATCCCAGCGGATTCCGCCTCTCACTCGCCAGCGCCAGCGCAGACGACTACGCCACCATGATCACCATCAACGACCAATACGCAGACGGCCGTGATGTCTCCTGGCTATGGGACGTAGACTTCGACTCACTGAGCGACACCGGTGTAGACATGGTCTCAGGGGTACGCGCCTGGGACATGGCGCTGCGCCTCGAACACGACGGTGTACGAGTGGATGACGTCAACGAAAACCTCAGCGAAGCCCTCAGGAAATTCATCACCACCAGCGGCGACGCACCCATGCGAATCTTCTGCACCTACACCGCAATGCTCGCCCTACGCGAAGAGCTCACCAAATTCACCGACGTCGAAAGGGTTTCGTAATGACCCATACCATTGCAGGAGAACCGGTTTCAAGCCCTAATAACGGCAAAACCCTGCGCATTCTTCAGCTATACCCCAAAGATATGAACATCTACGGGGACTGGGGAAACACCCTAGCGCTGGCACGCCGCGCACACGCCCACGGGTTCGACGTTGAAATTCTCGACTACAACCCCGGAGATACCTTCCCCGACGACGTCGATATTATTATCGGAGGCGGCGGCCAAGACTCCGGACAAACCGTAATTCAAGAAGACCTGCACGCCATAGGAGCTAAGCTCAAAAAGAATGCAGAAGACGGCATGCCCATGCTCGTGATCTGCGGGCTCTACCAGCTCTTCGGCAAAGAATTCCGCACCCACGAAGGCGAAACCCTCAAAGGTATTAACATCTTTGATGCCTACACGGTCGGCGGCAACGAACGTCTGATTGGCAACATCGTTGAAGACTCACAAGAATTCGGCACCATCGTGGGATTTGAAAACCACTCGGGACTAACCTACCTCGGCGCAGGATGCGAGCCCTTGGCAACCGTGACCAAAGGCGTAGGGAACAACTCGACAGATCATCATGAAGGCGCTCGCGTGCACAACGTGGTGGGTACTTACCTGCACGGTTCGCTTCTGCCGAAGAACCCGAAGATTTCGGACTATCTGATTGAGGCGGCAGCACAACGCAAATATGGGGAGTTCACCCCTGAAAAAATTGATGACTCGATGGTCGAAAAAGCGCGCGCATCCGCTATGAAACGCCCCCGCTAGGGCAGATACTCGCCACAACATCCAAACAAACCGCGGGGTGCACACCAAAACTTTGACGGTATGCACCCCGCGAAACGCAGGTATGAAACTATCCGAGAACCGCGCGAAACCGGTATAGTGTAAAAGTATTGTGACGTGGCAACAGGGCAAGTACGCCGCCACGGGCGAAGAAGAGACAAGGGAGATACGAATGTCGGGTCACTCTAAATGGGCCACTACAAAGCATAAGAAAGCCGCAATTGACGCTAAGCGCGCGAAGGCTTTCGCAAAATTCATTAAAGCTATTGAAGTTGCGGCTCGTATGGGCGGCGCAGATATTTCTGGTAACCCCGCACTCGACCTAGCCGTCTCCAAAGCAAAGAAAAACTCTGTACCCAACGACAACATTGATCGCGCTATTAAGCGTGGCGCTGGGCTCACCGGTGAAACCATCGACTACACCGAGATCCTATACGAAGCTCGCGGGCCCCAGGGCACCGCGCTCTACATCGAGTGCCTTACCGACAACCGTAACCGTGCGGCGTCAGATGTTCGCCTGGCAGTCACCCGTAACGGCGGCACCATGGCAGATCAAGGTTCGGTCGCCTTCCTCTTTGAACGCAAGGGCGTTGCCGAAGTTACCAAGACCGACGGTCTGACCGAAGACGATGTTCTTATGGCTGTGCTTGACGCAGGCGCCGAAGAAGTACTCGACGAAGGCGATGTCTTCACGGTTGTATCCGCTCCCACTGACCTGCCTGAAATCCGCAAAGCGCTGGATGAAGCGGAACTTGATTACAACAACGACGACCCCGTATTCCGCCCCACCATGCAGGTAGACCTCGACCTCGAAGGCGCTAAGAAATTCCTCAAACTTGCAGACGCCATCGAAGAACTCGACGACGTGCAGAACGTATACTCTAACGCCAACGTCTCTGCTGACGTCATGGAACAGCTAGAGGCAGAGTAAAAGCCTTTTAACCTCATGCCCGAGCACGGTTACAATGCGGTGCCAGACACCGGCATCGCAGCCACTCGGGCATGAACTATATACACAGCGCAGCCAGCGCAACAACGAAAGAGGACCATGAACGCATCTACGCAAGAAAACCATCCTCTTCGCAATGAGCCGCGCTCTGCTGGCGCCACCCGCATTATGGGTGTAGATCCGGGGCTTACCCGCTGTGGGCTTAGCATGATTGACATGACCGCCAACCGCAAAGCCAGCTTCATCAATGTGGGGATCGCGGGAACCGCCGCCGCTGAGCCTCTTGATGAGCGTATTCTGCGGATTTTTACCGTGACGCAAACCTGGCTTGATACCTATCAACCTGATGCTCTTGCTATTGAACGCATTTTTGCGCAGGAGCAGGTCAATACGGTGATTGGTACAGCCCATGCCTCTGGGGCGGTTATTTCTGCCGCAGCAGTACGCGGCATTCCGGTCTTCTTTCATACGCCTTCTGAAGTAAAAGCCGCCGTTACCGGCTCGGGGCGTGCAGATAAAGCCTCGGTTGGTCGTATGGTTACCAAGATTTTGGGGCTGGAAAAAATTCCTAAACCCGCCGATGCGGCAGACGCCCTAGCGATTGCAATCTGTCATGGCTGGCGCGGTGGCGGCATTGGTTCTGGCATTAATATGTCAGCGAATACGCAGACTCACCAGGGATCACGCCCAGTGCGTGCACAGCATGCGAAGCTGACACCGGCACAACGAATCTGGCTTGAAGCTGAGGCAAAGACACGACGCTAAACTTATATCGGAAATATTTTCGATAAAGATTGCTATAAACTGTACATTCAGAAAAATATTCTAATATACTGGATGATGGCACCCACGTTGGTAGGGTCCGCAAGGTAACAAGAGAGGGAAAAGATGATTGCGTCGTTAACGGGGCATGTAACCCATGTAGGGCTAGAGAGTGCAATTCTTGACGTCAATGGGTTTGGTATGCTCGTTCGGGCTACAGCACGTACCCTCTCAAATCTGCGCACGGGATCCACTGCAACCTTGTTGACCTCTATGATCGTGCGCGAAGACTCTATGACTCTCTACGGGTTTGCAGAACCTGCAGAGCGAGAGGTCTTTGAGATGATGCTCTCGGTTTCGGGGATTGGTCCGCGTATTGCCCTTGCCGTCTTGAGCGTGCATACTGCCACCGAGGTTGAGCGAGCCGTTGCAACCGGCGACGATAAAGCCTTTACCAAAGTGCCGGGGATCGGGCCGAAAAGTGCGCGGCGCATTGTGCTAGAACTGGCTGGTAAACTCATTTTGAGTGAAGGTCAGGCCGAAGAAAACGCCCCCGCCCAGGGCATCGCGTGGAAGCCCCAGGTTATGGATGCGCTCACCTCTTTAGGGTGGAGCGAAAAAGACGCAGATGCCGCAATCGACGCTTACGTGCAGCATAACCCAGATGCAGAAAAGGAAGCCGTGGGCGTTGCCCTGCGAGGGGTACTTGCCTCTCTGGGGGCACAGAATACGGTGGGGCGGCATTAGCGGTACGCCAGTACCGTAGGCTAAGAAGACTTGGTGTTCTCTTCCATAAAGGACGATATTGTGACTCAGAATCCATACGATAACGCTACATCCGGTGGGTATGCGCCAGGGCAGGTTCCTGGGCAACGTCTGGTTGCAATGGAAGAAGAACCTGAAGAGAAAATGATTGAGGCGGCGCTGCGCCCTAAGTCGCTTGACGACTTCGTGGGGCAAAAGCGCGTGCGTCAGCAGCTTTCCCTTGTGCTCGAAGCCTCAAAAATGCGTGGGCGCAGTGCCGACCATGTGTTGCTTTCCGGCCCTCCCGGGCTGGGCAAAACTACCCTGGCAATGATTATTGCCGCTGAGATGGAGGCACCGCTTCGTATTACCTCCGGGCCAGCAATTCAACATTCGGGAGATTTGGCTGCGATTCTGTCTTCGCTCACACCGGGCGAGGTACTTTTTCTTGACGAAATACACCGTATGAGCCGCCCAGCAGAAGAAATGCTCTATATGGCGATGGAAGATTTCCGTGTGGATATTGTGGTTGGCAAAGGCGCCGGAGCAACTTCGATTCCGCTTGAGCTTCCTCAATTTACGTTGGTAGGTGCCACAACGCGAGCAGGTCTGCTTCCCGGTCCGCTGCGTGACCGTTTTGGTTTTACCGGGCACCTTGAGTTCTATTCTGTGCCTGAGTTAGAACTTGTACTTCGCCGAAGCGCTGGTTTGATGGATATGCGTATCACAAGTGAAGGATATGCCGAGATCGCCGGTCGTTCGCGCGGAACCCCGCGTATCGCAAACCGTTTGCTGCGCCGTGTGCGAGACTGGGCACTCGTCAATGATGTTCACGATATCAACTCTCATGATGCCGCGACCGCCCTTGATATGTATGAGGTGGATGCGCGCGGCCTCGACCGTCTAGATCGCGCTGTTTTAGAGTCTCTTATCTACAAATTTGGTGGGGGACCAGTGGGTCTTTCAACTCTTGCTATTGCGGTGGGGGAAGAAACCGAAACTGTAGAAACTGTCGCTGAACCTTATCTGGTGCGTGAGGGTTTGATCGGTCGCACTCCGCGCGGGCGCGTAGCACTGCCTGCGGCTTGGGAACACATGGGGCTTGAGGCACCTGAAGTTAACCTCTAGTACTCGCTGTTGCTCAGCGAGATCGGAGACCAGGTACAGACACCGTCTTCGTTGCGATACACCTTTGTGTGGGTTATAAGCTAAAAATGGCGCGTTAGCTATCCGCATAAAAGATGCCTGAGTATCGCCAAAACGGCGAATAATGCTTGAGAAAACCTACACGCATATCATGAAACGAGTAGGGAAACACAGCCCTCTCGCGTAGGATGGATAGGTAGTGCACAGATAAAACGTCAAAATATCCGTAGGAATTACCAACCTGCGGCGGTGGGCTTGCGCCTACGGAGAGGAAACACATGGACGTCAATTCGCTTATGATGATTCTTGTCGTCGTCTTTGCTGGGTTTTTGATTTACAGCAGTTTTAGGCGGCAGAAGCGTCAGTTCCAAGCGCTGCGGGATATGATCGCTTCGCTTAAACCCGGGGATGAAGTCATGACACGTGGGGGTCTGTACGGCAAAATTGTCTCCGTTGATGCTGAGGCGCAGAAAGCCAAACTTGAGATTGCTCAAGGCACCGTCATCACCATTAACCCACACTCGATTGCGCAGGTTATTACGGCTGCTGAAGATTCTGTCGAAGGTGCTGGCGCATCCGAAGAAACAAGCTCTGACGTTTCAGAGACCAAAGAATAACTGGTCAAGGAGTTTCGCCGCTAAAAGGGGGAGCTCCTTATCTCATGCACATAAGAATATCTAGAACATAGAACTAGTAAGGGGCACATATGGCTAGGCGTTCACCGCTTGCAGCCGCGCGAGGCGCCCTCGTCTCGATGGTTTTGCTCATGATCCTTATGGCCGCTGGTATTTTCGGTACCACGCAAGCCGGTGGGTCGTGGGGAGCAAAACTAGCACTTGATTTATCTGGTGGTACCCAGATGATCCTCTCACCCAAAGTGAACGGGTCGAACGACACCAACGTTAGCCAGGAGCAGCTGAAACAGGCCGTTGAAATTATTCGTCAGCGCGTTGACGGTGCAGGCGTTTCGGAGGCAGAAGTTACAACGTCTTTCGGCTCCGGAAACAACGTTGTGGTTTCGGTTCCTGGAAATATCAGCCCAGAAACCCGTGAGCTTATTCAGGCATCCGCCAACATGACCTTCCGCGCGGTGCTGCAGTCCTCATCGCCCGGTACAGCAGTACCTGAGGAATCACGCACTCCTGACGATAAACTCCCAAAGCCTACCGCAGAGCCACAGGAGGATAACGGTTCAGATACCAACTGGATTACTCCCGAGCTTTATAAAGAGTTTGAGGCTAAAGATTGCTCCGCGGGCAATAATGAAGATGCGGAAGCGGCAGACCCCAAGAAAGCTATCGTGGCGTGCTCTACCGATGGCAACGAGAAATTCATTTTGGGCCCGGTAGAACTCAACGGTAACGATATTTCGACGGCAAGTCACTCGCAAGAAACTAGCGGGCAGGGCATTAACACCGGTCGCTGGACCGTGAATATTGAGTTCAACGACTCGGCCCGTGAAACTTTTAAGAAAGTGACGACTCGTCTGAACGCTATTCGCGGTCAGAGCCCGAACGATCCCCGCAGCCGCTTTGCTATTATGCTCGACGGTAAGGTTTTGTCATCGCCAGTCTCGCAGGCGGTTATTGCAGACGGCAAGCCGCAGATTACCGGTAACTTCTCAGAGCAGGAAGCTAAGAATCTTGCCGATCAGCTGAAGTACGGTGCTCTCCCGATTAGCTTCTCTATTCAATCAGAGCAGCAGATCTCTGCAACTTTGGGCGCAGAACAGCTTAAAGTGGGTATTCTGACCGGTCTGATTGGTCTGCTTTTAGTCTTTGTGTACTCACTGTTCCAGTACCGTCTGCTCGGGTTTGTGACAATGGCTTCTTTGGTGGTCGCGGGCATTATCTCGTATGAAGCCATTGTGCTTTTGGGATGGGCCCTAAACTATCGCCTCTCCCTGGCGGGTGTTGCCGGTTTGATTGTGGCAATTGGTGCGACGGCAGACTCCTTCATTGTGTACTTCGAGCGTATTCGTGATGAAATTCGTGCCGGACGTACAATACCGGCGGCTGTCAGTCACGGGTGGAAGCGCGCGTCCCGAACTATCCTGGCTTCTAAGGCTGTGAACCTTCTGGCGGCAGTAGTGCTGTACGTGGTGTCGGTTGGTTCGGTGAAGGGCTTCGCATTTACCTTGGGTCTTACCGCGATCGCAGACCTGATTGTGGTGTATCTCTTCACCCACCCCGCGCTTACTCTGCTTGCAAATACACGATACTTTGGCGAGGGGCACCGCCATTCCGGGCTTTCACCGGAATCCTTGGGGGCAGCACCCCTATACCGAGGCGCCGGTCGTTTCCGCTCGTCAAAGGAACCTACCCTAAGTATTGCGGAGCGTCGACGTGCTGAGCGCGCCGCCACTGCTGAAGAAGCAACAAATGATGAGAAGGAGGCGTAATCATGGCTGCTGAAGTTAAGCCTAATGTTTTTGCGCGCTTCGGTAATGACTTGCACTCGGGTGCTCGGTCTTATCCTTTCATCGGCAAGCGCCGCCTCTGGCTCTTACTTGCGGTTCTACTGATGGCGGTATCTGTTGCCATACCGCTTGTAAGCGGTGGATTTAACCTGGGTATTGATTTCCGTGGCGGCTCGGAATTTGTGGTATCTCGAACCACCCACACTGAGGTATCTGAGGGCGAAAACGCCGTGAAAGAGCATGCACCCTCGGCATCGGATGTGCGTGTTACAAATATTGCCCCCGGAACTATCCGAGCTCAAATGAGCAAGCTCTCTGATAACGAAACCCTCAGTGTTAAGAAAGCTCTGCAAGATGCTTATGGTGTGAGCGAGAACGACGTAACCTCTTCTTACGTTGGTCCTACCTGGGGCGAAGATGTAACTCGCCAGGCATTCTTCGGGTTGATAGTGTTCGTGATCCTTGCACTGATCGGCATGGCGTTCTATTTCCGCACGTGGAAGATGTCGCTGGCCTCTATAGCCGGGTTGCTTTTTACCGTAGTTGTTACGGTAGGAATTTACGCGGCTCTCGGATTCGAGATTACCCCGAGTGCGATCATCGGTTTTTTGACGATCTTGAGCTACTCACTGTACGACTCGGTGGTGGTTTTCGATAAGATCCGTGAGAACACCGAGGATGCTTTCTCCCGTAAAGACAGGACATTTGCGGAAGACATTAACCTTGCGGTGAACCAGACGCTAGTGCGTTCAATTAACACCGCTATTGTTGGTGTTCTTCCGGTGGGTTCGATCCTCTTTATCGGCGCGTTTATGTTGGGCGCCGGTACTCTGCAAGATCTCTCGCTGTCATTGTTCGTCGGTATTCTGGTCGGCATGGTCGGTACGCTCTTCGTATCGGCGCCGCTTTATGGAACCCTACGTTTGGGCGAGCGGAAGATCCTCGCCCACACACGTAAGGTTGAGGAATACCGCGCGAGTGGTCAGGCAGAGGCGGATGCCGCATCTGAGGATGACGATGATAAACCGCGTAAACGCCGTAAACCGAGTTTTGAAGTCAACGTTATAAACGCAGACCAATAACTTGACTGGGGCGTATAAGTGAATAATCATAGGGGGCGTTCTCACAGGAGCGCCCCCTATGGTTTATGTAACACCTACAATAAATCTTGAAAGTTTCACTACATGAGTTTGCCGCATTTGCACAACAGTGAGTAGGATAAATAAACACATGAGAGTCTCACTCAAGATATCGTGATATCGCAGGTTTTATGGTGATGCGTGGGTCGACGATGATTCTCAATACGTGGAGGGCACGAGGAAGAAGGCAGAAAGATGAGCGCAGCAGGATCTCCCGTAATCCCCGATAACGAAGGTGGCATGCAGACGCAGCCGCCTAAGAAAATTGTGCGTGGCTCTCACCGTGTGATGGCGGCATCCGGACGTGTGCCTAACCGTTTGGTTTTTGGTCGCCGCATGCTTTCAACATCTGGGGGAGCCAACGAAAGTGCGTCTGTACGTTTCTCACCGCTTTTGGCGCCTGTTGTACGCGCCGTGCGGAAATATCACCCCGATGAAGATATTCAAGTTCTGCAGCGTGCTTTTGACATAGCGAATAAATATCACGAAGGTCAAAAGCGTAAAAGTGGCGATCCGTATATTACCCACCCCGTTGCCGTGACCGCGATTCTTGCTGAAATGGGCGCGACCGGTCCTGTCTTGGCAGCGGGGCTTCTGCATGACACCGTCGAAGATACCGAATACACTATGGAAGAGCTCACAGAAGAGTTCGGCGAAGAGGTTGCTTACCTTGTTGATGGTGTGACAAAGCTTGACAAAATGGCTTATGGAGAGCACGCATCCATCGAGACTATTCGCAAACTCGTGCTATCGATGAGTAAAGATATTCGTGTGCTTCTTATCAAACTTGCCGACCGTCTGCACAATGCACGTACTTGGCGTTTTGTAGCCGCAGGGTCGGCGGCGCGAAAAGCCGAAGAAACTCTTAAAATTTATGCTCCGCTGGCCCATCGCCTGGGACTCAACACCATCAAGTGGGAGCTTGAGGATCTATCCTTCGCCGCGATGAGCCCCGAAATATATGCCGAAATCGTGCGTATGGTGGGGGAGCGTACCCCTAAACTTGAAAAATTTCTTGATGAATCACGCAGCAAAATTACAGAGCGTTTAGACTCGGTGGGGCTTGAAGCTACGGTGACGGGCCGCCCGAAGCATTACTATTCCATTCATCAAAAAATGAAAACCAAAGGGCGTAGTTTTGACGAGATTAACGATATTCTCGCGGTGCGCATTATGGTCGAAACGGATGAACAATGTTACACCGTTTTAGGGCATATACTTTCACTCTGGCCCGCCATGCCGGGGCGTTTCAAAGATTATATTAAGAATCCTAAAAATAACAATTATCAATCATTACATTTGACGGTTTATGGGCCGGGTAATTTACCGTTGGAAATTCAAATCCGCACCTATAAGATGCATGAGGAAGCGGAATACGGTGTTGCCGCACACTGGCGATATAAAGCGGCTTCGCGGGGGGAGAAAATAACCCAGCAGAAACACGAGCCGGGGGCGCATACCTCCGCCATGAATGTGGGGATTTTGCAGTCTATTGCCGAAATCTCTAATTCCAACCCTGAGTCAGATAAATTCTATGAGTCTTTGGCGGAAACTCTCGATACTGATGAGATCGTGGTGCTCACCCCCGACGGTGAAGCAATCGCTCTTCCCGCCGGTTCAACCCCTGTGGATTTCGCTTATGCTATTCACTCTGAAGTGGGGGATCGTACCGTTGGCGCTAAGGTGAATGGGCGTCTAGTGCCACTTCATACAGTACTGCCCACGGGTTCAACAGTCGAAATTACGACCACCAAAAATGAGGATGCTGGTCCCAGCGAGGACTGGCTCAAATTCGTGCGTTCATCGCGAGCGCGAACAAAGATTCGTCAGCATTTCGCAAAAGAACGCCGTCTTGAGGCTCTGGATCGCGGGCGTGAAGCTCTCACTAAGAGCATGCGCAATAATGAGCTGCCGCTGCAGAAGATGATGAGCCCGGAGCTCATGACGCAGGTAGCTCAACAGCTGCACAAGAATGACGTTGCAACACTATACCGGGCAATTGGTGAGAACGAAATATCGCCAAAGCAGGTGATTAATTCTCTTGTCGAGCTCTATAACGGCGACCAGATTGAAGAATCTGAGGTTGAGGTTAGCGACTTTGATGAGACCCTGCTTAAGCAGACTCATCGTGCCGTCAGTGATAACGGCGTGGTCGTTCCAGGTGCCGAGGGCGTGCTGACGAAGATTGCACGATGCTGCACACCGGTTCCGCCCGATGACATTATTGGCATGGTGACTCGGTACAACGGTATTTCGGTACATAGGCGCGACTGCCCCAATATGCGTAATGCCGATGAGGAGCCCCGTATTACCACGGTGGAGTGGGCTTCATCACCTGATGTCATGTACCGCGTGCAGATTCAGGTGGAGGGCCTGGACCGTAAGGGTCTGCTCAGCGACCTCATCCGAGCTATTTCAGAGGCTGGAGTAAGTATTCTGGATGCGCGCGTGCACACCTCTGAGGATCGTACTGTCATCGACCGGTTTGCGGTTGAACTAGGGGACAGGTTTATGCTTGAGCATGTCTTGAACGTTGTGCGTAACGTTGCGGGCGTCTATAAGGCGTATCGTCTCACCGGTGCCAAGCCAGCGGCTGCATAGTCTACAGTAGGTGCGTGAAAATCTGCGCAGGGTGTGTAAAGCGTGTAAGCAGGGCATAGCTTGGCAGATAAACACAAAAATTCCGGGGTCTCCCAATAGGGAACACCCCGGAATTTTTGTACCTTCGTAAGAAAGGAGGAACAAGCTTTAGGCGTTGAAACCTTCAAGGGTTGCCGCCCAGGCGCGGCGCGCCTCCAAAGCCTCCTGCGCCTTAGCGATCTTCTTAGCATCGCCGGAAGCCTGTGCTGCCTGTAGCTCAGACTCAAGCTCGGCGAGCGAATCCTGGATCTGGGTGAGCAGCGAGTTTGCGCGGGCTGCCTTAGCGGGATCGTTCTTCTTCCATTTAGCGGCTTCTGCACCGTTGATTTCATCCTGAATCTTACGAAGCTCAGAATCTATACGGCGCAAATCTGCACGCGGAACTCGACCGGCTGCATCCCAACGGTCAAGGATCTTCTCAAAAGCCTTTTTAGCGGCAGAAATGTCGGTTACCGGCAACAGGGCGCGAGCTTCAACTAGCAGAGCCTCTTTAACCTTGAGATTCTCGGCATATGCTTCGTCCTGTTGTGCTTCGGCGGCGTTGCGGGCATCAAAGAAGACATCCTGAGCGGCACGGAAACGCGCCCACAGTTTATCGTCCTCACGGCGAGAACCGCGCGGAACTTCCTTCCAAGCACGCATCAACTTGCCGTATTCACGTGAGGTCTCAGACCAATCGGTTGAAGAAGACAGCTGTTCAGCGCGAGCGATCAGCTCTTCCTTCGCGCGTTTGATGCGGGCGTTACGGTCGTCAAGCTGCGAGAAATGCGCCCGACGGTTGCGGTCGAAGGTGGTGCGGGCGGCGCGGAATCGTTTCCACAGCTCGTCTTCAACTGATTTCGCCAAATGAATTTCACGCTGGGCTTGTTTCCACGCATCGAAGAGTTCGTTCATACGGGCGTGAGAATTCTTCCAATGGATTTTCTCAACATCCTGAGCCGCAATCTGCTCAGCCTCAGCAACGATCTCTTCGCGCGCCGCCAGAGCACGTTCACGGTTCTCGGCACGTTCCTGCTGCTGAGCCTCGCCCAGCTTAATAATGCGTTCGTTCAATGCGGACAGGCGCTCCTGCAAGCTTGCGTAATCGCCCACCATATTGCGCACACCAATTTGCGCACCGATGGAGGTGATACCCTTTTGCAGATCTGCCGCCGGGGAATTATTCTCGACACGCGATTCGAGCAGAGAGACCTGTGCCTCAACGTTCTCGAACTTGCGGGCGAAATATGCCAGGGCTTCTTCTTCGGAGGCACCGGGCAACTGCCCTACGGCGTACTCTTCACCCTCAACAATCACAAAAACATGACCGTCATCGGATACACGACCAAACTTACGTGCCTGCTCAAGGTTTACCTGGGTGTCGTCGGATTTAATAGTCACCGCTATAACTCTCATTCACTAGGGGCATGAAAAACCAATCGGAAGAATAGGCTCTATGTCATGCCGGGGAAACGTCTCATGGCTATAGGTCGAAACATATAGCGCATCTATACAGCATAGCGGGTGTATACAGTTTATACATCCTATAGCGGCATGTGACGCGCCAGAATAGGCGCGAAGTTTTGCGGTTCGCTGTGGGCGCATCCTTGCTATGATTAAAAGGCTGTGCGCATCACACAATATGGCGCACATCTGATACCACGATTTCAAGGAGAGAAGCATATGGCTCGCAAGGCATCGCTGTCTGGTTTTCCGGAGTATTTACCGGCTGAACGACTTGTTGAGAACCATGTTCTTGACACTCTGCGTAAGACCTTCGAGCTTCACGGTTTTTCTTCGATTGAGACCCGTTCGGTTGAGACTATTGAGCAGCTTCTTCGCAAGGGCGATATTGATAAGGAAGTTTACTCGATCTCTCGCCTGTTGGATGACAACGCCACTAAAGCTAAAGAAAAGCTTGCTCTGCATTTCGATCTGACTGTGCCTTTCGCGCGGTACGTGGTTGAGAACGCCGGGTACCTGAATTTCCCGTTCTCCCGCTACCAGATTCAGAAAGTGTGGCGCGGCGAGCGCCCGCAGGAGGGGCGTGCACGCGAGTTTACCCAGGCTGATATTGATGTTGTGGGTGATGGGGAACTGCCTTTCCGTTATGACGTGACCCTCGCCCTCGTTGTTGTGGATGCGCTCTCAAAACTCCCTATTCCCGATTTCAAACTTCGGGTGAACAACCGCAAACTTGCGGAGGGTTTTTATTTTGGGCTGGGACTCACCGATACAGCCGCGGTGCTGCGTTCCATTGACAAACTTGAAAAAATTGGCGCGGATGCGGTGGCGCAGGAACTTCAGCGTGAGGTTGGCGCCTCTGAAGAGCAGGCTCAGGCAGCCCTAGAGCTTGCGCAGATTCGTACCGAGGATTCATCTTTTGCGGCTCAGGTCCGTGAACTCGCTGAGCGGTACAAGGTTGGGCATGAACTTCTTGATCGAGGTGTTACAGAGCTTGCCGAAGTTATCGATGAGGCTGCCCGCCGCGCTCCCGGAAAAGTTCTTGCCGATCTATCTATCGCACGCGGGCTGGATTATTACACCGGTACCGTATACGAGACTGTGCTTGTGGGGCATGAATCGTTAGGGTCGATTTGCTCGGGCGGTCGGTACGAGTCGCTGGCCTCGAACGGGAAGAAAACCTATCCCGGAGTCGGGCTGTCAATTGGGGTAACCCGCCTGGTGGCGCGCATCCTCTCGCAGGGGTTTGCGCAGGCTACCCGTAAGGTTCCCTCTGCGGTATTTATCGCCCTCACTAATGATGAAGGCTGGTCTGCCGCTAACGATGTTGCTGATGCACTCCGGTCGCGTGGTATCGCCTGTGAAGTTTCGGCGAATGCAGCCAAATTCGGTAAGCAAATCAAATATGCTGAAAAACGCGGTATTCCCTTCGTCTGGTTTATTTCGACGGAGGATGACGGCAAGCTGGCGCACGAGGTCAAGGATATCCGTTCGGGGGAACAAGTTGCTGCGGATCCCGCGAGCTGGATGCCTCCAGAAGAAGACCTGAACGTGCGTGTAGTGCCTGCCGAGAGCATCGACTCATAAAATATTGCGGGTGTCGCCACGCTATAGTGCGTGGCGGCATTACAATGGGACAATGCGCACGCAGTGTGCGTATCTTAAAAATCAAGCGCATGCACCCGGCTACTGTCTATAGTCGTGAGGTGCCTGCAATGAAAGGAATGCAGTGCTTCGCACCCATACCAATGGCGAGCTCACCGCCGCCAACATCGGAGAAACCGTAACCCTCACCGGCTGGGTAGCTCGTCGTCGTGACCACGGCGGCGTAGCTTTCGTCGATTTGCGTGATCGCGCGGGCGTTACCCAGTGCGTGTTCCATAACGAAGATGATTTTGAACACCTACGCAATGAATACGTTCTGCGTGTAACCGGTCAGGTGACCAAGCGCCCTGAGGGAAATGAAAACCCGAATCTTGCAACCGGCGAAATTGAGGTTGAAGTTTCTGCGGTCGAGGTTCTCAATACTGCAGCACCGCTTCCATTCCAGATTGACGAGCATGTTGAGGTCGGTGAAGAGGCGCGTCTGCGCTACCGGTACCTCGATCTTCGCCGCCCCGAACCCGCTCGCATCATGCGCCTGCGTTCCGACGCTAACCGCGCGGCACGCAACCTGCTTGCTGATGACGGTTATCTAGAGATTGAAACCCCCACTCTTACCCGATCAACGCCCGAAGGTGCCCGTGACTTCCTGGTTCCTGCGCGTTTGGCACCTGGTTCTTGGTATGCGTTGCCGCAGTCACCTCAGCTGTTTAAACAGCTCCTGCAGGTGGGCGGCATTGAAAAGTACTACCAGATTGCCCGATGCTACCGCGATGAGGACTTCCGCGCGGACCGTCAGCCTGAGTTCACTCAGCTCGATATTGAGGCATCCTTCGTAGATCAGGATGACATTATTGACCTAGGCGAACGCATTGTCGAGGCTGTCTGGAACCTGATTGATGTGCATATTCCCCGTCCTATTCGCCGTATGACCTATACCGAAGCGATGGAGAAATACGGTACCGACAAGCCAGATCTGCGTTTTGGTCTTGAGTTGACCGAACTTACCGATTACTTTGCCAACACCACTTTCCGTGTGTTTAAGGCTCCCTACGTGGGTGCCGTGGTGATGCCTGGCGGTGCTTCTCAGCCGCGCCGCACCCTGGATGCATGGCAGGAATGGGCAAAGCAGCGCGGTGCGAAAGGTCTGGCCTATGTACTCGTGCAGGAAGACGGCGAACTGACTGGTCCTGTTGCGAAGAACATCACCGATGAGGAACGTGCAGGTCTTGCTGCAGCAACCGGTGCCAACCCCGGGGACTGCATCTTCTTCGCCGCCGGTGAAGCTAAACAGGCGCGTGCTCTGCTAGGCGCTGCCCGTGTTGAGATCGGCCACCGTACCGGCCTTATCAAGGACGGCGAGTGGTCGTTCCTGTGGGTAGTAGATGCGCCTCTCTTCGAGTCTGCCGCAGAGGCCACCGAGTCAGGAGATGTCGCGCTGGGGCACTCAGCATGGACTGCCGTGCACCACGCCTTTACGGCGCCAAAACCCGAGTTTTTGGATACCTTCGACAAGGACCCCGGTTCGGCGCTGGCATACGCCTACGATATTGTCTGCAATGGTAACGAGATCGGTGGCGGTTCTATCCGTATCCACCGCCGTGACGTGCAGGAACGTGTTTTTGCGGTCATGGGAATTGGCGAGGAAGAAGCACAGGAGAAGTTCGGCTTCTTGCTGGACGCCTTCAAGTACGGCGCACCTCCGATGGGCGGTATCGCATTCGGATGGGATCGCATTATCTCGCTTCTTGCGAGGGTAGATTCAATTCGCGAGGTTATTGCCTTCCCGAAGACCGGTAACGGCTATGACCCGCTGACTGCCGCACCCGCGCCGATCACGCCGCAGCAGCGCAAGGAAGCAGGCGTTGATTTCAAGCCGAAGAAGAAGGATGAAGACGAGAAGTAGTTCTTACTTGAAAATTCCTGCGTGTGAGCGCTGAGAGGAAAGCGGGCTGTAGATACACCAAGGTGTATATGCAGCCCGCTTTCGTCGTTTCGGCGCGCATTCGTGTATGGGTTAGCTATTCTGGAAAGAGTCCCCGTACGAAAGGCATGAACCTATGCGCATCCTCATGACAGGCGCCAGTGGCAGCGGCAAAACCACATTTGCCGGAAGACTTGGTGCGATTTTAGGCATGCCGCATACCGAAATGGATTCTTTGCACTGGGGCGAGAACTGGACGCCCCGCCCCAGTTTTGAAGCAGAGGTGGATGAGCTCGCGGCGCAGGATTCGTGGATTACAGAATGGCAGTACTCTCAGGTACGTGAGCGTCTTCTAGAGCGTGCTGATACCGTCATTTACCTGCATTATCCGAGATGGTTTGTTGAGCAGCGGGTTATTCGAAGAACCCTGCACCGAGCAGTGACTCGTGAAGAACTTTGGGCCGGAAATACTGAGCCGCCTCTGTGGAGCGTTTTTACCGACCCCGAAAATATGATTCGCTACACCTGGAGCAGCTACCCTAAATATGCGCCTCTTATAGCCGAAGCACGTAGGAAACACCCTGACAAACGATATATCGAATTCCGGACACCCCGTGAAGCAGAGAAATTTCTGCAAGCGGTACAGCTTCGCGGAAGTATCTGAACGTCTTATAAACATCGAAAGGCAGAGCATACCCATGCGAGTTATTTTGCAGCGTGTAAGCCGCGCATCCGTGCGTGTGGAGAATAAAATCGTTGGGGCGATTGAAGAAACCGGGTATCTTGTACTCGTCGGTATTACCCATGAGGACGGCGAGGCCCAACTGGCGAAAATGGCGGATAAGACCGCTAACCTGCGCCTTTTTGATGGCGAAAAATCCGCGCTTGAGGTTGATGCGCCCGTTCTCGCCGTTAGTCAATTCACGCTCTACGGAGATGCGAAAAAAGGCAGGCGCCCGTCGTGGTCGAAAGCGGCTCCGGGCGCTGTCAGCGAGCCGATTTTTGAGGCTTTTGTCCAGAAGCTCCGCGCTATCGGGCTCCGTGTTGAAACAGGAGTTTTCGGCGCCGATATGCAGGTTGAACTCGTTAATGACGGGCCGGTAACCCTCATTCTCGATAGCGAAACCCTCTAGATACCGCATGTACGCACGGTAGAGTTGAAACATGGCAGATTCGCTTTTTGACCTTGACCTTCCAGACGACGAAGATCGCGTAAAATTTACGTCCGCACCGTCTTCACGTACCGCATCCCAAGCGCCCTTGGCAGTACGTATGCGCCCGCGTCACGTCGATGAAGTTTTTGGACAAGCCCATCTGCTGACCCCAGGGTCTCCACTTCGTGTGCTTGCCGGTGCCGATAAGTCTGGACCAGCAGGACCTTCGTCTGTTATTTTGTACGGCCCTCCCGGCACCGGGAAAACCACATTGGCGCATGTCATCGCACGTGCGCCGGGGCGTAAATTCGTCGAACTTTCCGCTATCACCGCCGGAGTTAAAGACGTTCGCGCCGTTATGGACCAAGCACTTTTAGACCGTGACATGTACGGCACCACAACAGTGCTTTTTCTTGACGAGATTCACCGGTTTACAAAGGCTCAACAAGATGCGCTGCTGCCCGGAGTCGAAAACCGCTGGGTTATTCTTGTGGCGGCAACGACGGAAAACCCCTCGTTCAGCGTGATTTCGCCTCTTCTTTCACGTTCACTTTTGCTTCGAGTGCATTCTTTGGAGCCAGCCGATATTGAGTCTTTAATTAACCGAGCGCTCGAAGACCCCCGCGGGTTCAAGGGTGCTGCTGTGATTGATGAAGATGCTCGTGCCCACCTTGCCGCAGTCTCCGGTGGCGATGCACGCCGCTCGCTGACTTCTTTAGAAGCGGCCGCCGCCATAGCCTTCAGCGAGCATGAACAGGTCGAATCCCCGGACGAGAACGCGGAATCTGGGGGAGAGGTAAACCCTAGAGAACCCGTGCGCATTACTCTGGCCCATGCCCAGGAAGCCGTTGACCGTGCTGCCGTTCGCTACGATAAAGGCGGCGATCAGCACTACGACGTGATTAGCGCCTTCATCAAATCCATACGCGGTTCCGATGCTGATGCCGCCGTCCACTATCTAGCGCGCATGCTCGAAGGCGGCGAAGACCCACGCTTTGTGGCGCGGCGCATTATGATTGCGGCGAGTGAAGATATCGGTCTTGCCGATCCGCAGGCGCTTCAAGTAGCGACCGCCGCCGCCCAGTCGGTGGCGTTGGTCGGCATGCCAGAGGCGCGTATTATTCTGTCGCAGGCGG
Organism: Rothia sp. HMSC065D02; assembly: GCF_001815285.1. Classification (NCBI taxonomy): domain Bacteria; kingdom Bacillati; phylum Actinomycetota; class Actinomycetes; order Micrococcales; family Micrococcaceae; genus Rothia; species Rothia sp. HMSC065D02. Next base: position 446,257 of record NZ_KV820092.1, read on the forward strand.
TGATCTACTGTGCCTTAGCGCCCAAATCAAATGCGGCATATGTGGCTATTAATAAGGCAATAGCGGATGTACGATCTGGGCTTTCGGGGCAGGTTCCAGCTCATCTTCGAGACGCCCACTATGCGGCCGCCGCCAATTTGGGACACGGCGACGGATATATTTATGCGCACGATGAGCCGGGGCATGTAGCGGCTCAACAGTATTTGCCGGATACCTTGCGGGATAAGGTCTACTACGAGCCGACGCCATACGGATTTGAACGAACCCTGGCTGAACGGCGCGAGCGTATCCGAGAAATTCTGAATCGAGCCGATAGCTAACCGAACAGAAAAGCGGTATGCACCACCTCGGCCGTGGTGTATACCGCTAGAGTGAGATGTGATAGATAAACTCCGAATGCGCACCAGACCCTTATGAGCCCGGAAGTCGGTCGCACATCCGGTGTACTGCCTTTATTCTATGACATGGTAAAGATTCGGTAAAGGAACTTCTGTCATAAAGTTTTGAGGGAGTGTCATAATGTGTTCTTGCGCATGGTTGAGAACACAAAATTTGTGCGGTACTCAGCTAGATTCTGAATGCGAACCACGGTAGACTTGATGGGTCTGGCAGTCTCGTTATATCTACTATATAGCGCAGTATATTGTGTTTTGGTTTAGGAATAACGCTGACGTAGTGCTGGGGTACTCTGCCCCAAACTCTCCGCCCCACCACCCGGTGCGGGTAAACCGAGGAGGCCAGCTCCAAAAAGATAAGAGCCCTTAGCGTGAATACATGAGGGTTCTGCACTATGAAAGGTAATTGTGGCTAAAAATAACCGCACCCGCCGTACCGTGCGTCAGTCCCGTGCTTTGGGCATCGCACTGACCCCGAAGGCAGAAAAGTACCTTGAGCGCCGTCCTTATGGCCCCGGTCAGCATGGTCGTGCCCGCAAGAAGGCTGATTCTAACTACGCTACCCAGCTGAAGGAAAAGCAGCGTCTGCGCGCTCAGTACAACATTCGTGAGGCACAGATGCGCCGCGCATACCTTGAAGCAAAGCGTGTCGAGGGTCAGACCGGTAAGAACCTGGTTGAGCACCTTGAGACCCGTCTTGACGCTCTGGTTCTGCGTTCGGGCTTTGCTCGCACCATTGCACAGGCTCGTCAGATGGTTGTACACCGTCACATTATGGTTGACGGTGTGCGCGTGGATCGTCCTTCGTTCCGCGTCAAGCCCGGTCAGCTGATTCACGTTCACCCGAAGTCTGAGAAGACCACTCCTTTCCAGGTCGCAGCTGCGGGCGAGAACCAGGCAGTTCTGCCTGAGGTTCCGGCATACCTGAACGTCGAAATCGAGAAGCTGCACGCTAAGCTCGAACGAGCCCCCAAGCGCGAAGAGATCCCTGTGGTCTGCGATGAGCAGCTGGTTGTTGAGTACTACTCACGCCTAGCATAATCTCGAATTTTCGAGAAGGTAACCCCTACCTACGGTTCGGCTGTAGGAGGGGTTATTTTTATTGCATGATGTCTTGTGAGCTATTACCGGTTTAATAGACGGTACAACATTTATTGAAGGTGTTTACTTGCTTCGGAACCCAAAATTCAGGTCGGTGGTGTATGACTAAACCTGAGGATTATTCCTTGATGTTGCATCTTATGCATGTCTTATAGAGTTTGATGAGGGTAATAAACGTGGAATCTGAACTGTAACGAGATACCGCAGTAAGTGTAAATTTTTTATAAAACCCCTGGTAGAGCTGTATATTTTGACGACAAGCGGCGTTCAAAATGGGCATGCACAAGGTTTTTCATTTATGATGGAGTAAGCCGTGGGTACGGTTTTTCTGTGTGCTCGCTTCAAAACTTGTTTCTCGCGGGCGCTCACTGTGTTTTACTGGTTGATATAGGAAAGAGGTCGTGATGAGTGGTGGAGACATTGCAGGTCTGATAGCTGCTGGTGTTTTCGCAATTCTTGTGGCGTTACTTGCTTTACCTATTATTCGCCTGACTAAAGTTTTCGATGAACTTATCGTGACCATTCGTTCGCTCAACCAGAGCACATCACCTTTGATCGACGAAGTTACTAAAACAGTCGTTACCACGAATGAGCAGCTTGAGAAGGTAGACGGTATCACCTCTAACGTATCCGATGCTTCCGCGAATGTTTCTGCCCTGTCTTCTTTGGTGACCTCAACTGTGGGGCAGCCCCTTATTAAAGTTGCTTCGTTCTCATACGGTGTCCGTCAGGCATTCCGCGGTAAGAAGCCTGGTGACGACGATCGTGCAGCTGGTACTTCACAGGGAGGTAAACAGTAATTGGGTTTATTTCGGTCAGTTCTTCTTGTGGGAGCGGGCGCGGCGGTAGGCTATTTCGCGTCAAAACGTGTCAGCGCATCGCCCGAAAAGAAAACAGGCGCTCTTGTTCAGTACCAACAGGGTACACTCGCTCTTAACCCGGAGTCACAGGTGGGAAAGTTTTTCGATTCACCCGTTGGTAAGCCTCTTCAACCCTATGCGCTTAAAGCTGTCGAATTTGCTGCGCGTGTTCGTGAAGGCATGCAGGAAAAAGAAGCTGAACTTCATGCTAAAGTTGAGCGACAGAAACAGGATATACGTCCTGGTTCTATAGATACCTGGGACCGTCAGATGAGTGAGCAAGAAATTGCTTCCACGAATCGGGCTGCTGCCGAGCGGGAACTGCTCGACGTGGAATCGCGGATTGCCGCTACAGAGGAGGAACTTCGCTCCGCCCGCATCCAACGTGACCGAGAGCTGGGTGAAGATTTCTTTAACTAGCCGGTACTGTAACGTAGCCGTAATGACGGCATGACGAACTTGATAGATTTCGTAGAATTTCACACAGAATTGTCTAAGGAAAGCGATGCTCTCACAGGAAATTTCTAAGCGTTGGATCGAATTTTTCGAGAAGCGCGGACATACCGTGGTGCCTTCTGCATCACTCATCTCAAACGAACCCGGTGCCATGTTTACCATTGCGGGTATGGTGCCATTTATCCCTTATTTTCTTGGACGAGAGACCCCTCCGTTCTCGCGTGCAACAAGCGTTCAGAAGTGTATTCGTACCCTCGACATTGAAGAAGTAGGTAAGACCGCCCGTCATGGCACCTTCTTCCAGATGGCGGGTAACTTTTCATTCGGCGATTATTTCAAAGAGCAAGCTATTCCTTTCGCCTATGAACTACTCACCGCTAGTCAGGATGAAGGCGGTTATGGGTTGGACCCGGAACGTCTGTGGGTGACCATTTACGAAGGAGACAACGAAGCCTTCGACGTATGGACTAAAACCGTAGGATTCCCCGAAGAACGTATCCAACGCATGGGTATGAAGGAAAACTACTGGTCTACAGGTCAGCCTGGTCCTGCAGGCCCCGATTCCGAAATTTTCTATGACCGCGGACCTGCATACGGCAAAGAAGGCGGTCCGGCGGTAGACGACGATCGCTATATTGAGATCTGGAACCTTGTGTTTATGCAGTATCAGCGTGGTGAAGGGATCGGTAAGGAAGATTTCGAGATTCTGGGTGAATTGCCCAAGAAGAATATTGATACCGGTTTAGGCGTTGAGCGTTTGGCGATGCTTCTGCAGGGTGTTGAAAACTTCTACGAAACCGATCAGGTGCGCCCGGTACTTGACGCCGCTTCGAAGCTCTCCGGGAAAAAATACCACGGCTCTGAATCTCCCGAAGATCCGGGGTATGAAGACGATGTGCGCATGCGTGTGGTCGCGGACCATATTCGCTCTTCTCTCATGCTGATTGCCGATGGTGTGACTCCCTCCAACGAAGGACGCGGCTATATTCTACGCCGCCTGATGCGCCGCGCTATTCGTGCGATGCGTCTGCTGGGCGTTACTGAACCGTGCCTGCCTATCCTATTCCCCGCTTCTCGCGATGCGATGGCTGGTGCTTTCCCCTACGTGGCGGATGATTTCGAGCGTATTTCCCGCATCGCTTATGCCGAGGAAAAGGCATTTTTGCATACGATTGAAACCGGCACCGAGCGTTTGGAAGAAGCCGTTGCTACGGCTAAGAAAGACGGGTCAAACTCTGTTTCTGGGGCAGAAGCATTTGCGCTGCACGATACCTACGGATTCCCAATCGACCTGACCCTTGAAATGGCTGCTGAAGCAGGCGTAAAGGTTGATGAGAAGGCGTTCCGCGAACTGATGGCTGAGCAGCGTCACCGTGCTCAGGCTGATGCTAAGGCTAAAAAAGGTTCTTTCGCAGACCTCTCTGAGCTTCGTAAGCTCGTGGATGAACGTGGTTCTATCTTTACCGGGTACACCGAACTTCGTACCGAAACTCATCTTCGTGCTTTGCTGAAGGATGGGGTTTCCGTTCCCGTAGCTAAAGCGGGCGATAAGATCGAGGTTGTTTTGGACGAAACCCCGTTCTATGCGGAGGGCGGCGGACAGGCAGCTGATACCGGCGTGATTACTGGAAACGGTTTCGTGATTGATGTTCAGGACGTGCAGCAGCCTGTCAAGGGTTTGAGCGTTCACCGCGCCGTTGTTCGTGAAGGTGAAGCACATCCGGGCGCTGAGGTTGTGGCGCAGGTTGATGTGCAGCGACGTCGAGACGGTGAAAAAGCACATTCGGGTACCCATATTGTTCATGCGGCTTTGCACCAGGTATTGGGTAATGAGGCAACTCAGCGTGGTTCCTTCAATAAGGAAGGCTACCTGCGTTTTGACTTCGCATGGGGTGAGAGCCTATCTGACTCCGCTAAGCGTGAAGTCGAGGAGGTAGCAAACCTCGCTATTCGGGATAACCACGAAGTTATTGCGCGTGAGATGCCTCTTGCCGAGGCTAAAGCCCTAGGCGCTATGAGCCTCTTCGGCGAGAAGTACGGCAACATTGTGCGTATGGTCGAAATCGGTGGAGAGTTTTCGCGTGAGCTTTGTGGCGGTACCCACGTAGGAACTTCATCTGAAATTGGTTCTCTGACTCTGCTCACCGAACAGTCTGTGGGCTCGGGTAACCGCCGCGTTGAGGCACTGGTTGGCATGAATTCTTTCGAGCATCTTGCCGCTGAGCGTACCCTAGTCAATCAGCTGACCAGCATGATGAAGGTGCAATCCTCGTCCGAGCTACCCGAGAAAATCAACCAGACGTTGGCGAAACTAAAGTCAGCTGAGAAAGAACTTGAAAAGCTGCGCCGCGAGAAGCTTCAGGCTGAGGCTGGTAAGCTTTTAGAAAACGCGCAAACCATCGGCAGCGTACGAGTTCTTACACATCATGCGGGAGAGCTGGACGCCAACGGTGTTCGTTCGCTAGCGTTAGATTTACGTTCACGCTTCGGCTCTGAAGCTGCCGTTGTGGCGGTGACTGGCGTGACCAATGGTCGCCCGGTTATTCTTGTCGCCACAAATGAAGGTGCCCGTGAAGCTGGCATTAAAGCCGGTGCCTTGGTGCGACTCGCAGCAGGTGTACTCGGCGGCGGTGGCGGCGGTAAAGACGATGTTGCACAAGGTGGCGGACAGGATGCTTCGAAGGTTTCAGAAGCACTGGATGCTATTCGCAACGCGATAGCGCAGGCATAACTTGACTGAATTTCAACGAGGAGTACGGATGGGTGTTGACGTGGGTAATGCCCGCGTTGGCACGTCATTGAGCGATCCAGACGGCATTCTGGCGACTCCGCTCAAGACACTCCGTCGTGACAGCAAGAAGAACTCGGACCGTCGAGTTCTCCGCAAACTTGTGGAGGTTAACGACGTGAAAGAGATCTTTGTGGGGCTTCCCAAAACCATGCGGGGAGGAGAGTCGGACTCCACCCGCATGGCACGGGATTACGCCCACGCTTTGCGCTCCGAATTGGATGCAGAAGGAAATACACACATCAACATTTGGCTGGTCGATGAGCGTCTCACCACGGTGAGTGCGCATCGTTCCCTCCACGAGGCTGGTGTATCCAGCCGAAATTTCAAGACTATGGTTGACCAGGTTGCTGCTGTTAACATATTGCAGTACAGTCTGGATGCTCTTAAAGCTGGGCAAGCTGTCGCTGGATATCTGGTGTATGAATCACCCCGCGAAGATTCCCATCTGCAAGAGACTATAGACGGCCCCGTCAACGAAACGGAGAACCTTCAGTGACCGAAGAACCTACAAAACAGCGGACGCGAGAGAGTAGCTTAAGCGAGCTTCTCAGTCCGACACTCGCCGAAAGCCAGGCTGGCATTCGCGGTATCACCCTTGAGGATGAGGTGGTAACCGCTAGGGAGCTACGCGCACGTAAGCGTCGCCGCCACACCATCATGGCAACAGCTTTGAGCGTCTTTGCCGTGGTACTTATTGTGCTTGGGGTGGTCTTCGTGCAGCGTTACGACATTAACCCCTTCAAAAATCGTGACTACTCGGGGTCGGGAAATGGCGAGCCGGTAAGCTTTACGATTGAGCAGGGTGAGAGTACCGCGCAGATTGCGCAGGCGCTCAAAGAAAAAGACATTATTGCCGATCCCGGCAAGTTTATTGACGTGTACCAGAAAGAGGCTAACGGTAAAACTCTTAAGGCTGGTACCTATGAGTTGCAGAAGCAAATGAGCAGCTCTTCGGTCGTGAAGAACCTGGTAGATAGCGATAATAATATTTTCTATATCGCGGTTCAGCAGGGTAAGCGTATGAACGAGACGGTCGATATTATCGCTAAAGCTACCGAAGGCAAGATAAGTCGTCGCGATATTGAAGCTGCTATGTCTCACCCCGAAGAATACGGTATCCCGAAGAACTTCCCCTCTATGGAAGGCTGGCTGCACCCGGGCGAATACCGAATTCCGAAGGAAGGGACCGACGCCAAGAAAATTATTGAGGCTATGGTTTCGCGAACAAAGGCTGATTTGCAGGAAGCAGGAGTTAGCGGAGACCAACGAACCTTTGAGGTCCTGACTAAGGCTTCTATCGTGGAGCTTGAAGCACAGCCTAAGGACTATGTGGCCGTTGCGGGCATTATCAATAACCGCCTCAATAACCCCAAGGGGGAGACTAACGGTTTGATTCAGTCCGATGCTACCGTGACCTATGGCTTGGGCGTACGTTCATATCACCTCACGGAAGAGCAAAAGGCAGATAAAAATAATAAGTACAACACCTATGCAAATACAGGGTTGCCGGCAGGCCCGATTGCATCGCCAGGGTTATCCTCAATCAAAGCGGTAGCAAATCCCGAGAACAACCCGTACTACTACTGGGTAACAGTTGACCTTGACACGGGTGAGACGAAGTACTCGCGCACCTATAAGGAACACCAGAAGTACGTTGACGAGTACAACCAGTGGTGTGAGGAACACTCGGGTCGCTGTAAGTAAGATACTGCATGGTCAGTACTGAGGCACCGTATTTGTAGGTTCTGTACGGTTCTTCGTAAGACGGAACGGATGCTCCTTCCACTAAACTGGAAGGAGCATCCGTTCCGCCTTATGTGCGTAAAGTGACGGACAACCTAAATGGCATCGTGTGGGAGGGGAATACCATGACTGAAGCAGCGGCAGCACGACGAGCCTATGTGCTGGGACATCCTATAGCGCATTCGCTCTCGCCAGTTTTACATACCGCTGCGTACCAGGTACTCAAAGAGAACATTGCGTATGCCCGTCGTGACACACTCTCCGCGGATCTTCCGGCCCTCATGGACGAGGCAGAGGCCGGAGAAGCAATCTGCGGGTTTTCGGTCACGATGCCGCTCAAGACCGATATTATTCGGTATCTGCACTCAACAACCGCTTTGGCCCAGGTGACTGGGGCGGTTAACACCGTTTTCTGGAGAAAGACAGAAGATACTGAAGTGCCGTTGCCGCGTGGTCATAATACAGATGTCGGCGGCATCGTCAATGCACTTCTACATGCTGGGTTTGAAACTCACCAAACAACGACACAACCGGCTATCCTGGGCGGCGGCGCAACCGCTATTTCTGCTCTAGCCGCCTTACACCGTTTGGGGTACACTCGTGTGACGGTGTACGCGCGCTCACTGCATAAGCTCTCTGCCATATATGACGCAGCAAAACGTCTGAGTCTTGAGGTCCAGGCAGAGCCTCTTACCCGGTTTCCGGAAGACTGCGCCGCGTATTACCCGGTGATCTCGACTCTCCCCGCTCATGCTGCAGATGATTTTACTGAAAACATACACAAGGTCTACCCGTACGCTGTTCTACTGGATGTAGCTTATGATCCGTGGCCGTCTCAGCTAGCGCAGATTTGGGAGCGGTGCGGCGGGTGCGTCGTATCAGGCCTTGAAATGCTTCTCTATCAGGCTCTCGACCAGGTGCGCGTTTTTACCGGGCATGCTATAGATCAGCGTCTCCCGCACGAGCTTGATGTGCTCAATGCGATGTGTGCCGCTGTAAATCTTGCTCCGCGTGAACAGCTTCCTGACATTGTGTGTTAAAAGAGACGTTAGAATTTATATACAGATTCAAACTTTGACGGTGCCGAAACTCTCAAGACGGCAAAACGGAGATGAGGAAATACATGGAGCTACGTTGGCTGACCGCGGGGGAGTCTCACGGTGAAGCGCTGGTCGGTATTATCGAAGGAGTCCCCGCCGGCGTGAAGCTTACCAGCGAGATGGTGCGTGATGCGCTGGCTCGCCGCCGTCTAGGGTACGGCCGCGGCGCTCGTATGAAGTTTGAAGAAGATAAAGTACGTATTCTGGGCGGGGTGCGGCACGGCCTGACGCAGGGTGGCCCCGTAGCACTTGAAATCGCGAATACTGAATGGCCTAAATGGGTTGATGTCATGAGCTCAGATCCGGTAGATCCCGCACTTATTGAAGGGCGTGCCCGCAATGCTGCCCTGACACGCCCGCGCCCCGGTCACGCGGATTTTACGGGTATGCAGAAATATAACTTTGCGGAGGCTCGTCCTGTTCTTGAACGCGCATCGGCACGCGAAACTGCGACTCGGGTAGCTCTGGGTGTGGTCGCAGCTCAGGTTTTAAAAGCACTTGGTGTTGAGCTTGTATCGCATACTGTTGCAGTGGGCGGAGTACACGCGCCCGATGGAGCGTCGGTGCCTGCTCCCCGTGATGTTGCTGCTCTTGACGCTGATCCTCTTCGGTGCTTCGATAAAGCTACTTCAGATGCTATGGTCGCCCGGGTTGATGAGGCGCACAAAGATGGAGAAACACTTGGCGGTGTCGTCGAGGTTTTGGCTTATGGTATGCCCCCAGGACTCGGGTCATATGTGCATTGGGACCGTCGTCTGGATGCCCGCCTTGCCGCGGCCCTGATGGGGATTCAAGCTATTAAGGGTGTCGAAGTTGGCGATGGCTTTGCGACTGCAGACCGTCCTGGTACCGCCGCACACGATGAGATTTCGGTTGGTGAACATGGCGTGACTCGTGATACGAATCGAGCCGGCGGCATTGAAGGTGGTATGAGTATAGGCGATCTTGTGCGTGTTCGTGCCGCTATGAAGCCCATCGCTACTGTTCCCAAGGCACTCAAAACTATTGATACTTCAACCGGGGAACCCGCGAAGGCGCATCATCAGCGATCTGATGTATGTGCTGTACCAGCCGCCGGTGTGGTGGCGGAGGCTATGGTCGCCCTTGTAGTCGCACAGGCAGCACTGGAGAAATTCGGTGGCGATTCCATCGGCGAGACACGTCGAAATATGGACTCTTATCTGGCAGAGATTCCCGAATCGTTGGCTTGGGAATCTAATGTTGCGGGATGGGATTCCTAGACTGTGGCTGCTGAGGATCCAGCGCCTTCCGGGCGCGCATCGTCGGAGACGAACCCTTTCTCTCGCATAGCGGAAGCAGCGCGCCGTGCCCGAGAGGGGAATGCCTCGCGCCCGCAGTCAAAGCTTTCGGAACCTGAGGAGAACACGGCTGAACAGCATGAGGTAGGCTCACACACTCAAGAACTTCATTCTGCTCGCAAAGCGGCTGTTCCCAGCCCACTCACAGTTTTTGGGAAATTTGGGAAAGCTGCCCCGCGTGCTGCATCGAAGGTACGGGTATATGCTTCATCTGATTCGGCCACACCGGCCCCTCTCGCTTCAAGCGTTTTTCGTGAAAAATTAGCAGGCTTTACTGTAGAACCTCATAAACCGCAGGACGAACAGGGGAGTCCTCAAGTTCCTGAAGAGTCTGAAGTATTGGAGACGAACAAGGCTGCACGCGGTCAGCAATCAGACACTATACCGACGCCCGCAATCTTCGCGCGCCCGCGCGTCGTTGCGGAACAGGCTTCACGTAAAAATGATGACTTGGAACGGGCACCTGTGTCTGAACAGCCGCATGAATCCGCAAGTTTTGCCGCGATTACAGCGCGTATGGCACGGGCTGCACACCTGAGGCACGGCGTTGCTAGTTTAGAATCAGAGCGCGAAAGCATCTCTAAGGAGAAAAGCGAGGAAAATACCCTTCGCATACATCCGCAGCAGGTACGTGAGCTTCAGGAAGAATTTGCCGAACGTGCCCGTCCGGTAGTTCTTATCGGTCCTATGGCGGCGGGAAAAACCTATATTGGCACCCATTTTGCGCGGTTTTACGGCTATGAGTTTCTTGACGCCGACCAGCTGATTGTGGAACGTTATGGTGAGGTGTCCGAGATTTTTGAAATCTTTGGTGAAGCCTATTTTCGGGAACTTGAACGCAAGACTATTGAAGATGTGCTGACCTCGCCAACCTATCGCAACACAGTTTTTTCGCTGGGCGGCGGTGCCCCTATGACTGATGCGGTTGCTGACCTTTTGCGTGACGAATGCGTGGTTTACATTCTGGTCGATGTAGATACGGTTGAGCCGCGCATTACCGGCAATAAAACCCGCCCGCTTCTAGAGCCTAACCCGGTAGAGCGCTGGTCTGAGATTTTTGAGCATAGGCAGCACCGGTACGAGGAACTTGCACAGCATACTTTGGATGCGCGTGGAGAAAAAAATATTAGCGTTATGACCGCCGAAATTCAGAACTTTGTTCTTGCCTTCCGAAAGGAACACTCTCATGATTGAACAGTCACATCACGCCGCTGAGTCCGAAACCTCTATAGCTCCAACTTTCGGAGCTTCCGGTGAGGAAGACATTACCTATATACCCGTCACAGGCAGCTCACCACGCGAGAACTACGATGTTCTGGTGGGGCATAATTTGCTTAAGAAAATCCCCGATATTCTAGGTAACACAGCGCATAAAATCTTGGTGATCCACCCGCGCGCCCTACGGGCTACCGGCGAGCTTGTTATGGAAGATCTGCGTAAAGTTGGCTACGAGTCTTTTAGCGCTGAAATTCCTGATGCTGAAGAAGCTAAGCACCATCAAGTGGCCGCATTTTGCTGGCAGGTTTTAGGTCAGAACGACTTTACACGCACGGATGCAATTATTTCAGTGGGCGGTGGAGCCATTACTGATGTTGCCGGTTTTGTGGCGGCAACCTGGCTGCGCGGGGTACGTGTGATTCACATTCCGACCACTCTTCTTGGCATGGTCGATGCCGCTGTGGGAGGAAAAACAGGTATTAACACCGCCGAGGGAAAGAATCTTGTGGGGGCATTTTGGCCACCTTCTGCAGTGCTCTGCGAGATTGGTACGCTGCGTACCTTGCCGGAGCATGAGCTTTTAACAGGTATGGCGGAGGTCGTAAAGTGTGGGTTCATTGCTGACCCACAGATTCTTGACATTATTGAGGCTAACCCAGAAAAGATTCGGGATTCTCAGTCGTCAATAGTGCGTGACCTGATTGAGCGTGCCGTTCGGGTGAAAGCGGAGGTTGTTTCTGAAGACCTGCGCGAATCCGGTCGCCGCGAAATTCTCAATTACGGGCATACCTTAGGGCACGCTATTGAACGTGCTGAGCGATACCAGTGGCGCCACGGCGCAGCCGTTGCGGTGGGGATGGTGTATGCAGCTGAGCTCGCGCTTGCCGCTGGGTATCTTAATGAAACAATTGTTGATCGCACCCGTGCCATTCTCAAATCTTTGAATCTTCCAGTGGGTTACCGGGGGGATCGCTGGAAAGAACTTCTCGAAACTATGCGCCGGGATAAAAAAGCGCGCGGCTCGCTTTTGCGTTTTATCGTTTTGGAAGGACTGGGTAAACCGCGTGTTTATGAGGTTCCCGATGACTCCATCCTGTATATGACATACCAAGAAATTGTCGAGTAGCTGTCTGCGTTTTAGGTTTTTACGGAGGGGCGCTTACCCATGTCTAGGCAGTCAAACATGCAGAACGTGATGGGAATTTTACTTAGATATGTCATAGTAGCGGTGCCATAGTGTAAACTAAAGGGCGACATTATTTGCTCATTGATAACTTAGCGCCTGCGGCAACACGCATCGTGTTGTGTGTAAGCGTCGACAATACGAAGGAGAGCCGCATGGCATCTACCACTGATATTAAAAACGGTGCAATCCTCAAGATTGATGGCGGTCTGTGGTCCGTTGTTGAGTTCCAGCATGTAAAGCCCGGTAAGGGTGGTGCGTTTGTGCGTACCAAGTTGCGTAACGTAACCTCCGGTAAGGTTGTCGACCGCACTTTCAATGCTGGCGCTAAGATTGAGACTGCTACTGTTGATCGTTCCGACTATCAGTATCTCTACCAGGACGGCGAAGACTACGTCTTCATGGACCTGAAGACCTATGATCAGATTAATGTTCCTGCAGCTGTGGTGGGCGATGCTGCTAACTACATGTTGGAGTCGCAGACCGCGACTGTAGCCCTCTATGAGGGTACTCCGCTATATGTTGAGCTTCCTGCCTCTGTTGTTCTTGAAATTACCTACACCGAGCCTGGCCTGCAGGGTGACCGTTCCACTGGTGGCAATAAGCCTGCAACTCTTGAGACCGGCTATGAAATTCAGGTTCCACTATTCCTGGAAACAGGCACCAAGGTGAAGGTTGATACCCGTACCGGCGATTACCTGGGCCGTGTTAACGACTAATGAACTCTCGTACCAAAGCCCGCTTACGTGCCGTCGAGGTACTTTTTGAAGCCGATCAGCGTCAAGAAGACATTATTGATGTGCTGAAGCGACGCCGTCTGCATACTGCCGCTCAGATATCGGCCTATGCCGAAGAGATCGTGCGCGGCGTACGTGAACATGATGACGAGATTCGAGAATACCTTGAGACCTATGCGCGTGACTGGTCGTTTGAGCGTATGCCAGCTGTCGACCGCGTAATTTTGCGGATCGGCGCGTGGGAACTTCTCTATAATGATGATGTTCCAGATGCGGTTGCTATCTCGGAGGCAACCGGTTTGGCGCGTGTGCTCTCTACAAACGATTCACCGAAATTTGTTAACGGTCTTTTGGATAAGCTGCGCCAGGTAAAACCGACTCTGCTTGCTTAAACGGCTCAGTTATAAAGCCGCCTCAAACCCCTGCTTTTTAGGGGTTTGAGGCGGCTTTTAGTATACATTCATACAGATCAAGCCGGGTTATGCATAGAACCCGAGCTGGCGTTTAGCCTCTTCAAAAAGTTCGCTGCCCTCATGGGTGTACCGAGTATTGCGATGCTGGGTAGAAGCGAGATTATTAGCAGCAAGGTTAGACCCTTCACGTACGTGCAGTAGGAACTTGAGCCAGTGTTGTGTACGCATCATATGAAGCACAACGCTCATATCACGGTCTGAGGACGGATCGGGCCAGCGATTAGAACGCATACGCATAGCGATCATGGCACAGAGGTAACGGCAGTCTTGAATGGCGGGATCGAGCTCAAATGATATGCCGGATACCGTGGTGATTTTAAGAGCGGTTTCAAACTTATTGTAGGTAAATGTATAGGCATCAATATCAGCATAGTCAAGAGTGATAACGCCCTCGCCAAGCCGGGATCTCATAAACTCGTATAGCCTGAACTCAACGTAGGATCGGCGGTAGTACCAGATGAAGATAAGAGCGCATAGAGCAACGACGCTCAGTAGGACAGTAGCGATAGTGTCAAAAGAGGAAGCTATCCAAATCCATGCCATGATGAGGGTACATAGTCCAAAGAGGACTGCACCAATAACCGAGAAGTATGAGTTGCGTTGAGTCTCTCCAAGAGTATGCCGAATCACCTGAGTGGAAGAAGCGAAGCCAAGCTCCATAAGCTGCCGGGTGCGCATTCGGTTGCGGCGCTTAAAGTAGCGGTGCGCCACGAAAACGATAGGGGCTGCAAGAATCCCAAAGATAATTCTTACCAGGCCCTCAAAGAGATCTTCCATGATGCAGTCCTCGGTGTGGTTGTACTATCGGTGATGCTTTTACTAGCATAATGGACTCTCGACGTTTTATGAGTCTTTGTTCAGGGAACATGAGCGTTTATTGCATGATATGTAGAGGATTTTGACTCCGAAAAAAATTAAAACTTCAGGAACACATACCCCTGAACTGCGTGGTACGTATGGTAGTCTTGGTAAAAGCAAGAGACCTTTAAATCCGTCCCGTGAGGCGGGGAAGGAGTCGGCTGTGTCGGGGACATCTGTACCCTATGAGCCTGGTGCGCATCCCATAGGCGCGCCAATAAAAACGCCCAATGAAGGGCACACTATCCTTAGCGACGATGAGATCCGTCGCGCTCTTACACGTATTGCTTTTGAAATTCTTGAGTCTAATAAGGGAACCGATAACCTGGTGCTTTTAGGTATTCGGTCTCGTGGATACCCGTTGGCACAGCGTCTGGCACAGCGCATCCAGACGAATGACTCAAATTTTGATATCAAAAATGGCCTGGGCGCTCTCGATATTACCTCGTATCGCGATGACCTCACCGATGAGGAATATGAAAACCGCAGCGCGGGGGAGTCCTTGATCCCGGTGGGTGGTCTCGACGGCAAAAATGTGGTTCTCGTCGATGATGTTCTGTACTCCGGCCGCACTGTTCGGGCCGCATTGGACGCCCTTAACGAATACGGACGTCCGGCTCTGGTGCGTCTTGCTGTGTTAGTTGATCGCGGGCACCGGCAACTCCCAATTCGCGCCGACCACGTGGGGAAAAACCTTCCGACCAGTGCCTTAGAGAAGGTTCGTGTGGTACTCGAAGAAACGGATAACGCCACAGACCGCGTTGATATCATTCAGCTGGAAGGACAGCTTTCATGAAACATCTGCTTGACACTCGCGATCTCACACGAACTCAGGCCATTGAAATACTCGACGTTGCTGATTATATGGCACAGGTTAAGGCAGAAAACCGGAAGCTCAATGTGCTTGCCGGCAAGACTGTAGTCAACCTTTTCTTTGAAGACTCAACGCGTACCAGACTGTCCTTCGAATCCGCAGAGAAACGTCTGGGCGCCGATATCACCAATTTTGCTGCGCGTGGTTCATCGGTTTCTAAGGGAGAATCCCTCAAAGACACTGCTCAGACTCTCAAAGCGATTAGCGCGGATGCCTTCGTGATTCGTCATTCGGCTTCGGGTGCTCCGCAGCGTCTTGCCGAGGCCGGGTGGACCGATATTCCTGTGCTAAATGCGGGGGACGGCACGCATGCGCATCCAACGCAGGCTCTTTTAGATGCGGTTTCGCTGCGCCAGTTTAAGGCTCAGCGTGATGGTCTGGAATCACCGCGAGGAACCGATTTAAACGGCATGCGTGTGCTGATCGTGGGGGATATTCTGCACTCTCGCGTGGCGCGGTCGAATCTGTGGTTGCTAAAAAATCTGGGGGCCGATGTCGCTTTTGTGGCTCCGCCTACGCTTTTGCCTGTGCATACTGAGCGTTGGAAGCAGGATTGGGGACTTGAGGTTTTCCACGATTTCGATGACGCAATCGCTACAAAACCTAACGCGGTTATGATGCTGCGCATCCAAAAAGAGCGTATGAACGCCGCTTACTTTCCCTCAGCAGAGGAATATACCGCCTTGTGGGGACTCACCAAAGAACGTTTCGAGAATCTGCTGGCGCAGCCTCAAGAAATCGCAATTCTGCATCCCGGTCCCATGAACCGAGGGCTGGAGCTGTGCGCCGAAGCCGCCGATTCTCAGAACGCCTGGGTGCTGCGCCAGGTCAGTAACGGCGTGGCGGTTCGCATGGCGGTGCTGTACCTGCTCCTGACTGACGGGTCAAGCGAGAAACTATATTCCGGCGACGAATCTTAACGCTATCCGAAAGAAGGAATACACATGAGCACGTACCTTATTAAAGGCGCCTCCCTGCTGGGTGAGCGCGTTGCCGATATCCTGATTGAGGATGGCAAAATTGCGCATATCGGTCAAGATATAGAAGCCGCAGACGCTCAGGTCGTTGATGCTTCTGGTCAGATTGCTCTTCCGGGTCTGGTCGATATTCATACTCACCTGCGCCAGCCAGGATATGAGGCTTCTGAAACCGTTGAGACCGGTACTCGCGCGGCGGCTTTAGGCGGCTACACGGCTGTTTTTGCGATGGCGAACTCACTTCCCGTTGCAGATACTGCAGCTGTAGTTGAGCAGGTTGACCGTCTGGGTAAAGAGTCCGGTTGGTGCCGTGTGCAGCCCATCGGCTCGGTGACAGTTGGGTTGAAAGGCGAATTCCTCTCGGACATTGGTTCTATGGCGACCTCTGAAGCGAAGGTTCGAGTGTTCTCGGATGACGGCATGTGCGTCTACGATCCGGCGATTATGCGCCGTGCCCTTGAATACGTAAAGACTTTTGATGGTGTGATCGCGCAGCATGCGCAGGAGCCCCGCCTCACTGAGGGCGCTCAGATGAACGAGGGCAAGGTTTCCGCCGATCTGGGGCTTACCGGCTGGCCTGCTGTGGCGGAAGAAGCTATTATCGCCCGCGATGTTCTGCTGGCTGAGCATTTGAACTCGCGTCTGCATATTTGCCACCTCTCGACTAAAGGCTCGGTAGAGGTTGTGCGCTGGGCTAAGTCTCGCGGCGTGCAGGTAACCGCCGAAGTCACCCCGCATCACCTGATTCTGACCGATGAAAAGGCGCGCACCTACGACCCGATTTTTAAGGTGAACCCGCCTTTACGCACCGAAGAGGATGTGCTTGCTCTGCGCCAAGCTGTTGCCGACGGCATTATTGATGTTATTGGTACCGACCACGCACCGCATCCGGCAGAAAGCAAAGAATGCGAGTGGGCGTGTGCTGCAAACGGCATGACCGGTCTTGAGCAGGCTCTCTCGATTATTCAGATGACCCTTGTGGAGCCAGGGCATATTACCTGGGCTGATGTCGCACGGATTATGAGCGAAACTCCGGCGAAAATTGGCAGCCTGGATGCTGAGCAGGGCCGTCCGCTTGCCGAAGGTGAACCAGCAAATATAGTGTTGGTTGATCCGAAGGCTACCCGGGTGATTAAGCCTGAGGAGCAGGCCACGAAGGGCAAGAACAACCCGTATCGCGGGATGGAGGTTCCCGGTGTTGTGCGTGCAACCTTTTACGCGGGGCATCCAACCGTTTTGAATGGCGAGCTCGCGAGCCCTCACCGGCAGGCTTGATCGTTCCTAATACAGGAGTAAAACCTCTGCAATAAACCGAGGAGAAAGAAGAACCGTGGAAAAACTAATTCCCACCCTTATCTGCGTTGCCGTGGTGGTGCTGTGTTTCTTCGGTATTTGGCACGGCTGGAAATCCCGGCTCAAGAGGCAGTCCACGATGTTCGGTTCGCTCAAAGACGTTCCTGAACGCTACGACGGGCTTGAAGCCGAAGCGGCGTTTGAAGGGGAGTATGTGAGCACTACGATGTTCGGTGATGAACTGAACCGTGTGGGGTTCGACCAGCTGGGGTTCAAAACAAAATCCACGCTCCTGATCTACTCGGACGGCATTATCTTCACCCGCAACGGGGCTAAAGACCTGTGGATTCCCGCGAAGAAACTTGCGGTCATTACCACCGGGCGGGGAATGATCGGCAAGGTTGTAGAACGTGACGGACTTATCGTGATCGGTTGGACTCTTGACGGCCACCGCGTGCAGACCGGATTTCGCACTCGCTATGCCGATCAGAAAAAAATCGCACTTGAGAAGCTTCGCGAGATCTCGCCGGATGCGGTCGATAGCCCCGAAAAATGGGTGCGGGAAGAGACGGCACATCACTAATACACATACAACTCACCCACAAAATGCCCGCTAATTGCGAACGGCATACCAAGAATTTCCTGCACACAGTGTTCCACTTATAACGGGCACAAGCAGGGGAACAGACCACCGAGAAAAGGAAAGTAAGAGCATGACTGAGATGACACGTTCCGGTGCTTTGGGCACGGACCGCGCGTTACTTGTTCTTGAGGACGGCACCATCTACCGAGGCTACGGGTATGGAGCAATTGGCGCATCCTTAGGCGAAGCAGTATTTTCCACCGGCATGACCGGCTACCAAGAAACGCTGACTGACCCATCCTACGCTGGGCAAATCGTGGTGCAGACCGCGCCTCATATCGGTAACACCGGTGTGAACAAGGTAGATGCAGAATCCCGCAAAATTTGGGTTGCCGGGTACGTGGTACGAGATGCCGCACGTGTTGCCTCCAACTGGCGTGCAGAACGTACCCTGGATGACGAACTCAGGACCCAAAGTATCGTGGGTATTCAGGGCATTGATACTCGTGCGCTGACTCGCCGCCTACGCTCTAGCGGTTCAATGCGTGCAGGCATTTTTTCGGGACGTCACGCCAATCGCCCCGAAGCCGAACTTTTGGAAGCGGTGCGCGCTTCCGAGCCGATGGCGGGCCGTAAACTTGCCGATACCGTTTCCGTGACGGAAGCCTACACAGTTGAACCTCACCAATACGGCTGGTTCGCTCCGCCGGTTGCCACCATTGCCGCGCTCGACCTTGGCATCAAATCTATGACCCCGCAGCGTTTTGCGGAACGCGGCGTGCGCGTACATGTACTGCCCGCAAACACAACCCTTGAGACCGTAAATGCGCTTCGCCCAGACGGCGTATTTTTCTCCAATGGTCCCGGCGACCCGGCGACTGCTGACGAACAGGTCGAACTCCTGCAGGGTGTACTGCGCCAGGGCACCCCGTTCTTCGGTATCTGCTTTGGCAATCAGCTTCTCGGGCGTGCGCTCGGGTTCGGTACCTACAAGCTGCCCTTTGGACACCGCGGTATCAACCAGCCCGTCATGGATAAAACCACCGGCAAAGTCGAAATAACCGCCCAAAATCACGGGTTTGCCGTCGATGCGCCTATCGGTGAATACGTAACCGCCCCCAACTCCGAATTCGGCGAGGTCATGGTTTCCCATGTGGGACTGAATGATAACGTGGTCGAGGGGCTAACCTGCAAAGATATTCCCGCGTTCTCGGTTCAATACCACCCGGAGGCAGCCGCAGGTCCGCACGACTCCGCATACCTTTTCGACCGTTTTATTGACCTCATGACCTCCACCAAGAAGACTGCAAAGGAAGCCTAAATGCCACGTCGTACCGACCTTAACAGCGTCCTTGTCATCGGCTCAGGTCCGATCGTCATCGGTCAGGCAGCCGAATTCGATTACTCCGGCACTCAGGCTCTACGCGTGCTCAAAGAAGAAGGTGTGCGTGTTGTCCTCGTAAACTCCAATCCGGCGACCATTATGACCGACCCTGAGTTTGCAGATGCCACCTATATTGAGCCGATTACCCCCGAAGTCATCGCTAAGATTATCGAAAAAGAACGCCCAGATGCCATTCTTCCTACCTTAGGCGGGCAGACTGCGCTCAACGCCGCTATCGCTCTCGATAAGCAGGGCACTCTGCGCGAATACGATGTTGAACTCATCGGCGCAAATATCGAAGCCATAAACCTGGGCGAAGATCGTGAAGCGTTCAAAGGCGTGGTAGAGCGCGCGGGCGGCGAATCGGCACGTTCGATCATTGTGCACTCCATGCCGGAAGCTCTTGAAGCGGCCAAAGAGCTCGGTTACCCCATGGTCGTGCGTCCTTCCTTCACCATGGGCGGACTTGGCTCCGGCATGGCCTACAACGAAGAAGATCTTTACCGCATTGCCGGCGCAGGTATCCAGTATTCGCCTACCTCCGAGGTTCTGCTCGAAGAATCTATTCTTGGTTGGAAAGAATACGAACTCGAAATGATGCGCGACAAAAATGACAACGTCGTAGTCGTCTGCTCGATTGAAAACTTCGACCCGGTCGGCGTGCACACCGGCGACTCCATCACGGTAGCGCCTGCCCTCACCCTCACCGACCGTGAGTACCAAAAACTTCGCGATATCGCTATCAACGTGATCCGCGAAGTTGGGGTTGATACCGGCGGATGCAATATTCAGTTTGCCGTAGACCCCAAGACCGGGCGCATCATCGTTATCGAAATGAACCCACGCGTTTCACGCTCTTCAGCGCTTGCGTCTAAAGCAACCGGGTTCCCGATCGCTAAAATTGCGACCAAACTTTCGCTGGGGTACACCCTGGATGAGATTCCGAACGACATTACTCAGAAGACGCCCGCATCCTTTGAACCGACCCTCGACTATGTGGTCGTCAAGGTACCACGTTTTGCATTTGAGAAGTTCCCGGCCGCTGATCCGACTCTCACAACCACCATGAAATCGGTGGGTGAAGCAATGGCGCTGGGCCGTAACTTCACCGAAGCACTCCAGAAGGCTATGCGCTCTCTAGAGCAGAAAGGTGCTTCTTTCTCGTTCACGAAGCAGCAACTGAATGCCGAAGAACTTGACGCGCTTATCGAGAAGACCAAGATACCCACCACGCAGCGTATCTATCAGGTGCAGCAGGCACTTTTGGCGGGCGCATCTATTGCGCAGGTTTTTGAAGCCACCAAGATTGATCCATGGTTCTTAGATCAGCTGGTGCTGCTGAATGAAGTCGCCGGGATTGTGCGGGAAAATCGCGATAACTTGACCCCTGAAATCCTGCAGCTGGCAAAACGCCACGGCTTTTCTGACCCGCAAATCGCAGAGATTATCGGATCTTCTGAGGACGTTGTGCGCGGTGTGCGCCATGCCCTAGGTATTCGCCCCGTATTCAAGACTGTTGATACTTGTGCCGCTGAGTTCGAGGCGTTTACCCCCTATCACTACTCTAGTTATGATTCTGAGGATGAGGTCGCTCACCATGAGACTCCCTCCATCATGATTTTGGGGTCGGGGCCGAACCGCATTGGCCAGGGTATCGAGTTTGATTATTCTTGCGTGCACGCTTCTCTGGTGCTGCGTTCTCTGGGGTACGAGACGGTTATGGTGAACTGTAACCCGGAGACTGTTTCAACCGATTACGATATTTCGACTCGTCTGTATTTTGAGCCGCTGACGTTGGAAGACGTGCTCGAAATTGTTGAATCAGAGCGCCGCACGGGCGGCTTGTTGGGCGTTTTCGTGCAGTTGGGCGGACAGACTCCGCTAAAGCTCGCGAAAGCCCTCAAAGATGCTGGGGTCCCGATTTTGGGCACTACTCCCGAAGCTATTGACCTTGCTGAGGATCGCGGCGAGTTTGCGCGCGTGCTGGAGGAAGGTGGCCTGATCTCGCCGAAGAATGGTACCGCATATACCTTCGAGGGCGCCAAACGCGTTGCCGATGAGATTGGGTACCCGGTGTTGGTTCGTCCCTCCTATGTGCTGGGCGGGCGCGGTATGGAGATCGTCTATGACGAAGCAAATCTTGCACGCTACCTTGAAAATGCGACCGAGGTTTCTCCCTCTCAGCCAGCGCTCATCGATAAGTTCCTGGAAGATGCTATTGAGATTGATGTGGATGCGCTCTTTGACGGCACCGAGCTCTACCTGGGCGGTGTCATGGAACATATTGAGGAAGCCGGCATTCACTCAGGTGATTCCTCCTGCACCTTGCCGCCAATTACCTTGGGCCCCGATGTGATCGCCAAGGTTAAAGAAGCAACCGAGGCTATTGCGCGTGGTACCGGAGTGCGGGGCCTGATTAATATTCAATTTGCTTACGTCTCCGAGAATCTGTTCGTGATTGAGGCAAACCCACGTGCGTCTCGCACCGTACCGTTTGTCTCAAAGGCAACCGGCGTGCAGCTGGCAAAGGCTGCCGTGATGATTGGTTTAGGGAAAACCATTGCTGAATTGAAGGCAGAGGGATACTTGCCTAAGAACATGGATGGTGCATCCCTGCCGCAGAATACTGCAATTGCAGTTAAAGCAGCGGTTCTCCCGTTTAGCCGCTTCCGCACTCCTGAGGGTGTAGTGGTTGATTCCCTACTTAGCCCCGAAATGCGCTCGACCGGCGAAGTCATGGGTCTTGATACCCTCTACGACACTGCCTTTGCTAAAGCCCAGGCGGGCGCGGGATCACCGCTGCCAACCGAGGGTAAGGTTTTCGTTTCGGTGGCTAACCATGATAAGCGCAATGTGATTATCTATGCCAAGATGCTTGAACAGCTGGGCTTCGAGATTGTCTCCACCGGCGGCACTGCAGATGTGCTTCGTCGCAATGGTGTGAATTCCACGGTTGCATCCAAGTTTGCGGAAGCAAACGGTCAGCATTCGATCGTTGATATGGTGCGCAATGGCGAAATTGATCTGATTTTGAATACGCCTGCCGGTGGTGCTGCTCGTAGCGATGGTTACGAGATCCGTGCGGCGGCGGTCAGTGTCGGGTGCCCTGTGATGACCACGATTTCGGAGTTCGCGGCTGCTGTTCAGGCTATCACTGCGCTGCGCGAGCGTAGCTGGGAGATTATAAATCTGCAAGAGCATGGTGAGTTCTTGCGGACCGCCAGTACCGGAGAGCAGGGGCAGGACAAGGGCGAACAGGTGCGTGAGGGGGAACTTTCGTGATCCCCTTCGGTGATCGTCTTGCGGCTGCGATGGACGAATACGGTCCGTTGTGTGTGGGTATTGACCCGCATCCGAACCTGCTGCAGGCCTGGAGTTTGGAAGATTCTGCCGAATCTCTGCGTACTTTCGCTATGAATGTCTACGAAGGATGCGCCCCCTACGCCGCAGCGCTCAAACCCCAGGTTGCCCTGTTTGAGCGCAACGGTTCCGCAGGTCTTGCCGTGTTGGAAGAGCTCTTTGCTCGCGCCGCCGAAGACCGGGTTCTGATCGTGGCGGATGCAAAACGTGGTGATATTGGCTCGACTATGAAAGCCTATGCGGATGCCTGGCTCAGTACCTCTTCACCACTCGGTACAGATTCGGTCACGTTAAGCCCGTACTTGGGGTTCGAATCGCTTCGCCCAGCGCTGGATGCGGCAACTGCGAACCAGCGTGGAACTTTCGTGCTGGCGCTGACCTCAAACCCTGAGGGTAAGAGTGTGCAACATGTGGGCAAAGCAGAAGATACCGGCGCGGTAGCGAAGCAGGTTATTGCCGCAGCTGCCGCAGAGAACACTGCGCAAACTTGGGAACGCATGGGTTCATGCGGTCTAGTTGTGGGTGCCACTGTAGGGGAGGCCCTCAAGGAATTGGCGATAGACCTGAGCACTTTCAACGGTCCCATTCTTTCACCGGGATATGGTGCCCAGGGGGCTAGTGCTGAGGACCTATACCGGATTTTTGCAGGTGTTGAATCTCAGGTTTTGGTGAATTCCAGCCGTAGCGTGCTCTCTGCAGGTCCGCAGCCGACTGACCTGGCGCGGGCGGCGCAGAGTGCACGTGACGATTTAGTGCGTGCGCGTGGTACATCGTAATTCGTTGTGATCGCGTGGTGGCGTACAGAGTTTATCTGCTCTGTGCGCCATTGCGCTGTGTTGAGCTTGAAAGGCTTTACGTTACGAACCTCAGTTCATCGTTTTACAGTGCAACATGCTAAGTTAGAAAACGTAAGAACGCTGATTTATATACATATATCGCTTGATGGGAGACCCCATGCCGATTACGCCGCTAACCGATGAGGTGCGTGCATCAGCACGTGAAAAGGCGTTGCTTGCCCGTACTCGCCGCCAGGAAGTTAAGCAGGCACTTTCTACCCGTGAGCTGTCGGTACGTCAGGTACTCGATCTGGTCGATGATGACCAAGCTCTTGCAAAGATGCCTGTTGATCAAATGCTCCGTGCCCTTCCGGGAATTGGTGCTGTGCGTGCCGAGAAAATTATGGAAGAGTTGCAAATCGCGCCGACCCGCCGTTTGGGCGGTCTTGGTGTGCATCAACGCCGTAAAATGGTGGAGTATTTTAACCGCAATGTTCGGCATACACGCCGCCGTAGTGGTCGATAGTTCTTGCCGCCGAATAAAATAGCATTATTACATCACACCGTAGGAAGAACCCGATGACTGCTCAACCTAGACTTACCGTTCTGGCTGGTCCCACTGCCGTGGGTAAGGGAACCGTCTGCCAGTATATTCGTGAGCACTATCCGAACGTCTGGTTTTCCGTTTCGGCAACTACTCGTGACCCTCGTCCCGGCGAAGAAGAGGGGGTGCACTACTATTTTGTCTCGCATGAGGAATTCGATCAGATGATCGCTGACGGACAGATGCTTGAGTATGCGGTAGTGCACGGTAAGAATAAATACGGTACTCCGCGTGCTAAGGTTCAGGAAGCTCTAAATGCTGGTCGCCCAGTAATCCTTGAGATTGATCTTCAAGGGGCTCGGCAGATTCGGGAGTCTATGCCGGAGGCACAGCTGATTTTCTTGGCACCGCCCAGCTGGGATGAGCTTGTGTCTCGACTGGTGGGGCGCGGTACTGAATCAGAGCAGGAACAGCAGCGGCGTCTTGAGACCGCCAAAATCGAGCTTGAGGCTGAAAGCGAGTTCGACGTAACCGTGATCAATGATTCGGTAGAGCGCGCGGCGCAGGAGATTGCGCACATCGTGGGTGCTGAATCTGCTGAAGCATAGGGTACGTATTTTGACGGCGTGCCGGGTATTACTGTGCTTTCTCGTTAGGGTACGTGATTTTTACCGAGTTTAGCGGTAGAATATTGCTTTAGTTTTGGCTGAGTTCGTGTACATGAATGTCAGCAGTGTACAAAGACAACATATTGGAGTTTCTGTGGTAAACGAAATCAAAGAGCACGAAGACTACAACTTCGTTGATGGCGTAGCTCCCGAGGGGATTGTGAACCCCAGCGCGGATGCGCTGATTCAGAAGGCTGAGTCTAAGTACGGGCTGGTGATTTTCGGTGCTCGTCGTGCTCGCCAGATTAACGCTTATTACGCGAATCTGCAGGAGAGTGCGGGCGACCACGTTGGTCCTCTGGTTGAGTCTGAGGCTAATGACAAGGCTCTTTCGGTTGCAATGCGTGAAATTATGGCAGATCAAATTGTTGCCGATCACGTGCCGGATGGGCACTTCAACGAAGATGGTTACCTGGTTCCTGAGGAATTCGCATCCTTGGGTCTGGGCGACGCCGATTTCGGCGCTATTGAGGAGGAGTACATTCCTGCCGGTACCGAAGAGGTTATTGCTCTTGAAGAGGTTGTTATTGACGACTCCGCTGAGTAAGGAACGTTTGTAAATACCATGCGCATTATCGTTGGTATTGGAGGGGGCATTGCCGCGTATAAAGCGGTAATGCTCCTTCGTCTTTTCGCAAAAGATGGGCATGAAGTTATTGCCATGCCCACCGAAGCTGCCCTGGAGTTTGTGGGTAAAGCTACCTTCGAGGCCCTGAGCGGCAACCCGGTTTCCACGAGCGTTTTTGAGCGTGTTCCTGAGGTTAACCATGTTCGCCAGGCCGAGCTAGCGGATGCGATTGTTATAGCACCGGCGACCGCCGATTTGATGTCTCGGTTGGCAGCGGGGCGCTGCGATGATTTGCTCTCTGCTACGGTACTGACTACTCACGCTCCGGTGATTATGGCTCCCGCTATGCATACTCAGATGTGGGAGCATCCGGCAACGCAAACAAATGTGCAGACTTTACGCGAACTTGGGTATCACGTGATTGAACCGGCGGTTGGGCGTCTAACGGGTCCCGATTCGGGTGTGGGCCGTATGCCGGAGCCGGAAGATATTTTTGAGGCGGCGCAGCGCGTAATTGCCGAGTTCCCGGAGGGGGAGCAGCATCCTTCGCAGATTCCGGGATATACGCCCACACGTCCGGTTCACACTGGCTCGGCGGAAGAGCCTAGCAGCTCATTTGCATTAGGTGTTGAGCCCGGGTCTGGAATTTTGGCGGGGAAACGCATCGTGATTACAGCTGGAGGCACCCGTGAGGCCTTGGATCCGGTGCGTTTTTTGGGTAACCGCTCAACAGGTAAACAGGGTGTAGCTTTGGCACAAGCTGCGCGTAATCTGGGGGCATCGGTACATCTAATCGGCGCTAATCTTGAAGTCCCCGCGACTGAGGGAGTACAGGTAACCCGAGTGGTGAGCGCCCGTGAACTACACGATGCCGTGCTGGAAGCTCAGAACAACGCCGATATGCTTATTATGTCAGCAGCGGTTGCAGATTTTCGGCCTGCCGAATACGCCGAGTTCAAGATTAAGAAGACCGCAGATTCTTCGGACGCTCCCACGATTCAGCTGGTACGCAACCCGGATATTCTGCGTGAAGTTGTGGATCTTCGACAGAAGACAGGTGCCGGTGCGCACTTGATTGTAGGTTTTGCCGCAGAGACTGGGTCAGCTGAGCGAACCCCGCTTGAGCTTGGGCGCGAGAAGCTGGCGCGTAAGGGCTGCGATTTTCTGGCTCTCAACACGGTGGGCGTAAATCAGGGTTTCGGAACCGATGAGAATACGATTACGTTGCTCTCTTCGTTCACAGATCGGGAACCTGTTTTTTCAGGCTCTAAACAAGTCGTTTCCGATCAGATATTGCGCACTCTTGCACAGTATGTAAAGCCCTGAAGAAAACATAAATACGCCTAAGGTGCAGCCGATTAAGTTTATGACTGCCTCCCTCCGAACCCGTGTAACGTTCTGTCATAATTGATACACGAGTTCACATCCTTGGGTACTGTATCCCGCGTGCCCCAAACCTAGTAGAGTAGAAACCGTGAGTAATAACCATCTACGCCTTTTCACCAGCGAGTCGGTGACTGAAGGGCATCCCGATAAAATTTGTGACCAGATTTCTGATGCGATTCTTGACGGCATTATCGCGCAGGATTCCACCGCGAACGTTGCTGTAGAAACAATGGTGACAACCGGCCAGGTTCATGTTGCTGGCGAGGTGACAACCTCAAGCTATGTTGAGATTCCATCGATTGTTCGTGAAACTATTCTAGGTATTGGCTACGATTCATCGACCCGCGGTTTCGATGGTGAATTCTGCGGTGTATCGGTATCAATTGGCGAGCAGTCACCCGATATTAATGCTGGTGTGTATGAGTCTTTAGAGGCTCGCAGCGGTATCGCGGTTGATGATTATGACCGCCAGGGCGCGGGCGACCAGGGCATTATGTTTGGGTACGCTTCGAACGAGACGAACGTATTGATGCCCGCACCGATTTGGCTGGCGCATCGTCTCTCAGAGCGTCTGACGAATGTTCGTAAAAACGGTACGCTGGTGAACTTGCGCCCGGACGGCAAAACTCAGGTTACTTTGGGGTATGATGCCGATAATAAGCCTGTTTCGGTTGATACCGTGGTGGTTTCTAGCCAGCACACCGCCGATTACGATTTAGCGGATTTGCGTGCGGATATTATCAAGCACGTGATTACTCCGGTGCTGGATGCCGCCGAGTTTGATAGCTCGAACACGAAGTTTATTGTGAACCCTGCCGGTCGTTTTGTGCAGGGCGGTCCCGTGGGCGATGCCGGTTTGACCGGTCGCAAGATTATTGTTGATACCTATGGCGGTTCAGCCCGTCACGGCGGCGGCGCGTTCTCGGGCAAAGATCCCTCGAAGGTTGATCGTTCTGCGGCATACGCCATGCGTTGGGTCGCCAAGAATATTGTGGGCGCTGGTCTTGCTGACCGTGCCGAGGTTCAGGTCGCTTACGCTATTGGGCAGGCGGCACCTGTGGGCCTGTACGTCGAGACTTTTGGAACCGAAAAGGTTGATCCCCTCAAGATTGAGAAGGCCGTGCGTGAGGTCTTTGACCTGCGCCCGTTGGCTATTATCAATGACCTTGATTTGCGCCGACCCATCTATAAAAAGACCGCGGCTCACGGTCATTTTGGCCGCAATGAACCCGAGTTCACGTGGGAGCGTTTGGACCGTGTTGAGGCTCTGCGTTCGGCGGTTTCAGCATCCTAATGCGTGAACCTGCGAGTATGCAGCCCAATGACGCGGATGCTCAGAACCCTACCGATACTTCGTCGATGAACGTTTCGGCTTCTGAGCCCGCTCAGCAGGAATCCCTGCAACAGCCTGATCTGTTGCAGGGATTTCCTGCTCTCCGCGATGCCTTGATTCCTCCCGAGCCTGAGCCTGTTGATGTGCACCGGCAGCTTGCTCAGAGCGGGGTTCCGTACCCGGTGGCGCGGGTTCGGTTAGATAACACCCTGCCGCATCTTGACCGTACCTTTGACTATCAGGTTCCCGCTGAGCTGAGCGAAGACGCGGTTCCCGGCGCCCGTGTGCGTGTGCGGTTCGGCTCGCAGCGGGTTACGGGTTTTATTGCGGAGCGCGCCGAAACAACCGATGTTGCTAAGGGCCTGCAGCCGCTTTTGTCGGTTCTGTCGAGGATTCCTGCGGTTTCTGCCGAGATCTTTGACCTTGCAGAGGCACTTGCCGATCGTTACGCCTCAACCGTGGCGAATGTTTTGCGGCTTGCGGTGACGCCGCGCGTGGCATCTCTTGATAAACAGTACGCGCAGTTTTTGCCCACGTTCTCCGAGCTCATGGGTCTGCCGCAAGGATCTGATGAAACCGCCGATAAGGCGGAAGATCGTGTTTCTGAATCGGTCGCCGAAGATGACTCAGATACCGACCACGAGCCGCAGGAAGAAGCTCCTGAAGAATTACCGGCGGGCGATTCGCCCTCTTTGACCGATGATATTCGCGGTTTCCTCTTGGGTGGTTTCGCGCCCTATCAGCTTCATCCGCCCGTTGCCCAGGTTTCGACGGAAGATTCCCGTGCCTTTAGCGATTATGAGAATGGCGCCGAATTTTTAGAGGATCTGGCGGCTGGGTCTCCTGCGCGTGCTGTCATGAATGTGCTGCCCGCGCATCCTGAGTTCGATTGGGCTGAGCTACTGGCTATTGCCGTGGTGACGGCGGCTGCAAATGGCCGTGGTGCCTTAGCGGTGGCTCCCGATCAGAAGACTCTCGACAGGCTTGAGGACGCGCTGAAACGTTGGGTGCCAGCGGGTGCTTATGTTCGGTTGAGTTCGAGCGATAAACCGCATAGCCGGTATCACGCCTATCTGAAGGCGCGGTTGGGGCTGGTACCTATTGTGATCGGCACTCGTGCGGCTGCTTACGCTCCGGTCGCTAATTTGGGGCTGTTGGTGTGCTGGGATGACGGCGATTCTTCGCTTGTGGAGCGCCGTTCGCCCTATTGTCACGCGCGCGATGTGCTGTTGTTGCGTGCCCAAGCAACGGATGCGGCGGTGCTGTTCGCTGGGTACGCGATGAGCAGCGAATCGGCACGATTGGTACGCACCCGGTGGGCTTCGCATGTGCGGGCACCTCGGGCGATAGTGCACGAGTTTTCGCCGCGCATTTTTTCGACGGGCAACGACTATCAGTTGGCGCGTGACCCGTTGGCGGCTGTGGCACGTATTCCTCGGTTGGCATTTGAGCGTGCGCGTGTGGCTCTGCAGCATGGCCCGGTGCTGGTGCAGGTAGCGCGCAGCGGTTATGTTCCGTCATTTTCGTGCCAGCGGTGCCGCATGCCTGCGCGCTGTAATACGTGCCGGGGGCCGCTCTCGTTGGCGGCGAGTGCTTCGGTGCCGAGTTGTTCTTGGTGCGGGCGTTTGGCACAGCAGTGGCGGTGTGCAGAGTGCGGGTATGATCAGTGGCGTTCGGGTACTGTGGGGGCTTTGCGCACCGCAGAGGAGCTGGGACGTGCTTTCCGGGGGGTTCCGGTAATTTCTTCGGCGGGGGATCATGTGCGTGCTTCGGTGGGTGCCGAACCGGCGCTGGTGGTTGCCACCCCCGGGGCTGAGCCTGTGGCGTTCGGCGGTTATGCGGCGGCCTTGCTTCTGGACGCCGATTCTATGCTGCGTTTTGATTCTTTGCGTGCCCCGGAGGCTGCGTTGAGGCGCTGGTTCAACGCTGCGGCGCTCGTGCGTTCTGCTGCTCAGGGTGGGGTTGTGGTGACGACCGCGTCGCCATCGCCGGTGGAGCAGGCGTTGGTCCGGTGGGATCCCACATGGTTTGCCCTGTACGAGTTGGATGAGCGGTCGCAGATCGGTTTGCCCCCGGCGGTACGCACGGCGGCTATTACGGGTACCGAGGATGATGTTCAGGCGTTCCTTGCAGAGCTGAACCTGCCGGAAGGTGTTCGGGTGACCGGGCCTGTGCCGCTGGACGAAGATTACTTTGCGCACCAATCTGTGCATGCCGGAGTCGAGAGCGGGGGAGAAGGCGATATATCTGAGCCTTCACCCTCAGGGACCGAGGATGCGGTTCCCGGCGACTGGCGCGCTATTCTCTTCTTCTCCTACGCTCAAGCACCGCAGGTCACCCACGAGCTGCGCTCCGTGCGTGCGGCGCTTTCGGCACTCAAGCGTGTCGGAGCGGTTCAGGTTCGTTGTGATGGGTTGGATGTGGTGTAACCGGTAAGTTCTACCCGAGATAGTATTTACTTTACTCTAAAAGTTATAGAAATATTTCATGTACACCAGGATGTTAACTTGACAATCAATTAGAATATCGTAATCTTGTAATCAAGGAAGTATAGCTAGAATTTTCACCTCCATGAAATGGATTTTAACAATGACTGTAGAATCAACTAATTTTATGAATAACCCTAAGGTTTATATTTTCTTAAAGAAATTATTAAGGGCATGTAGTAATCCAATGAATTATCATCCATTAGCACATTCCATAGATATAGATACTATATTTGATACTGAGAGTCTTTCACTCAAAGGTATAAATAAATTACCCCCAGAAAGTAGAGCACTTTTTAGGGGGTTAGCAGGAGAACAACGCCCTTTCTTTCTTAAAGATGCGTATTATTCTACATTTTTTAATATATTAATATCTGAATACAAAGATAACACATTCAAAACTGACGCAGTGGTAAAATTAAAAAAATTATGGAATGATATTGAGGATGAGATAGAGAATAGTACATGGGGTAACATTTATAGTAGATGGATTAATTCCAAGGTATTACATGCATCAGTTTGTGATCTTCAAATAAACTATTTACAGTATTCTAATAAGCAAATACTATCCTGCTCAATATACACAGTTGCAAAAATATCACATGTTTGCATGGAAACTATTGAAATTCTTCGGGAAATGGAGGAACTTAACCATATTTTATCTACAAATAATGTATATTATAGAAATCCAGAACCAAAGTTTAGCTAGAAACAGGGAGTAGTAATTGGGACGCCGCAATAAACAAAAAAATAATAGAGGTAATGGTACATCTAGAAAAAGTAAAAATACTCCTAATGATCCTCGAGTGATAAATCTTTCTAGAATAGATTTATTTGTTGGTAAAATCTACCAGATGTGCGAGAATCCTTTCGTGTATATGTGTGATTTTCCTACTATGGATATTACACATATTCAGGAAAATTATATCAGTTTCCCTCGTAATAACATGTTAAAGAAGGAAGTTTTACTAAATGATTATACTCTGAATGGAAGGGTATTTGATAAACTCCCAGATGAAGAATACATAGTTTCACTTTTGGTGGATTTAAGAGTATTCTTTCGCTCTGAATTAAAATATACCTCAATTGCTAGTTCCATAAAATTTATATGTCAACAACTCCTAAAGGGAGACTTTATACAAACACAAGATTTTAATACGTATATTTCTCTGCTTGATATGTTGGTAAAAACCCTTAATGTATTGTTCCTCCCTGAAGAAAAACGTTCATTGTCGCGCCCTAATTTTGATGATATACATGCTCTTCGCAAAGAACTGCAAAATGAAGTTAAAAAATTACCAGATGATTGTCCCTATAAACTAGATCTAATATTTGCTACTACATGGCATTCTGCCAAATCTTTTGCCACGACAGAAAATGGGATTCATATTGAATCTCTTAGTGATAGTGGTGCTATGGCAACTAAACTAGAGCTAGCGTATTCTTATATGTATCTCGACGTTATACATACTAATATCGATGAACCTATATATATTAGTAAAAATCGTGGTGATATTAATCTGATCGGGGATTCTGACTATCGGTTATACGAAGCTGCGGTGTTTTTTGCAAGTCTATCCTGTGAATGCGTTTTACGTATGCACGCTGTCCTCCAAGAACTTGAAAAGAAATGTGGCGGTTTTGAGGGTATTGTTCATAAATTGGGATTATAAGCTTCCAAACTTAATATAGTTATAGTAGTTTGATTATGTAAAGGCTTATTGAATTCGTCATAACGCTCTATCTCAGCGTTGACTTTACGATCCTAGTAAATTTACATATCGTTCTCCACAACCCTCACCAGCTTCAACGCCGAGTCGCGCCAGGAATAGTGCGAAGCATCTTGTAGTCCTTCGAGGATCACGCGGTCGCGTACTGCATCGTCTTCGAGAGAGCGGATCGCTTCAACCCAGGCGCGGGCATCTGCCTGCGGGTTTTCGGTTACAGGAGCAAAAACGGCGTGCGGGGCGATCTCGCGGAAAATATCGATATCGCTAATCACGGCAGGGCAGCCCGCCGCCTGCGCCTCTACCACAGGCAGGCCGTAGCCCTCAGCTCGTGAAGCCGTCACCAGTGCGTGGGCAGACTCCAGAAGTTCCGCATACTCGTCATCAGAAATCCCGTTGTGCACCACCACGTTCGAGCTTGCTGCCAGGGGAGAGAGTAACCCCTGATCTTCGAGCTCGGCGCGGCGCGCATCCGGCATCTTCGACAGTAAATGCAGCGTGTACCCCGGCAGCTCACGCATGGCGTACAGCAGAGTCTCCACATTCTTATACGGCATGAATGAGCCCATATACACCAGGTGCCTGCTCGCGCCCTCAGCCCGTGACTTTGCACGGCGCAGAGCCTCATCCTCGCTCACCACCGACCCCGGCTGCGGCGCGTTCGGTACCACGTGTAGCGGCTTCTCTGTCAACCGGTGCTCACGAATTAGCCGCGCCGTAGACTCCGAAACCGTCACCACGGCATCTGCCCGGTTCAGCAGCATGCGCTGCGGTGTGTAGCTCTTATGGAACAGCCGCCACCCAGCACGCACTGGTGCAGGTAAAAACCCCGGAGGGGTCGGGTGGTCGTAATAAATCAAGTCGTGCAAAGTCAGCACCAGCTTGAACTTACGCCCCACCGAACCGATCGTCTGCATGGGCGAAAAAACAACATCAGGGTTGTACTTATTGAGCTGAAGAGCCGCAGTCGGTTCTAAGGGTCCGGTCGGTGAACAAATCTTCACATGCGGCAAATCCGGGAGCATCTGCAGCTGGCATTCATCGCTAACCACCATCACCAACTGCAGATCGGCAACTTCGGGAGCACCGGAATCCATCAAATCCTTCAATGCGCCCAGGAGCGAAGCGGTATACCGGCTAATGCCGTCGTGAAAGCCAATACGTGTATAACGGGCGTCAACCATAAGTTTCATAGGATTCTCCTTGGGATTACACCGTAAAATCTTCGTGCGTAAATTCTGCAATCAAACCTGCCGCCAATGTAGGCGTCTCATAATGAATCAAATGCCCAACCTCAGGAATCATCTCAAAACGTTCGCCGGGGGAGTACGGGCGCCCCTCAAGCGCGGCAAACATGGCGCGCGCCGTCTGCGGGGTACCCAAATCATCGTCTTCGGCAACAAGCATCTGCACGGGAACCCGAATCTGCGGGGCAAACTCGGCAGCGGTTGCCGAAATCGAAACCTCATACGCCTGCAAAACACCCTTACGCGAGCCGAAAGATCCAAAATAGGCGGCATGCTGGTTATTGATAAAGCGGCGCATGGCCGGTTCGCGGGTGCGCATCATCAGCTCGCTCGTTACGCGGGTAATCAGCTGCGAACGCAGCAGCGGGTACCCCAACCGTTCGGGAAGCGCCGCGCCCACGCGATAGTAAAACGATGCCGCCCGCGAGGCAATCTTCTGTGACCCTTCGAGTGCGGGCTCGCTAATGGGGTTAATGAGCGTTAGGCGGTCAAGCCCGTGCGGATATTCGGCGGCATAAGCGGCGGTCACGATAGACCCGAACGAGTGCCCTACCACGTGAATATCAGAGCCATCAGGACGGCCAGGGTTTATCTGCCCAATAAGCGCGTGCAGCCATGCGGTATAGCCCTGCAAAGAAACAGTCATAGGCAGGTCTTCTGAACGCCCGAAACCCGGCAGATCGGGGTTGATAATACTAGCTTCAGGTAAAAGCTTCAGAAGCCTGTTCGCAATAATCTCAAGCCCGTGATGATCGCCGCGGAACCCGTGAATCAGTAGGATTTTTGGAGAGCTTTCGGAGGGAAAAACGCCGGTACCCATGCCCGCACCGTACTGCCAATACCGTGTAGTTGCCCCAAGCAGCTCTACTTCAAATCTGGTGCCCGGGATGAGTGCCCCCGGCACACCTTCAAGAACGGTACTAGGTGATGTCACGGCGGGTACCTTTCGTATGTTGCGGGCTCGGTCACTGTAAATCCCTGCGGGAGATTCACGGAGGGCGTGCGTAAACCGGCTTACGCACACAATGAGTTCTCTCAGTGTACGTGGAATTTCTGTGTAGGTGCTGGAGATTCAGATAAAAGTCAAACAATATTCAGAGTTTTTCGTCGTATACGGCTGAAAATGGTTTACACGCGCGAGGGTAATCGGGCGGAAACGAAGGCGAGGCTGGCGGGGCGGTGGGGCATCCACGATATGAAACGGGAACTCGTGAGTTTATGAATACATCAAGAAACCTTTGTGGGTACACGCTAGAATAGGTTGGTTAGCGAAAATCAAACGTCAAAGGAATCGTAGTGTCTGCTGAGGTAGAGACCGAACGCACTGAGAATGCGTATGACTTCCGTACACAGGAAGCGAAATGGCGCCCCTACTGGGAAGAAACGGGTGTCTTCAAGCCAACCGGCAACGCCGCGAAAGGTCGCCGCTATGTGCTAGACATGTTTCCGTACCCCTCAGGTGACCTGCATATGGGCCACGCAGAAGCGTTTGCTATTGGAGACATGAATGCCCGCTACTACAAGCAGTGCGGCTACGATGTTCTGCACCCCATCGGCTGGGATTCCTTCGGTTTGCCCGCAGAAAACGCTGCTATCAAGAACGGTACCCACCCAAAAGAGTGGACCTACAAGAATATTGACACGCAGGCAGAATCTTTCAAACGCTACGCTATCGCCGTGGACTGGGAACGACGCCTGCACACCTCAGACCCCGAATACTATAAGTGGACCCAGTGGCTTTTCGAGCAGTTCTATAAGAAGGGCTTGGCCTACCGCAAAGACTCGATGGTGAACTGGTGCCCCAAAGATCAGACGGTGCTCGCGAACGAACAGGTGGTTAATGGCGCCTGCGAACGATGCGGCACCACGGTTACCAAAAAATCGTTGAATCAGTGGTACTTCAAGATTACTAACTACGCTCAGCAGCTTCTTGACGATATGGAGCAACTTGAGGGCAAATGGCCCGAACGTGTTCTGCTGATGCAGCGGAACTGGATTGGGCGTTCCGAAGGTGCTGAGGTTCGCTTCGAGATTGAGGCTACCGAGGCGCAGCCTGCCGAATCCTTCACGGTTTTCACCACCCGCCCAGATACCCTCTACGGTTCAACCTTTATTGTTGTTGCCGCTGACTCGACCTTTGCCGAGAAGATTGTGGCACCCGAACAGGCACAGGCGCTAGAGGACTACCGCGAGCAGATTAAGGCGCTCAGCGATATTGACCGCCAGTCTTCCGAGCGTGAAAAGACTGGTATGTTTACTGGGCGTTACGCAATCAACCCGCTGAACGGCGCAAAGTTGCCGGTGTGGGCTTCCGATTATGTGCTTGCCGATTATGGTACCGGCGCTATTATGGCGGTGCCTGCGCACGATCAGCGTGACCTTGACTTCGCGAAGAAATTTGACCTGCCGATCGTGACGGTGCTCGACGTCGAGGGCGAGGAAGACCCTGCCGAGTCGGGTATCGCCACTGCAGGCGATGGGGTGCTCATTAACTCCGGTGAGCTAACCGGACTTCCTAAGGCAGAAGCTATTGCGAAGGCTACCGAGCTGGTTGAGGCTGCCGGCACCGGCGAAGGTAAGGTTATTTACCGCCTGCGCGACTGGTTGCTCTCGCGCCAGCGTTTCTGGGGCACGCCTATTCCCGTGATTCACTGTGAGAACTGTGGCGAGGTACTGGTTCCTGAAGAACAGCTGCCGGTTCTGCTCCCAGATAATCTGCGCGGTGAACAGTTAGCTCCCAAGGGACAATCGCCCCTTGCTGCCGCCGATGACTGGGCCATAGTTCCCTGCCCGCAATGCGGTAAGAGCGCTCGCCGCGATTCCGACACTATGGATACCTTCGTGGATTCTTCCTGGTACTTCCTGCGCTATGTTTCACCCCGTTACGCCGAAGGCCCCTTCGACCCGCAGGCGATCAGGGAATGGGGCGCGGTCGATATGTACGTGGGCGGTGTGGAACATGCGATTCTGCACCTGTTGTATGCGCGTTTCTTCACGAAAGTTATTCGTGATTTGGGACTGATTGAGCATAGTGAACCGTTCAAGGCTCTCATGAATCAGGGTCAGGTTCTCAACGGCAGTAAGGCCATGTCGAAATCGCTGGGCAATGGTGTAAACCTGGGTGAGCAGCTTGATAAGTTCGGTGTGGATGCAGTGCGCACTACCATGATTTTCGCTTCGCCACCCGAAGATGATGTGGACTGGGCGGATGTTTCGCCCGCCGGTTCGCAGAAGTTCTTGGCGCGCGCATGGCGTATTGCTCAAGACGTTACCTCCGAACCTGGTGTGGATGCGGCATCCGGCGATGCGAACCTGCACAAGCTGGTGGCGCGTACCGTACACGATGTGAAACAGCTTCTTGACACTGGTAAGTTCAACGTGGTGGTCGCCAAGACTATGGAGCTGGTGAATGCTACCCGTAAAGCTATCGATTCGGGCCCTGGGGGAGCAGACCCCGCGGTGCGCGAAGCCGCCGAAACTATTGCGATCTTATTGTCACTCTACGCGCCGTACACCGCCGAGGACATGTGGCACGCGCTGGGATACGATAACCCGGTGCTGACCGCAGGTTTCCCGCAGGTAGATGAATCCCTACTCGTGGATGATACCGTCACCGCAATCGTACAGATCAAGGGCAAAGTTAAGGCGCGCCTTGAGGTATCAAAGGATATTTCTGAAGCTGAGCTTGAAAAACAAGCCCTGGAGGACGAGACTATCGCGAAGCTGGTGGAAGGCTCCGAAATCCGTAAGGTGATTGTGCGAGTCCCCAAACTGGTGAATATCGTCATCTAGAGTTTTCAGAACGTTGATGCGGTGCCGCCGGAAGAAAACTTTTCGGGTTTTGCTTCCGGCGGCACCATTCTTTTTAGCTATGATGAGAAAGTCGGTTATTGCAAATTGCCGTATTTTTAAGATTCAGGAGGGTGCCTTATGGGACGCATCGCTGTTGTGACAGACTCAGCCGCTGCTATTGCTCCTGAAATTCTTAAGGAGCGTCAAGAACGCGGTGGGTTTGCTGTGGTACCCATGCCGGTATCCGTTCAAGAGACGCCCGCACGCGCAGGCATCAGGGGCACACGAACCGAGACGAATACCCGCGATTTAACCGGTCTTAGCCTCGAGGAAATTGACGAAGCCATTTTAATGGCGCATGTCCTCGGAAATACGGTCCATACCTCCGGCCCTGCCCCCGGTGTCTTTGCCGATACCTACGATGCCCTCGTTGATGAAGGGTACGAGCATATTCTGTCGATACACCTCTCGGGAGAGCTCTCTGGAACCGTTGAGTCAGCGCGAGTGGGTGCGCAGCTTTCTAAAGCGCGAGTGACCGTACTTGATTCCCGTACCGTCGCCGGAGCCTATGGGCATGCGGCGCTGCATGCCCATGATGTAGCCGATATTTGCGATAGTCCTGAGGAACTTGCCGAAGTAGTTACCGGTATATGCGCCGAGACCGACATTTATTTCTACATTCCTACTCTCGATGCGCTTCGCCGCGGGGGTCGTGTCTCGCCCGCGTTGGCGATGGTCGGGCAGATGTTCCAGATCAAGCCTATCGGCACGGTCGCGGATGGAAAACTGACCTATGTTGAGCGCCCCCGTACCGCAACGCGCGCGAAAGAACGCCTCACGCAGATTATTCGTGACGTTTGTACTAAGCACCAATCGGTAAAAAAGCATCCTGCAGCTGCGGCTGCGCAGCACGGCGTGCGGCCAACCGGTCATGTGGTGGCGCTTCACCATATGGGTAACTTTGCGGAGGCTAAAGCCTTGCAAGATTCGTTGGGAGCCTTCGCTTCGGATGCGGTTCTTAGCTCTCTCCCGCCCGTATTGGCGGCGCATTCCGGACTGGGTGCACTTGCCGCTGTCATCTATTAGCCATGCGATGTGAGAATGTCATTTTTCTTTGTGTAGCCGCTAAAATTACCCGATTCACCCGCAAAAATTGGCGCAATCCCTGTGGATAGCCGGTTTTTATGTCCCGCTCGGATAGTTATCCACAGAATATAGGAACCGCCCGGCAGGGGCATAAGCACGCGGCTAGGCTTGCACTATGACCCGCGATAACGCCCACCAAGCATTTCACCCACTAAGCTCTTCTATGCAGACGCTACCCGAAAGAGCTGAGACGTCGGTACCAGCACAGGAAGCTCAGACAGAGAAGCAAAGCCCCTATGGGATCTGGGATGACGAGCCCACAGAACGCCTTATGCCGCATGATGATTTTGCGGAAGGGTCTGCTTCTTCTGCCTCGGTGGGGAAGAGCCCTCGAAGACTCTACTCAGATTCTTACGAACAAACCGTGTATGAGCAGCATGAGTCGGCATCTGAACAGCTTTTAAGACGAGCTAGACAACGCGCCACTCATAGCACCGAACCAGACGATTTGGCGGAAAGCTACTACGAGGGCACACAGCAGCAGATCTCCGCGGTAAAACCTGCGCACAACCCTGCCAATGAACAGCGCGGCGAGCGCACTACTCACGTTATTGCACAGCGTGAGAATATGCCCGAAGAGCTCATTCAGGATGAATGGGACGAATGGGAAACACCAGCGAAAACCCGTGCTTTTCGGTGGAAGGTTCCGCCCTATGCCGTCTTCGTTTTAGCCTTGGGCGTTCTAGGAATTATTCTCTGGGGGTTGCTAGGATTTACACCCACTCCGCAAGCAAACGAAGAGTCTACCAGTAGCGCCCAGGTGGCGGCGCCAGGGGCTAGCTCATCCGTAATTCCGAGTGCCACCCCTTCGGATTCATCTGCGCAGAATAAAATTCCGAATAAGAATGGCACTATTCGAGTGCATATAGCTGGAGCAGTCAAAACTCCTGGCGTGCAAACGCTCCCTGCTGATGCCCGCGCCATTGATGCCCTTGAAGCCGCAGGAGGCGCAACCCCGGATGCCGACCTCAACCGGGTAAACCTCGCGGGCAGCCTTAGCGACGGCACACAGCTTTATATCCCTAAGACAGGGGAGACCGCTGCACCGGTACTTGCCGCACCAGCCGGAGGAAACAGTGCTTCACCCAACGGTTCTCCGGGAGCCGCGCAAAATCCTGCGGCACCGAAATCTTCTGCGGGCACTGGGCAGCAGGGCGCACCGGGTTCTCCTATCAACCTGAATACTGCGACTGCTGAGCAGCTGCAGACTTTGCCGCGCATTGGTCCTTCTCTAGCCGCCCGCATTATTTCTTGGCGTGATGCTCACGGAGGCTTCAAAAGTGTTGATGAGCTGGATGCAGTACCTGGCATCGGTCCCTCTCTCATGAGTTCGTTGCGCCCGCTCGTCACAGTCTAAATCCGTTAGCGTCAAACAATATAGGTAATGAGCCGCATCATGAGTTTTCTGCACATTCCGCCTAAGCTCAAACCATATCTCACCCGAAATTTCGCCCGTACCGAGTGGATGCGCTATCGCCGCGACCATAACCACGAATGGTTTCGCGCTGTTAGTGCCATTATTCACCTTGATATACGGCTTATAGTCTCGGCGGTCGTACTCTGGATTTTCACGCTGGCCGCCATGTATCACGGTACTTTTCAGCCCTATAAATACTGCGTTTTAGTGGCTATTAGCCTGCTTGGAATAATCACCATAACGCTTAATACCTTCTATGGACGCAAAATCGCCCATATTCTTTGTCCTATCCTCGGGCAGTTCATGTTCATTATGCTCTTGGTGACTCTGCAAGCTGTCCTGCTCATGCTGACCGGAACGGATTCCAGCCGCACGACCCTAAGAGATGCTGAAGGAACCTCGTTACGTATAACCGGAGTCATCAGGGAAATACGCCCTCTTGACTCGCATACGAATATGATCATTCTCAGCACCGACACGGCTCAATACCGTAGTCTTCGAGCACCAATTCATGAAGATATTCGTATTTACAGCAACACACAAAAACAGCAGCTTAACCCCGGAACCCGGGTTAACGCGCTCGGAACCCTTGAAAATAAAGGCACCACCGCATTCCTCAAAGGTGCAAGCATATTCCCTCAACCGAACCAAAATCTTGAGCACACACGCGCCCTAAACACTAGGATGCGCGATTATGCCCGCCGACACCTCGATGCCGAAACCACGGCGTTACTTCTAGGTACCGCCTATGGCGATGACTCCGCAATGCCCAACACCAGTAAGGAAAACTATAAGCTTAGCGGGCTCAGTCACCTTACCGCAGTCTCTGGAGCAAATATCGCCATCATTTTCATGGCTGGCTACCGTTTTGGAATTCTCGTGCGCGTTCCACGCCGCCTTATGATCGGAATGGGTATTACCGCCGTCGTTCTCTACTCCACGATTCTCACTTTTGAGGGATCCGTAATCCGCTCTATTCTCATGGGGTCACTAGGAGCTTTGGCGATGCTCCGCGGCACCGGGAGAAATACTCTTAGCGCGCTCGCCACCACTATCGTGTTCTGCCTCATCGCTGCGCCGAAACTCGCCGGTGACCTCGGCTTTATGCTCTCCACCGTGGCTACGGCATCGCTGATAGCGCTCGGACCCTCACTCACGCGTCTCTTGATGCGCGTCCTACCGCACACCCTCGCCGAACTTATAGCAGCTTCCGCCAGCGCCTCGCTCTGGTGTACCCCTGTTATTTTAGGTATCAGCGGCAAAATACCGCTCTATACCATTCCCGCAAATATGCTCGCCGCTCCACTAACCGCGATCACCATGTTTGCTGGTCTTGCCGCGTTCCTGAGCTACAGCATCAACTTCACGGCCATCACGGATATTGCTCTTATTCTCGGTAGAATACCGGTACAGGGCATCGAATACATAGCGAAATATTTTGCACACGCACCCGCAAATCCACTCGATGTAGATGTTACTCTGGCATCTGTAGCTTTTGCTGGAGTTACTGTCTTTGCGGGTAGCCTGCTGATATGGCTCTGGGATTACCGTATTTACAAGCGCGAGCTTCACCTCGATTATGTACGTATACCCGGTACTCAGCATGCAACCAGCACGCGCCGTCAATCACCAACGCACCAAATCGGTCAAAGACACTTCGGTATGATAGAAACAGCAACACACCGAACGAGCAATGAGGTACCGTGACTCCCAGGGGAAGCTCATCACGCGGCAACTACCGCGGCCAACGCGCTAATAAAACGCTTGATAACGCATGGCGCACCGTAGATCCCGCACCGGTCATCATGCTCCACGGTTCCGAAGAGTATTTCGCTTCACGAGCACGTGAACGTCTGCGCACCGCTTTTTATAGCACCTATCCAAATGCAGACCTAGTCACCATCAACGCTTCCACCTACACTGCGGGGGAACTCACTCTCCTCGCGAGCCCGTCGCTCTTCGGGACTGCCAAAATAATAGATGCTGACAACGTCGCCACCATGAGTGAAGACTTCCTTAACGATGTTCTCAGCTACATTGCTGCCCCAGAATCCGACATTATGCTCATTATGCAGCATTCTGGCGGCAATCGCGGCAAAAAACTCATTGATGCCATACGTAAAAACCACGTTCTTATTCCCTGTAAACCGCTCAAAGCCGAGCGCGAAAAAACGGAATTTGTCACCAGTGAATTCCGAGAGGCTAAACGCACTATCGATCCCGGGGCCCTCCGCCTACTCGTAGCCGCTACCAACGACACCGCCGAACTTGCCTCTGCCTGTGCTCAACTTCAAGCAGATATTGCGGGAAATATTACCGAAGAGATCGTGAACCGTTACTATGGCGGGCGAACCGAAGTTACTGCTTTTCGGGTGGGAGACGCCGCCGTTACGGGAAACGCAGCAGAAGCGCTTAGGCTTTTACGACATGCTTTAGCAACGGGAACAGAACCTATCCCTCTGTTGGGGGCACTTGCCATGCGTATTCGCAATATTGCCCGCGTGCATCATGTGCGTGCCAGTGCCCAGGAACTTGCCCGTGAGGTAGGTATGGCTCCGTGGCAGGTTGAACAGGCACAACGCGACGGAAGGCGTTTCACCGGGGAACAGATCGCCCGTATCGTGCAGCTACTTGCTGATGCCGACGCACAGCTCAAGGGGGAGGGACTAGACCCAGTATATGCGGTTGAACGCGCGGTACTTGCCATTGCGTTGCCTCATAACCGCTCATAAATGCATTTTTATTTTGCTCATATATGAGCTAGGGAAAGATTTGCGTCATAAGGCATAATGGACTCCATGCTACAAACACTGAAAAAAGCATTCTTCGCCGTTTTGCCTTCGCTTCGGAAAGCAGCAGAAGATGCTCTGCGCGATAATGCACAACAGTCGCAAGCACAGACCAACCACGATTCTGAACAACCTCAGACATCAAATGCGCCGAAACCAGGCCCCGGTGCTTCTAAGTCTGCGCCCTCTCAACAGCAGAGTTCGCAGGGACAGGGCTCAGACTATCCAGGAGACTATCGCGGGTCTATTGACTTTGAGTATTCTCCCTCATTGGACGGCGATCCAGATCCTGGTGAGATCGTGTGGACTTGGGTTCCTTACGAAGAAGACCATACTCAGGGGAAAGACCGCCCGGTCATCCTTGTAGGGCGTGACGGGGAATACCTGCTTGCCTTCATGATGACCAGCAAAGACCACAACAACCGCGATCATGCAGATTCTAATTATCTAGATATTGGTTCAGGCTCTTGGGATTCCCAGGGTCGGGCTTCCGAGGTCAAACTCAATCGCGTCCTACGGGTGCGTCCTGAGAACATGCGCCGTGAAGGGGCAATTATGCCTCACGAGACTTTCCGCCTTATCGAACAAGCCTACAACCGCCGTTAGTCCGAGATTGTACCTATCTCAAAAGCGCGAAAATCATATATCATCCTTGAAATAAAAGGTATTCTTACAGGCACTTATCTGCTATGATTTGTGGTTGAGTGTCTGGTGGTCATCAGGCACTGCTGGCCGGTTGCCATAGGCATCCCCACGCCGCTCAGTCGATGATCGGTCAGCATAGCCCTCACCGACCAATAAGACAAACAGAAAGTTTAATCGTGGCTAATATCAAGTCCCAGAAAAAGCGCATCCTCACCAACGAGAAGGCTCGTCTGCGTAACAACGCTATTAAATCTGAGCTGAAGACCGCAACCCGCCGGGTTAAGGAAGCTGTTGAGGCACAGAACAAGGAAGCTGCCGAAGAGGCACTGCGTTTTGTGAGCCGCAAGCTGGATAAGGCTGTTTCTAAGGGTGTTCTGCACAAGAAGAACGCTGCTAACAAGAAGTCCGGTCTAGCGCATCTGGTTAACAAACTTTCCTAATGTCAGCCTCTGTATGAGGCGCATTGCGAAGTGATAAGGTTTCCCCGTCGGTTCTCTCCCGGCGGGGAATTCTTTGTGCCCGCCAGCCGTGCCGGTTCGCGCTTCCAGCGTGCATTATGGGAAAATAAAAGATAATTGTGCCAGCTGCCTGATGAACCTCCATGAAAGGAATATGCGAGTGGCTCCTCTGTCGAAAAATCCGCCAATACCGGCGGCTACCGACCCCGCGATTATTCGCAACTTCTGCATTATTGCACATATCGATCACGGAAAATCCACGCTCGCTGACCGTATGCTTCAGGCAACTGGCGTTGTCGCGCCGCGCGATATGAAGGCACAATACCTTGACCGCATGGATATTGAGCGTGAACGAGGCATCACCATTAAATCCCAGGCAGTACGTATGCCATGGGAGATCGACGGTACTTCCTATGCACTCAATATGATTGATACTCCGGGACACGTTGACTTCACCTATGAAGTCTCTCGCTCACTTGCCGCATGCGAAGGCGCTCTGCTTCTTGTTGATGCAGCACAGGGGATTGAAGCCCAAACTCTCGCCAACCTTTACTTAGCGATGGAGAACGATCTTACGATTATTCCCGTCCTGAATAAGATCGACTTGCCCGCCGCTATGCCCGATAAATATGCTGAGGAGCTGGCAAACCTTATTGGTTGCGAACCTGAGGAGGTTCTGCGGGTTTCGGGTAAAACCGGTGAGGGTGTAGAAGCTCTACTGGATCGTATTGTCGAAGGTATACCCGCGCCCGTTGGCCAAGCGAATGCGCCTGCCCGCGCCATGATTTTTGACTCGGTGTACGATTCCTACCGCGGAGTGGTCACCTATGTGCGTGTCGTAGATGGAAAACTTG
The DNA here is from genome assembly GCF_001815285.1 of Rothia sp. HMSC065D02. Taxonomy (NCBI): domain Bacteria; kingdom Bacillati; phylum Actinomycetota; class Actinomycetes; order Micrococcales; family Micrococcaceae; genus Rothia; species Rothia sp. HMSC065D02. Next base: position 490,798 of record NZ_KV820092.1, read on the forward strand.
AACCGCGCCAGAAAATCAAGATGATGTCTACCGGAGCAGAACACGATCTGCTTGAGATTGGGGTAATTTCACCCGACCCCATTCCCTCCAAAGGGCTGAGCGTAGGTGAAGTGGGCTATTTGATCACTGGCGTGAAGGACGTTCGGCAGTCCCGCGTGGGCGATACCGTAACCTCTGCCGTCAAACCTGCTGCAGAATCCCTAGGCGGCTATGAAGACCCGAAACCTATGGTGTTCTCTGGGCTATTTCCTATTGATGGTTCAGATTATCCGGCGTTGCGAGATGCCCTAGACAAGCTCAAGCTCAACGATGCTGCGCTTGTCTACGAACCCGAAACTTCTGCAGCACTCGGGTTTGGTTTCCGGTGTGGCTTCTTAGGCCTGCTGCACCTTGAAATCGTGCGCGAACGCTTGGAACGCGAGTTCAATCTCGACCTTATTTCGACCGCCCCCAACGTTATCTACGATGTTGTGGACGAATCGGGTAATGCAAAGCGCGTGACTAATCCAAGCGAGTTCCCCGAGGGTAAGGTCGCAACCATTCGTGAACCGATGGTGGCATGTACGATTATTGCCCCCAGCGACTATATTGGGGCGATCATGGAGTTGTGCCAGTCGCGCCGCGGGCAAATGGGCGGCATGGACTACCTATCTGAGGATCGCGTTGAGATGCGGTACCGCCTGCCGCTGGCCGAGATTGTCTTTGATTTCTTCGATCAGCTCAAGTCCCGTACTCGTGGGTATGCATCCTTGGACTGGAAGTTCGATGGTGAGGAAGAGGCTGACCTGGTGAAGGTCGATATCCTGCTTCAGGGTGAGAAAGTGGATGCTTTCTCGGCTATTACCCATCGCGACAAGGCCTATTCGTACGGTTTGATGATGACGAGTAAACTCCGTGAGCTAATACCTCGTCAGCAATTTGAGGTTCCTATTCAGGCTGCTATTGGTTCTCGCATCATTGCCCGCGAGAATATCCGCGCTATGCGCAAGGACGTGCTGTCAAAATGCTACGGTGGCGATATTTCGCGTAAGCGCAAGCTGCTGGAAAAGCAGAAGGAAGGCAAGAAGCGCATGAAGATGGTCGGCCGCGTCGAGGTACCGCAAGAGGCATTCATCGCCGCCCTATCTTCGGGCGAAGAGAAAGAGAAGAAAGACAAAAAGAAGTAAATCTTTACCGTCTTTCTTGCGGGTAGAGACCTGACTCCAAGAAAAGAGCGTCTCTACCCATCATTTTTACGCACATGCACTCGGCTAGATTCTCATGAAGGAGGCATCGTATGGCACCCGCGCAACCGGTTGGCGCGCCCGCGCCGCGTGATGGACGCATCCCAGCCTCGTGTGCGCACGGGTGCCAAAACCGTGATTTTAGCCTCTATGTACATATTCCGTTCTGCTCAGTGCGATGTGGGTATTGTGATTTCAACACTTATGCCACCGAAGATTTTGGTGACGGGATAGGGCTGGGTACGTATGCGGACGATGCTACAGCTGAGATTTTCTTTGCCGCTCGCGCTCTTGAAGCATCCGGGGTGGTAAAGCGGCCGTTGCATACGGTATTCTTCGGCGGGGGTACGCCCACGAAACTCCCTGCGTATGATTTGGTGCGCATCCTGAGAACTGCAATTGATATTTTCGGTATCGAAGATGGTGCTGAGGTCACCACCGAGGCTAATCCTGACTCTGTCACCTATGAGGATCTGCAGACGTTAAAAGACGGCGGATTTACGCGTGTTTCTTTTGGTATGCAATCTGTTGTGCCCGAGGTTTTGAAAGTTCTTGACCGTACCCATACGCCCGAAAATGTTCCTAAAGTTGTGGCGTGGGCGCGAGATATTGGTCTTCAAGTATCGATAGATTTAATTTATGGCTCTCCGTCAGAAACGCTGGAGCAGTGGGAGCAAAGTGTGCAAGCGGCGATTTCTTATCAGCCAGACCACATTTCTGCATATTCTTTGATTGTTGAAGACGGTACTAAACTTGCCGCACAAATTCGGCGCGGTGAATATACAATGCCTGATGATGACCTCATGGCAGATATGTATTTGCGTGCAGAAGATCTTCTCATGCAAGCCGGATATCGGTGGTATGAGGTCTCGAATTATTCTCGGTCTGAGCATACTCGAAGTGACCATAATATGGCGTATTGGCGTAATCAAGACTGGTGGGGAATAGGACCGGGAGCACATTCACATATAAACGGTACCCGGTGGTGGAATATTAAACATCCCGTTCCCTATGCGCATCGCGTTCGAGCTGGGCAGTCGCCGGCCGCAGCGCGAGAGATTTTAGACTCAGATTCTCGTTCTTTTGAGACGATTATGCTGTTGATTCGAGTACGTGAGGGGCTGCCTATGCACGAGCTTCTAGCCGTGCATCCTGCCGCTGACCTGGGGTCTTCTTTACGGTGGTTGCTCTCGCAAGGTCTCATTGAACCCGACATTTTTACAAATACTGGTGCGCCCAACCCTGATGCTTCGGTAAAACTCACACTGCAGGGGCGACTTTTAGGTGATGCTGTTACTCGAGAATTACTTCCAGATATAAAATAAATGTCTCGTAAAATATGCGAGAATACTTACCCCAAAAATATAATTGCCTTAACTTTCAGGATAAAATAATTGAATTACTAGACATTAGGTTGAAACTAAGGTAGAGTTTATATTGGCAGGACGGTATATGTTACAGCGTGTTGTCGTCTTTGCTGAAGTTGAGTGAATACGGTTGAAGGTCCCTTGTGTATCAGGGGCCTTCAATCGTTAACAGGTGTTTTATGTGGTATGTAATATGCGCGTAAAAATAAAGGGCCACATATTCCATATCGAAATAGTGACCCTGGATGCCTTGCCTTATACGATGTATAAGTCTGTTTATACGCGGCGCTCGGCTGCCTGTTGTTGCTGTTGCCCTTCCATTTCTTCTCGGTGCTGCTTCTTCTTTTCTTTGAAGTCTTCAGCAGGCTTGAGGAAAAGGTCAAGGATACGCAGGTTGAGCTTGTACCTATGAGGTTCTCCTTGAGCGGCGTAGATGCCCGCAATTACGGAACTGATCGCCATATAAAGCCACAGAATAGCAGTAAAGAACATCATGAGGCTTGCCATGCCGGGCACGAAGCTCAAAATGAGAAGAACAAGAATCATGATTGAAGGCAGAAGCGTAAAGTTCATGGCTTCACGTGACTCTTGCTCAGTGAAGGGGGCGCGGTCACGATACAAATAGTAGATAGCAGCGGCAGGCAAAAACCCGATGATGCCGCTAAAGTGAGCAAAAGTCGCCATGCTCCGGTCCTGCGACACAGGCAAAGGTGTAATGTTTCGTTTATGCCCCTCCGGGCGAGTATCTTGAACCACAGAAATCCTGATTATTACTCGTCTATTTTGCTCTGCCGTACACATGCCTCAGTTGGTGCACCTGTACAACCTAAAATCCTTATTTATTGTAACGTGTTTTACCGAACGCCTTGCCAGAGGCGCGGCATAGACAACCTGAGCTACTCACATTACCTTATTCAGTCAGAAAATCAATGAGCGACTCAACAGGTCCTAGCAGCGTAGGATCAAGATCAGAATAAGAGTCAACTCGGGAAAGAATACGTTTCCAGGCGTTTGCCACGTCTTCCTGGTTTTGATGTGGCTGTCCCAACCGACGTAGAATTCCTTTCTTCCAGTCCTCACCTCGAGGCACCTGCGGCCATGCCGGAATTCCGAGAACCTGCGGCTTGACGGCCTGCCAAATATCAATGAAAGGGTGCCCCACAATCTTAATATTTCCAGCAGCGCCGGGAACAGCTAAAGCCTCCGCCACAACACGTTCTTCCTTGGTGCCTTTCAGAAGATGATCCACAAGAATTCCAAGTCGTCGCTCTGGACCGGGGGAGAACTCTTCAACGGCAGTTGCTAAATCATCAACACCATGAAGGGGCTCGACCACAATACCTTCAACCCGCAGATCATGGCCCCACACTTTCTCGACGAGTTCCGCATCATGAAGCCCCTCAACCCAGATTCTGGATGCGCGCGCCACCCGTGCTGGAGCGTTTTCAACTGCTACCGAACCAGAACGAGAAATTTTGCGCCCTGAGGTCTTTCGTGGTGTTGGGGCAACAATCTCAACCGGTTCGCCCTCAAGAAAGTACCCGATTCCTAAAGGAAAATTTTTGACCCGTCCGTGAGCGTCTTCAAGCCCGAAAAATATTTCTCCACCGATACGTTCGGCACGCACTACTTCGCCAACCCACCCGTTAAGATCCTCAAGGACCATCCCGCGTTTTAGCTCGACCCGACGAGGAGAAGCAGGCCTGTTATTTATTGAGGCACGTGATAGATCTTGTGCACCCCAAGCGTATCGTTCACTCATATCTTGCATCCTTCGTACAACGGCACCACGGATATTGCCTGGTTTCCGCAGGTTAGCTTCTGGCAGAACCCATCCAATTCTAAAGTATTGATAACTCGCTTCTGGCGAAAGACTAGTACCGTTAGGGGTTACCCGGCTATGATAAAAGTAGTTTTTAGCACTCTCTCAACAAGAGTGCCAGATTATGCTTTTCCAGATTGTTAACCACCGATAGGGTCGCAAGGAGTACCATGTCACACGAACGCCGCATGCGCATACTGCAGGCAATCGTTGAAGACTACGTGCGCACAGGCGAACCCATAGGTTCAAAGACGCTGGCACAGCGCCACCATCTTCAAGTATCCAGTGCCACGATACGCAATGATATGGCAGCTTTAGAAGAACAGGGACTTTTGAGCGCACCGCACGCCAGCGCTGGGCGTATTCCTACAGAACAGGGATACAGGTTCTTCGTCGATGCTCTAACCGCGCCGCGTGCTCTCTCTGCAACCCAAGTTTCGGCGTTACGGCAAATTCTTGAAAGCGCACACAGCGTAGAAGACATGATTGAAGCCGCCACCCGAACACTTGCGCATCTCACGCATCAGGTAGCACTTATCCAGTACCCAACACGTAACGCTGGAACTCTCTTGCATCTTGAGTTCGTACCCCTAGATTCACGCACGCTTTTAGCATTGCTTATCAGTGATCTTGGCACAATCCACCGGGTTACCGTGATATTGCCGGAGACTACAGCCTTATCGCATGATGAAACTGTGTCAGCTCTTGCAGCGATTAAAGAAAACCTGCTTAAAATGCTTCAGGGTTTACCCTTCGAAAACATAAGTGCATTGCTGCCAGAAGCGCATCATCCAGCGTTGCGAGGTCGTTCTCCGGAGCTTACCGAAGCTATCGTGGATCATCTGCGAGCACAACCTTATTTTGAACGAGATATTCGCTTCGCGATCTCTGGCACCTCAAACCTAGCACGAAGTCACGACGACTTCTCGGCGAGCATAGCTCCCATTTTGGATGCGCTCGAAGAACAAGTTACGCTGCTTCGCGTGCTGTCTCACGCATCGGTTCAAGAAGCCGGGTACAGTGTAAGGATCGGTCACGAGAATACGGAGCAAGCGCTTCAAGGAGCTTCTATTGTCACTGGTGAATACGATTCACCCGTTGTAGTTTCATACGGCAAACAACATTTACCAGATAATGAAGGCGCCTTGGGGAAGCATACGGCAAAACTTGGCGTGGTGGGTCCAGTCCGCATGGATTACCGTGGTAACATTGCGGCGGTGAACGCGGTAGCTCGCTATCTAGGTCATGTCTTAGGCACACGAGCATCATGACATCGTGCGAGTAATTCCTCAGAACCCCGTAAACTTACCGATTTTATATTGACACCATATCCGGAGCACTCCGGTACGAAAAGGATAGAAGAAACACGTGAGCGATCACTACTCAACTCTTGGAGTCTCGAAGGATGCAAGCCCCGAAGAGATCAAAAAAGCGTACCGTAAAAAGGCGCGTCAACTGCACCCCGACGTTAACCCATCCGAAGAGGCAGCTGAGGAATTCAAACGTGTAACCCTCGCCTACGAAGTACTCTCAGATAACGAGAAACGTCGTAATTACGACGCTACCGGCGATGAACAGGGTCGTGCAGGATTCCCTGGAGGCGCAGGAGGGTTCGGCGGCTTTGGCTCAGGAAGTTTCGGGTTCCAAGACCTCTTCGATATGTTTACCGGAGGCGGTGGACAAAGCGGTCCCGCATCCCGCGTACGCCAGGGACAAGACGCACTTATCAACGTCTCGATATCCCTTAAAGACGCAGTTTTTGGCGTCGAAAAGACTGTAGAGCTTAACACGGCCGTCACTTGTAAATCCTGTGAAGGTAAAGGAACCGCTCCCGGAACCCACCCCGAAACCTGTGAGACCTGTCATGGCCAGGGATTCATGCAGCGCCGTGTTCAATCCATCCTAGGAACCGTCATGCAGCAGGTAGAGTGCCCCAGCTGTCAGGGATATGGCACCGTCATCAAACACCGCTGCCCAGAATGCCACGGACAGGGCCGTGTGGGCGAAAAACTCCCGCTGACCTTCACCGTTCCCGCCGGTGTTAATGACGGAGCCCGCATACGTCTGCGAGGTAAAGGCGAAGCTGGACTCAATGGTGGTCCCAATGGCGATCTTTATATTGATCTCAACGTTAAGCGCGATAAATACTTTGTTCGCGATGGTGATAATCTCACCACAACGGTGAATATTCCTATGGTCGCAGCCGTTTTAGGAACCACCGTACCCTTAGAAACCTTCGATGGGGTTCAAGAGATCACCATCCCTGAAGGCGCACAAAGCGGCGACATCGTAACTTTGAACGGCTTAGGTGTTACCCGCCTTCACTCCGATAAACGCGGAGACCTACAGGTACGTATTCAGGTCACAACACCGACCAATGTAAACTCCGAACAACGTGAGTTGCTCCAAAAATTCGCTGAAATTCGTGGAGAAGACTTGCACGAAGGCACCCACGTCAAACAAAAACATGGTCTTTTTTCGCGACTCAAAGACCAATTTAAATAGACAACATTCTTTGTATCCGAAGTGTTCTGAAAATCCTAGTACGGTAAGATGAAACACTTCGGATACAGCTTTATCAAGGATCTTATGAGCGCCCCCATTTTCTACATTACCGCCAAAGAGCTAGCCAGCTGCACGGCAGGGAGTACATTTACTCTAACTGGCCCGGAAGCGCATCACGCCAAGGTGAAACGCTTAGCTATAGGGGAGAACCTTGACCTTGCAGACGGCCAAGGGCATCGTATCCATGGTATTGTTTCAGCGATTTCCTCTAAAGGACTTGAAGTTACAGTCCAAAACCTAGATAAGGATGATAACAGCCTCTCAGTTTCCCTTGTGCAGGCACTCGCCAAAGATAACCGAGACATATTGGCAATTGAGACCGGCACCGAACTTGGAATTCGGAGCGTTATCCCGTGGAGTGCCGATCGCTCTATCGTGCGGTGGAAAGGGGAACGCGCTACTAAAGCTCACCAAAAGTGGCAAAATACTGTCTCTGCCGCCGCTAAGCAATCGCGTCGAGCGCTCATTCCTACCGTGGAAGAGCTGTATTCTTCGCAGGAACTCGCAGAACACATACGCGAGCTCACGGATCAGGGAGCGTATGTCTATATTCTGCATGAACAGGCCACTGAACCCTTAAGCGAATATCTGCGAAAGATTGGGTACAGCCCTGATAATCCCACCAGAATTTATATTCTTGTAGGACCTGAAGGAGGCATCACCGAACGGGAAATCGAACTTTTCACGCGGGCGGGTGCGCACAAGGCACTGTTAGGAACTGAAATTCTGCGAGCCTCCACTGCTGGTGCCGCAGCACTGTGCACTATCAACGTAGTGTTGGGACGCTGGTAAGTAACGTTACACTTATTTAAGAACCAACAAGCCAAGGAGCTTACTTTTGACGACTACCTCACGACCCCTCTCAACGGCACGTACCGTATCTTTCAAAAGCGCCGCAGAGATGATAGCGGTTCTTGGCCCTCAAGACGCGCATCTCACTATTGTTGAGGACTATTTCGACAATATTTCAATTCGTCCCAAGGATCTTGATCTTCTTATTTCCGGTCCGTCCGTATCTGTTACCACGGTTGCGAAGCTTCTCAATGAACTCCGTGTATTCGCTAGTCACGGTACACAGATTACAGTACAAGTTATCCATCGTCTGATGGGTATGCTCGGTGATGAACTTTCAAATCCGGCGCATACGCTCTCAGCGAGTATTCTTTCAACACGCGGTACGACGATTCGCCCGAAGACGGTAAACCAGAAAAAATATGTGGATGCTATTGACGCAAATACTGTTGTCTTCGGCATTGGTCCCGCTGGTACCGGTAAAACATATTTGGCTATGGCAAAAGCAGTGCAAGCCCTACAAAGCCGCGAGGTTAACCGAATTGTCTTAACTCGCCCCGCAGTAGAAGCAGGCGAGCGTCTAGGCTTTTTACCGGGAACTCTCAACGATAAGATTGACCCTTATTTGCGTCCTCTCTATGATGCTCTACACGACATGCTTGAACCGGAGGCTATCCCTAAGCTTATGGAGGCAGGAACAATTGAGGTTGCACCCCTCGCATATATGCGCGGGCGTACATTGAATGACGCTTTCGTCATCCTTGATGAAGCACAGAACACGACGGCTGAACAGATGAAGATGTTCCTGACTCGTTTAGGTTTTGGCTCCAAGATGGTAATTACCGGCGATATTACACAGGTTGATTTGCCGGGTGGCCAAGCTTCGGGGCTTAAACAGGTGCGTAATATTTTGACCGGAGTTGATGACATTGTTTTTAGCACCCTGGATTCCTCTGATGTCGTGCGCCATAGTCTAGTGTCTAACATTGTCTCCGCGTACGATCAGTGGGGCGAAGATCAAAAGGCTATGGAACGTAAACGTAATCGTAAAGTTAAGCGCGCCACGATTGAAGCTGCGGCTGAGAAACTTTTGGATCGAGCCGGAATTAACGGTGGTGAGTCTGGGGAGAACCAATCACAGCAGAAGGGCGGACAACGCTAGTGGCTGTACTTGATTTTCATGTTGAGGACCCTAATGAGAAGCCTGGTAACGTCACGACTCAGCTTGTTCATGATGCTTTTGCGTCAGTAGATATCGAAGTTCTCAGCAATCTGGTGGATTACATCTTCGCGAAGCTTTTCATAAGCAAAGATACTTATCTCTCTATCGCCGTTGTTGGGGAGAAGCAGATGGAGAAGATTCATCTGGAATGGATGGACTTACCTGGGGCAACCGATGTCATGAGCTTTCCAATGGATGAGCTTGTTCCCGGCACTGAAGATGAGCTTGCCCAGGGTATGCTGGGCGATATTGTGCTCTGCCCGTCGGTTGCGGCTCGTCAGGGTGCTGATGCCGGGCATTCCACGCTTGATGAGCTATGTCTGCTGACAACGCATGGGATTCTCCATTGTTTGGGGTATGATCATGGGACTGCACAGGAAGAAGCTGAAATGTTTGGGCTTCAACGCTCTTTGCTTGAAGGCTTCTTGGGACGCGCTGCCCCCGTCGAGACTCGACATTAGGGGTATTTATGGCCGGGCTATTACTCTTTATCCTTGCTCTAATCGCAACGGTTTTAGCGTTTACAATCACTGTTGTGGAAACCGCCTTTGTCTATTTACCACGCACTGAGGCAGAGGAAGTCGCGCAAGAACACCCACATAGTGTTTTTGCGCGGGTTTTGACCGAAGCAAGTACCGGAAATGACGAGCGGTATACGCATCCCTTGCGGCTGGCGCGGGTTCTTACAACCGGGGTGGCTACTCTTGCCTTTATGGTCGCTATCCTTAGCATAGTCGAGCATCACTGGCTGGCTGGGCTTATTACTCTGGCATGTGTCGCGTTAGTGGGATATCCGCTGCTTACGGTGTTGGCCCGGGCTTTAGGCCGTAACCGCGCGGTTGTGATGTTAAAAGGTCTTGCTGCTCCTGTGCATTTCACCGCGATTACTCTCGGGTGGTTGTCGTCTTTTCTTGATGCACTTGTACATAAGGCAGCACCACAGCGTGTTTTAGATGGTCCTGCCGGTGTTTTTGCCGAAGATGAGCTTCGCGAGTTCCTGGACCGTGCCTCTGATGCTGAGACTATTGAAGATGATGAGGCACAGATTGTTCAGTCGGTTTTCGAGCTTGATGATACGCGCATCCGCTCTATTATGGTGCCGCGCACAGATATGTTGACTGTTGAGGCTAATGAGAGTATCGAGAACGCGCTTAGCCTTTTTCTGCGTTCGGGATATTCGCGTATGCCGGTGATTGGGGAATCAAACGACGATGTGCTTGGCATCCTATATCTCAAGGACTGCATGCAGGCTCATCTTGCCCATAGCCGCGGTGATGCGCCAGAGCCTAGCATTATCTCTCTTATGCGTGAGGCACGTTTTGAGCCTGAATCGAAGAAAGTTATGGATCTTTTGCGACAAATGCAACGGGAATCAACGCACGTTGCCGTCGTTGTTGATGAGTATGGCGGTACCGCCGGTATGGTCACGCTTGAGGATCTTATCGAAGAGCTCGTTGGCGATATTTCGGACGAATATGACAACGAGAAACCTGAGTATTCCCTTCAGGAAGATGGAAGCTTCAAAGTTTCGGCGCGCCTAAGCGTTGAAGATCTTGGAGAAATTTTTGGGATTGACCTTGACGACGAAGATGTAGATACCGTAGGCGGTTTGTTAGCGAAGCACCTAGGGAAAGTACCTATCGTGGGATCTGAAGTTACGGTTGAGGGTATTACCATTCGTGCCATTGGTAGCAGCGGGCGGCGCCATCAAGTCGATATGTTACGAGTGTACCGTCAAGAATCGCAGCCTCACTTAGGCGAAGAATCAAACTCACCGGAGGGCACAGGCTTCAACACGCCGCTAGATTCATCTTCTTCTTAGCAAACATTCAACTAATTTTTATACGCTTAGTATTTCATCAGAAACGAGGAATCATGGATATCGAACGTGGCGGCTCTGCTCAGCCTGCTTTCCCTGAGCATTATCGTGCAGGGTTTGTATCTTTAGTGGGGCGTCCCAACGCTGGAAAATCAACCCTTACGAATGCTTTGGTAGGGCAGAAGGTGGCGATTACATCAAGTCGCCCCCAAACAACACGCCACACGATTCGCGGTATTGTGCATCGAGACGATTATCAGCTGATCCTTATTGATACTCCAGGTATTCACCGCCCTCGTACCCTTTTGGGGGAGCGACTTAATGATCTTGTTGCGGGCACTCTTTCTCAAGTGGATGTCCTGGGGTTTTGCATCCCAGCAAACGAGAAAATTGGTCCCGGTGACCGTTATATTGCTTCTCAGTTGGTGGCTTCAAGTAATAAACCTGTCGTGGCAATAGTCACAAAATCTGATACTGTCGGTAACGATCAGCTTTCTGAACAGCTTATAGCGGTGCAGGCTCTTGGCGAAGAGGTAATGAGCGCAGAACGCGCTGATCGAGCCCGCCGGGCTACGCATCGTGAGAATCGTGTATCGCGTAGCAAGAAAGACAATAAAAATATTATACCTTTTGCCAAAGGTTCAGGTCCCGCAGCTCAACGACGAACTGGTAAAAATTATGAGCCCACAGTCCATGACGGTCAGGGTGGTTGGGCTGATATTATCCCGGTTTCAGCGGTACAGCACTTTCAAGTCGATGCCGTTGCTGACGTTTTAGCAAGTTACATGCCGGTTTCACCTCCACTCTATCCTGAGGGTGAACTTACAGACGAACCTGAAGCTACCATGATCGCAGAATTTGTGCGTGAGGCCGCCTTAGAAGGCGCGCGTGAAGAACTGCCTCATTCTATTGCCGTTACCGTTGAGGAAATGAACTTTCGAGAAGGCCGTTCAAAAGATAACCCCTTGCTGGATGTACATGTTAACCTGTTTGTGGAACGCGAATCGCAAAAGTACATTATTATCGGCAAGGGTGGTTCTCATCTTCGGAAGATTGGTACACAAGCGCGTGAGCAGATTGAGGCTATGCTAGGCACTCGTGTATACCTCAATATTCATGTCAAGGTAGCTAAAGAGTGGCAATCTGATCCCCGAGCGCTGAATCGTCTAGGTTTTTAAGCGGTCCTGATACATAGAAAGAGAGTTGGTATGCCTCAGGCACCTTCTATGAAGAGTAGTGGTCGCCATATGCGCCACGGCATCATGAAGTCGGCGCGTAACAAGTGGATTGCGCTCTTGAGCGTCTGCATGTTGGTTGTCCTCATGGGCTTCGGCGGAGCTATTCTGCTACGTCTGCGCGCAAACTTGCATACTGAGCCGCTGAATATTAGTGACTTTACGGGTGCAGTTGAGAATGGTGCACTCGACATTCTGATTATCGGATCGGATACCCGTAAAGGTAATAATGGCGCCTACGGGAACGATGATGACCGCAACTCAGAAGCTCGTTCCGATGTGATGATGCTCCTGCAGATCAGCGCAGATCGTAAGAACGTAAATGTGCTGTCCTTTCCTCGTGACTTGGTGGTTTCGATCCCAAAATGCACCGACCCCAAGACTAATAAAGCCTATGAAGCTGAGGATGATATACAAATCAATGAATCATTGGCACGCGGCGGTCCGGGATGTACGGCAGCTACTATCAGCAAACTCACGGGCGTACACATTGACCACTTCATGCTGGTAGATTTCAATGCTGTTAAAGAACTCTCTCGCGTAGTAGGCGGCGTCGAAGTCTGTGTAGATAACCCCGTCAACGACGAGTACAGCGGATTGAATCTACCCGCTGGCAACTCGAAGGTCGAGGGAGAGCAGGCGCTTGCATTCCTACGTTCACGCCACGGCTTTGGTGATGGCTCTGATATTGGTCGTATTCAAGCTCAACAGGGGTTCTTGTCAGCTCTGCTTCGTAAGGTCAAGGCAGAGGGAACACTCGATAATCCAAATAAACTTTTGAATATTGCGGAGGCTATCACCCAGAACGTCACGGTTGATGATGATTTGGGCAATCCCAACGAGATTGCCGGTATCGGTGCGACCATTGGCGGCATCGACCTGTCCGAGGTGGTTTTTGCAACTATTCCAACCGAGCCGTGGAACCAAGATCCCAACCGCCTGCAGCTTACCTCTGAGGCGCAGTCGGTGTTCCAGCGCCTTCGTGATGATAAGTCGTTGAAGGTTGAAGAAGCTAAGCAAGGCGATAATGCACCTGCACAGCTTGATAAGTCGATACCTATCACCGTGTATAACGCTACGGGCATTGACGGTCGTGCTGCAGCCCTTGCTCGTATCATCGGTAATCTTGGATACACAAGTGTAACCCCGGCAAGTACTGCCGAATCTGTTTCTACCACCACAATTTCTTATGGCGAGGGTTACGAAGCTGAGGCGCGCGAAATTGCTGCAAAGATGAATATCACGCGGGTAGAGCCGAACGCTCAGGTTACCGGCGTAACGCTTACCATCGGCACCGATTTCCCCAGTGGCGATGCGATGGAGAAACAAGATTCGCAGATCGCGGGTGGAGCTGCCGGTCAGACTGCTGATCAGGCCACCTGCCAGCATGCATTTGCTTACTAATGTAGTAAGGCTTTGACGCCTACTTTACGGGAGGTGCCGCCTAAGGTTTTAAACCTTAGGCGGCACCTCCCGCTTCTGCTTCAGCAGGTACGTCTTGGAAAATTTCTATTCCATATGATGGACGAGAGGAGTGTTGGGAAATAGCTCCTCTTCTGTCTCGTGGTAGCGTTGAGATATGAAGACTCTCGGCGACTGTGCAGTTTCGCATCTGCTTCTCCTTATTCGCCGGAACGGGGCTTAGTTATTTCCGCACCCGTTCCGGGTATTTTGTGCGGCGCATTTTCGCGATTTATCACACCCGTTTATGAGCCTAATTTCAAGGCACGATTCTCAAGGAATTTAGTATGCAAAACTTCCAGCAGCCTTCGTCCATGCCAGTACATAAGTATCGTCCTTTTCACGAGCAGATTAAAGTCGATCTGCCGGATCGTACTTGGCCTTCACATGTAGCTACTCAAGCGCCACGTTGGTGTGCAGTTGATTTGCGTGACGGCAACCAAGCATTGGTCGATCCCATGGACACAAAACGCAAACTGGCGATGTTCGATTTACTCGTTCGTATGGGGTACAAAGAAATTGAGGTTGGTTTTCCCTCAGCTTCACAAACTGATTTTGATTTTGTGCGCACTCTGGTAGAAGACGGACATATTCCGGAAGATGTCACCATTCAGGTTTTGGTACAGGCACGAGAGCATCTGATTGCTCGTACCTTTGAAGCCATCGAAGGCGCTCCTCGAGCCATTGTTCATTTTTATAATTCAACTTCTGTGCTGCAGCGCCGCGTAGTATTCCGTCAAGATGAAGACGGTATCTTGGATATTGCTCTGCAGGGTGCACGCCTGTGTAAGAAATACGAAGAGCAAATGATTACGGATACCAAGGTTCTGTATGAGTACTCGCCGGAATCTTTTACGGGGACCGAACTTGAGTATGCGGCGCGCGTATGTAATGCCGTCGCAGATGAGCTTGAGGTCGGCGTCAATGGTCGCGAGCTCATCGTAAACCTGCCTGCTACCGTTGAGATGGCAACGCCTAATGTTTACGCAGACTCTGTGGAATGGATGAACCGTCATCTCAATAACCGTGACCACATCGTTTTGTCCCTACACCCCCATAACGACCGTGGTACGGGTGTTGCCGCCGCCGAATTAGGATATTTGGCGGGTGCTGACCGCATTGAGGGGTGTCTTTTCGGCAATGGGGAGCGCACCGGTAATGTCGATCTGGTTACTCTGGGCTTGAATCTCTATACCCAGGGGATCGATCCTCAGATTGATTTCTCTAATATTGATGAAATCCGCAAAACCGTTGAATATTGTAACCAGATGCCGGTTCATGAGCGTTCCCCCTATGGCGGCGATCTGGTGTTTACCGCTTTCTCTGGCTCGCATCAAGACGCTATCAAGAAGGGTTTTGAAGCTCTTGAAACTAGTGCGGCCGAGCAGGGTAAGACTGTGGACGAGGTTTTCTGGGAAGTTCCGTACCTTCCTATCGATCCACGAGATTTGGGACGCACCTATGAAGCCATTATCCGCGTGAATTCGCAGTCTGGTAAGGGCGGTGTTGCATATCTGCTGAAGAAGGATTACGGCCTGGATTTGCCCAAGCGTGCCCAGGTTGAGTTCTCACAGATTGTGCAGGCTCGTACTGATGCCGACGGCGGCGAGATGACCTCGCAAAATCTGTGGAATATTTTCACGGATGAATACTTGCCTGCTCCTGATGATCAGCCTCGTTGGGGTAAGTATCGTATTGAGTCGATCAATATTGAGTCTGCTGACACGGGCTCGACATCCCTTCGCGTAGGGCTGAATATTGATGGTCATCTCTTTACCCGTACCGGTACGGGAACTGGTCCCGTGGATGCGCTTCAGAGTATTCTTCGTGACGAAGGCGTAGATCTGCGTGTGCTCGATTATTCTGAACACACCATGTCCTCCAGTTCAACCGCAAACGCTGCCTGCTATATTGAGGTTGCTATTGATGCGCGTGTGCTTTGGGGCATCGGGGTGGATGACTCGACCACTCGTGCAGCGCTGAAGGCTATGGTTTCAGCTGTGAACCGTGCGTTGCGTGATGAAGCGCATTCATCATCCATCTAAAGGTAAATCCTGCCTGTAAACACGGGGTTCTAGTGGTACATGTGCTGCTAGAACCCTGCTGTTTGTTAGGGAACGCGTGAGGACGACGGTTCACAAACCCAGACATGCGTTATCAGGTACGGTATTCTTGATTATCGTGGAGTATATTCAAGCAATTATTCTAGGTTTCGTACAGGGCCTTACCGAGTTCCTTCCGATCTCGTCGTCTGCCCATTTGCGCATTGTCGGTCAACTGTTGCCCGAAAATGTTGATCCTGGTGCCGCTTTTACCGCTATTACCCAGTTGGGGACTGAGACGGCGGTTCTAGTCTTTTTCTGGCGTGATATTGTGCGTATTATTCGTGCCTGGTTCGGTTCGCTCACCGGTAAAGTCAAGCGAGATGACCCTGATGCACGTATGGGATGGCTCATTATTATTGGTTCAATCCCCATTGGTGTTCTGGGTTTCCTCTTGGAAGACTACATCGACACCTCGTTCAGGTCTTTGTGGATTGTCGGGGCGCTTCTGATCGTTTTTGCTGTCTTCCTTGCGGTGGCCGATCGTTTCGGTAAGGAACAACGAGAGCTTAAAGACCTCAATATGAATCATGGTCTAGTCTATGGTTTGGCACAATCCTTAGCTCTTATCCCAGGTGTTTCTCGCTCGGGCGGCACCATTATGGCTGGCTTGTTCATGGGATACACTCGTGAGGCTGCAGCCCGCTACTCATTCCTGCTGGCGATGCCTGCTGTGTATATGTCTGGGCTTTATAAGGCCAGTAAAGTGGTTATCGGTCAAGAACACCTAGAGTATTACGGTTTGCTCTCCACGCTCATCGCAACTGTGATTGCTTTTGTCGTTGGTTATTTGATCATCGGTTGGTTCCTCAAGTACGTATCGACTCGGTCATACAGTATTTTCGTGTGGTACCGCATTATTCTGGGCACGCTAATTTTCGTAGGCCTGGGTACAGGCTTTATTACGTCGTAGTACGCTTTGAGCGTTCACCATGTTATACCCGTCCGCTAGGTTGAGCTGGGCGGGTATGCTTGTAGGTAGATTTTTGGTCGTTGAAAGGAAGCCCTATGCGAGCTTGGGATACGCCCACAGTTCCGTCTCTGCCGGGGTCGGCACCACTACCGCAGATCTTTGATACTTCGACGGGCACTGTGGTTCAGCTTCAAGAGCCCCAACACGCAGGGTTGTATGTCTGCGGGATAACCCCGTACGATGCAACGCATATGGGCCATGCTTCAACCTATGTTGCTTTTGATGTGCTCAATCGTGCCTGGCGTGATGCCGGGGTAACTGTCACTTATGTACAAAATGTGACTGATGTGGACGACCCACTATTAGAGCGTGCCACTGCTACTGGCGTTGATTGGCAAGAACTTGCCGAAGAGCAGACTGAACTTTTCAGGACCGATATGGAGGCGCTTCATGTGCTTCCGCCTGATCATTATGTGGGCGTCGTTGAATCCATTCAATGGCTTTTCCCGGTGATTGAGGATCTTGTTGAACGTTCCCTGGCGTATCGTGTGGCGGGGTATGTCGATGAAAAGGGTGTGCAGCACCCCGGCGGTGATATCTATCTTGATCTAAAGGCGGTACAGGCACTTCCACAGAATGAGGACGGATATTCCTGGACTCCTGGCGAAGTCAGCCACATGAGCCGCGATGAGATGCTCGATATTTTCTCTGAACGTGGGGGAGACCCTGAGCGTTCGGGCAAGCGTGACCCTTTAGACCCGCTTTTGTGGCGTATTAAGCGTGAAGGTGAGCCTTCGTGGGATGCAGGCTCTCTAGGGGAGGGCCGTCCCGGCTGGCATATTGAATGCACGATGATTGCTCGTAAATTTATAGATGGTCCGCTGACGGTTCAAGCAGGTGGTTCCGATCTAAAATTCCCGCACCATGATTTGGGCGCCGGACATTCATGGGCCGTCTCGAACCGCCCACATGCTTTGCACTATGCGCACACTGGGATGGTGGGACTTGATGGTCATAAGATGAGTAAATCCCGCGGTAACCTCGTGCTGGTTTCTAAACTTCGTGCAGCGGGTGTTGACCCCAATACGATCCGACTCACTATTATGGATCACCACTACCGTGAAGATTGGTTCTGGACTGATGAGGATCTTAAGAAGGCTCAGGCTCGCCTAGATCTTTACCGTCAGGCGGTTGAAAGCGCTAACGGTACTGATTCATCTGCGGCTGAACAGGCGCTAGAGAAGGTACGGGAGTATCTGGCGAATGATCTGAAAACATCAGGTGCGCTCATGGCACTTGACGCTTGGGCTATTTCGGCTCTTGAGCAGGTGCGCGATGGTAACGCTGAGCCTTGTGGCGGCGGAGAACTTATTCGAGACACGCTCTCAGCACGCCTAGGAGTTGTGCTCTAAAACAGGTTCTACTATGAACGACTGGTTCCCGTACTAAGCTTTGAGTCTTGATATGGGAACCTTTGTTTATCCATAGAACCGGTAGAATAGAAATAAACTACGTGACAAGGAGACACACAGCATATGACCACTCCCACCGGTGCCATTAACCGCCGTGGTTCATTCCGCCCCGGCGAGCGCGTGCAATTAACCGACGAGCGTGGTCGCATCACCACCATCACTCTGCAGCAAGGTGGGGAGTACCATTCACATCGAGGGTTCCTCAAACACGATGAACTCATCGGTGCGCCTGAAGGAACTGTTATTGAGAACACTCACGGTTTTCTTTATCAGGCGCTGCGCCCTCTGTACAAAGATTTTGTGTTGTCTATGCCGCGTGGTGCTGCCGTGGTGTACCCCAAAGATGCCGCTCAGATTATTGTGAAGGCCGATATTTTTCCGGGGGCTCGTGTTGTCGAAGCCGGTGTTGGTTCCGGTGCTCTTTCTATCGCTTTATTGCGAGCTGTAGGCGATGATGGCTGTGTGCATTCTTTTGAACGTCGCGAAGAATTCGCTGAGGTCGCGCGTGCAAATATTGAGACTATGTTCGGGGGAACGCATCCAGCGTGGAAGCTGAGCATTGGCGATCTCCAAGAGAGACTTCCCGAAGTTGAGCAGCCCGGCAGTGTCGATCGTGTGGTACTTGATATGCTTGCGCCTTGGGAATGTTTGGATGCTGTTGCGCAGGCTCTTGCACCGGGTGGGGTGTTAATTTGTTATGTGGCAACGGTAACCCAAATGTCTCGGCTGGTGGAAGGGCTGCGTGCGGATGGTCGTTTTACAGAGCCTGAGTGCGATGAAACTATGGTACGCGGCTGGCATGTTGAGGGGTTAGCGGTTCGTCCAGATCACCGGATGGTTGCGCATACAGCTTTTCTGATCGTAGTCCGGCGCCTTGCAGATGGTGCAGTTCGTCTTTCTCCGAAGCGTCGGGCTTCTAAAAACGACTTCACCGATGATGATATGAATGCCTGGATTCCGATGAATGTGGGGGAGCGAGAGGTTACTGATAAGAAGGTGCGCCGTGCCCTACGGGACGCTAAAAATCTTGCGGAGCATGCAGTGCATGCCCATCGGGTGGCTGTAGCTGAATCTCAGGAAGAAACTTCTATGCCCAATGGTTTAGATAAACCCGAGTAGGCTTGACCAATATTTCTGGCCCGCAGCGGTGGACAAAAAACACCGTCTATGACAAGTTTGCTGATGAGAGGAAAAGGATTTGACGCCTGAACATATAAATCCGTCTCGGGAATCGTCTTCAGATCCCAAGTCGTCGGCTCGTCAGCCAAGCCCCGCGCCGCATTATTCTGCAGCTCAGAGCCAGAATCCGATTCCTTCTTCTCGCGCTGTAAGCCCCCAAGAGTATGAGGCTTTACTGAGGCGTGTAAGTGCTGCTGAGTCGACTCGCACTAATATGAACCGGCAGTTACGAGCCGCTTCTGAGAAAAATCGTAAATTGGTTGAGGCACTTACTCACTTCAAATATGAGATTGAGCGGCTACGGGCTTCACTAGCGCAAGAGATCATGCCCCCGTTGAATTCAGGAATTATTCTTGCGGTCAGTACGGGACAGCGTATGACCTATGCGCAGGCTGTTGACGATAAGAGCCCCGCTGAAGTTGAAGATTACCTTGACGTTCAGGTTGGGGGACGTCTTATGCGTATTCCGCTCTCCCCGCTTTTGGACCGTAAAAACTTGGCACCGGGTATGACGGTGCTCCTCAATGAACAGTCTGAAGCTGTTCTATCCCTTGGATATGAATCCTATGGGGACGTTGTGACGATTCGTGAGGTTCTGAGTCCCCAGAAAGTGCTCATCGATACTGCTTCTGGTGCTCAGCAAGTTGCCCGTGTCTCAGGGGAGCTTGATGCCGGCACTCTGCGCACAGGCGATGCAGTTACCCTAGATAGCCGCATCCGGATGGTTACCGGGATAGTTCCGGCAAGCCGCTCTCAAGAACTCGTTCTCGAAGAGATTCCGGATATTTCTTACGAAGATATTGGTGGCCTCGGAGCGCAAATTGAGCAGATTCGTGATGCCGTTGAGCTGCCTTATCTGCACCCAGAGATTTTCGAGCGTTACCATTTGGCACCGCCCAAAGGTATATTGCTCTACGGACCGCCCGGAAACGGTAAGACCATGATTGCCAAAGCTGTGGCAAAC
The DNA here is from genome assembly GCF_001815285.1 of Rothia sp. HMSC065D02. Taxonomy (NCBI): domain Bacteria; kingdom Bacillati; phylum Actinomycetota; class Actinomycetes; order Micrococcales; family Micrococcaceae; genus Rothia; species Rothia sp. HMSC065D02. The sequence goes on from NZ_KV820092.1 coordinate 510,934, forward strand.
TCACTGGCGGCGCGTGCTGCCGCGTTAAACCCAGGTACAAATACTCGCGGTTATTTCCTTAATATCAAAGGCCCAGAGCTCCTCGATAAATTCGTGGGAGAGACCGAACGGCAGATCCGTGATATTTTCGTGGCGGCGCGGGAAAAAGCCCAAGCTGGTCACCCAGTCGTTGTGTTCTTCGACGAAATGGAGTCACTATTCCGTACCCGTGGCACGGGGCGTTCTTCAGATATAGAAACCACCATCGTTCCACAGCTTCTTGCTGAAATCGACGGCGTTGAATCCTTACAGAACGTTATCGTCATCGGCGCCACAAACCGTGAAGACCTCATTGACGCTGCAGTTATGCGCCCAGGGCGCCTCGACCTGAAAATCCGTATTAACCGTCCAGATGCCTCTGGAGCTACCGAGATTTTCGGGCTATATCTCACGGACGATCTGCCTCTAGATCCCCACGAAGTCGCCAAGCACGGTTCGGCAGAGGCGACGCTAGCAGCCATGATCTCTGCTGCCGTCGCGCAGCTTTATGCTCGTACTTCCGCTAACGCCTATGTAGCAGCAACTTTGGACCAGGGTATTAACACGGCAGATAATTCCCGCCTGCACGAAGAGACCCTATATCGCGGTGACTTTGTCTCTGGCGCCGTTATCCGCAACATTGTGGATCGCGCTAAAAAGTATGCCATCAAGGAACACCTCAGCTACACAAGCTCACCTCCCACCGGTATTGCCCATGAACCCCAACCAGAAGGTATTACCACACGGCATCTTCTCGAAGCGGTTCGCGCAGAATTTGAAGATCAAGTTGAGCTGCCGCCCCTACCTGATGTTGAAGATGCGCTCACCGTACGCGGAGTACGAGGAAGGCTTCTTTCCATCACGCCGCCACATACCGCCACTACACCTTAATCGTTCCAAGAAAGTAACCTCATGTTCCAGCCCGTCTACGGTATTCACCGCATCATGGGAGCAGAAACCGAATACGGTGTCATATCCCCGGATGCCCCTGGCACAAACCCCACGATACTCTCCGCTATCGTGGTCAATACGTACGAAAAACTGGAAGCGAAGCGCACAGAATCTCTACGCCGGACCATTGAGGATAACGCGCAAGAAGCACAGCGCACGTACTGGTCTACAGAATCTGAGTCTCCGCTCACTGATGCCTTCGGACACACCGTCAAAGAACAAGAGGCACACTCCTCACAGCTCACACACACCCGTCGAGAACTCACAAGCGAAGATATAGCGCTTGAAGCCCTACGAGAAGCAGGAATTGACGGATCCCAAGAGCTCATCCACGGACGAGGAGGCTATCCGGAACGCCTCGACTGGGACCGAGTCACCATGAACGCCATGCTCGCCAACGGCGCCCGACTCTACGTCGACCACGCCCATCCCGAATACTCATCTCCCGAAGTACTCACCCCGCTCCAAGCAGTACTTTACGATGCTGCGGGCGACAAAATAGCCTACGATTCCATCACAGAAGTAGCGCAGCACAGCAACGACAACCTACCCGCCATCAAGCTCTACAAAAACAACACCGATTCCAAGGGACAATCCTACGGTGCACACGAAAACTACCTCATCAGCCGCGATATCCCTTTCGAAGACGTTGCCAGCACGCTCCTAACCTTCTTTGCAACACGCATCATCTATACCGGGGCAGGCCGCGTAGGCATAGGTGTTAACGGCGAAATTCCAGGATTCCAAATCAGCTCACGAGCCGACTTCTTTGAACGCCCTGTCGGGCTCGAAACAACTATTCGACGGCCCATCGTTAACACCCGCGATGAACCCCACGCCAACTCCGAGCGCTACCGTCGTCTGCACGTCATCCCTGCAGACGCCAACCTTTCCCACTATTCAAACCTCCTTAAATTCGGCACAGCCACTCTAGTACTAAACCTCATAGAATCCGGACGCGCCCCAAACCTACACCTCGCCGACCCAGTAACAGCGTTACACACCACCAGCCACGACCTATCACTCAGTGCTCAGCTCCCGCTCACAGAAGATTCTGACAGCACCACCAAATTCGCCACAGCTCTAGAAATTCAACGCGCATACCTCAACGCCTGTAAAAGCCACGAACAAGAGAACCCCACCGGAGTCGATAACGACACCCAACAAATACTCGCCCTCTGGGAAGAAACACTCGATGCTCTAGAAACAAATCCTCTCGCACTTGCAGATCGTCTCGACTGGGTCGCTAAATATGCGCTCGTCAGCAGCTATGTGGCCAAAGGTGTTCCCTATACCGATGCAAAGCTCAAAGCCCTTGACATACACTATGCAGATATAGATCCTACACGGGGTCTTTACCACCGCCTCGTAGCGCGTGGTCGGATGTGCACCCTCTTCACACCTCAAGACATTGAAGACGCCGCCCACACCCCACCATCAGACACCCGTGCTTATCTCCGAGGAACCCTGATGAGCCGATGGCCCGATGAAATCATTGGTATCAACTGGGATACCGTATCTTGCCGAGGGCGTTACTCCCACGAACTTACCCGACTCGTCATGCCTGAGCCCACACGCTACACTCAATCTGAAGTAGACCCGCTCTTACCACGAGTTACCCACTCCGACGAACTGCTTCAACTCCTCCAACAGAACACGACACCCCATAAAGACCTTTAGGAGAAAACATGTCACGTGAACGCATCCACGCTTCAGAGCTCCAGTACCACGAAGAACTCACTGAACAGGAGGAATCCCTCACCCAACAAGACACGACCGTTGTACATGACATAAGCGAAGTCGACGATATCCTCGACGAAATCGACGGGCTGCTCGCCGAAAACGCCGAAGAATTCGTCACCGGATTCGTCCAAAAGGGCGGTCAGTAACTCAAAGACTTGCTCAAAGCACTTTCGTCCCCTTACTAGAAACACACCATGGAACAACGCATATTTGGCATAGAAAGCGAATTCGGACTTAGCTACGTACCCCAGGGGCTAGGACGGCTCAGCGTCGAAGAAACAGCTGCAGCGCTCTTCAAGCCCGTCCTTGATGAATGGCGCTCTACTAACGTTTTCCTGCCCAACGGTGGACGGCTCTACCTCGATGTAGGTTCACACCCTGAATATGCCACCGCCGAATGCGCCACCATCGACGAACTCCTCGCCCAAGAACGCGCGGGCGAGCTCCTCTTCGCTCAACTAGCGCAACAAGCCCAAGAGCAATTGAGCACACACCACGATCGTCCTCTCAACGGCACGATCTACCTTTTCAAAAACAATGTAGACTCCGCCGGCAATTCATACGGCAGCCACGAAAACTACCTCATTAGCCGCAAACTCGAATTTCCTACCCTCGTTAAACAACTCGTACCATTCCTCGTCACCCGCCAAATCCTTGTAGGCGCAGGGAAAACCCACCCCAACGGAGGGCCCCTACAAGGTTCAACAGATCCACAAGCCACTACAGGCATACCTTCATACTCGTTCTCACAGCGAGCAGACCATATCTGGGAAGCAGCAAGCACCTCAACCTCCCGCACCCGACCCCTCATTAACACCCGCGATGAACCCCACGCCGATGCCTCACGATACCGCCGTATGCATGTCATCAACGGCGACTCCAATATGGCGGAACCCACGGTACTGCTCAAAATAATCAGCACCGACCTTGTGCTACGCATGCTCGAAGACCGATTTCCTGTTACCAGCTTAGAACTCGCATCGGTTCCGCAAGCTCTACGCACCATCAGCCACGACCTCACCGGAACCGCAGCTTTTGAAACCACAGACGGACAACGCTACACAGCTCTAAGCGTTCAAAAGCACTACCTCGACGCCGCCCGCCAATACATCACGCAATACGGGGCCCACCACCATCGCGTCGATTACGCACTAGACCTCTGGCAGCGCACCCTCGACGCCATCGAAACTGGTGACTACAGCAGTATTGACACCGAAATCGACTGGGCTATCAAAAAGAAACTCCTAGACGCATACATCGCCCGTAGCAACGCGGCTGGAACTCCGACAGACTATGCAAGCGCTCGCATCCAACAGCTTGATCTTGCTTACCATGATATTGACCCCCACCGCGGGGTTTACCATGCTCTAGTCCGGCGTGGAGCCATCACAACTATCCTCCCGCCTGATGCCGCACAGCGCGCGATGCAGGAGCCTCCGGCAACCCGCGCACGCCTACGTTCACAGTTTGTAGAGGCGGCTAAAAATGCGGGGGAACAGTCTACCGTAGATTGGGTACACCTTAAACTCAACGCATACCCACAGCACACCCTAGTATTTAAAGATCCTTTTCAGACGGAGAGCTCCGAACTCACAAAGGTTCTTGAGATGCTTCGCCATAAGAACCCGCCTCAGTCCGTTCCGCCTTTGGTGTAATGTTCCACAATATGGTTCTACAACTAGCTTTTTATTCTAGGGTTTGATACTTTACGTATGTTTTATGTTCTTATTGATTTGCTCTACACCGTTGTATTTGTCGGGTTTTCGCCCGTTTAATATTGAGTTATAGAGCATCACATAATTTCGGCGTATCTTAAACGTTCAACTCCGAAATAAAGAAAACCTAGGGAAGGAACCTTTGTGTCGAAAAAAGCCTTGGCTGCTTCAGTACTCACTCTTTCGATGTTGCTAAGCGCTTGCGGCGCTGGTGACTCGGGTCAAAACGAATCTTCGCCGTCCGCTTCTACTAGTGAAAACACTGTGAGTAGCTCAGAAGCACTTGACAAAGTACAGGTAGATCTTAAGGGCGGAACTCAGGTTCCCGCTGTATCTTTTTCTACACCTTTTTCTACAGATCGGGAAGTTGCCAGGGTACTGGATGAAGGTACAGGTGACTCCCTTCAGGATAGCGATACTGTTCTCGTCAATGCTTCAATTTTTAATGGTGAAAATGGTTCGTTGGTAGGCAGTTCTTATAACGAAAATGAGCAATCTATACCCATTCAAGTTGGTCGATTAAAAACGATACAACCCACTATTTACGAAGTTATGAAGAAGATGAAGGTTGGTGGTTCTTTTGTATATAGTACGAACGTGTCCCACGAGCAGCAGCAACAGCAGTCTGCTTCCTCAGTACGACCAACTGTCGAAGCTGGTGCACCAACCAATCTTGAGGTTTATACCGTAGCTCGGAAGCTTCCCACAGAAAAGGATCTTCCTAAATATGCTCAGGGTACTGAGCAAACTCCCAATCCGAAGCTTCCTGCCTTCTCTCTGAATGAGACTACGGGTAAGGCAGAGCTGAAGTTCGCAGATGATAGGGGAGAGGCTCCGCATGAGCTTGTTGCTCAAGATTTGATTACTGGTACCGGTGCCGAAGTCAATGAGAACGATGCAGTGTATGTGCGTTATATTGGCGCTCAGTGGTCTGATGGTAAGGTCTTTGATGGGAACTACGATAAACAGGTCGCAAATTTCCAGCTTAACGGAGTTATTAAGGGTTGGAAACAGGGCTTAAAGGGTAAGAAAGTAGGTTCTCGAGTTGAGCTTGTTGTTCCTGCTGAACTTGCTTATGGGGAAGAGGGACAGAATGGTGGACCCAAGGGAACCCTAGTATTTGTTGTCGATATCTTAGCGACTGTTCCCATGAGCCCAGCCCACGCTTCAGCGCAGCCTTCTCAGCAGACCAAGGAGTCTTCTTCAGCTTCCCCCACAGCTATCCCCTCTAGCTTGGCGCCTACGGCTGATCCCACCAAACAGTAAATTCTATTCGAGCTCTGCCGATAAGCGCTGTACCCGTCTTCGGTAGGGCACTTGAGAGAAAAGGAAACATATTATGTCTTTTGGCCAGCGTAAGCTTGATCGAGAAAAGCCGGAAATTTATTTTCCCGAGGGCGATGCCCCGACCGAACTTGTTATCCAAGATCTTATCGAAGGTAAGGGGGCTGAGGCTGTTCCCGGTTCTCGTGTCTTGGCGCACTATGTAGGTGTTGCTTTTTCCACTGGTGAGGAATTCGATGCTTCCTGGAACCGCGGCGAGCCGCTTCCGTTCCAGGTTGGCGTGGGGCAGGTTATCCGCGGTTGGGATGAAGGACTGTTAGGCATGAAGGTTGGCGGTCGGCGTCGCCTCGAAATTCCTGCAAGCATGGCCTACGGTGACCGCGGCGCAGGATCGGTCATTAAACCTGGTGAATCCCTGATCTTTGTAGTGGATTTGGTAGACGTTAGCTAGAAAATCTTAAACTTTGGGGCTGCTGTCGTAATTTACGGGTATGAATACAGCAGCCCCTGAGTTGTTTAAGGTTTTATATATCCCCGTATGATGGATGTATGGCAACAAAAGCGCGAGATGTTTCGTCTAGTTCATCGTTGATTAGGATTTATCATCGGCTATGCAATAGCTCGCGGCGCGGTATTTCTCGCGCAGAGTTTTTAGAAGTATACGGTTTAGACGAATACACCATCTTTGGCTCGGGGAATAAACGAAAAGCTGAGACCATCGCTAAAAAGTTTGAGCGTGCAAAGGACTGTTTGCGTGATGCTGGTATCACGTTTAAGCATGTTGAACGTGACGGCAAAAGCTACTATGTGTATACTCCGGCCCCTAATCCGCTTCTTGATTGGGAACTTACGTTAGAGGACGCACAATTTCTCATGAGCCTGTGCCGTGCCTGGGAAGGTACCGAGCTTGAGAGCTCTGCACATCGTATGATGCGTAAGATCGTTCTTAGCGTTCCCACGCTCTCAGCTTCTATACGTTTAGAGGAACTAGAGGAACCGCTCCAGCGTATACGTCTAAGTGATGATTCCCATCTAGAAGAGATTTTTAGTGCCTTTAGCGAGCATAAAACCATTGATATGGACTATGGGGACTTCAATACTCGCCATAGCGAGAATCTGTCCGTGTGGGGGATAGGGTATCGTTACGGCAATTGGTATTTTGCGGCGCACTATCCCTCTCGCGAGGGTTCTGAGGCTCCGGAGGAAGAACCGAATCGTGCGTATATTCACCGTTTTGAGCGCATTCAGAGTATGCGCATCAACGGTAGTCAACAGCAGCAAGAAAGTTTTGTTCGGCCTGGTGAAACGTTTGATTTTCAAACTATGCTTTCTGAAAACCTTCAGGGCTATGCCCGTACCGTGCCCGCCTTGTCTTTAGATTCACATGAGCAGCTGCTTCTTGACTCATATGGTGTTCGAGAAACTGCGGTGAAAGCCACCGCACGCGGATTGAAAATACTGGTCCCAAAATCGTCCGCAGATTTTTCGGGCAAAGACCTTCAACGGGCCCGGGATGCATACCGAGCTCAGCACAACCTGGTGGAACGTTTGCTTTCTACCCATCATCACAAGGCTGTTTTGCCCGAAGCATGGCGTAAAAATTCTCGCCGTGAACGCGATGATGATACAGACCGTTTTATTGACATGCTCTTGGTACTACATCGTCTAAGCCAAGACGATGCGGCTTGGTTCGAAGGGGGCGTTCCTTTTAAACCAGCGACTTCACTTCTACAAGTGGATAACGGCAAGTCTAAAAGCAACCTTGTCAGTGATTTTACCGACGTATGCGAGGACTATGGAGCTGCAGAGTTGGATCTTGCAGTCCCTATAGTCTTTCCGCCTCGTCAGGGTCGTGAACTATACGCCGAGCTAACCTATTCATGTGACGATCTGATTTATCAGGGCGTTCCTCTGTCAGCTTTAGAGCGTGCCATGCTCTTCTTTTCGATGTCAGCTGCTGAGGTTCTCTACCCAGACGATGCACGCGTTTCCAAAATTCGTGAGCTGCTGTTGGTGAGCTACCCAAAGGATGCTGAGCGCTTGCGCGGAAGCCTAATTTTCGCTCCTGAACACCATCTTATTCCTTTAATACATCGGGCAGTCTCTCAGAAACGAACCCTTATTTTTGACTATGCAGGGGTGCAGCGCACCGTTGATACTTGCTCACTGATCTTTGAAAATAATCGTTTTTATCTGCATGGGCTGTGGCGTGAAGCTGCCGATTCTAATGCCTGGCGAAATTTTGCTTTTGACCGCATTAGAAATGCGCGGCTTGGCGGTAAAAGCCATCAGGCCGTCGCCGCTAAGATTCCCAACACCCCGCATCTTTGGTCTCGGCAGCAACAGACAAATACAGAACACCCTTATGTTCGAGTCAAAATCCACGTTGAAAGTCTCAGAACAGAGCGGCGAGAGAGTACTATCCGTGCTTTGAAACGGCGGAGTACTCACGTTTCACGATCCCAGCCTTCTAAACCTGAAACGCCCTTGATTTACCATGAGCTGCACTACTATCCTGGTGAAAGCGAGGCAGGTCTTGAGCAAATATTGCATTTCGTTGTAGCGTATGGAGGTGCTCTAGAGATTCTTGAGCCAGAACCTGTACGGTCTCTACTTAAAGATCGTCTGATGTCGCTTCTAGCATAGATATCTGCGAAAGACACGCCCAGACATCTATAAGTAGAATAACAACCTTGTATAATAATTCCTATGCCGTGGTGGTTTTGGGTATTACTATGGGGCACCTTAACGATAGGTTCTCTAGCGTTTTTAGCGTGGTTCGTATATCGTGCACTCACACGGGGCTTCATGTTACTCGATCTTGTAGCAACATGGATGGAATCCATCGAAACTCGTTTCGATGAAGCGCAAGCGAATACCCGCCGAAAATTGCCTGCCGAGCAAAGCCTAGGGATTTTTACCCCAGTAACCACGGCGTACAATGAATACGAACATGGAAAACAGACACGCAGGTCTGAGCGAATCAAGCGACGGGTCTCCCGACGAGATCGACTCGGCCAACCTCAAAATATCGGAGACCTGCTCTAAGCACAGAAAGGTTCATACCTTATGGGTCAGTTGTTCAGTCACCCGGCAACTATTATCGTAGTCATCCTCCTCATCGTTCTGCTCTTTGGTGCTCCCAAGCTCCCAGGTATGGCACGTAGTCTTGGTCAGTCGATGCGTATCTTCAAGTCCGAAGTCGAGGGTATGAAGAGCGATAGTAAGAAGGAAGACGATAAGGACGATGTTGTCACCGCTGAGGTTGTCGACAACAAAGCTAAGTCCGAAAAGTCTGAAAACTAATTTTCAGTACAACAACACAACCCGTGCAACCGCCTCTCTGGTGGCACGGGTTGTCCAGTAGTTTATCTACCCATATCGATAATTTTTGAATAACAGGTATGAGGCGGAGCTTAGAATAAAACGAGGAAAACGATGGCAAAACCGGATCAGGATGTACGCAACCGCAAACTAAATCCTGAAGCCCGTATGGAGCTGAAGGAACATCTGCGTGAGTTTCGTGACCGCTTCATTAAAGCGGCTATTGCAACTGCTATCGCCGCCGTACTTTCCGTTATTTTCTTGTACCAGCCCTTTATTGATGCAATCTCTGAGCCTCTCAAGCAAATCAACGCAGCAGATAACCGCTTTGCAACCTTAAACTACGGCTCAATTTCTTCACCCTTTGACCAGCTCATTCGCGTGGGTACGTACATCGGTCTTGGACTTGCTGCACCCGTTTGGCTCTATCAAGGACTGCGCTTCTTACTTCCGGCGCTGCATACCAAAGAGAAAAAATACCTCTTTGGTTTCCTCAGCGGCTCAATCTTTGCTTTTGCCTGCGGTGTCTTCATCTCTTGGTATAGTCTGCCCGGCGTTGTTCGTGCACTCACAATGTTCACCCCGCCCGGCGGCTCGAACGTCATTGACGCTCCAACCTATATTTCCTTCATCGTTAAGTTTATTTTCTTCTTCTCGCTAGCATTTATTATCCCCGTCATCCTCGTGGGGTTGAACATGCTGGGGGTTATCCGGGGTAAAACTATCCTCAAATCTTGGCGGTGGATCGTGGTTCTAGTAGCGCTCATCGCAGCCATGACAGCTCCCGGGACGGATATTATGATGATGTTCTACCTGATGATTCCGCTCCTAACTTTCTTCTTCCTCGCCATAGCAATATGCTTGCTCAACGATAAACGGCGCGACCGCTGCGAAGCTAAACTAGCAAAGGGTCTTACAGAGACCGAGCTCAATACGGCCACCAGCGCTGAAGACCTTGAAAAGCTAGGACAGCTTGAAGAGGAACCCTCCCAAAAGTAAAACTCCAGAATCCTCCGTCTACTCAAGACGGAGGATTTTTAGGCGCAGGTACACTAGAATTATGGCTGAAAACCCCCAAGAAACCACTCACGGCTCGAACGACCGCCCGAGCTACTTTGCGCAGTATCAGGCCGCGCAAGAACGTAACGCTCACGCAAAAACAGCGCTTAGTAAGTTCGAAAAGAATCTCGGGTTTCCTCTTGACAGTTTCCAACGTCAGGCATGCCAATCCGTCGAAGCTGAACATTCAGTCCTTGTCGCTGCGCCTACTGGTTCTGGTAAAACAGTTGTCGGAGAATTCGGCATCTACCTTGCCCTCCAAACTGGAACAAAAGCGTTCTACACAACCCCTATCAAAGCACTCAGCAACCAGAAATACCATGACTTTGTGCGTGAATATGGTGAAGAAAGCGTGGGTCTGCTCACTGGTGACACCAGCATCAATACCGAAGCCCCCATCGTCGTCATGACTACCGAAGTCCTTCGCAACATGCTCTACGCCGAATCTACGACCCTCATCGGTCTGGGATACGTCATCATGGACGAAGTACACTATCTCGCCGACCGGTTCCGTGGAGCAGTCTGGGAAGAAGCTATTATTCACCTTCCCGAACATGTCACTGTCATCTCACTCTCTGCGACTGTATCCAACGTCGAAGAATTCGGAGCATGGCTAGATACCGTACGGGGTGATACTGATGTTATCCTCTCTGAGCACCGCCCCGTCCCGCTCTGGCAGCACCTCATGGTAGGAAACCGTGTCATCGACCTCTTCGTACCCGATGAAACTTCTCAGAAAGAGGCTTCACCTACAAAATGTCGTAAAAACCACACAAAATCACCCCAAAACGCTCCCGCGGGGCTACGCATTAACCCGCTCCTCAAACAACTGCGGCCAGGCTTTCGCCGGCACACCCCTCGGCACAATGCACCCAAACGCGAGCGCTTCCGACGCGGCAGCAACCGGCATGACAAACACACACATGCACTCGAACGATCCCGTCATAAAACCTTCACCCAAGACACCGACGTTCTGCGTCCGCACCGCATATCTCGCCCTGAAATGGCCCGTATCCTAGACAAGCAAGGGCTATTGCCTGCCATATGCTTCATCTTTTCACGGGCAGCATGTGACGACGCCGTTACCCAATGCGTCAACGCGAATATCGTCCTCACCACCGAGGAACAGCAGCAAACCATCCGTGCCTATATTGCAGAAACCACTGCACACCTTGATAACCGAGACCTTCATGCCCTTGGATATTACGAATGGCGAGACGGACTCATCCGCGGGGTGGCAGCCCACCATGCGGGTCTGCTGCCGCTCTTCAAAGAAGTTGTTGAGACACTTTTTGCGCAGGGTCTTATCAAACTAGTCTTTGCCACCGAAACCCTCGCGCTCGGCATCAACATGCCAGCCCGCACCGTCATCCTCGAAAAACTCACCAAGTTCAACGGTGAAACCCACGTCGATATCACCCCCGGAGAATACACCCAACTCACCGGGCGGGCAGGGCGCCGCGGAATCGATCTTGAAGGACATGCCGTAGTCCTCTGGCGTCCAGGTCTTGTACCAGAACAGGTTGCCACCCTCGCATCCACTCGCACATACCCCCTTAACTCATCATTCCGCCCCACCTACAACATGGCCGCGAACCTCATCGCAGCCTACGGTGCTGACCGAACCCGCAAAATCCTCGAATCATCCTTTGCCCAATTCCAAGCAGATAAATCAGTCGTAGGAATAGCTGCACGAGTACGTAAAAACGAAAACGTGCTCGAAGGGTACCGAGACTCCATGCAGTGCCACCTTGGAGACTTCACAGAATATATGCGCCTGCGGCAAAAGATCAAAGATCTAGAGAAAAAAACTCGCAAAGCCAGCCAACAACATGCACGCACCCAAACCCACCAAAGCATCCAAGAGCTTATGCCCGGAGACATCATTCACATACCTTACGGACGCTCCCGCGGCTACGCCGTCGTCATCACCCGTGCCGAATCCAACGCCGACCCACGCATTAGCATCCTCACCGAAGACAATCAGCAGCGCACCGCAAGCGCACGTGATTTCACGGGGCTCATTGAACCCGTCTCCTACATTAAGATCCCCAAGAAAATAACCCTTAAAACACCCAAAGAACGCCGCGACACCACCTCACGGATGCGTCAAGCGCTCATCGATGAACGACCACCCCGCAAACTCGGTAATACCCCCATCGCCACACGTCATAACGATGCCCAAGAAAAACTCGACACACTACGCACCCAACTACGTAACCACCCCTGCCACGGGTGCTCTGACCGGGAAACCCATGCACGCTGGGCAGAACGATGGCGCAAACTCAACGCAGAAACAGAAGGACTACGCCGCCAAATTACCCGACGCACCAACACTATTGCTCAGGTATTCAACCGCATCGCAAAGCTCCTCACTGAATACGGCTACGTTACTGCTGACTCCCATAACGGGCTCAAGCTAACGACGAAGGGGGAAGCCCTGCGCAAACTCTACGGAGAAAAAGACCTTCTCACCTCTATTTGTCTCGAAAAAGGCTTCCTCACTGATCTGGATCCTGCGGCTATAGCAGCAACCATAGCTGCGCTCACATACCAGGGCAAAAAGGAAACCATCGAAATTCTCCCACGCTACCCGCACCCTTCATTACAAGTGTCTATCGCGACCATCAACCGCGAACTAGACCGTCTCAACGTTCACGAAGAACGTCACGAACTAGATCAAACCCCACCCTGCGACCTAGGCCTCGTCACCCCTATCTACCGCTGGGCTCGCGGTATGCACCTCGCAAAAGTACTCGAAGATACCGACCTCGCCGCTGGCGACTTCGTACGCTGGGCAAAACAAGTCATCGATGCCCTCGACCAGATCACCCATATACCCACCATAAGCCCAAACCTACGAGCAAGCTGCGAAAAAGCCATAGCCCTCATCCGCCGCGGAGTCATCGCACTAGACTCCTAAAACCGCTGGAAAGAACATGAGCATCTATATCTATACCAACGGGAGCATCTACAGCCCCGCCGACCCCTACGCCACAGCGCTCCTCACCGAAAACGGTACCGTAACCTGGATAGGCTCAGATGCGGGAGCTCGCTCCATCACGGACGAACGCATGCGAGCTATCGATCTAAACGGCAAACTCATCACGCCCACCTTCGCACGTGCCTTCGCCCCCATAAACAACCACAGCGAAAAAACACTCTACGAGTACTTCCTCAGAACACATACCCAGGGATACCATACCCACACACTCGCAGGAACAATACGAGACATCCCGACCCTACGCGCATCACTCGACACGTTTTATACAACACACGCAACAGCCCCAGACGTACGATTCTTCATAATCCCAGAGCCACAAGCGACCTCCGCATCGTACGCTGAGCTCGTCACCACAGCCCAAGACCTGCTCAATAAATCATCTATAGCACTCACTGGATTTCACGCCACAAATCTAGACCACCTACCTACTTTGGCCTCCGAAGCAGCAGAACGCGGTCTTGTGCTCTCTATCAACACCCAAGATAGTTTCACTAATGCCTTTAGCTATGCGCTAGCCGTTAGAGAACAGCATCCTTGGCTTAACATCCGGCTTGATATGGTTCATGGAGTCATTGATGATCAACGTCTTCAGGATCTCGCAGATGCACGGATCAACTTAGGTATCCAAGCAACCTTTGATACTGAGACTGCAAAGTTAGCCCACCGGGCGAATGCAGCTGGTACCGCGTTCGCGCTAGGGTCAGACTCATCTCTTGTTGAAGCGCCTCTTGGATGGGAGCTCATCTCAGCCCTTATAAAACCGGCAGATGGTATTTCAGCACGCAGTGGTTTCGCAGCACTTACGCGAGGAGTCTACCGGCTAGCCCACGACGAGAGCCCCTTTGCGGGCCAAATACTCCCTGATACACCAGCGAATATAGCGCTCTGGAACGTCACTGAGCTTATGGTCCAAGCCCCGGATTCTCGCATAGCCTCGTGGAGTACTGATCCCCGTGCTCGTATTCCACTTTTACCGGTTCTTGCTTCAGATGTGCCATTGCCCGTATTAGATCGCATGTACACTAGGGGAGGGGAATAATACGTTTCCTAGCTCGTAAAAGTTACCTGAAAATATACCGTGCATCTGCAGAATACGCCCTTACGCCGTATTTCGCCGGTTATACTAGTAAACCTAGACCCTACCTTCACTCTAACAAAGGAAAACAAGGGAATTATTATGCGTGTACTGACCGTTATTCCGACGTATAACGAGAAGGAAAACTTACCCGTTGTTGTTGAACGTCTTCGTAAGGCAGCACCCGACGTCGATATTCTAGTTGTTGACGACAATAGCCCTGACGGTACAGGTCAGATTGCGGATACTATGGCTGAGCAAGATTCACAGATTCACGTTCTTCACCGTACTGTGAAGGACGGTCTTGGTGGAGCTTATCTTGCTGGGTTTGATTGGGGTCTAAATGAGGGATATGAAGTCCTTATTGAGATGGACGCTGATTGTTCTCACCAGCCCGAGCAGTTGCCATCGCTAGTACATGCTGTTGAAGCTGGGGCAGATTTAGCTATTGGCTCCCGGTATGTACCCGGCGGAAAAACAGAAAACTGGCCCATTCAACGCCAAATTCTTTCTCGTGGAGCAAATATTTATACGCGGGTTGTTCTAGGGACTGCGATCAAAGACATCACAGCAGGTTTCCGCGCATATAGGCGTGAAGCACTACAACGTTTGAATCTTGAAGGCATTGAATCTAAGGGCTATGTCTTTCAGGTAGACCTCGCTTGGCGTTCTGAGCAAGCAGGGCTCAAAATTGTTGAGGTTCCTATTACCTTTGTTGAGCGTGAGGTCGGAGCATCAAAGATGACCGGAAATATAATTTTTGATTCTATGCGTAAAGTGACGACTTGGGGCGTTTCCAACCGCATCAATAAGCTCAAACAGAAGCTAGGCAAATAACTAAACTTCACAAGAATAAGTGCCCGAACTACCCTTTGATAGTTCGGGCACTTTTGTATAATGTCACTCTGTATTCGTGTTGTATTCCTGTATAGCTGTACGCGCCAGACCATGAAGAATCGCTTCGAGTCCTAAGCTAAATGCGTTCTCTGCTGGAGTCTGCGAGCTACGCTGCATCGCTATATATGCGTCTTGTAAATACGGATACTCATCTGCTGAAGCCGCAGGGTTAAAGATAGATTCGGGCGCGTGGGCGTCTACTGCAGATCCCAGCAGGAATGCCTCTAAAGATTCAATAACATTTAAAGTTTTATATTCTGGACACCCAAAAGCTCTTAACGTCTGAATGAGGACGTCATACATATGTAACGTTTGAGGGGCCCGATCGATCGGGGTCAATGCGAGCGCTGTTACCAAATCGGTGCTCTCACTGAACGCGTCTCGATAAGACTTCCCCCACAGACTCAAAGATTCAGTCCAGAGTTCTAGCTTTTCGGTGGGGGATAGGTGCTGCTCGTTAAGAATTTTAGTCGCTCGTGTCAGGGGCTCAAGCGTAATGTCATTGATGACCGCATCGCTTATAGCTCCCAGCACTTCGTCACGAGACTGAAAGTGATTGTATAAGGAAGAGGGGGCGACGCCTAGCTTCTGAGCAAGTGCGCTCATAGTGAAATTTCCTTGATCGGCCAAAAGTCTACGTGCTGACCGCACAATTTTGGATGCGCTTAACACTGTCGAAGAGGGACGTCCAGCGCGTCGCATGGGGGAAGAGATCACGATAAATCCTTTACTATTTCTTTGCCTTCGGCGTGTACTGCCGTCCCGTCTGTGAGCAGTTATAAAACATGCCACCAGAAATTTTACGCTTCATAAATGCCCCTAGATTTGTAATTTCTGTGTTCTGGGATACACTAAAACGAACACAATTCGTTTTGTGATTCTTTGAGCGAAAGGTTTTAACCATGACGACCAAGAACGAAACTACGAATGAAATGACCCGCGACGTCGTAATTATCGGCGCAGGTCCTTCCGGACTCACTGCAGCATACCGACTGCAGCAAGCAGGACATACCGTTGCAGTCCTTGAAGCACGTGAACGTGTAGGCGGGCGCACGTGGAACAACCATATTGACGGCGCATTCCTTGAAATCGGTGGACAATGGATTTCCCCCGATCAGACTGTTCTCACCGAACTCGTTGAAGAGCTCGGACTTAAGACCTTCTCTCGTTACCGCGAAGGTGAGAATCTCTATCGTGATCCTGACGGTACCATGCACCGGTACAACGGAGACATGTTTCCTGCCAACGAGCACACTCAACGAGAAATGGAACGGCTCATCGGAATTTTAGATGAGCTTGCAGCAGAGATCGGGGCCGAGAAACCTTGGGCGCACCCTAAGGCACGCGAACTCGATACAATTAGCTTTCACCATTGGCTCCGCGAACAATCCAACGACGAAGAAGCATGCAACAATATTGGGCTCTTCATTGCTGGTGGTATGCTCACTAAACCGGCTCACGCATTTTCAGCTTTACAGGCAGTACTTATGGCTGCATCTGCAGGATCGTTCTCTAACCTTGTCGATGAAGATTTTATTCTCGACAAACGTGTTCTGGGTGGCATGCAGTCCGTCTCCTTAGCCCTCGCAGAAAAAGTGGGACAAGAGAATATAATTCTTGAACACCCAGTCCGCGTTCTACGTTGGCAAGAAGACGGAGAGTATCCCGTACTTGCTGAAGCTGAAGCCTTCTCCGAAGATGGAGAGGCCTCACCTGAAAAAAACATCATTGTTCGAGCAAAGTACGCTGTTGTTGCGGTTCCTCCGAACCTATATTCACGTATCCATTTTGTGCCGCCGCTAGATCGCCGACAGCATCAAATGCATCAGCACCAGTCCCTTGGTTTGGTTATCAAGGTGCATGCTGTTTACCCCACGCCGTTCTGGCGGGACAAGGGTCTCTCAGGAACCTGTTTTGCCGCGAACAACCTGGTACAAGAGATTTACGACAACACTAACTACGACCCAGCAACTGGGGAAGAAGAAGCTCGCGGCACTCTAGTAGGGTTCGTCTCCGATGAAGCAGCGGATGAAATGTTCACCATCAGCGCCGAGGAACGCAAAGAACGCATCCTAGACTCCATGGCGCAAATGCTCGGAGAAGAAACAAAAAATCCCGTGGTGTACTACGAATCAGATTGGGGTGCCGAAGAATGGACTCGTGGTGCATACGCAGCCAGCTATGATCTTGGGGGACTGCATCGCTACGGCGCAGACCAAGAAACCCCAGTAGGACCAATCTACTGGTCTTGCTCAGACATTGCTGCCGAAGGCTACCAGCATGTCGATGGTGCTATACGCATGGGAGAAAAAACAGCAAAACTGCTAGCTGCAAAACTCAAATAAGTTCATTCGCATCGTAACGCACATACGGGCAGCTTTACTGGGTGAACCAAAGAATGACACACCCAGTAAAGCTCCCCAAAATACGGATGGGAAACATGAAATACGTCGTAGGATATTCGCCCGATGCACGGGGCCGTTCAGCTCTCCAACTGGGAGTCGTACTAGCTCGCTCCCTGGGCGCAGAGCTAGATGTAGTATATGTCATTAAACCGCAAAACCCTCGCCTCGCAGCGCCACGATCCAACTTTGAAGACTTACTCCAAAAGCAAGCCGTTCAATGGCTTGAAGAAGCACAACATTACGTGCCCGCCCAAGTAATCGCCCGCTTCCACCTACGCCGCGCCGAATCAGCAGTCAGTGGCCTACTAGAACTAGCTGACGCCATAGACGCCGGACTCATCATAGTGGGCGGCGGTAACACCGGAAATTGGCTTTGGCACTCACTAGGCGCAGTTGGGAACGCTCTTCTACACCGTTCACGCATTCCCGTCGCTCTAGCACCACGTAAATACAGCGCTTCACACACGATCAAACAGTTCGACTGCGCCGTATCCCCAGACATCGACTCCATAAACCTTGTCGAAGAAGCCATAGCAACCCAAAACCGAACAGGCATACCAGTACGTCTAGTCTCACTCTACGAAGAAGGAAAAGACCTAGACGATACAACCTATCGCAGCATCATCCAAGACCTCGTAGACCAATCCGCAGTCAAACCAATAAACCCGCAACAGCTAAGCATCGCCGTAGGCGCAGGAACTACCATAGTAGAAGCGGTCGATTCTGTGCACTGGAACGAAGACTCCGTGCTAATGGCCGGATCCTCCAAACTAGCCCAACGCGGGGAACTCTTCCTAAGCTCAACAACCGCAAAAATCATGACCAAACTTCCTATTCCCCTCGTCGTAGTACCACGCGACTACCACCCTGGACGCAAAGGCTCCCAGCAGCAGCCATGGACAGGCTCAATCCCCATCATCAAACAATAGCCCGGCTCCTCACGTGATATACACCGCCGTACGATCATCCCAAGAAAAGGAAAACAATGGAACAACATCTTCAAGAACTTATCAACAAAATACCCACTGGGCTACTCATCGGCGACACATGGCGTGAAGGATTCGCAGGGGAGACATTCGATGTCCTAAACCCAGCGACCGAAGAAAAGCTCACGACCTTAGCATCAGCAACACCTGAAGACGCAATAGCGGCCCTAGACGCAGCATGCCAGGTTCAAGACCAATGGGCACACACGCCGCCGCGTGAACGTGCAGAAATACTACGACAGGCATACGACCTCATCACCGATCGCTCCGAAGAATTCGCCACCCTCATGACCCTCGAAATGGGAAAACCCCTCGCAGAATCACGAGGAGAAGTAGTCTACGGAGCCGAATTTTTACGATGGTTCTCCGAAGAAACAGTACGCGACTACGGACGCTACCAGCCCACGCCCGAAGGTAAAAACCAAATACTGGTAAAGCATAAGCCTGTAGGACCATGCCTACTCATCACCCCATGGAACTTCCCACTAGCCATGGCAACACGCAAAGCCGGAGCTGCAATAGCAGCAGGATGTACAATGATCCTCAAACCTGCACGGCTCACACCCCTAACCGCGCAATACTTCGCACAAACCATGCTCGATGCAGGGCTACCAGCAGGAGTACTCAACGTAGTTGCATCAGCAACTGCATCAGCCGTCTCAGATCCTCTCCTTGCAGACTCACGCCTGCGCAAACTCTCATTCACCGGCTCCACCCCCGTTGGCAAAGCCCTTCTAAAATCAGCCGCGCAAAATGTTCTACGCACCTCCATGGAGCTTGGTGGAAACGCCCCCTTCATCGTCTTCGAAGACGCAAATATCGACGAAGCCGTTGAAGGCGCCATGGGAGCAAAAATGCGCAACATGGGCGAAGCATGTACCGCCGCAAACCGATTCCTAGTCCACGAATCTCGTGCCGAAGAATTTTCCACCAAACTAGCGACAAAAATCGCAAATCTCAAAACCGGCAACGGTCTAAACCCAGACACCACCTGTGGCCCCCTCATAGAACAGAAAGCAGTAGATTCCATCCACGAACTTGTACAAGATGCTCTCGACCGAGGTGCCCAAGCTCTGGTCGGCGGTTATCCCCAAAACGGTCCCGGATACTTCTACCAACCCACAGTCCTCATCAACGTTCCTCACGATGCACGCGTCATCCAAGAAGAAATCTTTGGCCCTGTAGCACCCATCATCACCTTTTCTACCGAAGAAGAAGCAATCCAACTTGCCAACAACACAGAATACGGGCTAGCATCCTACGTCTACACAACAGATACATCCCGCGCCCTGCGAACACTAGACCGCCTAGAAGTCGGCATGACAGGCCTCAACATCGGCATCATGTCAAACGCTGCAGCCCCATTCGGAGGCGTTAAACACTCCGGACTAGGACGGGAAGGAGCCGCCGAAGGCATCGCCGAATACACCTACACACAATACATCGGCATCAAAGACCCATACGCCAGCTAAACCACCCAAAAACCATCCAAGATACGCACAACACAACAATTTCTCGAAGGGTTCGTTTTACCTTCCCACAAGGAAAAACGAGCACACACACAAACTTACAAACCTACGTAAGTCCAACCCCAAAGGAGAACGTTATGAAGCGCTTGAAGAATTTCATCAACGGCAAGTTCGTCGATTCCACCTCTGATGAGGTACTCGACATCGTATACCCCGTAACCGGCGAAGTCATAGCACAAGCACCAATATCCACTGACGACGACGTCAACACCGCCATGCATGCGGCTCAAGACGCATTCAAAACGTGGAAGCATACGACCCCTTCAGATCGCCAGCTACTTCTCCTCAAACTCGCAGACGCGCTCGAAGAAAACGTCGACGTACTCGTTGAAGCCCAACACCGCAACACCGGTCAGCCCCGAGAACTCATCCGTGACGAAGAAGTCCTCGTCGGCGCCAACCAGCTACGCTTCTTCGCAGGGGCAGCACGCACCCTAGAAGGAAAAGCAGCAACCGAATACATGGAAGGACATACCTCATACGTACGGCGCGAACCCATCGGCGTCGTCGCCCAAGTAACCCCCTGGAACTATCCCCTCATGATGGCATTATGGAAGCTGGGGCCCGCGCTCGCTGCCGGGAATACTGTAGTTCTCAAGCCATCTGACACCACACCAGAATCCACCCTCGAGTTGGCAAGGCTTATAGGGGAAATATACCCCGCAGGTGTTGTCAACGTTGTGCTGGGAACCGGTAAAACTGGTGAAGCTATGGTAGGGCACCCGGCTCCTGCCATGGTTTCTATTACCGGATCGGTACGCGCAGGTCAGGCGGTTGCCACCGGCGCTGCAGCTGGTCTGAAACGTTCTCATTTGGAACTTGGTGGTAAAGCACCAGCAGTTGTTTTTGCAGATGCGGATTTGCCTCGTACCGCGCGCATGCTCGCAGATTTCGGTTATTTCAATGCTGGTCAGGATTGTACAGCAGTCACTCGCGTACTCGTTCAAGACAGCGTTTACGACAAGTTCCGAGATCTGCTGGTAGCTGCCGCAAAAGACACAGCTACTGGGCACGAAGACGATTCAAAGAACTTCTACGGTCCGTTGAACAACATCAACCACTTTAAGACCGTCATGAATAAGCTCAATACCCTCCCTGAACATGTCACAGTTGAAACCGGTGGCAAACAGTGCGGCACCCGTGGCTTTTTTGTGGAACCTACAGTGCTGAGCGGAGTCAATCAAGACGATGCCGTTGTCCAGGAAGAGACTTTCGGACCAGTTCTTACGCTCCAAAAATTTACTACAGAGGCAGAAGCCGTTGAGCTTGCTAACGATGTAAATTATGCGTTGGCGTCATCAGTTTGGACGTCAAATCATGGTACTGCTATGCGAGTTTCTCGCGATCTTGATTTCGGAGCAGTTTGGATTAATACACACGTACTTCTGACTGCTGAAATGCCTCATGGCGGATTCAAATACTCGGGTTACGGTAAGGATCTTTCCCTGTATTCCGTTGAAGAATACACACGTGTTAAACACGTCATGAGTGATTTGAGCGCATAAAGAACAGCTTCTCCAAGCTCAATTCGGCAAAAAGAGCTCCTGCGTCATCACACGTTAGAGAAGAGCTTGTGGAGCGGTACAGCTCTGTTGTCTAGGTGCTGTACCGTCTCTTCACAATTCACATATTATCCATGTAGCTTATGCTACGTTTTCCTTTGAAAGGTAGTCTCATGGTAGAGATGTATCGTCTTCCTCAAGAGATAAAACTTACTGGAGAGTTTCCCGGCCCCTCATCACGTGCTCTTGCACATCGTCGCTCACAAGCTGTTCCTGCATCTGTCGCTTCGGGGCTCCCAGTTTACGCGGCTGATGCAGACGGTGGCGTCATTATTGATGTTGATGGTAACTCGTTGGCTGATTTGGGAGCGGGTATCGCAGTCACAACTGTTGGTGCATCAGCTCCCAAGGTGGTACAAGCAGTTCAAGAATCGGTCACACACTTCACCCACACCTGTTTTATGGTTACTCCTTATGAGGGGTATATCGCAGTTTCTGAAAAACTAAACGAGCTAATACCCGGACGCTTTGAGAAACGCTCAGTACTTTTCAACTCTGGTGCGGAGGCAGTCGAAAATGCTGTAAAAATTGCTCGTGCAGCTACCGGTCGCAATGCCGTAGTTGTTTTTGATCATGCCTACCATGGGCGGACCAATTTAACAATGGCGTTGACTGCAAAAGTAGCACCATATAAGAAAGGCTTTGGTCCTTTTGCTCCTGAAATCTATCGTGCTCCTATGAGCTACCCTTACCGGGACGATCAGAGCATGGATGGTAAAGAGGCAGCTCAACGCACCATCAACATGATCGAGAAGCAAATTGGTTCAGAATACGTAGCCGCAATTCTCATCGAGCCTATCCAGGGTGAAGGAGGGTTCATTGTTCCCGCCGATGGTTTCTTACCAACGCTGGTTGCATGGGCACGCGAAAAAGGTATCGTCTTTATCGCTGATGAAGTACAAACTGGTTTCTGCCGCACTGGCAAATGGTTTGCGAGTGAGTACGAGGGCATTGAACCCGATTTGGTCACCACTGCTAAGGGCATTGCTGGTGGTATGCCGCTTTCAGCCGTCACTGGTCGGGCAGAGCTTTTTGATAAAGTTCAGCCAGGAGGATTAGGCGGAACATACGGTGGTAATCCTGTATCTTGTGCGGCTGCTCTTGCGGCTATTGAAACTATGCAGGATCTTGATTTGAACGCACGAGCTCTGCATATTGAGAAACTGGTGACAGCAGCGTTAGCCCCGCTTGTTGATGAGCTAGACATTGTAGGGGATTTCCGCGGACGTGGTGCTATGCTCGCACTGGAGTTCGTAGCAGACTCTATTTCTAAAGCCCCGCATCCCACGGCGGCCAAGGATATTGCTGCTTACTGTCAGCAACGAGGAGTACTTATTCTTACTTGTGGTACTTACGGCAACATTATTCGTCTGCTTCCTCCGCTTACTATCAGTGACGAGCTCCTAAAACAGTCAATGAATATTCTTATCGAAGGTATTCGAAGCGTTTCATAATTTTTTGGAGGCTTACAGAGCCCCGGTCATATCTCATATAACGATCGGGGCTCTTGTCACAGCTAATCCTACTCCACACATGCGCCAGTTATTTACCTATAGCTATTATGCGCACACCTTGTAGACAAAAATTCAGGTGATTTTACTACTGTTCTGGATCAATTAGACTAAATCGCATATTGAGCAGGTCGCTATAAGCACACACCGTCTGGCGACGACACTCCGATAGAGGGAGAGCACCTTGTCTCAGAATAATCAACCCCACAAGTTACATAAAGGTCAGAGTCTAGCCAAAGATTCTGCATCAAATAACCCCCACGGTGCTATTGATACAAGCGCCGCTAACAAAAAGGGATTATCTTCCGGATCTGTATCTCTTTTTGGCTCCATTATTATTGGTATCTCTGTGGTAGCACCCGCATACTCATTATCGGGGGCCCTGGGTCCTGTAGGAGCTGTAGCGGGGGAGCACATGCCCGCGATCTTTCTCGTTGGGTTTATCCCTATGCTATTGGTAGCTATTGGCTACCGAGAGCTTAACGCTGCTATGCCGGATGCGGGAACAACATTCACCTGGACAACCAAAGCATTTGGTCCGTGGGTTGGTTGGCTCGGAGGCTGGGCATTATTAGCAGCTACCATCTTGGTTCTCTCAAACCTCGCAGGTATAGCTGTAGATTTCTTTTACCTGGCTTTGTCTCAGGTTTTTTCTAACCCAGATCTAGCGACTCTTTCAAGTAATACCTTTATCAATATCGGCACATTCTTAACCTTGATGGGTTTCGGGTGTTACATCACATACCGCGGGCTGGATGCGACTCAGAAAATCCAAACTGTTTTCATTATTTTCCAGCTTGTCGTACTCGCTATTTTTGCGGGTGTCGCCCTCTATAAAGCGGTCACAAATACTGGGTTTGCTAACCTTGCTCCGACTCTTGAATGGTTTAACCCCTTCGGAATCGAGTCATTCTCAGCTTTCTCTTCCGGCATATCTCTTGTCTTCTTCATATATTGGGGTTGGGACGCTGTCCTCACCATGAATGAAGAAACAGAAGGCGAGCATACAACTAGCGGTCATGCAGCTGTTGGCACTATCCTCACAGTAGTTCTACTGTACCTGTTAATCTCTGTGGGCACTTTGGCATTTGCGGGTACGTCCTCAGAAGGTCTGGGTCTAGGAAACTCTGATAACCAGGAGAATATTTTTGCTGTTCTTTCGGGGCCTGTACTAGGTTCTCTCGGAATTATTATGTCTTTCGCAGTTCTTATTTCGGCCTTAGCTTCTTTACAATCCACGGCAGTTTCACCAGCTCGAACATTGCTAGCCATGGGATATTACAAGGCACTCGGGCCTAAGTTTGCGAGTATTAGCCCAAAGTACCAATCACCTAGTTATGCGACCATCGCTTCCTGTCTGATTGCTACCTTGTTCTACGTTCTTATGCGTTTTATTTCAACCTCTGTGCTTTGGGATACTATCTCCGCTTTGAGTTTGATGGTCTGTTTATACTACGGCGTGACGGCATTTGCCTGTGTATGGTATTTTCGAAAGGTGGCCTTCTCATCAGGCTTTAAATCATTTGTGAACAAGTTTTTGTTTCCCCTTTTGGGAGGCATTATGCTTCTTGTTTTCTTCATCCAGACGACCTATGATTCCATGGATCCCCATCATGGCTCGGGGTCTGAAATTGGGGGAGTCGGGCTAGTTTTCTGCTTAAGTGTCGCGATTCTTCTCTTAGGAATTTGCGTTATGGTGTATCAACGTTGCCTCCGTCCTGCCTTCTTCAAAGGCGAGGTCCCGATGGAGGTAGAGCATATGATTGACTAGTTATTTCTCATGTGCACAAGAAAGGGAGAGGAGCCTCTAGAAGGGTTCCTCTCCCTTATGCATTATGAATGTATCCTACAGTGCATAATGAGAACGGTAGTATTCCAACCGATCTTCTAGAGTCTTCTCTAACTCTTCAACGCTACGTCGTTCCATTAGCATGTCCCAGTGTGTACGAGCTGGCTTATCATCGTCATTCTGGGCGTCACTCTCGCCGTTGACAAGATATGCTTCTTTGCCAGTTTTAGCAACCCAGACCTGTGGAATTTCAGCTTCAGCAGCAAAGGTCACAAATACGCGGTCACCATCAGTGGTTCGGTACTCTACACGTTGACGGGGTGCAGGCTGTACATTGGACTCGGTTTCCATAGATTGAGTTCCAAGACGCATACCACGCAGGCTACGATCGCTCACAATTCCTCCAGACTCCAGAAAGGGTTTCCGCAGATACTCAGCAGTTGCATAACGTTGGGCGGGGGAGAGCTATTCCCTCGAACGTCTAAAACATCCATTATATCGAGAATATTCTCCGCCGCCCAACTATTAGAGACAGCTATTCGCGAAGTCAAGCTAAACTATCTTAACTATTGAAGCCATATCCTTGAGATGGGTTCTCAAAAGTATCAGGCTTTGTATACGCTGCTTTTGTCGATCCATCGTTTATGTCCGATACCGGCAAATTGCCGAATGCGTTACCAAGACCTCGTAGAGCATCGCCAAGTTCTGTGGGGATAAACCAGAGTTTATTAGCTTGGCCGTCAGCAAGTTTGGGCAAGGTTTGCAGATACTGATAGGTGAGTAGCTGTTGGCTCGGGTTAGATTGATGGATGGCTTCGAATACCTTATGAACAGCTTCAGCTTCACCGTCAGCTCGAAGGATTGCAGATTGAGCGTCACCTTCAGCTCGAAGAATCTGAGCCTGTTTTTCAGCTTCCGCGCGAAGGATAGCAGCCCTAGATTCACCTTCAGCCGTCAGAATATCTGACTGCTTCTGACCTTCGGCCGTCAGAATGGCAGCACGACGATCACGCTCTGCACGCATCTGCTTCTCCATTGAGTCCTGGATAGAGTGTGGAGGCTGAATTTCTTTAATATCGACACGAGATACTCGTAGTCCCCAACGGCCGGTTGTAGCATCAAGAACTCCACGCAATTCCGCGTTGATTTGATCGCGAGAGGTCAAGGTCTGCTCAAGGTTTAGACCACCGACTACGTTACGGAGGGTCGCACTGGTGAGCTCGTCAACAGCACGAATATAGTTCGTAATTTCATAGGTTGCGTCCTTGGGGCTTGTTACCTGAAAGTAAACAACGGTATCGATCCCAACCACAAGGTTATCTTCGGTAATCACGGACTGCGAAGGGAACGAGACAACCTGCTCACGGACATCAATTAGAGGCAGCACGCGGTCAATAATCGGTACCACCATATGCAAACCGGGTTCTAGCACGGTTCGAAACTTACCAAGACGCTCAACGATTCCTGCTCGACCTTGAGGAATCACCCGGATGGTTTTAGCCAACAAGATAAGAACAAAAATGAAGAGAATCACAAGAAGAATAACTGGGACCATATCTTCATTACCTACTTTCTTTTCGGTGATTAATAACAAAATTTAGGGGCGTAGATGGAACATTTTATTCAGCTTCAGGGGTAACAGCTGATCCTTCTGGCAAAGTTGATACATGCGGGTACACAAACGCTGTAGCACCGTTAATAGTTTCGACCTGGGCGTAGGAGCCGGAAGGGATAGGAGCTCCTGAAGTGCGTGCTGTCCAAATTTCGCCTTCAAGACGCACTAAACCAGACTCAGCAGTGACATCCTCTGTCACAAGAACAGTTTTACCCCGAAGAGCTTTGGCATTTGTAACAGTATTTCCGGCAGAGCGGTTGAGGCGTTTCAGAAGAGGCGGACGTAGAATAAGCACAAAAAGGATACACAAAACCGCGAAAACTATTCCTCGAGCGAAAAAATGTTCGATCAATGGTGAAATAGCCGATGTGATGAGGGCAGATAGGGAAAGCATCAAGAAAAAGAGATCTAGAGACAGCATCTCAATTATCGCAAAGAGCAAAGCTAGTATCAGCCAAAATGTCCATGGGCTGTCAAAGAGCCAATCCATATTTTCCTCCTCATCGTAGGCACAATGATCCAACGTATAGAGCGCCCAAGCCATACAAACATTATTCCATGAGGTGCATCACCAATCAAAGAGTTTACTCACACAAACTCACAACACCACAAATGGCCGATAATATACATTATGTAAAGTAGAGTCAGAAAACCACACCCCAGCCACTCAACCTTCCGTGCAATTGAACCGGATTAGCTGCCAGTGCGCCCTCGTAAAGACGGTTTCACCCCAGCAGCTTCTTTCTCCTCAATGTCCAGTAAAGCTACAGATAAACCAAAATCTTCTATTTACATGAATAGGCGCTTTACGGACTCGGCGTTTCTACCACCAGGTGGCTAAACTCTACCCAAGCGTTCAAAACTTGAGCTGCTGCCCCAGTATCAATAGATTGGCGCGCATCCGCCAAAGCTTCTGTGTACCGTTCCTCAAAGCTCCTGCCGTCGTTTTTTCGGTAAGCTATCAGACCGGCCGCCGCATTAATAAGAACTGCATTACGAATTGCATGCAACGAGTCTTTTGCCGACTCGCCCTCCCCAGCTAATACTGCGCGAAACACACTGGCGTTATACTCAGCATCTCCCCCTCGCAGGTTATCTAATGAAGAACGCTCAATCCCATAGCCTTCGGGATTAAAGACATATTTCTGAAGAGTACCCCCACTTGCTTCCCAGATCTGGGAAGTTGTAGCAATTGTCAATTCATCAAGCCCATCATCCCCCCGGAATACAAGGGCATGGTCGCCTCGATTCGCGAAAACCCAAGCCATCTTTTCTACCATCTGCGGATTAGCTACCCCAATTGCAGATGATGACACTCGCGCAGGGTTTGTCATGGGTCCTAGGTAGTTAAAAGCCGTTGGTATACCTAATATTTTTCGAGTTGGCCCTACGAACCGCATAGAGGGATGAAAAGTCATTGCAAATAGAAAGGTGATTCCTACTTGCCGAGCGCACGCGGCAACAGACTTAATCGGCATATCTAGCTGAATACCTAGCGCCTCCAAGACATCTGCCGACCCTGATTTAGAGGTTGACGCCCGGTTACCATGTTTAACAACTGTCGCACCTGTACCAGCAATAACCAAGGCTGCCATGGTGGATATATTGACGGTATTCTGCTGATCTCCGCCAGTGCCTACAATATCAACCGCGTGTACGTCAAGATCAATAGTTTCAGCTTTTGCAAGCATTCCTCGCGCAAGGGCGCCTAACTCTTCAGAGGTCTCCCCCTTCATGTGGAGCGATGTCAGGAAGGAAGCAAGTATAGGTTCAGGCGTTGAACCAGTCATAATTTCATCCATAGCCCAGTCCACATGACGAGAACCGAGATCCTGCCCAGAGATGAGCTGATTCAAAATGTATTTCCAGGTTAATGACTCATGTGCAGTTATATCCATACTCCCGATTTTAACCTTCCTGCAGGATTCATCTGCTGCCAGCGCATAGGGTGCCACAGCTTTGAGGCTTCTCTCCCCCACGAACTTACCAAAACATTACACATAGAGCGTGTCGCACAAATCTCGTGAAAACCGCTAGTTTACAGGGAACTCTAAGGATTTTCCCAACACACCGCAAGATTTAAGAGGTTATGTATTCGCTCTTCGCAAGTTTTAGCGACATAATGTCTATGTGACAACTGTAACCAATAACCCCAGCAGGCCGGCACATCCGGCTCTTAACCGACCCAACACGGTCGCCATTGGTACCGTCGTGTGGTTGGCATCAGAGCTGATGTTCTTTGCCGGGCTTTTTGCTATGTACTTCACCCTTAAGGCATCACGTCCTGACATTTGGGCTGATAATGTACATATCCTTAACGTTCCCTTCGCTTTTATCAACACAATCGTTCTTGTGCTGAGTTCTGTGACATGCCAGATGGGCGTATTTGCCGCAGAACAGCTCAAACCACGCCGCTCCGGTTCTTTGCTGAATATTAAGGCATGGGGCATGGCTGAATGGTTTGTGTTGACTTTCATCATGGGCGCAATCTTCGTCTGCGGTCAGGCTTATGAGTACGCAACCTTGGTTTCAGAAGGCGTAACCATTGCATCTAGCGCTTACGGATCCGCTTTCTACATCACAACAGGGTTCCATGCGTTACACGTGACAGCTGGTCTAGTAGCTTTCCTCCTGATCATTGGTCGCGCATTTGTCGCTAAGCGATTTGGTCATTACGAAGCAACTAGTGCAATCGTTGTCTCGTACTACTGGCACTTTGTAGATGTTGTGTGGCTCGCTCTATTTGCCGTAGTGTACTTCGTCAAATAACAGTCCAACACTCTCGCCCCGTCCGTATCCATTTTTACTAGCACACACAAGGAACAAAAGACGTGAAGGCACTTTCACAGAAGCGGCGTCACCCGCTTGCAGCTATTGTGTTGCTTGCGTTGGCTCTCATCCTTACTGGTGGTCTCTACACAGTTGCCACTGCCACCAATCAGGCCAAGGCCGAGTCAAGCCATGCATACACTCAAGATGATGTAAACGCTGGTCAAAAACTCTTCCAAGCCAACTGTGCAACCTGCCATGGAATGAACGCTGAAGGCACCGCTGATGGTCCTTCGCTCATCGGTGTTGGTGCAGCCGCAGTTGATTTTCAGGTTGGTACCGGCCGCATGCCTATGCAGATGCAAGGTACACAGGCTCAAGTCAAACCTGGTCAGTTCAACGAGGAACAGACGAAGCAGCTCTCTGCATATGTTGCTTCGTTGGGCGCCGGTCCTGCAATACCTGAAGCAGAGAATCTAGATACCACCAAAGGCGATGCCGCAAATGGCGCCCGTGTCTTCCTAGCCAACTGCGCAATGTGTCATAACGCGGCTGGTGCGGGTGGTGCTCTTACCCGAGGGAAGTTTGCTCCTTCTCTCATGGGTGTTAGCGAACAACATATCTATGAAGCCATGGAAACTGGACCTCAAAATATGCCTGTTTTCAACGACGCAAACCTTACCCCGCAAGAGAAGCGTGATGTTATCACCTATTTGAAAGCACAGGAAAAAAATGTTTCCCCTGGTGGTCTTAAGCTAGGCTCTCTAGGTCCTGTCGCTGAAGGTCTGTTGATTTGGAGCGTCGGTCTAGGGATCGTGCTTATCTTTGTTATTTGGCTGACCTCTCGCTCAGCATAAATACGCACATACTATTCGTATCGGAAAAGATTTGAGGCAACACATGGGAAACCATCGTGACGGTCAAGACGCTCAGAGCGTTACCGTAGTTACCTCTTCAGAGGATTCAAAGGAGCAGTTTCAGAATCCTGGGCTGCCTCCACATCGTCCACGTCTGACAGATGTGGATTCGAAGCGTGCTAAAGGTGCTGAGCGCCAAGTTATTCTACTCTTTGTACTATCAATGCTCGGCTCTTTGTTATTCTGGGTCGCGTATTTCGGTATATCAGTTGAAGGTAACTTCTTTGATGTAAACAATACGGAGCCTACCAGTAAACTGCAGCTGCAGAACCTCTTGCTTGGTTTAGGTATAGCATTCGCTATGTTCGGCATTGGTATTGGAGTTGTTCATTGGGCACGTACGCTTATGCCTGACCATGAACTCGTTGAGGAGCGGCACGATTTGCGTCCTGAAGAGGATCGCGCCGAGGCAGAAGAAA
The DNA here is from genome assembly GCF_001815285.1 of Rothia sp. HMSC065D02. Lineage (NCBI taxonomy): Bacteria > Bacillati > Actinomycetota > Actinomycetes > Micrococcales > Micrococcaceae > Rothia > Rothia sp. HMSC065D02. The sequence continues at coordinate 541,506 of NZ_KV820092.1, forward strand.
TCATCGAAACTATTATTGATGAGTCAGGTATTAAACGCCGTCCTCTCCTGCGCAATACTCTCATTGGCTCAGTTATTCTGGCTCCGTTAACTTTTATTACGTTTCTGCGCGATCTGGGGCCGAATGATCCTGCCGTTCTTAAACACACGATGTGGGATCAGGGTGTCCGTCTTGTACGCGACCCTTCTGGGACTCCGATTAAAGCTTCTGACGTTACGATCGGATCTGCTTATCACGTTCTGCCGGAGACCATCACGTCCCTCAGCCATGAAAATGGCTATCTAGAGGAAAAAGCTAAAGCAGTTGTCTTGTTGATGCGTCTTGACCCCAATGAGATGAAGATTTCGGAAGAACGCAAAAACTGGCACGTTGACGGTATAGTCGCTTATTCGAAGGTCTGTACACACGTTGGATGTCCCATCGCGCTGTACGAGCAGCGAACGCATCATCTGCTGTGCCCGTGCCATCAGTCTACTTTTGATGCGGCAGATGAATGCAAGGTTGTATTCGGTCCTGCAGGTCACGCACTCCCACAGTTGCCGATTACAGTCGATGATAATGGTTATCTTGTGGCTCAGAGCGACTTCCATGAGCCAGTTGGTCCCGCGTATTGGGAACGCGGTCAGCACGTCGAAGAAATGCGTGCAGAGCGTGAGAAGGAGGCGAAATAAGTAATGTCTACAACAACTGGCTACGAGTACAAACCTAAAAGCAACGCTGGGCGTATCGCGAATTTTGTTGATACGCGTGTTGGCATGTCTGGGGTTGTTAAAGAATTTGGCCGAAAAATCTTTCCAGATCACTGGTCCTTTATGTTCGGTGAGGTGGCTCTATACAGCTTTGTAGTGCTCCTTATTTCAGGAACTTTTTTAACATTCTGGTTTAACCCATCAACCGCTGCAGTTACCTATGACGGTTCATATGTACCCATGAAGGGTACAGAAATGTCTGTTGCGTTTGCGTCTACTTTAGATATCTCTTTTGATATTCGCGGGGGCCTGTTGATCCGTCAGATTCACCACTGGGCGGCTCTCATGTTTATGTTGGCCATCTGTATCCACATGCTCCGTGTCTTCTTTACAGGGGCTTTCCGCCGTCCACGTGAGCTGAACTGGGTTGTAGGTTGCGTCCTCTTTGTCACGGGCATTATGGCGGGCTTTACTGGGTACTCCCTCCCCGATGATGTGCTCTCTGGTAACGGTTTGCGAATTGTCGATGGCATTATGGTCGCAATTCCGCTTGTAGGTACATACCTCTCGCTTTTCTTCTTCGGAGGCGAGTTCCCAGGTGAACACATTATTAGCCGCCTATACAGCCTGCATATCATGATCATTCCGGCAGTTCTGTTGTTGTGCGTTGGACTGCATATGTTCATGGTTGTCCTGCATAAACACACCCAATATCCAGGACCAGGTCGTACCAACAATAACGTTGTTGGTTTTCCTGTAGGTCCGGTTTATGCTGCAAAAGCAGGCGGTTTCTTCTTCATAGTTTTCGGTATCATCGCTTTCTTAGCTTCCACCTTCACTATTAACGCAATATGGAACTATGGTCCCTACGATCCATCTCCAGTTCAAGCAGGTACTCAGCCTGACTGGTACGTAGGCTTTGGTGACGGTGCATTACGTCTATGGCCTGGTGTTTGGCCATGGTCATGGGAATGGCAAATCGGTGGAACATGGGTTCTGAATGTCCTACTGCCTTTTGCACTCGCAGGCGTCTTGATGGGATTCTTATTCACGTGGCCTTGGATCGAACGTTGGGTCACCAAAGATAATCGGGTTCATAATATTCTTGATCGCCCGCGTAACGCTCCATTCCGTACAGGCGCCGGTGTTGCCGGTATCATCTACTACTCAGTTTTGATGATCGCGGCATCTTCTGATTTGATCGCAACACATTTCCACGTCTCGCTAAATGATGTAGCTTATGTATTGCGTGCGCTCTTCTTCCTTGGACCCATCCTTGGTTTCGAGATTACCCGAAGGATTTGCCTCTCCTTGCAGCGTAAAGATCGTGAGCTAGTGCTTCATGGCATCGAAACTGGTCAAGTGGTGCAACTCCCCCATGGTGAGTTTATTGAGGTGCACAGGCCTCTTGACGAGTATCGTCGGTACAAGCTAGTTAGTTTCGATTCACCAGATGTAATACCTGCACGCCCCAATGCTAAGGGGAAGGTTACAATGCTTGAGAAAGCACGAGGCACCTTATCGAAGTTGTTCTTTACTGATCGTGTTCTTCCTGTAACTCCTACTGAGCTAGAAGAAGCTCATCATGAACATAATGAAGCTCAAAGGGTTGAGGGAGCTTCCTTTGATAGCCCCGAGATTAAGGGCTAAAGTTACAACTTCATAAGTTTACTTGAGGGTTGGTGCCACAAAACTGTGGGACCAACCCTCAACGTTTGTACCGCATGTATCTCTTCCAGCAATGTTGCTGTTGACCCAATATCATATCCATCTTCTAAGGCCAGGAGTCCAGACTTTCTCATGAAAAATTCTCATAAGCAGCATGCCCTATTCCTGAAACTAAGAATCTTTGCTTACTTATCAGCGATCGCTATATACCTGATGCCATAATGGAATAACTTCATATGTGCTAAGCACACCCCGTCCCTGAAATTTACACAAACTATCATGCCGCTGGTCTTAGAGGCAGGAAGGAGCCTAGCGGATTAACAGATAAAAGTAGCAATAACCTAGGTTTGAGGTTGAGACTCTAGAATTCTTGCAGAGAGAGCACTTCTGCGAGCATAAAATTGCCGTCTTTTCTTTCGAGCCGAGCGTACTGATAAGCGAGCGAAACTGCCTCTGCAAAAACTATTATCGTGCGATAGGCACCTCGCTGCTTCGATGATCCTCAGATAAACTGCCAATACAGACAATTAATCCAACTAGCTTTTTCTTACCTCCCTTTTTAGTACATATCTTTTATTCGAGAATCTCTGGAATATAGAAAAGGTGGGGTTACATCATCCGTATAGATGATGTAACCCCACCTTTTACTGTATATGATTAGTGTGCGTGATCACCGCGGTTGTATTCATATACCCACCCGATAACGGCGACTGCTACGATAGGCAACGCAAGAATTAGTACCCACCAAGCAATCGCTGCCCCAAGAACAACAATCATGCACGTTAAACCGATCATGAACGGCCACCAAGACCATGGTGAGTAGAACCCATACTCACCAGCACTCTCAGCGATTTCACCCGTGTAGTTATCCATGGGTTGGCTTCCTAGCTTCTTTTCAGTAAACATGAGGAAGAAAGCCAAGAAGAAGCACATGAGCGCCGTCACGAGGAGCGCGGGAAACCCGGCCCACTCATCAAAATTGGTCATAAACCCATAAATAATTCCAACAGGAGTAAAGAATATACCAAGGTACAGGAAGACCTTCCCGAGAACTTTCACGGTTTACTCTCCCTTCTGTGCTGCAAGAGCTGCAGCGGCAACATCATGATTCGTTGAAAGCTCGGGATGATGTAGGTCTAGAGCCGGGCGTTCGGAACGGATACGAGGCAATGCAGTAAAGTTGTGGCGGGGCGGAGGACAAGAAGTCGCCCATTCGAGAGATCCGCCGAATCCCCAGGGATCGTCTACCTCGACTTTCGGAGCATACCGAGCAGTAATGTAAACATTCCAGAACCAGGGAATCATTGAAACGGCAAGAATCATGGATCCAACAGTTGAGAACTGGTTCATCCAGGTGAAACCGTCTTCGGGCAGATAGTCAGCGTATCGACGAGGCATACCATCAACGCCAACCCAGTGCTGAATCAAGAAGGTCGCGTGGAACCCGAAGAATACCAGCCAGAAGTGAATCTTACCGATCCGTTCGTTGAGCATCTTGCCAGTGAATTTTGGCCACCAGAAGTAGAATGCACCAAACATACCAAAAACAATGGTTCCAAAAATCACGTAGTGGAAGTGTGCAACCACGAAGTAAGTATCCGAGATATGGAAGTCTAGAGGCGGAGTAGCCAGGATAATACCCGTCAGACCTCCAAAGAGGAAGGTTACTAAGAATCCATAGATCCACAATAATGGAGTTTCAAACGTAATGGACCCCTGCCACATAGTCCCAATCCAGTTGAAAAACTTCACGCCGGTTGGAACACCAATCATCATGGTCATGAACGAGAAGAACGGAAGCATAATCGCTCCAGTTACGTACATATGGTGCGCCCACACAGTTACAGACAGGCCCGCAATAGCAATGGTCGCTGTAACAAGACCTTTGTAACCAAAAATGGGTTTACGTGAGAATACAGGGATAATCTCCGAAGTCACACCAAAGAAAGGTAGCGCAAGCACATACACCTCAGGGTGCCCGAAGAACCAGAACAAGTGCTGCCAGAGCACCGCTCCCCCATTTTCTGGATCAAAAATATGTCCTCCGAATCGGCGATCCATACCTAGAGCAAACAAAGCGGATGCCAGAGGCGGGAAGATCATAATAATCAAGATTGAAGTAATCAGAGTTGTCCACGTAAACACAGACATACGCCACATAGTCATGCCAGGGGCGCGCATTGCCACAATTGTAGTAATGAAGTTAACCGCACCCATAATTGTGCCGAACCCCTGCAACGCAAGACCAAAGACCCATAAATCACCACCGACAGACGGGCTGTAAGTAGTGCTATTTAGTGGGACGTATGCAAACCAGCCGAAAGAGGCTGCACCTTGTGGGGTAATAAAACCTGCAATCGCTACTAGCGACCCAAAAAGGAAGAACCAAAAAGCCAATGCGTTTAAGCGCGGGAATGCCACATCGGGAGCACCAATTTGGAGCGGGATAAGCACGTTCGCCAAACCGGTGAACAAAGGGGTGCCGAACATGAGAAGCATAAGGGTACCGTGCATCGTAAAGAGCTGGTTAAATTGCTCCTTCGTCTGTAGGATCTGCATACCGGGCTCAAAAAGCTCAATACGCATCAGCAGAGCCATAGTTCCGCCCATGCAGAAGAAGATGAAGGCAGAGATCAGGTACATGTACCCAATGGTCTTGTGGTCCGTGGAAGTAATCCAATTGACAAAGATGCGTCCCTTGGACTTAGGAACCACGCGCGGCGCAACAGCCGTTGCACTCTCAGTTGAATATTCGAGGGTAGTCACGTCTATTTCACCCCTTTATTGGTTAGCGGGACGCGGAGTCGCGTTCTGGTTGGGATTACGGTTGTATTCGTCCCCAGCGATACCCTGATTCTCGGGATTTTGCTTAAGGGAATTGATGTAGTTGTCGTAGTCTTCCTGTGAGACCACCTTGACATTAAACAACATCTCAGAGTGGTACTCACCGCAAAGTTCAGCGCATTTACCCTTATAATCACCAATTTCTTTGGTAGTGATATGAATATGGTTCGTCATACCAGGGATCGTATCCCGTTTCTCTAGGAAAGCCGGAACCCAGAACGAATGGATCACATCACGCGATTTGAGGACTACGTCAACATTTGAGTTAACGGGCAGATAAAGCGTTGGAAGTTCTGCTTCTTTACCTGGTGAACCATCAAGGTGAGCTTGTACACCAGTTACATGCACGTTTTCATCTGTGTAGTTGAAATCCCAGGCCCATTGTTTGCCATACACTTCAACAGTGACCTGTCGATCGGCACCAGTTTTAGGACCAGTTACTTGACGCTCGACTCGGTCTGAAAACGTAAACATACTGACGATCAAGACGACTGGAACGAAAGTATAAAAAATTTCCAGAGGCAGGTGATAGCTGAGCTGACGAGGATAGCCACTTTCGTTCTTACGCCTACGGTAGGCAATGATGCACCATAGCATCAAGCCCCAAGTAATAAGACCGACAACAAGAGCTGCACTCCAAGTGCCTACCCAGAGATGCATGAGGTTCTCGGCATTATCAGTAGCCGGATGCCCAGCTTTTGTAGGTAACCAGCCTACAGCTGCCTTATCCATTGAACAACCAGTCATCAGCAGCGTCGCTGTAGTCCCGAGGCCAACAAGACTTGCACGCTTACGACGACTGCCGGTTCGATATTGCGAACTCACAGACGGCCCTTCCTGTTCTTGCAGTGTGTGCTAGTGCTCAGGTCTACAGGTAAACCTGAGGCAATTATAAAAAACTTATCCCTTAGAGCTTACCGCGAATTCTGCTCTTACGGTGACACTCTGTCACTGAAATTGTAAGTTTCCTGGAAAATTACTGAATTTTAACGTAACAGAACCCCTAAAGTTGGTTTTTTAGGGGTTCTGTTATATCCATGCTCCTAATGGAAAGAGTCGCCACAGGCACATGATCCTGCCGCGTTCGGATTATCAATTGAGAATCCTTGTTTCTCAATCGTGTCTTCAAAATCAATCGTTGAGCCATCTAGATAAGGGGCACTCATTTTATCTACGATAACCTGCACACCGTCATAATCACGCACTGCGTCACCATCAAGTACTCGCTCATCGAAGTAGAGCTGATAGATTAGCCCGGAACAGCCACCGGGCTGTACAGCAATCCGGAGGCGCAAATCGGTACGTCCTTCTTGTTCGAGCAAAGTACGTACCTTATTCTGAGCAACTTCAGTAAGGTTAACCCCGTGTGTTGGTAGCTCAGTTACAGTCTCAGTCATGTTTATCCTTTCCTGACAATATCCCCCTTCGTAAAGTCAGATTACGCTGTCCTACTTCTTCACGACAACAGCGGACTCACAAGTTCACTAAGGGCATCAAGGTCTCTTACGTCCAGAATACCAACTTTGTAGAATTCTGTACTTAGTGTGTGAGGTATATTCCTTGAGTTGCTTTCCTTTCCTAATCTACTTACTCCTGCTGAGAGCACTCAATATCAGTGCCTCCGCTAAAATTCCTCGTTTAAAATCAGGTACATACAGCGATTCGTTGGCGCTATGTGCCCGGGTGTCTGGGTCTTCAACACCAGTTACTAGAATCTGGGCGTCGGGGAAGTTCTCCTTCAAATCCGCTATAAAAGGTATTGAGCCTCCTATGCCTGTCTGCACAGGAGATATACCCCAAGCTTGAGCCATTGCTGACAAGGTGATTTGAGCTCCATCCTGCTCAACATCTGTGGCAAAGGGTAACCCTGAGTCGACAGGAGTATAGCTAACTTGCGCGTTATAAGGTGCATGCTTCTTTATATGGTCTGCCAGAACTTTGTGCGCATTTTCGGGAGAATCACCAGGAGCCAGCCGGACACTAATACGAGCTCGCGAAGTAACAGCAAGGGTATTTGAAGAATGGGCAATTGACGGAATATCCATACCTATAACGGAAAGTGCAGGTTGCTGCCAGAGCCGAGATGTAATTGATCCATATCCTGCTAGAGGCATCTGGTCTAAGATTCCAGCATCTGCGCGGAATTCATGTTCAGGATATTCGACCTTAGGGTCTTCACCACGGTACAGGCCTTCTACAACAACTGCACCTTCGTCATCATGAAAAGTACCCAGCAGACGGGCTAATACCGTATGTGCGTCTAGAAAAGGGCCTCCAAAGATACCAGAGTGTACTGCGTGATTACCAGTTCGAACTTCAATATCCCCGCTAGCTACGCCACGTAATGAGGTAGTTAATGCCGGAACTCCAGCTCGCCAGTTGGCAGAATCTGCTACCACAATATAATCAGCGGTTAGGTCCTTCTGGTAGGCAGCTAAGAATTCGCGGAAAGAGGGTGACCCTACTTCTTCTTCCCCTTCGATAAAGATCTTTACGCCAACGTTGAAATCATGGCCTAATACTTCCGATACTAAACGGAAAGCCGCCATATGGGTGATAACCCCTGCTTTATCGTCTGCAGCACCGCGGCCATAGAGGCGAGCGCCTTTCTGAACTGCGGTAAACGGGTCAGTTTCCCACTGCGTGTTATCGCCAGGAGGCTGTACATCATGGTGAGCGTATAACAGGATTGTGGGATACCCTGAAACAGCTGGTTTAGTGGCAATTACCGCTGGCATACCTTGATGTGTCTCCCCCGTTTCATCGTGGTACGACGCAGAAAGGATTTTTACCTCTTGAAAACCTGACCGTTTCGCAAGCTCGTACACAGCTTCAGCGCTTCGTTGGACTTGGGCTAGATCAAAAGCTTCCCACGCGATGGATGGGATAGAGACTAGATCCTTCAGCTCAGTAAGATATTCATCAAAATGGGCTTCAAGCGCCTCTGTGAGCGCATCATGTTCTGGGAATTTATGAGGAAAATTGGCCATGCGTCTAACAATACGCTTTATACAGGGGTGGCGCATACTTTTTTATTTTTGGTCTTGGTATTCGGCGTAGGAAATTATTTTTGGTTATTCTAGTAGGGTGTTTGGTCGTAAAAAAGGTAAGGCTCCGCAGGAGGCTGCTGTCGAGCCTGAAGAAGAGAAACAGCATGAGGTTCCTGAGAACTCTAAGTTCACGCCGAAGAAAGGGCGTCCTACACCGTCTCGTAAAGAGCAGGTTGCGGCGCGAAGGAGGCCTATAGTCGGTGCTGATCGTGGCGCGGCGAAGACTGCTGATCGTGAGGCTGCTGCTGAGCTTAGGGCACGGCAGCGGGAGGCTATGCGTACTGGCGATGAGAAGTATCTGCCGATAGTGGATAAGGGGCCTCAGCGGCGGTACATTCGCGACTATATTGATGCTCGCCGGAATTTGGGCGATATAATGCTTATTTTGCTCATTGTTTTTCTTGTTGCGTCGTGGGTTGTGAGCGGTTTTGGCGTAGCTGCTGCTCCTGTCTACTACGGGACTATGTATGGCATGTATGCTCTGATGCTGTTGTGGGTTATTGATTACTGGTTAATGTGGCGCAAGCTTAAACAGATGGTTATTGCTAAGTTTGGCGAGGTACAGCGTGGTAGTGGTATGTATGCGTTCAACCGTGTGATGATGATTCGTCGGATGCGGCGACCTTATCCTCTTGTTAAGTATGGGGAGTATCCAAAGTAAATACTGTGTCTTTAATGATTTCTGGGGGGTGGGAAACCGTGTTTGGTTTCTCACCCTTTTTGTGAGGTTTATTTTTGGTGCGAGCGACGGATTTTGTAGAGTCCTCGGTTGATGTGGGCGGCCCATAAGGGGCCTTCGTAGAGGAAGGCGGTATATCCTTGGACAAGGTCTGCGCCTGCGTCTAGTCGTTCTTGTACGTCTTGGGCGTTGGTTACTCCTCCAACAGAGATGAGGGCTAGTTTGTTGCCTATTTCTTTCTTGAGGAGGTGTAGGACTTCGAGTGATCGGGTTTTAAGTGGTTCTCCTGAGAGTCCTCCTGCGCCTATAGCGTTAATTTTTTCTTTGGTGGTGTGAAGTCCTAAGCCTTCGCGTGCGATTGTGGTGTTGGTTGCGATGATCCCGTCAAGCTTTAGTTCTTGGGCTAGGCGAGCGACAGCTGTTATGTCTTCGTCTACAAGGTCTGGAGCGATTTTAACGGTGAGAGGCACGTGGCGGTGGGGTGAGACTCGGTTTGCTTCTTCTCGTACGGCTTGTAGGAGTGGGCGGAGTGTTGCGATGGATTGCAGTGTACGTAGTCCTGGGGTGTTGGGGGAGCTTACGTTGACGACGAGGTAGTCTGCTTGTGGGGCTAGGGTACGTGTTGATATTAGGTAGTCTTCTATGGCGTTTTCTAGTTCTACAATCTTTGTTTTTCCTATGTTGACGCCGATGATGGGGCGTTTCTCGGGACGGTATTCGGTTTCTAGATCGGCACGTGCTGATGCGACTCGGGGTCCTGCGGCTGCGGCACCGTCGTTGTTGAATCCCATACGATTAATGACTGCTTTATCTTCGATGAGGCGGAATAAACGTGGTTGTGGGTTACCAGGTTGTGCCTGTCCGGTGATGGTGCCGATTTCGATGTGTCCGAATCCTAGTCCTGCAAGGGCTGCGATACCTTTCCCACCTTTGTCGAAGCCTGCGGCTAGTCCGAAGGGTGAAGGGAAGGTGAGTCCCATGGCTGTGGTGCGGAGGCTGGGATTGGGTTGAAGGTAGCTTTTGAGGATGCGAGTAATACCTAGGTTTTTGAGGGTTTGTATTCCCCAGAAACCAATGTGGTGTGCTTTTTCGGGATCCATGCCTGCGAAGAAGATTTTGAAGAAGGTTGGGTATAGTCGCATTATTTGCTCCTTGTGGTGTGGTGTTAGTTTTTGGGGTTAGGAATTTTGTCGGTGGCGCCTCCGTATCGGCGGTCGCGGCTGGCGTATTCTTCGACGGCTTCGTAGAGGGTTAGGCGGTCTACATCTGGCCAGAGTACGTTCATGAAGACGAATTCGGCGTAGGCGCTTTGCCAGAGGAGGAAGTTGGATATTCGTTGTTCGCCTGATGATCGGAGGAAGAGGTCGACGTCTGGTAGGTCTGGTTCATCGAGGTATTTTTGGAAGGTTTTTTCTGTGATAGATGAGGGTTTGAGGATGCCTGCTTGTACGTCTTGTGCAATGGTTGCGGCTGCGTCTGCGATTTCTGCGCGTCCTCCATAGTTAACGCACATAGTGAGGGTGCAGGTGGTGTTATTGATGGTTTCGCGTTCGCATTGTTCGAGTTGTGAGATAACGTTTTTCCAGAGTTTGGGGCGGCGCCCTGCCCAGCGGATGCGTACTCCCCAGGATTTGAGGGTTTCGAGTTGTCGGTTAAGGACTTCGGTGGAGAACCGCATGATGAAGGATACTTCGCTGGGTGAGCGTTTCCAGTTTTCTGTGGAGAAGGCATAGGCACTGATATAGGGTATGCCCATTTCTATGGCTCCTGCAACGATATCGAGGAGGGCTGCTTCGCCTGCTCGGTGTCCTTCATTGCGTGGGAGTCCGCGTTCATTGGCCCAGCGTCCGTTGCCGTCCATGACAACAGCAACGTGTTGAGGAATGAATTTTTTGGGTATGGGTGGTGGAGTTGTTCCGGAGGGGTGTGCCGGTGGTTTTTGTGGCATGGGATTCTTTCCGGGTTGATGGTGTGTTAATACAGTATTTTACCGTGTTTGATGGTGTTTTTTAGGTTTCTAGTTCGAGGTAGGTGAGGGTCTTGAGGGGGGTTTCGAGGTAGTTTTGGGTGGTGTGTAGGGTGAGGTTGAGTATTTTGCGTGCAGTGAGAGGTGAGGCTTTATCTATAGTGTCCCAGTTCCCTTTATAGAGAGCTTGTATGTAGTTGTATTCGGTGGGTGTTATGGGTGTTGTGGGGGTGTCATTTTGGTGGGCGCAAGTTTTGCAGAGGGTTCCTGTTATGCCACGTGTGCCTGCTGGGTGGTACCCAGTGGTGATGGGTTGATTGCAGTGTGTGCAGGTGGCAGTGAAGATGAGCCAGCCTGCGAGTTTCATGGCACGTAAGATATAGCTTGTGAGGATGCGCTGTGGTGTGTGTTTGTTATGAGCTAGTGTGGCGATTGCTCCGTGAGTGAGGTGGTAGTGTGGGTTGGTGTCGTGGGGGGTACTGTTGGTGTTAAGTGTTTCTGCGACCTCAGCGATGGTGTTTGCGGCGGTGTAGGCGTTGTAGTTACCCATGAGGGTCGCTGTATAGGCATGTATGGTTGCGGCTTGGGATATGGTGTGGAGGTTTGTTTTGCCTCGGGTGAAGGACAGGTCGGTGTGCATGTAGGGTTCTAGCCGAGCACCGAATTTTGAGTTTGGTTTGCGGATTGATTTGGCAACGGCGTGGATGACTCCGTTGTTTTGGGTGAGCATGATAATGATGCGGTCTGCTTCGCCTAGGTTTTGGGCGCGGAGGACGAGGGCGTGGTCTCGGAGGTGTTTTGGGGTGCTCATGGTTTTATGTTTGTGGTGTGTGAAGAGAAACCCCGCATTCTGGCGGGTGGCTAGGATGCGGGGCCTGAGGGTTTGGTTGTGTGGTTAGTTTTTTTCGTATTCGATATCGTCGTCTTCGTCGTCGGTGTCGGTGAGGAATTCGTCGAAGTTTTCGTCGTCATCTCCGTAGACGCTAAGAGGTGTTACTTCGTTATGTACTTCGAAGAGGGCATTTTCGTAGGCTTCAAAAGCGTTTGCAATTTCGACATAGGCTTCGTCGATTACGGGGTCGTGTTCGCGGGTGCGGTGGGCGACGGCGTCAAGGTGTGTTTCGAGGGCGTCGAGTAGACGAGTGAGTTCGGTGCGGGGGTCAGTGCTCATGTGTCTAGTCTACTATCTTTTATGGCTATTGTGGTTGGAGAGTGTCATATTGTGAAGGTATGACAAACGCGTACCCAGTGTGTTTGGGCACGCGTTTAGAAGGGTGTTTTAGGAATGTTCTTTAGAATCCTAGGGTTTCCAGGGATGCGCGGATTGCTTCTGCGGAGGCGCGTAGCTTATTGTGTTCTTCGTCGTTCATGGGAACGCTGAGGACTCGCTGTACGCCTTCGTAGTTTACGACGGAGGGTAGGGACAGTGCTACGTCTTTGAAGCCGTAGAGTTCGCCTGCTGCAATGGTGGAGATTGGCAGTACGGCGTTCTGATCTCGGAGGAAGCCTTCTGCAATTCGTGCCGCGGAAACACCGATGGCGTAGTTGGTGGATCCTTTACCTTCAATGACTTTGTATGCTGCACGCATGGCTTCGTGCGCTAGTTCTGCACGTACTTCTTCAGTAAATACTTTGGTGCCGTTGTATTCCCAGTCAATGAGGGGTACCATGCCGATGTTAGCTGCCGACCAGACAGGGAACTCCGAGTCCCCGTGTTCGCCAATGATATTTGCGTGAACACTCTTGATGGAGACTCCGGCTTTGCTGGCGACGAGCCAGCGCAGTCGAGAAGAATCGAGTACGGTACCGGAGGATAGTACTCGGTGTGAGGGTAGCCCGGTGATCTTCTGGGCGACAACAGTGAGTACGTCGCAGGGGTTGGTAACCAGCATGTAAATTGCGTTGGGTGACATTTCCATGAGGTTTGGCAGTAATTTTTCGAGGATGCGTACGTTTGCTCCTGCGAGTTCGAGGCGGGGCTGCCCGGGCTCTTGGCGGGCACCTGCGGTAATGATGATCATGTCACAGTCACGCAGGATTTCGAGGTCGTCTCCGCCGGTGAGCTGCGCTTCATGGGCGAACATAGAACCGTGGGCGATATCGAGGGCTTCAGCGTGTGCTCGTTTGCCGTCAATGTCGTAAAGGACGATTTCATTTGCAGAGCCACGTAGGGTTGCTGCGTATGCGGTTGCAGATCCGACACCGCCTGCGCCGATGATGCCGAGTTTAGTGGTAGATTTTACGTTGTTCATTGGGTCGCCGCCCTGTCTTGGGGTTGTTGATTTGTCTGATATGTGGGCAGAAGCACGGAGTGTCTTCTGAAGTTCCCATTATCTATTATGCCTTGTTCTTTGGGGTTTATGTTGGTTTAGTTGCTCTTTTCACGATTTTTTATGTGAGTTTTTACTAGAAGACCATATTTTTCTCCCAAGAAGCCATATAAGGGCTTTACGACTTTTTGATTAATATCACATAATTTAACCCTTATTTCTGGGGGGGGGGCAAGGAACCTCCCAAGCCCAAACATATCTAGAGGAACTCACAGCTAGAATACTATTGCGAAGAGTAGTTTTCGTACATTGTCTGGTAGTGGGCTACAAGTTTGGTAATTTTGGTGGGTTTATACGATATTTGGGCTGAAACTACACGTTTATGTCATATAAAGTATTTTTTCTATATTTCCTAGTAAACATTGGCATGGAAGAGTAGCGTTATAGATGTAGGCTATCGAGCCTGCGCTTAACTAACCTAGTGCTGTAACAGGTCGGTTTGCGTGATAACAACAGAGTATTCAGCATTAGGCGCATCATATAGAGCCTCAAAGGTAAAGGAGTCTATCCCATGAAGGCAGCTCGTTTTTACGACCGTAATGACATTCGCATTGAGGACATACCCACCCCCGAAGTACAACCCGGTGAAGTGTTGGTCAAAGTAGCATGGTGTGGTATCTGTGGCACTGATCTGCACGAGTATCTTGATGGACCTATTTTCTGCCCTAAACATGGGCATCCGCATCCAATCTCAGGAGAAGATTCTCCTGTAATCCTTGGTCACGAATTCTCAGGCATCGTAGAAGCTTTAGGCGAAGGCATTTCCGATCTTGAAGTCGGAGATCATGTTGTGGTTGAGCCATACATTATTGCAGACTCTGTAGATGTCGGCCCAAATTCGAAGACCTATCATCTTTCTAAGAACATGAACTTTATTGGTCTTGCTGGCCGTGGAGGCGGACTATCAGAGAAGGTATCTGTAAAACGCCGTTGGGTTCACAAGATCTCTAAAGACCTTCCGTTAGATGAAGCTGCACTGATTGAGCCTTTGAGTGTCGGTTATCATGCAGTTGAGCGCGCCGGAGAAATCAAAGACGGTGACTTTGCGCTAGTTACTGGTGCTGGCCCCATTGGCCTGCTTACCTCCGCCGTACTTAAAGCTAAGGGGGCGAAGGTCATTATCTCTGAGCTGTCCTCGCTACGCCGTCAGAAAGCATTGGATTCTGGAGTTGCAGACTATGCCTTCTCCCCTGCTGAGGTTGACGTCCTAGCAGAAATTCATAAGCTGACCGATGATAAGGGTGTAGACGTAGCCTTTGAATGCACCTCTGTACAGCCTGCACTAGACCTCATTCTGGATGCACTCAAGCCTACCGGTAAAGCCGTGATCGTATCAATTTGGGGTAAACCAGCATCGTTGGATGTTCAGAAGGTCGTGCTTAAGGAGCTTGATATTCGAGGAACCATTGCATACGTGAACAGCCACCCGGAAACTATCAAGCTTGTAGAGTCAGGCAAGATTAACCTCAAGCCGTTCATTACTGGCAGGATTCCTCTTGAAGACCTCATTGACAAGGGATTTGATACGTTGATTAACCACAACGAGACTGCCGTAAAGATCCTCGTCACTACCGATCCGCAGCTTTTGCCCTAGGTAACTTTCTTGTAGCCTTACAGGCAAGTCGCGAGCGCCTTATATTCTGTCTGTCAGAGTATAGGGCGCTCAATTATTTGCGGAAAAGTGAAATAGAAAAGGGCCTCTGATGTTTATCAGAGACCCTTTATAATGTGCGCGAGGGGGGACTTGAACCCCCACCCTCTAATACGAGGACTAGCACCTCAAGCTAGCGCGTCTGCCTATTCCGCCACCCGCGCAGGTTACCTTTGAGAGGGCTTTGCCTGCTCAAAGCAACAAGTAATACTATACGGTTGGCAAGTACAAGCAGGCAAATCTATATAACGTGTTATCCGTCACTTTTAAACATTTAGTACTCCCCATGTTCCTTTCTAGTAACATACAGTACAGTGTTCGGGTCACGTCCATGAAGTACTGCATGTGAGAGTTTAGAATAGAAACTATGAATAACGAGAACCTCTCACGCGAAGAAGCTGCAGAACGGTCAGCGCTCATTACCGTAGACTCATATCATGTTCACCTTGATTTGACCCATGCCAAGGATGAAAATTTCGAGACATACCCTACAGTTACAACCGTTAAGTTTAAATCCCATAAGCCTGGTGCCCAGACTTTCATTGATTATATTCACCACTCTATCGATTCTGTTAGGCTTAATGGCGCGCAGCTTGACCTCAACAAGGTTGTTGATGGCTCACGCATCATGCTGCCCGAGCTTGCCGAGGAAAACGAACTTACTGTTCACGGGCGTTCATACTATTCACGGTCGGGAGAAGGTCTGCACCGCTATATTGATCCTTCGGATGGGCGTGTATATCTTTACACCCAATATGAGCCCGCCGATTGCCGTCGTGTATTCCCCAACTTTGAGCAACCCGATCTGAAAGCTGTTTTTAATTTCCGAATCACAGCCCCACGAGACTGGGTTGTCAGCTCGAACGGGGTTCTAGAATCTGAGGTGTCCGACCCGACTGACTCAAATATCGTTAAGCGCGTTTTTGCTCCTACCGAGCGAATTTCTACCTACATTACCGCAGTGTTAGCAGGTGAATACTTCACAGTCACCGATACCTATAAACCCCAGAGTATTACTAACAGCGGCGATATTCCTTTAGTGGCGTACTGCCGCCATTCTCTAAAACCCCATTTTGACTACGATAATATCTTCCGAGTCACTAAGAACGGCTTAGATTTCTTCCAGGATCTCTTTGACTATCCCTACCCTTACCCGAAGTACGAACAGGCGTTCGTCCCCGAATATAACATCGGCGCGATGGAGAACCCCGGTCTCGTAACATTCACTGAGGATTTCATTTTTGTCTCTGGTGCTACCGAAGATGATCTTGAAGGTCGCGCAAACACTATCTGCCATGAGATGGCACATATGTGGTTTGGAGATCTTGTCACTATGAAATGGTGGGATGATCTCTGGCTTAAAGAGTCATTTGCTGATTTCATGGGTGCTCTAGGTGCTATCGAAGCTAATGGTTTTAACGATGCTTGGGTAACATTCGCGAATCACCGTAAATCTTGGGCATATCTGCAAGATCAGCTTCCTACGACGCATCCCATTGTCGCGGATATACCTCATTTGGAAGCTGCAGCCCAAAATTTCGATGGCATAACTTACGCCAAGGGTGCCTCCACCTTGAAGCAGCTTGTTTCCTATGTAGGCTTTGATACCTTTATCGAAGCGGCACGCGTCTATTTCAAACGTTTTGCTTGGGGGAACACCTCACTTCAAGACTTCCTTGATGTACTTAATGAGGTTTCAGGTCGCGATATGCAGACCTGGTCTCAAGCGTGGTTACAGACTTCTGGTCTATCTACCCTCGGTACTCGACGTGTCTACCGCGAAGATGGTAAGCTCCAGGATTTGTACCTCACTCAGCAGCTACCCGACACTCAGCCAGCCGGTATCGGTCGCCCGCATGTGGTAAAGCTTGAAACTTTTATCCTTCAAGAAGGAAAACTTGTCTCAACAGGCACTCTCTCCCTTGAATACCCTGCCGATCCTATCGCAGAGTATCGTGTCTCTTTGCCCCAAGAGCATAAGAAGACTGTAGGTGAAGCTGACTTACTTATGCTCAATGCAGAAGACCACACCTACGCAAAAATCATGCTCACCGATGAGGATGGTCTTCAAGCGGCAATTGCAGGAGTATCCACTCTTGAATCATCTCTTTCTCGCGGTCTTATCTGGGGGTCTCTCTGGGAAAGCGTGCGCGATGCCAGACTTCCCGTTGCCACTTTCGTAGACGCGGTAGTACGGAACGTATCCCGTGAGAGCAGTGCATCTCTTTTGGGAAGTATGGTGTCGAACAGCCAAAACGCTATTACTAATTTTGGTGCCCCCAAGTCTCGACAGCCTTTGTATGATGCTCTCTATGAGTCTTTCTCGAAAGCGCTCGCTGCCGCCAAACCTGGCTCCGATACGCAGCTCATATTGCTTCGGGGGCTTATCTCTATTTCTTCCTACTCAACTCAAGGTGAAGATCTCTGCCGCGATATCGCCCGAGGGGCTTTTGAAGATACTGTGGGAGATATTGCCGATGCGACTGGTATCCCCTACGATCAGAATCTTGGGTGGAGTGCTTTGGGTACCCTGGCGGGGCGTAACCTTGTTACTGTTGCTGATTTAGACCGAGCTGCACAGTATAATCCGTCATCAATCTCAAAGAATGGCTACGCATATGCGATAGCGGCTATTCCTGATGCCGACCACAAAGCAGCCGCTTATAAACGCATCATGGAAGATTCTTCATTATCCAACGACGCCTTGACCTCAACAGCAAATGGTTTCTTGCGAGGGGATGTTGGGCTGCGAACTCCTTACTATAAGCCTTTCTTCGATTCGCTCCTATCAATGTGGGACACCCGTTCCATTGGTATGGCCACTCGTATAGTTCGCGGTTTATACCCTCGTTCGCTCTACAATTACGGATCCGCTGAAGGAACCGGGGTTAGCGATAATCCTTCAGTTGCTCTAGCCCAAGAATGGTTACGCAAGAATCCATCAGCCCCCTCCGCACTACGTCGGCTCATTTTGGAGGCACAAGATAATGCGCATCGGAATATGATCGGTCAGCAATTCAATAGTTCTTTATCCGACTAGCACTTTCTAGGCATTACAGCCTGGTACAGTATCTCTTCTTCACGCCGCTGTACTGGGCTGTAGCCTATCTATAGGTTTCATTAACGTGAAGCAAGATTTTGACCACATTCATCAATTCCTTAAACGTCACCCAAAAGTTACTTTACGTGTAGGGTACTAGTTATTCCCAAAAACGTGAGAGAATTAGAACATATTCATCACCACCTAAGGAGTTTGCTTTGGTCGATTATGCTCTCGGCGACCGTGGAACCCTCACAATTGTCACCGACAACTACTATGAGGCTGAGACTCTACAAGTCTTTCAAGAGCTCCATGTCAACCGTGAACAGTCCTGGCAAGGCAAGGCTCGCCTTGTTCCAGAACCTGATAACCCCTACGAGGCAAACAGCATTGCTGTATACGTTGGGGATCATAAAGTGGGACGTTTAAGTCGTGACGATTCTGCAAACTATTGGAACGCGATTACCCGCGTTGTTGCTTCCGGTTTCTCTCCTACAGCACAGCTGCAACTCAATGCTATTGCTCTACGAGCTGATAGCGGACCGCACATTAAAAGTGTAGGAAAACTCTTTCTGTCGTCACCGACCTTGCTGTTTCCTCTCAACCATGCCTCAGCGCGAGCAGCTATTCTTCCTCAAGGTCCTTCAATCAAGGTGCTTGACGAGAGTGGACACGCTGAATATCTTCACAGTATTTTGCCGCCGACAGGTGAAGGACGGGTAATTTTAAGACTTGAAGTACAACAGGTTAAAAACCCAGATGGGCACATGGTCAGTTCGGTAGAAGTTTTCCATGAGGATACCCATGTAGGACGTTTAAGCTCCCAAATATCAGAACAGTTTATTCCTGTCATTGAACATGCTGCGAAACATGACAAACTCACCAATGTCTGGGGCACGATACGTGGTAACAGGCTCGAGCTTTCATTAACTATTCAGGCGGTGCGGTCAGAGAATATCCCAGAACAGTGGTACAAAGATTTACCCAACGATGTACCTGAGCTCCTACCTGAGGCCAAGAAGTATGAGGTTCCTGATGCTTTTGTCCCAGCTGAAGCGGAAAACACTCAAGGGAAGCATATTCTTCCTCAGAAGATTCGCGGATTTATCACCTCTGTTGCAGGAAAAAACGGAGTCAGCGAGGCGATCACGGCACACGAAGTTATCCCAGAGAAAGCAGCTAAACCCGTATCTTTCGATGATCTTCCTGAAGAACACACGCGCTTGCTTACCCTCGTCAAAATTATAGGTATAACCCTTCTTATAGTTGGCTTGGCAATTGCAATTTGGCGTGTTCTTCTTGGAGTCCTCATAGCAATTATGGGCGGAGCTCTCTACTCGGTTGCTCTGTATTTTGGTCGTCGGTTACTCAGACTGGCTGCTGAAGAACATGCATCCCAGACTGTTACCGTAACTCCTATACCAGCTAGAACACACGTGCAACATTAATAGCGTTATACGGATAAATTTGGGGTAGTCAGCACAGTATCTGACGTGCTGACTACCCCAAATTTTATCTGCAGGATCTATAGACCGTATATAGACATACCTAGTCAGACCCATAAGTATTCATAAAATCCTGCATACGATCAGCTTTCAAAGCCTCCGTCAACGAATCAACAGCAGGCTGATTAATAATAATGATTGATTGACCATCATAAGACCAGCCAGGGCCTGCGTTAGGAAGTGTCGTCATATGTAAAGCAGCCGAACCACCATTAATGACAGGTGCCGCAATCCGAAGAATCTCACCAGAGCCTAAACCACTATCAACCTTGACGTAGCCGCTAAAGGCATCCACCATATTCTTAAAATTAGTGATGTTACCCAAAAACCCCTGTTTTTGGATGGTCGTATAGAGTCCACGTAAATATGCACGTTGATTACGTACACGCTGATAATCACCCGATGCAAAGGAATACCGCTCACGCACAAACGCTAAAGCAGTGCTGCCATCCATATGCATGGTACCCGGTGTAAAGTTCCAAACGCCTGTTTGGAAAGCAAAAGGAACTTGAACATCAACGCCACCTAGAGCGTTAGTAAGCCCTTTAAACCCATCAAAGTCTATTTCTGCTACATGGTCAATCTTGACACCAATTAGTTGTTCAATGGTCTCAATTTGTAAGCTAATGCCTCCATAGTTGAGAGCTGCATTCACCTTCGCGTTTCCATACCCGGGGATACTTACCCACGAATCACGCATGATAGAAACTAAATAAACGCCTTCCCCATTTTTAGGAATGTGCATCAGCATAATAGTATCTGCCCGAGCCCCACTAACTGTTGCAGCTTCTTGCCCTGAACGTTGATCGCTACCAAGAAGAAGAATATTAGTTCCTTCGCCTTTTACGACCTGACGCGTCTTACCACCCTCTAAGGAGTCAAGAATTCCGTTACCATTCTTGTCAAGGTCATTAGCAAGAGAATCTGCCGTTTTACCATCGGGACCCACAATATTTGGATCATTATTCGGGTCTCCCAGGTTTTTTCTTAAAGAGTCTAAATCTCCTTGTGAATTCGTAATGGAATCAAATTTTTGAGTCTTGGAGTCCCAGGTATGCCCAATGCTCCACAGGTAAATCCCCACTCCGATGATAAGAGTAAGAATAAGGATAGCAAGAATAATTAGCACCCGTTTAAGAGTCTTTCGACGGGGTTTTTCAGCGAGCGCTTCGCTCATGGGTTTGTTTCCTTCGAGTGATGTGATAACGGCATAACCCGCATAAGAATACCGCTACAAAGTGAGTTACCTTCACATTGTAACGGTAGAAAATAAAAACACACCCCGTATCAGATTTTTAATCTATATTACGGGGTGTGTTCTTTATTGCATTCTACGTTTTACGCTTTCTTACCAAAGTTTGCAAAACGTGCGTTGAAGCGTTCGACGCGACCTGCGGAGTCCATGATACGCTGCTTACCGGTGTAGAACGGATGCGACTCAGAGGAGATCTCGACCTCAACGATGGGGTATTCGTTACCGTCTTCCCACTTCTCGGTTTTATCCGAAGTCATCGTGGAACGAGTCAAGAAAACTTTACCGGATGCAAGGTCACGGAATAGTACCGGACGGTACTCCGGGTGGATATCTGCCTTCATGCTTAATTACCTTCTTCTGTCACTGGATTTTGCCAGTAACCCTAAATAGATGGAGTAGGTTTTACGATGCACGCAGAGCGCACCATAGACCGGCTTAAAATGCACAGCCAACCACCAAGGATACCACCTTTAAAGAGGTAACGCTAGGTTCTTAGAGGGCTTGTTGTTACGAACGCAGCCTCGTTTCCCAAAACGCAACAGCTGACGCAGCTGCCACGTTCAAAGAATCGACGCCGTGGGTCATGGGAATCATAACCGTGTGTTTTGTCTGCGCCAATGTATGCGGTGAGAGTCCGTGTCCTTCTGTTCCTAGGATTAAAGCTAACTTCTTATCCTGGCGTGCTGAAAGTTGCCCCAAGGTAAGAGAGTCCTCATCTAGTGCAAGTGCGGCACTTTCAAATCCGTGCTCGTGTAGAATTTCCAGGTCTTTTGGCCAGCGGGTAATTCTGGCCCAAGGTACTTGAAATACAGTTCCCATAGAAACGCGGATAGAGCGCCTATACAGCGGGTCAGCGCATCGTGGAGTAACTAGCACTGCGTCTACGCCTAGAGCCGCTGCGGAACGAAATATAGCCCCAACATTCGTGTGGTCAACAATATCTTCTAGGATTGCGACGCGGTGAGCCCCGTAAATAATATCTTCTACGGTTTGAGGAGCAGGGCGCGCCATTGCCGCTAAAGCTCCGCGATGTAGATGAAAGCCAGTTATTCGTTCAAGTTCTTCTTCCGATCCTACAAAGGCAGGAATATTACTATACTTCGTCAGTACATCGGAAAGATCATCTGCCCATTTCTCGCTCATAAGGAATGAGAGGGGACGGTGTCCTGCATGTAAAGCACGCCGTACCACTTTTGATGACTCCGCAATATAAATACCCCAGTCAGGTTCGAGGGCAGAACGTAATCTCACATCAGTTAGGTGGGTATAATAACGAAGTGTTTGTTCAGGCGCTTGAGCTAATGGCACCACAGACGATATTGCGTACACTCGTTCTGCCCGCGCTTGCAGTTCTTGGGGTGATAATTGTTTCTTCTTCATAAAGATACTACTGGGTCAAAACTTACTCCCACCACGTATGTATGGTGGGAGCAGGATAAAGCTTAGCGTTTAAAAGCGCTGTAGCGCCCTGTAGAAGTGGCTGTTAAAGCTAGATCCATCGCATATGTTAATGCAAGATTATTTTCTGTGATGGTCTGAACGATAGGTCCAGATGCTACCACACGACCGTCGCGGAGCATGAGAGCGTGTGTGAAGCCTGCAGGAATTTCTTCAAGATGGTGTGTGATGAGTACAGTAGCCGGTGCGTAAGGATCAACGGCGAGTGTTGTAAGCCTCTCTACCAAATCTTCGCGTCCAGCGATATCCATACCGGCCCCAGGTTCATCAAGTAATAGGAGTTCGGGGTCGGTCATGAGAGCGCGTGCGATAAGAGCACGTTTGCGCTCGCCATCGGAAAGTGAACCGAATTGACGCTCTGCCAAAGCATCTACGCCCCAGTCTTGAAGAAGCTCATGGGCGCGATCGCTGTCAAGGGCGTCGTATTCCTCTTTCCAACGTCCTGAAACAGCATACGCGGCCGTCATGACAGCATCAGAAACTTTCTCTCGGTCAGGGATCTGTGTGGCGGTTGCTCCCGAGGACAACCCGATGCGCGGGCGAAGCTCAAAGACATCAACGGAGCCGAGAGTCTCGTCTAAGATCTCTACTTGTCCGACTGTGGGGTGCAAACGCGCCGCTGCGACCGATAAAAGTGTTGATTTTCCGGCACCATTTGGACCCAAGACAACCCAACGTTCGCCTTCATTGACAATCCAGGAAACGTTATCGAGAATATTGCGACCGCCGCGCATGACGCTCACGTTTTGAAGATTAAGTACAGTGCTCATGGTTATTCTCTTCTACGATATGATCTCTACCTATGTGGGAAGGAGCAAACCCTTTGGGATCCTGCTTCTTCGCTCTATACGTACTTCTAATCGATGAACCCGCGGGCTCCACCGACCAGCTCAATGTGTCCAGTCTGAACATCTGCGGTAACCATGGCAGCTACCTCATGGGCAAACTCGTTGACAGTGTAGAGCCTACCTGCTGTCTCTCGACGATATTCGAGAGCCCCAGGATGCAGGCGGTTAAGCAAAGTTGCAGTCACAGTTCCTTCAATCATGTCAGCTGATACGACGACAAGTGAAATTCCTTTTTCAGTGAGCGCAGGTATTTCGGCGATGAGCGCATCTTCCCCTGCTCGTTTGGACTCTGCAACCGACTGGTATTCTGCCAGGGTTTCAACTTCGCGGATAAAGTGTGCCTGGTGACTGGTGACGAAGACGATGCGTCCTCCGTTGGGCATTTTTTCAGCTGCAAGTCGTGCAAGGTTAAGCTGTGCATCTCGGTTGAGACGCATTGCGTAGTCTTCACCCATACCAGCTTCCATACCGCCCGATGCATTCAAGATGAGATAATCCAAGGAGCCGTAGGTTTCGATAGCAACATTCACAAGGTTTGTGAGGTCTTCAGGCTTAGTTACGTCTGCTTGTACGGCGGTCGCGTGTCCGCCAGCTTCTTCGATAGCTTTGACGACCTTATTGGCTCGAGGGGCTTTGGAGCGATAGTTAACTATGATGTTTGCCCCTTGAGCCGCTAGGATTTGGGCAGTATCTGCACCTACACCTCGTGAAGACCCTGTGATAATAACGGTTTTACCGGCGAGCTGTGACATACATTTTCCTTTGTTGGTTGTTCTGTGCTTTCTGAAAGTAAGACGTTTATGGCATGTGATAGGAAGAACCTAGTGTCCCATACCTAGACCACCGTCTACAGGGATAACGGCGCCTGAGATATAATCTGCCTCTGGCGAAGCTAACCAGCGAATAACCCGTGCTACCTCAGCAGGGTCAGCGAAACGTCCTGCCGGGATAGTTTTCAGGTAGCTCTCTTTAGTTTCCTCAGGCAAGCTATCGGTCATATCGGTGTTAATAAATCCAGGTGCTACAACATTTGCCGTAATATTTCGACTTCCGAGCTCACGGGTGATGGAACGAGCCATACCAACAAGAGCAGCTTTAGACGATGAGTAGTTAACCTGTCCTGGAGAACCATATAGCCCTACAACAGAGGAGACGAGGATAATACGGCCTCGTTTGAGTTTGATCATACCTTTGATCGCACGCTGTGCTACACGAAAAGAACCAGTGAGGTTGGTATCGATAACATCCATGAAATCCGTTTCCTTCATGCGCATAAGCAGCATGTCACGAGTAATACCCGCATTCGCCACAAGGATTTCTACAGGACCGTATTCCGCTTCAATAGTTTTAAAAGCTTCATTAATGCTGTCTGCGTCTCGGACGTCAGCTTTAACAGCAAAGAACTCTGTGGGCGCTTCCCCGCTACGGTAGGTCACACAAACATTGTGCCCTGATGCCTTAAACTCCTGCGCGATCTTGTAGCCGATACCACGATTACCACCGGTAACAAGAACGGTCTTGGGGGTGTTATCACTCATTATTTTCCCTATAAATTTGGGGTTACTGGTCATACCTATTCTAGCCCGTTATCTATATGATGTGGTGAGCATCTGTTCTTGCAACACTTAACACCATAAGGAATAGAAGGTTTAGACTAATCAGTACAGGTAATTACCACCGTGTGAATCGAAGCTAAAACGTCTATCATAGAGAGTTCGTTACTGTAATTCTGAGGGAGGTGTGTCAATGACTGCTGAAAAGCACTGGACAGCCGAAGACCTCGCGGCCCATGGTTACTACTTATCTACAGTTGATGTCGCAGAACGATTTGAAGACTCTTTAGTGACATACGAAATCAGTAATGCTTCTGCTCCGTTATCGGAGCGTGTAGATAAACGTGCTCGAGACTACATCCTCAAAATGGCGATTCGTGTAGTTTGTATTGTAGGCGCTGTATTTACAGATGGTACCCTGCGCTGGATATGCGTCGCAGGTGCAGTACTGTTGCCTTGGGTGGCCGTAGTACTTGCGAATGGTGAGTCAAAACAGGAATCGAGTGGATTTACTGCCTATTTGCCTGAGCATCATCGGCGAGCTTTAGAAACAGGAGCAGCGTCGAATACATCTACTGCAGATAATGAGTCCGACGCCTCTGAGAACTCTCATTGCTACGCACAAGATGCGGATTCTTCATCGCCTTATAATCGGACTGATGTCATAGATATTTCTGAAATATAGTTTCAACAGGTATAAATACCGTTACGCGCAATATAAAGATGGAGGTGTCAGTGGATCTTCTGGGCTCTTTAGCGGGGAGCTCCTCCCCTAGCTTGGATATTTGTTCACGTAAAGGCTGCCACAACGAGGCAACATACCAGATTCTCTGGAATAACCCGAAGGTCCACACTCCTGAGCGCCGCAAGATCTGGTTGGCTTGTCATGAGCACGTTCATTGGCTTGAGAATTATTTACGGGAGAGGGAGCTTTGGAAACAGACCCTACCGTTTCCCCAAAAGTCCTAGCTTCATAAACTCTATTTCAGCCATAGTTAGAGATAGGGACGTAAGCGCCATATCACTGTATTGTCCGAGCGTTCTCCCCTACCATAAGTAATACAGGTACACCACCGTCTCTATATACACATCTATTTTT
>NZ_KV820092.1:567240-700945 GCF_001815285.1 Rothia sp. HMSC065D02
GTCTCTATATACACATCTATTTTTATAGGCTCATATCAGCTTCGAAAGGCATGAGGAATTCGCTATGGGTGCATACCGTTTTCTCTTCACGGGTAAGTGGATAGGCTCTTTCGTGCTGTGCATTATTTTCTCGATAATCTGTGTTTATCTAGCTGGTTGGCAGATGAGCCGAAAAGAGGCTTTAGATTGGCGCAACTCACTAATCGTGCAGAATTATCACGCAACTCCCTATAGCTTCCAAGACCATCCTACAATTTTTCAAGACTTTGATTCGGGGGCGCAGTGGCACCCTGTATCCCTTCGTGGTCGGTATATCACCGATCAACAGCTACTGGTACGCAACCGTCCTTATCAGGGACAAAATGGGTTCGAAGTATTGGTCCCTTTTCGTGCAGATACTGGTGAAATAGTCATTATCAATAGGGGTTGGATGTCGGCGAGTTCTTCAGATGCTTCACGCCCCAGCACCGAAGTCCCTGCGCCACCAGCAAATGATGTTATTGTTGTGGCGCGAGTCCACCAAGGAGAGAGCGCTACAGGTAAGGATGCTCCCGAAGGCCAAGTCGCGTCTATCAACCTTCAGGAAATCGGCGAACGTACGCATTTACCTGTTGCCGCTGGGGCTTACGGTCTGCTGGACTCTGAAGAACCTACGCCTGTGCAACGGCCTGTACAGAAATCCGAACCTGAACTCGATAATGGACCTAATCTGTCCTATTCTATGCAATGGTATGCTTTTGCAGTTCTTATTTATGCTGTTTATGCCTGGAGTGCACGGCAAAAAGTTCGTAATGATGAATTAGATGCTCAGGTAGCCCAGGAGCTAGAACGCTATTATAGGCAGTTCTATGCCGAGGATGGCAGTTATATTGGGCATGAGGATGAAACCGTTGTGCTTCGCAAGATGGATATGATCGACGATATGCCTTCTCATATGAAATCTATTGTACGCCCCCGCCCTGCCAAGAAACACTCGCGTCTGACCGATGAAGAGGAAGAAGACGCTTTCCTGGACAGGTTAGAACGGCCGTAACCGCCAGGCTTTCCTGCAGGGATATGGAAGTAACCCACCATAAAAATCGAAACCTTTTTCGAATTTTCCCTGTATACTGGATCTAAGATCTCATATATAGTTTCGAAATAATACGAGGGGTTTCGTCACACATGATGGGTTATTCTCATACCGTCAGCGCTGCCGCTGGCTGGTTGGTTCTCTCAGAACTTGGTGTAATCCAAATCCCTAATACTCCTACCCTCATTGTTACAACCCTTGCCTGTGCTGGCGCAGGAGTATTACCAGATATTGATCACCATAATGGTTCTATCGCTCGTTCTATACCTCCTGTATCAGGTTGGATCGCCCGGATTGTAGGCCTTATCAGTGGAGGGCACCGAAAGGGAACGCACTCAATTTTAGGGATCATCGCGTTCTGGGCTATCGCATACTTTGGCAGTACACTCACTTACCAAAGTATTCCGTGGTTGTCCCTTGCTCTCGCCGCATTCTCAGGAGGTCTGGCTTTGCGGATTTTAGGAGCTCCAGGAGGTTGGATTGGGGCTTGCGCCCTAGGCTATGCTGCGTATACCACTCATTCTTTAGAGCTTCTTCCCTGGGCCATTTCAGTGGGCGCAACCTTACATGTTATAGGTGACGCACTGACCACCCGAGGTGTTCTCCCGCTATACCCCATTACGGTTAAACCACTTGTTGCCTCTTCCCTCTGGAAGAAAAGCGGCTACATGGCACTCCCACTTTTAGGTGATGCAGGAAGCATCCGGGAAAAGGTCCTTATTCTCTGCCTAACCTGTTATATCGTTTGGTACACGGCAGCTCTTTTAGGTTTCTGCCCTTACCCACTCCATAACTTTATTATTTCTTGAGCATCAAACAAAGAATCTCCCGCTCCTAACCATATGGTTAGGAGCGGGAGATAAAACCTTTTTACCTCAGTCTTGCCAAGACTTAAGCGTCCTGGATGGGCCAGAAGACGTCAACCTCGACGTTCTCTTCACCGGAGGTGGGGTACTTTTCGTACTCAGTGTTATGCATAAGGCTGTTCTCCTTTTACGATCAGATAGAATCTCTCTACCTGCGCTAATCCGGCTCGTCAGAGTCGAAAATCTGTGCTTTTGCATCCTCGCATTTGCGGGAACAACTCAAGTCTAACCCGCTCATGTATTGGTTTTCCAGCCAAAAACCCACAATGTAGGCAGATACACACTATATTTTTATAAAACCCACACAATATATCATTAAATCAAGTAAAGAGGGTGTCTTCTAGCCAGAAAATCCCACATAGCCAACATAATATGCGAAAGCTCTAAGGATATATTCAAAGTTTCATAGCACTTTCACTTATGCGCCAGTTTACATACACACCTATACCCACAAAGGTTAGGAGCATTCCCACGCGTTACATCACATACAGATGCTAGGTAAACACCTTTTCCTTGTCCTAAGAGCAGATTGCGTCTAGGCAAGTGAGATAAGATCCTGATACTCCTTCGACCAGAGGTCTTCAACTGCGTCCGGAAGCAAAAGAACACGTTCGGGGTTTAGAGCCTCCACAGCTCCTTCGTCGTGGGATACCATAACGATAGCGCCTTTATAGGCTTTGAGCGCGTTCAGAATCTCTTTACGAGATGCAGGATCAAGGTTGTTAGTCGGTTCATCCAAGAGAAGTATATTGGCGCTCGAAGCGACCAAAGTTGCTAATGAAAGACGAGTTTTCTCTCCTCCGGAAAGTACACCTGCTGGTTTCTCCACATCGTCACCAGAAAAAAGGAATGAACCGAGGATAGTGCGTACCCGCGTATCGTCAAGATCCGGCGCGGCGGATTTCATATTTTCTAAAACAGTTCGCTCACCATCGAGAATCTCATGTTCCTGCGCGAAATACCCGATCTTAGCTCCATGCCCATAGACAACTTCGCCGGTGTCGGGAGCAGTGTTGCCAGCTAAAATACGTAGCAAAGTAGTTTTACCAGCACCATTCAGCCCCAATACGACAACACGAGAACCACGGTCAATAGCCAGATCAACATCGGTAAAAATTTCAAGTGAGCCGTAGGATTTTGAAAGACTCTGTGCAGACAGCGGGGTCTTACCGCACGGGGCAGGTTCAGGAAAGCGGATAGCAGCAACTTTATCTGTTTGGCGTTCGTCTTCCAGCCCCCGCATCATACGTTCAGCACGCTTTATCATCTGTTGAGCCGCCACGGCTTTAGTTGCCTTTGCCCGCATTTTATTAGCCTGTTCCATGAGTGCTTGAGCTTTCTTCTGAGCATTAGCACGCTCACGCTTACGACGATGTTCATCTTGCTCACGCTGGCTCAGATAGTTCTTCCACCCCATGTTGTACTGGTCAATCACGCAACGATTTGCATCAAGATAAAACACACGGTTAACTACCAACTCCATAAGCTCAACATCGTGGCTAATAACCAGCAAACCACCCGAAAAATTTTTCAGGAACTCACGCAACCATAAAATGGAGTCCGCATCCAAATGGTTTGTTGGTTCATCAAGTAGCATCGTATCGGCAGCTGAAAACAAGATACGTGCTAACTCCACACGACGACGCTGCCCACCAGATA
The DNA here is from genome assembly GCF_001815285.1 of Rothia sp. HMSC065D02. Taxonomy (NCBI): domain Bacteria; kingdom Bacillati; phylum Actinomycetota; class Actinomycetes; order Micrococcales; family Micrococcaceae; genus Rothia; species Rothia sp. HMSC065D02. Next base: position 570,838 of record NZ_KV820092.1, read on the forward strand.
GAGTCTCAAGAGGTTGCGCGAGTACTCGTTCAGGCAGATCCAAGTTGGAGGTTATAACTGCGGCTTCAGATTCTGCGGCATAGCCGCCGCCAGCAATAAACTCAGCCTCAAGACGATCATAGCGCCGCATACCCTTTGTACGTATGCTCTCATCTTCACTCGCCATATCTTCTTGAGCTTGGCGCATTTTCTTGGCTACTCCGTCAAGTCCGCGGGCTGAAAGAATACGGTCACGCGCCAGTTGAGTCATATCATCGACTTTGGGGTCTTGAGGGAGGTATCCGATAGAGCCGGACCGGGTGACTGTACCTTCTGCTGGTAGGGCTAATCCCGCCAAGACTTTTGTCATAGTGGTTTTCCCGGCCCCATTACGCCCCACTAAACCGATCTTGTCGCCATTATCTACCCGAAAGGTTACATCTTCCATTAACAGACGGGCACCCGCGCGGAGCTCTAAATTCTGTACTGAAATCACAACATGTCCCTTCCGAGAATCAACAAAACAGTTAGTGAATGAGGAGTTTAACAACCCATCTATTCTACGTGAGTTACGCTAGAAGACGCTGACACCCGATAGTCTCCGTAAAACGTCACATATATTACATAATGCGTTTTCTATGGTAGGAAGGTATATAAGAATATATAAGACCCCAGCGGCGTCGAGGGCGGTACTACCCTCGATCTTGACACCGAACGTCATAATCAGCCACACACGACTTCATATTTTTAAGGATCAACTCTCGTGCCTAACCCTTATGCCCCAGATCAATCACCAGGGCGCAATATAGCTCTTATAGCAGTCTTCACAGCATTTATCGCGGTTCTTAGTCCTTTGGCGCTACCAATCCCAGGTGTCCCGATTCCTTTAGCTCTTGGCCCTTTCGCTATCTACACCACCGCTCTAGTACTCGGTGGTTTTCGAGCTTTTATAGCAACTCTCCTCTACGTACTGTTAGGGTGCCTAGGGCTACCAATCTTTGCTAAAGGTGCTTCAGGGTTTGGTACGCTTGCGACGCCAACCGGTGGCTATCTTCTAGCCTATCCTCTGGGCGCGTTATTGGCTGGGACGCTAGCTTATACAGTAATCCGTAGAAAGCTCAATCCCTGGCTTACCGCTATCCTGTGCATCTTCTGCGCTATGGTAGGCTTCGTGGTAATTTCTGCAGGAGGTATCTTAGGGCTTATGACCAACGGACATATGGAATTTACCCATGCGTTTGTCATCGCGGCTTCATTTGCTCTTCCAGACCTTCTTAAGTCTATCGTTGCGTCTATCGTGGCGTCTGCTGTGCATCGGGCATTTCCTGGGTTAGTGCGCTCAAAATCTCGCAGGTAATTGAGGATGTTTTTTTCCAAGAAAAGTAGCGCCAAAATTGAGCACGAAGCGCCAACGATACCGTCCGCTCCCCCGTCCCTTGAACTTGATGCAGTTACCGTGTCAGCTGAAGACGCTCACGGACAAACTCGAAATATTATCGACCATGTATCAGTCTCTTTAACCGCACCTAAAACTGCGATTATTGGGCTTAACGGCATGGGAAAGTCAACCTTTTTAGGGCTTTTTAATGGTATTACTCGGTCCTCCCAGGGAATCATAAAGGTATGTGGAGTAGATATCTCCGAACATCCCCAGATAACTCGTCAGTCTATAGGTATGCTCTTCGCTAATCCAGATGCGCAGCTTATCATGCCTACAGTCCTCGAAGATCTAGAGCTTAGCCTCCGTCGGCATAGCTCTCTCAACCGAACTCAACGCCTAGAGCAAGCACATAAGCTGCTTGCTCAACAAGGTCTCGACGACAAGGCTGATCAGAGCATTTTTTCTCTCTCCAGCGGAGAGAAACAACTTGTAGCCCTCACTGGGATTTTAGCGGTAGAACCACGAATCCTCTTACTTGATGAGCCTACGACTCTTCTTGATCTACGTAATCGAACACGGCTGATAAACCTTCTGAATAGTCTCGATCAGATGCTTATTATCAGTACCCACGACCTCGGCTTGGCGGAGACATGCGATGAAGCAGTCATTATCCATAATGGAGAGCTTATATACCATGGCGAAGCGCACGAAGCGGTTCAACAATACCGTTTATATTGTGAACAAGGCTTTCCCAACGAAAACCTGCTGCATAATATACGAGCCAGGCAATCTCGGAAGGATTCAACCACGTGATTCGAACCGCGCAGAGGTCGCACCATGCGACTTTCCTCGGTAACTTACTTATTGGAAGCTACGCTCCGGGGAATTCGCTGTTGCATCGCACACCGCTTTGGGGCAAAAGCCTCCTCTGCGCTTGTTTACTGCTCGCGCTCGCGGTAACCGGTTGGGAAGTAGCACTATACGTTCTGTTCTTTTGTTTTATCTTGTCTTGGTCAGCTGGGATGCGTATCCGCACGCTCTTAAAAATCGTCTATACGCTGCGATGGCTTATAATTCTTTTAGGGCTTTATTATGTCTTTTGGGGCACGTGGCAAATTGCGGTAGACGTCATGTGTACCATGCTAGGCGCCGTCCTAATCTCACGGATTCTTCTCACGACTACTCCGCTACCTCTTTTACTTGATGGAATCATCTGGTTACTCACACCACTTAAACTTCTAGGCTTATCTCCCAAACGTATAGGACTGATGCTCGCTCTGGTTATAAGATCTATTCCCGCCATTATGGATAACTGGGGAGCTTTACAACAAGCTGCTCACGCACGCGGTTTGCCCAAACGTTCCACTTGGCGACTGCTTGTACCTCTTGTGGTACAAGCAGTAGGATACGCTCAAATAACCGGGGACGTTTTAACCGCACGAGGCGTAGAACTCTAAAAGGAATTTTCTTTTACGGCACCAGAAACATCATTCCCGGCTAAGCAAAACTATTCCCACCATACGAACCACGAAGGCTTGTTATAAAGCCCCTTCACGACACATGAGAGATCCTCATAACTTGTGGGCTTTAGCGCTCGACTTATTATCCCCTGTTCTAAAGCAAGCACCTCGGCGTCGCGCAATGTTGTGATTGGCTCTGCAGTATAAAACTCAAGGTAGGTTGCTGCAATAACAGCCGGAATAGCACCATCCCGCTCATACCAATACTGCGCGAGTGCTAACATGTCTTCCGCACTTGGGACGTCTTCCCACCCGCCAAACGGCAGATACGCAAAGACGTCTGATGGGTACGCTGTAGGAATTTCAAGCAAGATAATTTCAGCTGAATTATCTAGAGTCTCATCTTCATTCATCAGGCTTGATACGAATGTCAGAGGGGCAGGCGCACGTAGAGCAGGTGCAATGCCGCGAGGAACCGTTACCTGCGACGTTAAAAATCCTTCATAATAGTTCTCGAATAAAGTCGAGTCAGCTCGAGCTAATATTTTACGCACAAGAATTTCTAATGAATCCTTATCAAGGCGTTTTTGGTGTTCTGTCAATATATCTTGAGCATAGGATTTAACGTACTCAGCGCTAATATTCACTGGCGGGTTTTTCGTGCGCGCCGATATATTGTTCTGGATAGTAGACAGAAGAAGATCGTCAAGTACGACCAGAACCGGGGTGAACCCATAGGTCCGCCCATCCGCCAAACGGTTAAGATACAAATGGTGAATGTAACTGCTGGGAGCGCCAGGGGCTATCCGCAGGTGCGGATAATGATATAAAGAGGTGAACTTCTTGTAGAGTTCCGCCATGGTGTCTCCGATGCTTGATTCCCATCAGTTTACCTGAGTTTTCGGTTAGTTTCTGCCTTATACAACAGATTTCTACGCTAGATTTGGGGCGAGTCTAAAGCATCTTAAGCAATTCACATGATATACCCTCAAAGTATTTCAAAACTACCTGTTATTTGACATTCATATACTATGATTTTTATCTCTTTTAAAACAGAATAAGTTTCATAAATTGAATATAAGCATGCTTCACATCACATATGTTAGGGTATCTCTATGTTTATACTAGGAAATCTTCCCGCAGAACAAGCCCACGACTTTCTCCCTCGTTCTTGGGTCCCTCAGAATTTCCATATGTACTACTCGGCTGAGGAACTTTCACAGCAGTGCGCAGAATACTTCGCAGCAGATTTTACGGAACGTACCTCCCTAGAGTTTGGTGCGGGGTATCGAGATCATATAAGTCCTCTTCTACAGAACCAGTTCAACTACATGCCTACGCAAGACACACAAGACTGGGCCAATAGATTCTTTTCGATAACAGATTCACATGCCACATACCAAACGCTTACAGGAATTCGATACCGTGGGCAAGATCTGAATCGACCTTTTATAGATGTAATAGCTACGAATATTCCTTGTACTACAGTCTATATCGCAGCTCTAAGCCAATCTTTGCTTCGCCACTATGAAAGCTTCCGTCCTATATGCACACGTTTCTTTGTGCCAGGTAAGGTAGATCAGCTTGTACGTGGCCTTGGTTCAGTCCCCGGTGCTCGTGCAACAACTATTGACATGCACATTGTCGCCGGGACTCTAGGTGAGTTAGACAAACGCTTGTGGCCGAAGAATTATGATCGAGTAGAGCTCATCCCGCTTTCTCCTGCTGATGCTTCTGCTGCCAGTTACGAAACGCAGCGCATATATGAATCTATTGCAGTTAAGAACCCCCATCTTTTTGAGTGGGCCACTCCTCAGGGAGAAGAATCATTTGAAGATGCTATACGTCAAGGAACAGGCTGGCATATTACAGTGGATAACTCCTCGGCAGGATTTTTGACTCTAGATCGCAGAGGCGAACAAGGACTTAGAGGGTTTAGCGTCGAAGAGCTATGTCTAGATGTACCTTTTCGCAGACAAGGGCTAGGGAATGCAGTTCTACGTCACGGTATTAAAAACCTCCTCAAATTACCTCAAGTAAATCCTCAAGATATGCTATGGGGAACAATCCATGTCGACAATGTTCCGTCCTTGCGCAATGCTCAAGGGGTAGGGCGCACAGTAGTAGGAAGTTATATATGGGTTGGAGACCGGTCTTTTGAGGTTTGATAACTCTCACCAGCTAGAAGCAAAGAATCTTGATGTATGACAAGCAGTAACGCAGCACAATGACGTACAGAGTACATTAGAAGTATCACGTTGATGAAGGAGACAACGATGAATTCATATTTCAAAGAAATGATTCGTCTCGCAGATAGTATCGCTGACAACGCTCACCTTGGGCAGGTCGATAAAAACGGTTGGCCTTATATATCTCATCCACGACGGGTTGCTTTTAAAGTGCGCGAAATTGCCCCTGAAGAGCTTCGCACAGAAGCACAGATCGTGGCGTTATTGCACGATACCGTAGAGGATACAGAAGTCACTCTCCCTTACCTTGCTCGGTACTTTTCAGCCCGCATTATTGATGCCGTTGATGCGCTCACCAAACGTCCGTATGAACCTCTGGAGTCATCTATGGCGAGAGTTCGCGCTAATGAAATTGCACTGTGGGTCAAACGTGCTGACATTGCCGATAACACTGACCCGGAACGTGTTTCCCACCTTGACGAAGATACTCGCAAACGTCTGGCGAAGAAATACAGTAAATCACTCAGATTCTTAGGTGTAACCGAAAACATATGAACGAGTAGTATTACAAATATCAGGTGGAATTATAAATCAAGGGGTGGGTACCTGGAATGTTCCAGGTACCCACCCCTTACAGCAAAACAAACGTATGGCAACGCTAAATGTTGAAGCCGAGAGCGCGCATCATATCGCGACCATCCTCAGTAATGCGTTCGGGCCCCCACGGGGGCATCCATACCCAGTTCACGCGCCATTCGGTAACGACACTATCGAGATTTGCTTCCACCTGTTCCTCAATAACGTCCTGTAGCGGACATGCAGCTGTGGTAAGCGTTAGATCTAGGATCAGGACTCCATTATCATCCCAGCGCATGCCATAAAGCAGACCCAAATCAACGATATTTACCCCAAGTTCAGGGTCAATGACTTCCTTGAGGACTTCCTCAATTTCCTCTTGCGAGGGACGAGCTTGCACTGTCTCAGTCATGATGCACCTCTTACAAGTAGTTCGTACTGAATAAGATTATTTCTTCCCAGTGTATGCTACATAACCTTCTTCTTCTAGACGATCTGCAAGTTCAGGACCGCCCTGATCGACCATTTTGCCGTCTACAAAAACATGCACAAACTCGGGCTTAATATAACGCAGGATACGGGTATAGTGCGTAATCAGCATAACACCCATATTATTTTCCTCGTGAGCACGGTTCACGCCGGAAGACACGACTTTAAGAGCATCAACGTCAAGGCCGGAGTCAGTTTCATCAAGAATACCGAACTTGGGCTTCAAAAGCTCCAGCTGCAGAATCTCATGACGTTTCTTCTCACCGCCGGAGAAACCTTCATTGACGTTACGAGCAACGAACGCAGGATCAATGTCCAGATGGTTCATAGCTTCTTTAACGTCTTTGGTCCAGGTTCGTAAGTTAGGTGCCTTACCGTCCACAGCAGTTTTAGCAGCACGCAGGAAGTTAGACATCGTGACACCGGGGATCTCGACTGGGTACTGCATGGCAAGGAACAGCCCAGCACGAGCACGCTCATCCACACTCATCTCGGTAATATCGTCACCATCAAGCAGTATCTGCCCGGAATCAATCTGGTATTTGGGGTGACCGGCAATAGTTGAGGCAAGAGTAGATTTACCGGAACCATTTGGACCCATAATAGCGTGGATTTCGCCCGAGTTAATGGTTAAGTTCACGCCTTTGAGAATAGGCTTAGTTTTTTCATCATCAAGAATGACCGAGACGTGCAAATCCTTGATTTCAAGGGTAGACATTGTTTCTCCTAATAAGGCTTAGTTGTTGCTGAGAGCAAGCTCTGCTTCAAGGGCATCAGTAAGTTCTGTTTCAAGCTCTGGTACGCGAATCTGCTGGATAATCTCGTTTAAGAATCCGCGGACCACTAGACGACGTGCTTCAGCTTCCGGAATACCACGAGCCCGCAGGTACCATAGATGCTCATCATCTAGCTGACCGGTTGTTGATGCGTGACCGGCACCTTCGATACGTCCAGTCTCGATCTCCAAGTTCGGTACGGAATCAGCGCGCGGACCAATCTCCAAGAGGAGATTACGGTTCAGCTCATAGGTGTCCGTACCTTCCGCATCTTTACCAATGAGGACGTCACCAACCCATACGGAGTGCGCTGCTTTGCCCTGCAATGCGCCTTTATAAGTCACTCGCGACTTGCAGTTGGGCACAGAATGATCCACAAACAAACGTGACTCGATGTGCTGGCCAGCATCCACAAAATAAAGACCGTACATCTCTGTCTCAGCGCCCGGTTCCGTGAATTTCGTTGAAGGGGTAACACGCACCATATCACCGCCCAATGAAACGCACACATGTTTGAAACGAGCATCGCGTCCTAGCTTGGCATACTGCGCTGAGGCATGAATCGCATCGTCATTCCATTGTTGAAGGGTAATAACGCTCAACTGTGCAGAATCTTGTATCAGGAATTCTATGTTCTGCGCCAGAACAGCCGATCCGGTATGCCGAATTACAACAACCGCTTTTGAGAATGGTTTAGCCTCAATCAGTATATGTTGAGTAGCAGCATCACAATGCTGTCCGTCAATATCTATTTCGATATGCTCAGTAAGCTCGGTTTCGGCGGGAATAGTCACCACAGTAGCTGTCTTAAAATGAGTCCATGCATTTGCAGCTACACGGTCTTCAGGAACACCTGCTGTACCAATGCGCTCATCTTCACGGGATACTTCTTCAAGGATAACTTCAGAAGGTGCTTGGATCTTCGGAGCTGGGGCTTGTGCCTGCAGAGTGTCAAGGTGAAGACCGCCCAAACGTTTCAGCGGGGTAAAACGCCAATCTTCCTCGCGTCCAGTAAGTGGCTCAAAGTCTTCAACGTTATATGAGGTTTTCCGTTCTGCGCGGGAAGCGTCAAGAACCTTCTGCACGTTATTAGGGTTTGAGCCTTGATGGTGTTCCTCGGTAGCGCGCAAAATAGTATCATCATGGACATGCTCAGAGGCGAGCTTCTCGCCTTCCTGATCCATACCGGGAATAATTGGGCTGTGATATCCCAGGGTCTCTTCGTTAGTCGACATTAGCCCACAGATCCTTCCATCTGAAGTTCGATGAGGCGGTTAAGTTCAAGTGCGTATTCCATGGGCAGCTCACGAGCAATCGGTTCAACGAAGCCTCGCACAATCATAGCCATTGCTTCATCCTCGGCCAGCCCACGCTGCATGAGGTAAAAGAGCTGTTCTTCAGAAACGCGTGAAACCGTAGCTTCATGCCCCATCGTAACGTCATCTTCACGAACGTCGACATAGGGGTAGGTATCTGAACGCGATACAGTATCAACCAAGAGAGCATCACACACCACGGATGATTTCGAGTGCTTCGCACCTTCACGTACCTGCACTAGACCGCGGTATGCGCTACGTCCGCCGTTACGAGCCACGGACTTCGAAACAATCGTTGAAGAAGTATTCGGGGCAATATGCACCATCTTGGAACCAGTATCCTGATGCTGCCCTTCACCAGCAAACGCGATTGACAGAGTCTCGCCCTTGGCGTGTTCACCGACCATATATACTGCAGGATACTTCTGAGTAACCTTAGAGCCGATGTTACCATCAACCCATTCCATAGTGGCACCCTCATGCGCGACTGCTCGTTTAGTCACCAGGTTGTACACGTTGTTCGACCAGTTCTGAATGGTAGTGTAGCGAACACGGGCGTTCTTCTTAAGAACGATCTCGACAACTGCTGAGTGCAGCGAATCAGAGCGGTATACAGGCGCGGTGCAGCCCTCAATATAGTGAACATATGACCCTTCATCTGCGATGATCAAGGTACGCTCAAACTGCCCCATGTTCTCAGTATTAATGCGGAAATATGCCTGCAGGGGGATCTCAACATGTACCCCCGGCGGAACATACACAAATGATCCGCCAGACCACACCGCAGTATTAAGAGCGGAGAACTTGTTATCGCCGATAGGGATAATAGAGGCGAAGTATTCCTTAAATATTTCAGGATAATCGCGCAAACCGGTATCGGTATCAACAAAGATAACGCCTTGAGACTCCAAGTCTTCACGGATCTGGTGGTACACAACCTCAGACTCATACTGAGCGGCAACACCAGCGACCAATGAGTTACGTTCCGCTTCCGGAATACCCAAACGTTCATATGTCACGCGGATATCTTCAGGAAGCTCTTCCCAAGACTCAGCCTGACCTTCGGTAGAACGCACGAAGTATTTGATGTTATCGAAATCGATGTCAGAAAGATCTGCACCCCAGGTTGGCATCGGCTTACGCTCGAAAAACTTCAATGCCTTCAGACGCATATCCAGCATCCACTGGGGTTCATTCTTCTTCGCAGAGATGTCACGCACTACGGCTTCGTCCAGACCACGCTTAGCGGACTGGCCCGCCTCGTCAGAGTCTGCCCAACCATACTCGTAATTGCCAATGCCCTCGAGTTCAGGGTTCAACTCCAGAATCTCTGAAATGACAGTGTCGTTGGCACTCTGCTCAACTTGCTCAGTCATTACGGCCTTTCTTAGATGGATTGAAATTTATCCGGCTCCGCAGATGCGGGCTCGGTAGTCTTTGGAATAACACACTCTAGGTTGGGGTAATTTCTACCGTGCCGAATTACCCCGCATGCTTTCTGATGTTTCCGGTTTTTCAGAATTCACACGTTCTGTTAAGTGATTGAGCGGAACGTGAGTTGTGCATACGTGAGCCCCTCCAGCCATCGTTGATAGCCTACGTACGTCAACGCCCAGAAGATCAGAAATAACCCCAGTCTCTTGTTCGCAGAAAACCTGAAAATCTTCAGCCAGATCGCGTATTGGGCAATGCCCTTGGCAGAGCTGTATGCTAGCTAGCAATTTCCCCGGCGCGAGCCGACCGGCAGGTGGTTCTGTAATCTGCGCTGTTGTCACAAACCCATCACGACTCATGGCTTCAGCGAGAGCCTGGGCTCGCGCCGCAACATCCTCCCCTGCCGCTTCCACAACAGGGCGGTATCGTGCCTCCATTTCGGCAGCCCGTGTGGATGCGAAAGTTTCAAGTGCGCTCTCCCCAACGGTGTCACGCAACATTTCAAGAGCGTTGCGCGCAATCATCAAATAGTCATTTCCTAGACGTTCGTGACCTTGAGGTGCGATGACGTACCGTCGAGCTGGGCGCCCCGCACCTGCCCCATATTGTTTGAGAGAAGCAACTTCAATCATGTTTGCTTGTTCAAGCGCATCAAGGTGCCGACGCACAGCGGCGGGGGTCAAGCTTAAAAGCTCTCCCAAGCTTGCCGCAGACACGGGACCATGGTTCAGGACACCACGAAGAACCCGGTCACGGGTGCGTTCTTCAACTTCCGCTTTACGTGCGCCAGAGCTTGACTTCTTATGCGAGGAAGGCTGCTGTTGAAGCCCTCGATGAGATGTCTTGTTCACGGAATACACAACTAAAGTATGTCCTAATTACTTCAATCTTGGCTAGTAAGGTCTTCCTACTTGCACACACCACACCGTTTAGTCTCTTGCTTAGCTGCGGTAAGCCATAAGAACCGGTGAAAGATAATACCGCCTTTAGGCCTCTAGGTATTTTTGCTCTTCGGGCATTTCCATGAGAGTGCTAAGCGGTTCATATCCTCACTTTGACGTGATCTAACTCGCGTCATAAAGATGCTATCGCTAGAGGGAAACATAGAGATTACTCTCTGAGGGCTTAAGATAGAGAGGTGGCAGAAACTGAAGCTTATCAACACCAAGCAGCTACCGCATTAGACATTTCAGCAGCTCGCGGTACTAGCAGCGATCCTGCACTCAAGATTTCTCATCTCGTCAAAGAGTTTAAGCCCTCTCGTTCTTTCCGCGAGAAACACCCTGAACGTCTTACCGCTCAGGGTATGCATCGCGCAGTTGCTGACATAAGTCTTCAAGTCTATCCCGGCGAGGTTGTTGTACTCTTGGGTGCTAACGGTGCAGGTAAGACTACAACTCTTGCATGTGCCCAGGGGCTTACTGAACCTACGTCCGGCACTATTCAGCTTCTTTCAGAAGACCCTCTTCTGGCATCCCCAGAGATGCGGGCCTCCGTCGGTATCATGCTTCAGGATGGGGGGCTTCCTAATGCCGTACGTCCCGTACCACTTCTTGAACATGTTGCTCAGATGTACGCCAATCCTTATCCTGTCGGTGAACTTGTAGATCGTTTAGGAATAGATGCTTTTAACGGCACCAATATTCGGCGTCTTTCTGGGGGACAAAAACAACGTGTCTCATTAGCAGCAGCCCTTCTTGGGCGTCCTTCGGTACTCTTTTTAGACGAACCATCAGCAGGACTTGATCCGCAGTCTCGCAATGTCGTCTTTGACATTATTCGTGAGCAGCGTGAGGCTGGAGTCGCCATTATCTTAACAACCCATCTCATTGATGATGCGCAAAAGCTCGCGGATTATGTCTATATTATTGATAATGGTCAAACGGCGCGTGAAGGTACAGTCCCAGAACTTGTAACAGGAGACGGGGTTGTACGGCTTCATTTCACGTTAGAAGCACCTTCACCTACGCGTGACGACTTATTGCCTGTACATCTTCGTACGGATGTAGAGCTTATAGAGCATACGCCATACTCACTAGGCGGCTTAAGCGAATATGAGCTCCGTGGTCCCCTTACACCCGAACATCTTTCCGCTTTCACGACAGCCCTAGCACATCACTACCTTATGCCTAACTCTCTCACGATGGAACCGAAGACTTTGGAAGACGTATTCTTGGATATTTCGGGACGTGATATCCGATGAACCCCTCAAATGCAGAGCTGCCCACTGCCCCCGATAGTCAGCAGATGACAGAAGGTAACGAGTATCCGTATCCGCGCGCTGCTTCTAGTTTTCAGCGTATTCTAGCTCAAGGTAAATATGAGACCCTTGCCATGCTTAAAAATGGTGAACAGCTGATGCTCAATATTGCCTTCCCCGTGATGGCGCTTTTTGGACTTCGCTATACAAGCTTTCTGGATTCTTACGCTGATGCGTTGAATACGACCCGCGTCAATGTTGCAGTGCCGGGGGTACTGGCTCTCTGTGTTGTCTCAACTGCACTTTCTGGTCAAGGGATTGCCACTGGTTTTGACCGCCGGTACGGTGTTCTTCGTTTTCTGTCTACCACCCCTCTAGGACGCAACGGGCTTATTATCGGCAAGGTGCTGGCAGTTATCACCGTTATCGCCATACAGTTTATTATGGTCACTATCGTTGGGTTCGGTCTTGGATGGCGTCCGGATATTTTTGCGATGTATCGCTCTTTTAGTACTTTATTGCTTGGGGCTGCCGCATTTACAGCCCTAGGCTTACTCGTTGCTGGGACGGTGAGGGCTGAGGCAACTTTAGCTATCGTGAATATCGCCTGGGTTGTTCTGGCCAGCGCTGGTGGGATCCTTATTCCAATAGATAATTTCCCTGAGCTGTACCGCATTATCATTCTGTGCCTGCCTTCAGGCGCTTTAGGTGAAGCGATTCGCGGTGATTATCTACAGGATATATTTTTACCCCTTCCCCATGCTGTGCTACTTGTCTGGACACTAGTGATTGGTTTTATTGCTTCACGTAAATTTAAATGGTCCGATTAGCGCTCTTAAGTTCAGGATTTCGGGACGAGTTCTGGAATCAACCAGCACCATCAACGATCATTCCTAACGCATACACGGTTTAAAAGGCTTTTCTTATGCTAGTTACCCTCAAAAATAAACTATCTCCCATCCAATACACCCCCTGGGTTTTGTACACAGCGGTGGGTACGGCTCTGAGCAATCTCTTACTCATCGTAACTGGCGCCGTTGTGCGCCTTACGGGATCAGGCCTTGGATGCGATACCTGGCCTCGGTGTACTGCAGAACAGTGGACAACTACCCCTGCCGACGGTATCCATGGGCTCGTTGAATTCGGTAACCGTATGCTCACTTTTGTGCTCATGGTAATCACTATCCTTGCGTTCTTAGCGATTCTCCGAATTGCGCTGCCTGATGTGCACCACGTCAAAGCAATCTTTCCAAAGCTTTTTACGGGATTACGAGCACACGAATCAAAGTATAGCGATCTTTTCAATCTGACTTTACTCCTCCTGTGGGGTATTCCGCTACAGGCCGTTATTGGCGGCGTTACTGTATGGCAGCGGCTCAATCCCTGGATGGTAACAGCCCATTACCTCGCCTCTGCCATCATGATTGGATTAGCAGCAATCTTGGTAAACCGTGTGCGTCGCTATTTTAGGGCAGGTATCTCTGAGCGCGAAGATATTACTAAGGAATTTCCTCCACAAAAAAGTGGTGTTATCCGCCTACTTGGTTGGATAGATTTGGCGTTAGTTTCGTTCTTACTTTTTATGGGTACCGTAGTCACCGGCACAGGCCCGCATGCGGGTGATCCACGCACGCATCGCCACGAGTTCGACGCTATCGCAGTATCCCGTGCTCATGCATGGGCAGTGTGGGCATTTCTTTTTCTGCTGGTTATCATGTTTGTTTTAGTACGGAAGTACGCCATGCCACGTGCTTTCTTATCATCTTTACTTGTACTGGCAGCAATCATGGTCTATCAGGGCGCGATTGGCTATATTCAATACAACACCGGGCTTCCCCCTCTACTCGTTGAGGCGCATATGCTGGGGTCGGGTATGTTTACCTGGGCATCACTATCGCTGATCGAAAGGCAGCTGACCCTATCTTCTCAGAAGGCCCGTGCCCTAGCTCAACAGCGGCTAGCAATTTCTTAGAGCTGAGTTATTCCCACGGTAAGCGCACAATGTCATATATGGGTTTATTGCTGGCATGCCTTGGTAGCTATTTAAGGTTAGGCGTACACTATTAAGGAGCATTCCTGCGCCTGCACGTCTTTGAGCCGAAGGTATGCCTATCTGTGAGTACCTCCTACCCCACAGATTGATACGCGCAGATTAGGCACACGCACACACGTCAAGGAGCCCATCATGAAGGGTTACACAATTCAGGAGGTTCCGTCCTCCACGCATGCGGCGTCAGAGGTGACTGTACCTACTCCGCGGGCAACAAGGGACATGACCTTGGGGCGCAAAATAAAAGCGTATATTCACCTGACAAAGCCCCAAATTATTGAGCTTCTTCTAGTAACAACCGCCCCTACAATGATGTTTGCGGCACACGGCATGCCCAGTTTCTGGTTAGTCATAAATACGCTTCTTGGCGGAGCCATGGCGGCTGGCGCTTCCTGCGCTTTCAACTGTTATATCGATCGTGATATTGACCGAAAAATGAAGCGAACCGAAAAACGCCCCCTAGTTACCGGAGAGCTAACAGACCGAGAAGCACTCGTCTTCGCATGGGCACTTGCTGTTATCTCCGTCGTATATCTGTGGACTATGGTAAATCCCCTCTCTGGGCTTTTAGGGCTTGCCGCTATTTTGCTCTATGTAGTCTTCTACTCCATGTATTTAAAGAAGCGCACTACTCAGAATATTGTGTGGGGTGGGATTGCCGGGTGTATGCCTGTTCTAATTGCATGGGCAGCTGTTCGCAATACCATTGAATGGCCAGCTTTAATTCTCTTTACAGTAATTTTCCTCTGGACTCCTCCGCACTATTGGCCACTCTCTATGAAATACGCGGAGGATTATAAAGCAGCCGGTGTTCCTATGCTGGGTGCTATCGCTCCCGCTCAAACAGTGTCTGTACAGGTCGTACTCTACGGCTGGGCTATGGTTATCTGTTCGCTTCTACTGATCCCTATTGGAGGCGCGGGCTGGCTGTACGGCGTTAGCGCGGCTACCGCTGGTGCATGGTTCCTCTACCACTGCCACAAGCTCCATTATTTAGCTCTCCAGCAGGTAGCGACAAGCCGTACCGCTATGGTGGTATTTTTCGGGTCCATCACATACCTAACGATTCTTTTCATTGCATTGGCAATCGATCCTTTTGTTGGGCAACCTATATTAGAATCTTTTATTTTCTAAGAGCATCCGTATCTTGAGGCGAGTAAAGCAGCTATCTCAAGATACGGGTGGTCTATTTTGAAACTTATCTACGTGGAGCTTAGGCTAGAGCATCCTAGGTATGTAAGTTCAGCGTGAGGCATAAGTTGCCAAAACATCATACGAACATACTATAAACACTAGGATGGTGAACTATTCTTAAGAAGGTAGAATTTCACGATAGATTTATAGATGCTATGTACATGATTACTTGTTGAGAGTGCTCATGGAATACGCACCCTATCTTTTGAGTTATATCTGCTGCAGTCAGCGTTCACAGACTACTATTGTTTGTGCACTTCATGCATGACGTACCACTAAGCGAAGGGACAATACGTGACTAACCCTAACGAAAAGTTCGAATGGACTGAGGTAGACCAGCGTGCGGTTGATACTGCTCGCTTATTGGCAGCCGATGCGGTTGAGAAAGTAGGGTCAGGTCACCCCGGCACCGCCATGAGCCTTGCTCCTGTTGCCTATCTACTCTTCCAAAAGGTCATGAACCAAGACCCCAACGATGACCGTTGGGAAGGTCGCGATCGTTTCATCCTCTCCCCCGGTCACACATCGCTGACTCTCTACACCCAATTATTTATGGGTGGGTATGGTCTTGAGATGGAGGATCTAGAATCTCTTCGCACATGGGATGCGCTCACTCCTGGACATCCCGAATATAAGCACACCAAGGGCGTAGAAATTACGACTGGTCCATTGGGTCAGGGGCTCGCTTCTGCTGTTGGTTTTGCATATGCTCAACGTTATATGCGTGGTCTTTTCGACCCCGAATCCCCGGTTGGTGCTTCTCCCTTTGACCATTATGTGTACTGTATCGCCTCCGAAGGCGATGTTCAGGAAGGCGTAACGGCAGAAGCCAGTGCGCTTGCTGGGCACCAAGAATTGGGCAATCTCATCGTACTCTGGGATCGCAACCATATTTCTATTGAAGAAGACACTGACGTTGCATTCACCGAAGACGTGCCAGCTCGTTACCGGGCCTACGGCTGGGATGTGCAGCGCGTGGACTGGGCCAAGACCGGAAACTACGTTGAAGATGTGCAGGAACTCTACAACGCTATTGAGCGCGCGAAAACGGTCACGGATAAGCCTTCATTCATTGAGGTGCGTACTATCATTGGTTACCCAGCACCCAACAAGCAAAATACTGGGTCCGTTCACGGCTCAAAGCTGGGGGCCGAAGAAATCGTTGAAACCAAGAAAGTTCTAGGATTTGACCCCGAAAAGAGCTTCTTCATTGAGGATGAGGTTCTGGCGCATACTCGTGAACTTCGTGAACGCGGGGCTGCTGCGCATAAGGTCTGGAATGAAAAATTTGAGGCATGGGCTCAGGCTAACCCCGAGCGGGCAAAGCTGTACAACCGCCTGGTGTCAGGCGAAATGCCAGTTGATTATAAGGCTGCTTTCCCTGTCTTTGAGCCGGGTACTTCACTAGCAACCCGCGCAGCATCCGGCAAAGTCATTAATGCTATTGCTGATACTTTCCCTGAGCTTTGGGGTGGATCTGCCGATCTAGCAGGTTCTAACCTCACCACTATCAACAACGCTGAATCATTCAACCCGGTTTCGCACAGTACGGAGGATTGGACCGGCAACCCCTACGGTCGTGTGTTGCACTTCGGTATTCGCGAGCAGGGGGCGGCCGCAATTGTGAACGGTATCGTACTATCTTCGCCAACCCGTGCTTTCTCTGGGACGTTCTTCGTATTCTCGGATTACCAGCGTCCTGCAGTCCGTCTTTCAGCTCTCATGGGTGTACCTGCACTGTATATCTGGACTCACGACTCCATTGGTGTTGGCGAAGACGGGCCCACCCACCAGCCGATCGAACATCTCAGCTCACTGCGCGCAATTCCTGGATTCGACGTTGTACGCCCAGCAGATGCGAACGAAACTGCAGTTGCTTGGCGCACCATTCTTGAGAAGAAAGACCGCCCTGCCGGTCTAGTACTTTCTCGCCAGAACCTACCGGTTTGGGCTCGTGAGGATATTCATTCAGACACTGAAGGCGAAAAATTTGCTTCCGCAGAAGGAACTGCCCGGGGAGGTTATGTTATGGCTGACACCGAGGGAACTCCAGATGTCATCCTAATCGCAACTGGGTCCGAAGTTGAAATTGCCCTCGGAGCCCGCCACAAGCTCTCAGAAAAAGGCATTGCAGCCCGAGTTGTTTCAATGCCTTCCCGTGAATGGTTCAACGAGCAGTCAAACGAATACCGAGAATCAGTTCTGCCTTCCTCGGTTGCAGCACGCGTCTCAGTTGAAGCCGGTTTGGGCATGAGCTGGTACGATTTGCTCGGCTCTGCAGGACGTGCTGTCTCAATTGAACACTTTGGGGCTTCTGCCGATGCTAAGACTTTGTACCGTGAGTTTGGTATTACCCCTGAAACCGTCGTGACTGCTGCTGAAGAATCTATCGCCGCGGTCAAATAGTCAGTCGGCAAGTTAAAGTTTTTCGGTGAGTCCTGATGCGCTGCATCTTGCATAGCTCATTAATGCTCACCCGTCCATATTGACTAATTTAGATTGAAGGTTTTATTTCATGAGTGATTCGACTCGAAAGCTCTCTGAAGCTGGTGTCTCCATTTGGCTTGATGATCTTTCCCGCGACCGTCTTACCAGTGGCAGTCTTGCAGAGCTCATCAGCGCTAAGAACGTCGTGGGTGTCACTACCAACCCTACTATCTTTGCCGGTGCACTTTCAAAAGGTGCTGCTTACGCTGAGCAGATGCGCCAGCTTGCCGCATCCGGCGCAGACGTTGAAGAAGCTGTCTTCGCAGCGACTACTGACGACGTACGTGCTGCTTGTGTCGTATTCGAACCCATATATTCTGCCTCTAAAGGTTACGACGGCAGGGTTTCTATTGAGGTTGATCCCCGCCTTGCCCGCGATGCCGAGGGAACCCAGAAAATGGCACGAGAACTCTACGAGCGTGTAGGCCGTGAGAATGTCATGATCAAGATTCCCGCAACCGTCGAAGGTTTGGAGCCTATTGCTAAGACTCTTGCAGCCGGAATCAGCGTTAATGTGACTCTCATCTTCTCACTAACACGTTATCGTGAAGTCATTAACGCTTACATGCTCGGCCTTGAAGAAGCACTCAAAAACGGTAAGGATCTCTCTAAGATCCATTCGGTCGCATCATTCTTCGTATCCCGCGTAGATAGCGAGGTAGATACCCGTCTGAATGAAATCGGTACTGAAGAGGCCTTAGCGCTTAAGGGTAAGGCCGGTCTGGCAAATGCTCGGCTGGCATATGAAGTTTTTGAAGAGATGTTCTCTTCTGAACGCTGGGCACGTTTGGCATCTCATGGTGCCAACGTTCAGCGCCCGCTCTGGGCATCTACTGGAGTCAAAGATCCGGCGCTTCCAGATACTCTCTACGTTAGCGGTCTGGTCGCTAAACACACTGTCAACACCATGCCTGAAGCAACTCTGAACGCTGTTGCTGACCATGGTGAAATCACGGGAGATACTGTTACCGGTGAGTATACGAACTCCAACAAGATTCTGGACGATATCGAGCGTCTGGGTATCTCATATGTAGAGGTTGTGGATAAGCTCGAAACCGAGGGTCTTGCAAAGTTTGACGTTTCGTGGGAAGAGCTTCTGGAAACCGTACGGAAAGCACTTAGTGAGTCACGTTAGTGACTAGTGAATAATTTTTTTCGTTATACCCGTTCTCTAAAGTTCATAAGGCGAGCGCTGTCGCTATAAATAGCACAAAATTAGCTTCAGCGCTCGCCATCAGATGTCTCTCTTTACCATCAAAGCGGTAAGATGCAGGGATACGTGCCCCAAGGATATATAAAGTATCGCAGGGTGAATGTGCACATTATCAGCAATCAAAGGAATCTATCTTGCATACCGGTCATGAGTCGAATCCGCTACGAGATTCGCGCGATCGACGTCTCACTCGTATTGCGGGTCCTTCCGCACTTGTGTTCTTCGGCGTCACGGGCGATCTTGCCCGCAAGAAACTGCTCCCTGCGGTCTATGACCTAATGAATCGTGGTTTGTTGCCCCCAAGTTTTGGTCTTGTTGGGTATGGGCGCCGCGAGTGGGATAACGATGATTTTCGTAACTATGTGCGTAAGTCTGTGGAAGAAAATGCGCGTACCCCATTCCGTGAGGATGTCTGGAACCAATTTCAGAAGGGTATGCGGTTTGTTCGCGGTAATTTTGATGATGATGCCGCATTTGAACGTCTCAAAAATACTCTTGCTGAGCTCGATGAACTTGGCGCCCAAGGGAACCATGCGTTCTACCTCTCTATTCCGCCGAAGGCTTTCGAACAGGTGCTGTCGAAGCTTGCCGAGCACGGTTTAGCCTCACGCGATAACGCGAACAATAATCCCAGGAACGGGTGGCGTCGTGTCGTTATTGAGAAGCCGTTTGGTCACAACTTAGAGTCAGCGCGTGAACTTAATGGAATTGTGGAACGTGTATTCCCCCCGGATTCAGTGTTCCGTATTGACCATTATCTGGGTAAAGAGACCGTTCAGAATATTCTAGCGATGCGTTTCTCAAACCAGATGTTTGAACCGGTTTGGAACGCAAATTATGTGGACCACGTGCAGATTACGATGGCTGAGGATATCGGCATTGGTTCTCGTGCTGGCTATTATGATGGTGTGGGCGCTGCACGCGATGTGATTCAAAACCATCTGCTTCAGCTGTTGGCTCTAACCGCCATGGAGGAACCCCTTAGCCTTGATTCTAAGCATCTTCGCGCTGAAAAGGCTAAGGTACTGGAAGCGGTACGTATTGATGATCTGGAAAATTCTTTCGCGCTCGGCCAGTATGCTCCCGGTTATCAAGGCGGTGAACATGTAAATGGTTTCTTTGATGAGAAAGATATTCCTGCGGACTCACGCACAGAAACTTTTGCAGCTCTTAAAGTCAATATTGACAACCGCCGCTGGGCAGGAACTCCGTTCTATCTGCGTGCGGGTAAACGGCTGGGTCGCCGAGTAACTGAGATTGCGCTTCTCTTCAAGAAATCTTCTGACCGTCTCTTTGGTAAGGAGAGTGAGGTTCCTGCAGGACAGAATGCTATCGTGATCCGTGTGCAGCCTGATGAAGGTATGACGATCCGTCTTGCAGCTAAAGTTCCCGGTACTCAGATGGAGATCCGCGACGTCAATATGGATTTTGGGTATGGACACGCCTTCACCGAAGCATCTCCTGAGGCATATGAACGTTTGATTCTGGATGTGCTCTTAGGTGAACCGCCGCTGTTCCCTCGCCACGAGGAGGTTGAACTTTCGTGGAAGATCTTGGATCCATTTGAGAAATATTGGGAAGAGAACAAGATTAAACCCGAGCCCTATGAATCCGGTTCATGGGGTCCACGTTCGGCTCAGAAGATGCTTGAGCGTGATAACCGTGCCTGGAGGCGCCCGTGATTTCGCATCTGCAACACACGAATGTTTCTGCTATTTCAAAGGAGCTTTCTAATCTTCTGGCATCTAATGGTAGTCTTAGCAGCAGCCGCGTACTTACGCTGGTAGTGCTTGCAGAGAAAGGTCATTCCCGAGAGGCTATTAATGCGGCTATTCGTGCTTCGCATGAGCACCCAAGTCGTATCATTGTGCATATTGCGCATAATAGTGATGCGCCCGATCAACTGGATGCCGAGATTCATGTGGGTGGAGAGGCCGGCGCTTCTGAGCTTATTATTCTGCGCGGCTGGGGTAGTGCATCAACGCCGACAGAATCGTTGATTTCTGGCCTGCTTTTGCCGGATTCTCCTATTGTTGTGTGGTGGCCGCATTCCGTCCCTGAGAATCCGGGTGAGGATTCAATTGGTAGGATTGCACAGCGCCGCATCACAGATTCGGCACGCGCATATGATCCGATGGCTGTTCTTACGCATCTTTCTGAGGTTTATCAGGCCGGGGATAGCGATCTTGCCTGGACACGTTTGACGCTGTGGCGTACCCAACTGGCAGCTCTTTTGGAGCAGATGCCTTACTCTCCTGTTAAGCGTGTAGTGGTTTGGGGTTCTGAGAAGTCTCCTTCGGTTGTGCTCCTTGGCGCTTGGCTTGGCTGGAAACTCGAGGCTGAGGTTCATCTTGCAACCATCGGCGCAGCAGAACGGGGTCTTTACCGTGTAGCTATTGAGCGTGAAGATGGGCAAACGATAATGTTCCGCCCCGGCAAGAATATCGCTATTATTGAAACTCCCTATACACCTGATCAGCAGATTCCACTACCAGTTCGTACTCTAGCGGATTGTATTTCTGAGGAATTACGCCGACTTGACCCTGACACTATGTATGGGGAAGTTTTAAAGTCGGCATTTCCTACTCTGGAAATGCATCCTGCTCAGTGCGATGCTGAACCTTTCCTTAATACTTCTGAATTTCCCGAGGTTTTCGATGCCTAAGATCAACAATATTGGTGAGAGTACTCCAACTTTAATAGCGCATCCTTCTCGGGAGGCGCTTGCCTCTGATGCCACTACGCGTATCTTAGATGTTATTGAGCATGTACTCACGGAACGTACCATGGCTCATGTCTCTCTTACAGGTGGCACGATGGGCATTGCTACTCTTCGTGCATGGGCTCAGTCTCCACGTGTTAAGGATATTGACTGGTCGCGCGTTCATTTCTGGTTCTCGGATGAACGCTTTGTTCCCGAGCGTGATCCGGATCGGAACGATGGACAAGCAATTGAGGCGCTTCTCGCAGATTTAGTAGATCTTGGTTTTCCGGTTGAAAACGCGCATCGTATGGGTCCTTCCGATGTCGTGATTGATGTTGAAGCTGCTGCCGAGCACTATGCCTACGAAATGCGCAATTTTGCGGGTTCTGCCGAACCCGTGCGTGTTGAGATGCCTGAGGGGGCATCCGAGCTTCCATTAGCGGAAGGGCACGGGGGATCTGCTTCTCAGCAATCTGGAGGCGGCTGCGGCTGCGGTGGTTGTGGATGCGGCGGCGGCTCGGATATATGGCCTGTCCCCATTTTTGATGTTACGCTCCTAGGGATGGGGCCTGATGGTCACATCGCTTCGCTATTTCCCAATCGGCAGCAAATCCTTCTGGGCACAGGTTTACCAGAGGATCCTGTGGACGGCGCTAAAGCTGTGACGGTAATGGTCAAGGATTCCCCTAAGCCACCTAGCGAACGTGTATCTGTCACACTGCCGGTTATCAATAATTCGCGTCATATTTTCTTTTTGATTACCGGCGGTGATAAACAGGATGCGACAACCCGTCTTCTCAAGAGTGCACAGGTTCCTGCTGAGAACATTACTGCCGATATGCTCCTAGAAACTCCAGCTATCGGGGCTCGTGGGCAGAAACAGACCCTGATTTTTGCGACGGAAGAATCGCTAGCTTAGGATCCACAAATTTTTCTAGTGGGGGTTACGGTCTTAGGATTATGACTCCCACTTTTATTTCGCGTCCCTAGTCTCATTCACCCTATTGAAAGTATTGAGGTTACTTGCTTCTTGCCGTGCCTTCTCCGCGAGCTCGGTCGGATGCGGTTCTAACCTTTCGAGCGCCCGCAGATTCTTCGCGAGCACAGTTGAACCCTTCATTTTGGGCCGCAAAACCTCAGGAATCTTGATACTCACCCCGTACTCCCCCGCTAATTGCAATAAAAGCTGCACCAGGGCACTGCCCCGATTTATCTCACCTACCATAGGCAGCATGTTCTCTAGCACCTGCACAATTCGCCACCCCGCCAGCGGGCTAATGGATGCAGCGTCCTGTAAACAGCTGGCTGCCCGTATTGGTTTAACCCATCCCCCTCGGAGCAGGTAGGCCAGTTCATCCGCAAGTAAAGAAGTATTGAGCATTCCACGACCCGCAAGAACGGCAATAGATTCGGCGGTGAGAGCCCTGTGCTCAGCTGCTGCTGCACCAGTTAGCCAGCCCAACACGGAATAGGCGGGGTCTTGCAGAACCTGATGTGTGTGGGTGATGGTATCCAGTAGGGCGTCAAGCCCCTTGACGTGTTTCTGGAATCCTGTTGTAGTGACGAACGGCATGCTCTGCGCTGCCAATGTATTGGGGTTATTCCGCAGAAGCCACGCATACCATTGCATAAGGGTACAGTGAAAATCGTCGATTGCCTGAACAGCACGGTGCATAAACTCTTCCGGAATGCCTGCCGTGTTCAGAGCCGCCTGTGCGAAAGGCATCTGTGCGGTCGGTAGTTCGTGATCTTCAATAAGCCACATCATCAGGCTGCCGTTGGGAGCCTCAGCATAGGCTTGGTCGTACATATTGTGAGGACGCGGGCGGTAAGTGAGAGGTTCAACATGGCGTGTCCAGGTGCTCTCTTCTGCGTGAGGTATAGGCGCAAATACAAGGTTTTCTGGATGTTCTAAACAGTTAATCTGCTCTTGACAGAGCCCCGCCGGTCCACGATAATTTGTGGTCGTTTTCTCTATACGGGGTTTTTGACGCCCCAGAGATCCAGTGTGTTCAACCTGGTAGGGCTGGATGGTTTCGCCAGTCTGGGGGTCGGTATGGAGTTCATGCCGGTACCCGGTAAAACCTTGCGGCAGTTTTTTAAAAAGTTTTCGGTGCGGGGCAATTACCCGGTACGTCAGATAGTTGCCTAACGCATGAGTACCCGAGCGGATACCGGAATTCACGCATCGTTCAGCCAGAAAGTCCTGCTGGGCCGTATCAAGAGTAATGCGAGGATTATGCGCTAAATAATCAATGAGTTGCGGGAGCTGCGAACCGTCACCTGTGCCTTGGAGACAGGGAATAAGACCATCCATAAACTCAGCATCACTAGTATAAATATGCACCTGTGGGGTTGAAACGTGCTGCTCTAAAAGTTGCGGCAGATTCTCGGGAATCATGACGCTGCCCATTACTTGCTCCGCGTGAGACGGTGCGCTAGTTTTATCCGCCGCGGCTTCAGCAGGAGACATGAGTGTTTGCGCAGCGGGCTGCAGATCAGGCGGTAGAGATTCTGCGGTTTCCCTCATCAAGCCGTCCACATCTTGAGTATACTCGGGGTGCGTTCTAGCAATAGCGCCAAGGAGTGCGATCTGCGCCCGGAGTATTTTCTTCTCGGTGCGAAGCATCACGGTGCGAGAGACATTAAGTAAGCCATGAATCTGGGGTTCGGTCAGCTTTTCGACGCATGACATCAACATTTCTTGAGCCAATCCCACGGAGGTTGAGGGAACGGTAGTGAGCACTGAGGTGAGCAGATTGGTGTTACCAAGGTGCTCGTCTGGGGTGGGGTTCATCCCCCGATAGATGTGGTGAAAGATACTGGTGTTCTTGGCAGAAAAGTCGCGGAGCATCGCCTTCAGACATTCAGTAAGCAGGCGGTCACGGAATCCGTCAAAATTCTCCTGCAGCATGTGGAAGAGAGCGAGCGTGTCCGCGTTTTCACGCCCTGACCACTCTTTCCGCAGAAGCCCTTCATCTGTGAAACACGCCCACATTTCGTGTTCTAGCGTCTGAGGGTTGTTCTTGAAGAAAGAGATAACCTCTTCCCGGTTCTCGGATGAGCCAATGTACATGTCAGGAACGGCCGTCACGAACCCCCAGAGGTAGGAGCGCGTGGTATTGGTAAGTCCGCGTTCGTGAAGAAGCTGATGTATCTGCACCCAGAGCGTGGGCAAGTCGTAACCAAACCTGCCATAGCCACGCTCGTTAACGAACCCGGTTATCCAGGTGTTATCACGTTCGCTGAGTCCAAGCATCATGGCTTCTGTGCGTTGGCTAAGGTATTGTTCCGATTCAGCGGTTGAAAACTTCCAGTTCGCCTCACCGGGTAATCCCCGGCCGATGAGGTTTAAGAGCTCAACACCCACATGTTTGAAGGTTCCACCCAGTGCGGCCGCCGTGTAGACGCACACAAGCCGCTGCTCGGTCGTTCCTTCACGGCTGTAGTGGTCTATGAGCTTTTTAATGGAAAGTGTGCGTGCAAGGCTCTTGCGCTCATCCTCGGTGGCACCGGTGAGAACTTCATGGTATTGCCAGAAGGTGGCATCGTCACGTTTCAGCAACTCCCGCAGGCGGGCGCGACGTTCCGTAAGACTAGGTTGCGGTATTTTTGGTGTCATAACGGGCTCTCAGTTTCTGCGTTTAGGGTTGTGCGCAGCGGTGTTGGTCCAGCAGTTCTTGGGCTTGGTCTCGGGCCTGCTCCGCAAGCTCGGTCGGATGAGGCTGCAGCTTTTCAAGCGCACGCAGACTTTTCGCCAGCACGGTCGATCCTTTCATTTTGGGCCGCAAAACCTCAGGAATCTCGATACTGACACCGTACTCCCCCGCTAATTGCACCAAGAGCTGCACCAGCGTACCGCCCCGGTTAACCTCGCCCACGACAGGCAGTATGCCTTCCAGTACCTGCATAATCCGCCAGCCCGCCAAGGGGCTAATCAACGCAGCATCCCTAAATGTCTGCTCAATTCGTTGAGCCATCACGTGGTGCTGGCCCAACAGCCAACACAGTTCTTTGGCGAATAAAGTAGTATCGAACATGCCCCGATCCACCAGGGAGGCGAGCGCCTCCGCAGCATTGGCGCGCACCTCGGTAGTTTTAGCGCTAGCACCAAGCCCGAGTGCGCTGTAGGAGGCGGCACCCAGTGCTCGGTGCATATCACCTAGGATGCGCATGATGATATCGGCGCCATAAGCATTATGGGCATGGATAGCTGCCACAAGAATAGGCATGGTCTGTGCGCTGAAAATATCTGGGTTGTTCTGCATCAGCCAGCCGTACCACCCCATGACCGTGCGGTACGCAGGATAGTATTTTGATTCCACCATACGGTGCACGTACTCGATTTGCGTGCTGTTGGTGTTAAACGCAGCAGCTTCAACGGAGAGCGCGGCAGCATCGGGTGTATCTGTTCCAACCCACAGCGGGAATTGCAGAGGGAAGCTGTACTCCCGAGCAAGATATAGCGATTCCCAATACTGGGTGAGGACTGTACCCGTAGTGCGTTCAAGGGCTACTCGCTGGGGCGCAAAAGGCGCGGCCACTATGTTGGTTTCTGCGTCTTGATCCGCAAAAATCAGGGCGAACAACTGCTCCATCAGCAGCATATGAGGTCCACGCTCATTGAGACGAAGTTCTGTCCCTGTAACTTTTATGTTAAAGGGACGAGGGTGATACTTCTTAGCCGTCTGTTCATCTACTATCACCGGGTCCCCGTGCTCATCGCTGAGGTAGAGACGTTCTGTATACCAGGTGGGGATGATCGGTATCTTAGCAATATCAGCGTGTTGTATCTGCCCGCTTTTGATGAGTGCCGCAATGGCAAGGTACGGGATATTGGGACTGGAGAGGGTATAAATACCGAATGATTCTTCTATGAGAAGTTCACGAGCTTCCCAGAGAAGCTTCTGCTCTGCATCGTTTATTTCCAGACTCTCGGCATGTTCCAAGTACTCCAGGATGCGCGGAATATCGGTGCCATCGCCTCCTTGGAAGGTTGCTGCCAGGCATTCCATTAGTTCCCGATCCGTAGTGATAGGCGGTCGAGGCGTCAAGCACCCCTGCGGTTCACGATCCTTCGGGGTGATATCCGGTACCGTGATGCTCCCCGCTGCGTTCTGAGGTATGGGTGGCTCCTGCACCGAATCGTTGATGAGCTTCTGGGCCTTGTCTTGAAGATCCAGGGGCATAGACTTGAAAGCATCCTGTACTGTCTGGCTTACTTGTTCAGTACATTCGGGGTGGACTTTAAGCAGTAGAGAAAGAAGCCGTATCTGAGCATGCAGAATTTTCTTTTCGGTGCGCGTCAGCACTGTTGCTGAAACCTCAATGAACTCACGTGCTTGCGCGTCGGAAAGCTCGTAAACTGCCTGCTCCAACAGATCTTGCGCCATGGCGATAGCTGGGCTATACGCCGTCCCCAGCACCGAAAGGTAGAGCGCAAAACGCTCCTTAATTTCTTGAGGTGTTGGCTGCAGAGCAGCATGGGACCGATAAAAATGCCGCACATGGTGGGCCGAGTAGTCGCGCAGGAGACCTTTGAGCGTTTCATCCAAGAGCCTGGGACGAATATCTGGAAAAGTTTCGCACATCACCTGAGCAAGAGCCGAAAATGACGACGAACTTCGATATTCAGGCTGCAAGGTGGGATCCCACCTAGACTGTGCGAGTACTCCTTCAGCTGTGAAAGCATCCCAAAATTCTCGTTCCAGCAGCGCAGGATCGTGACGGAAGAACTGCTCTATATTCTGATACTCTTCCGCAGACTTTTCTCTCACGTGTGGGACGGCATTCATCATCATGTAAAGATACCCTGGCGATAAGCTCGTCAGCGAATGTTCACGCATAAGTTTATTAAGGTGTGTCCAGGAACGTATGGACCAATCGTCTGAACATTCTTCAACAAAATGCAGAACCCACTCATCGGATCGTTCTATTACCCCTTGAGTTAAGAATTCCCAGAGCTGCTCAGTAGCAGGCATAGGCGGCTCAGGAATAATATTAAAATTCTTATCTCGAAGAGGATGAAAAAGTTCACTTATGATCCTTACCGCACGCGGAGCCGAAGAGGTTAAAGCCCCTACTGCATATGCGGCCAAAGCTGCTTTCTCCCCTCGGGCTTTCGCAAGTTTCGTGGGCGATAGCGTCCTTGCCAACGACGCGCGTTCTTCCTCTGCCGCCCCGCTAATCACCGCGTGATAATCCTCAACGGTTGCGTCGTCACGTTTCATGAGCTCCCGCAGGCGGGCTCGACGCTCTCCAAGGCTCGTGTGCTGCGAATAGTTCTTCTCGTCCATCATTACCTGTTTGTATATTTGGGTGTGTACGGAAAATATGCTTCTTTGCGGATGCAACCCGGTATCAGGCTAATTCAGTCCGCCGCGACGTTTAATGCTTACCGCCAGTACATGTTTACAGGGGCCTCGGGTGCCCCGGTATTTCACCCACCACGGGCAGGTGCACCGGTATTCTTCGATTTTCTCGGCGGGGGTTACCGTGTAGAACGTGTCCCGCGACTGTACGCGATAGGTGCCGTCTCCGTAATCCCGCACCGCACCGGAGTCAATAAGTTTCTGGGCACTCACAAGCCGCGGATGCATAGCCTGCAGAGCATCCGCCTGCACGGGCAGCGGCCGGTGGAAGTACTCCCCTGCCTGCACATCAAAACCGACCTGTCCGGAGGATGCCAGTAACGCGAGGGCGTCGCGTACTTGAGTATCGTTCAGCCCGCTACGTGCAGACATGACGGGCACCTCAATACGCGGCTCAAAGGAGAGAAGCACACTAAGCATATCCGCATTTTCAGCAACTGACGGATTGGAGAGCGCCTGCAACACAGAACCTTCTCCTGAGAATCCGCGTGATTTTTCGGGACTCAGCCCAATGCTCAGGCGCGCGCCTGGCAAGTGGGCCACCCACACGCTTGACACCGGGGTGTTACCTGAGATGACCGGTTCGCTGTATGCTTCCAGACGGGTCATGAAGCGGATGAGCGGCTCAAGCACCCGCAGCCGCTCCGGTCCGGCCACACACACCGACCCAACGGTGGCTCGGGTAGCCAGCCTCAGTGAACGCACCGCACGGGTTGCCCACATGACGCTTTTCGTGGCGGATCGGCGCGGCAGCCCCTGGATGAACATGCGAGCTGCTGCCCCGTCCAGAGAATGAGTGGGCTTCATCAGGGACGAGAGCATCTGTGTTTCGGCGAACCCTTTGAGCCAGCGTACTGGCAGGGGCACTTTATCTTCCTTCACTTCACCGTCTAGGGTGGTGGTCAGCACCCCATCATTCCCCACATCCATGTGGAGAGGTTCGCCAGCCCGGAGAGAAGCTAAAGCAGTGCGAAGCGGCGGATTCACGTCCACATTTGTCACGCCCACAGCACTGTAGGTGGCATCTAGGGCGGAGGAGTCTACGTCAAGTCGGGCGTAGACACCACAGCAGGCGCTAAAGGATTCAAACCGGAGTCCCTCGCTGGTGCTGGTCACTACCGGGTCGGCAGCCCGCAAAATGGCGGCGACCATGCCGGGTGGGGTGTAGTAGCGGGTGCGGGCCACGCGCGCAACCACCAATAGCGACGCCGCGATTACATCAGGGGGCTCCATGAATCCTGAGAAGAAGTAAGGGTGTGCCGCCGCGCCTTCCGGTGTGCTGCCACCGCTAGTTGCTAAAGCAAGTCCAAGACTGCCGTCTTGTTCATGCAGTAAAGAAGGGTTTAGATATGT
The DNA here is from genome assembly GCF_001815285.1 of Rothia sp. HMSC065D02. NCBI lineage: Bacteria > Bacillati > Actinomycetota > Actinomycetes > Micrococcales > Micrococcaceae > Rothia > Rothia sp. HMSC065D02. Next base: position 600,010 of record NZ_KV820092.1, read on the forward strand.
ATAGGTTAGAGTCTGTGCCATGGCGATCCCTTCAGTGGTTGGATATGCTAAGTTTTCGCCTTATCACTACTATGCCTGAACCCCGAAAGTTTTGGCCTCTTTTCCGTCATCCCAGGGAAAATATTATCTACTTGTCTCTATATCAGACACTCGTCATGACTTGATCCTCCGTCATCTTATGCACCGACAATCTCCATAATTACTACAGTAGGACATATAAGAAGCCCCGGCAGATGTACCTGCCGGGGCTTCTTGAAATATATAAAGTCTATATGACGAACTGTCCGTTAAAACGTAGTGCTAGGCCGTAAAGCACCACGGCAATAACCCAAATAACGGTAACTGTAATGGTCAGACGGATTAGGTTCTTAGAAGCCATACCTGAAGAATTCAGTGAGCTGGTCATACCGCCACCAAACATATCGGACAAGCCACCACCCTGACCGCGGTTCAAGAGCACCAGAAGCACGGTGATAATGCTGGTAATCACGATGACTACCAAAAGCACATTCATAATGATGTCCACAGCGGGCCTTCCTAATAGGTCGATAATAAAGCCTGTCCCATGGCAGACTTTAATAACTATACGGTATAGAGACTCTGTGGTCATTCTCTAACACGTAATAACGCGTAGAGCGAAGGGCTAAATTACTGCCTAAACTGAGTGACACGCCGCTGATATTCGCTGGGGGTAAGCTGAAATGCATCTGGACGGTCTCGCAGTGCTCGCCCCGCATCAAGTGGATTTCCCTCAGTATCGTAGGCGTAAACATAACCGCCCTGAACAAGATAGTACGTAAATTGTTGGGCTACACCCCAGTAGTTGCCGCCTTCGGCATAGAATCCCAAGTCTACCCAATCGCGTAGTTTTACCTGAACGGGCACTTCTGGGGAACTTGTACGATGGTACAGCCAGTCCAGGAAACTATCACGTTTATTTTCAAAATACACGATCTGCGGAGTCTCAGCTGTAGGCGCAGAGACTCGTCGGCCTCGAATAATGAGGCCCACTATGACCGCCAAAAGACCTGCAACGACAAGGGATATAATTGCAAACATAGTTAAAGTCTAACGGGTTGAGTTTCCGGGATGCAGGAACTTAGCTTATAGGGTAGCTACAGTTTGCTACTCCACAAATAAAAGACCTTCCCAGGAGTGATAACCGACTCCTGGGAAGGTCTTTTATTTTACGATGCTAAAAATTTATGATTCTTTTTGAACCACTTTTGCTTCAGACTTTTCTTCTGATATCTGATCGTTTTCAGAGTCTTCAACCTCGTAAGGTTCATAAGATTTGAAGGGCTGTCCCTTTTCAGGATACCGTTTAGGCGAGATCGACAGACCCATCTGAACCTTCTCGTGATACACCTCAACTATTAGCGCCACCACGATTAACGCAATCACAACGGCGAAGGGTAACGCAATAATAATCAGCGTATTCCGCAGAGCGTCTAGCCCGCCAGCATACAGCAGCACGGTTGCAATACCCGCGACGATAACACCCCACACAACTTTCTTTCCGTTAGTGGGGATAAGACGCCCATCTTCAGAAAGCATTGAGAGCACATAAGTTGCTGAGTCTGCGGAGGTAATGAAGAAGGTAAAGATCAGGATGATTGCGATGATCGACATTAACATACCCAGCGGGTAGTGTTTGAACGTGCCGAACAGCAGTTGTTCATCCTCTAGTTTCGTCAGATTCTCTAGACCGTTCTGCTGTACCGTATTAGCCATCGTACCGAAAGTGGAGAACCAGATGAAGCTTAAGACGGTAGGTATCAGAAGTACTACAGTAATAAACTCACGTATTGAACGGCCTTTGGAGATGCGGGCGATGAAGAGGCCAACGAAGGGCGACCAAGAGATCCACCATGCCCAGTAGAAAATGGTCCAGGTATCAATCCAGGCGCGTTCGTCACCATTAAATGCGGCGGTTCGGAAACTCATCTCGAAAAAGTTCTGCATGTATAGACCGATGGATTCCGACATATTGTCAAAAATTTTGACGGTAGGGCCAACCGCAATAGCAATCGCCAGAAGTGCGATAGCCAGAATCATATTAAGATTTGAAAGGATTTTAATACCTTTACCCAGCCCCGAAAGAGCTGAGAGCACAAAGAGAGCAGTGGTTACTACGATAATAACAGTGCGTACCTCCATGCTATTAGGAATGGCATTATCAGTGAGGTAGCTCAGCCCACCATTAATCTGAATAGCACCGAAGCCAAGCGTGGTTGCCACACCAATAACGGTTGCCACCACAGTAACAATATCTATAATATATCCCAGCCAGCCATCGGTTTTTTTACCGAAAAGCGGCTTAAGTGTGACAGAAAGAAGATATTTCTCTTCCTTACGGAAACCGAAATATGCCAAAGCCATAGCCACAATACCGTACACAGCCCAGGCGTGTATACCCCAGTGGAAGAACGTAAATTGGAAGGAATCCGCCATTGCTTGCTGTGACTCCGGTGCAGCATGCGGAGTTTTGTTAGCAAAGTGTGAAAGCGGCTCGGCAGCACCATAGAAAACTAGACCGATACCCATACCAGCCGAGAAAAGCATGGCAATCCACGAACCAGTGGAATACTCGGGCTTTGAGTCAGGCTCTCCAAGCTTAATTTGCCCCATAGGGCTTAAAACAAAAAACCCGCAGACCAATACTATAAGAGTTACAAGCAGGAGGTAAAACCAACCGAAGTCAGTTCCGATCAGCGCCCTCCAGTTTTTAGAAACTGCCTCGTAACCCGGAACAAAACCCAGAGCCACTAATATTAATGAAATAATTAATGAACCAATAAAAACAGACGTATACTTGCGTGATTTCATATCTCACCCTCCTAAAACGCTTAGGCATAAGTGTAACAAATCTCGAAGACTCCACAAAACCACACATTTTAAACACACAAAAACCATTTGAATTATATTTAATTAAATTAAATTTAAATAAAGCACAGCTAACTGCATCAAAATAACTCAAAATCCTTAATCATTTTGTTATATTTTAGATATTATTATAATAATATTAGCCGTAGATCTATACCGAAAATCGCTAACTTTCCACATTTTTACAGAAAAATTTTAGGTACCGCCTATTGTGCTCCAAAGCTACGTTCTCTTACCCTGAGGCAACTTTACGAACATCTGGTAGTGTCATCAGAACCTCCATCGTTAGATATTCTCCCGGAAATGTAGGGTCAATAACCTCGCGCCAGAACCTTAAATGCTCCTTATCCACCCGGTGCTCTGATTCTTCTACAGGTTGTGCTCCCTGCCCCTGTACGCTGTACCAGTACAAGTACATATGCCCATCACGAACCTCCGAAAAGATCGTTTCAACATACATTTTCTCGGGCGCTAAAGTCTGCTCAACGGCATCCATATTCTGGCGAAGAAAATGCATCCATTCTACAGCTCGCTCTTCTTGACCTTTTCGCACCCGAAATCTGGTGAGCTCAACCTGCATCAATATCAGCCTTTCTAAATATGGAATGAGAATATTTCTGTTCATGTTCGTAACATTACACAAAATGGTAGGCGCCTAGCGCACGAATACACGTATGCTAGACGCCTTTAATACGAATTGCTGCTTAGCTATGCGTCAAAACGCGCAATTGCTGCAAACTCTTCAGCCTGAAGGGAAGCGCCACCTACCAGCACACCATCCACATCTTCCTTCCCCATAATAGAGGGCGCCGAAGAAGACTTAACTGATCCGCCGTAGAGAATACGAACCTTCTGAGCAACGTCTGTGGAGTAGAGCTTTTCAAATTCAGCACGTATAGCCGCAGACATTTCCTGCGCATCATCGGCAGTTGCGACCTTACCAGTGCCAATTGCCCATACAGGTTCATACGCAACCACAAGAGTTTCTGCTTGCTTGACGCTCAAGCCTACAATAGAACCGCGAAGCTGCTCAAGGGTAAAGTCCACATGAGTGCCAGTTTCACGAACTTCCAGGGCTTCACCAACGCACAGTACCGGGGTCAAATCATAGGTGTAAGCAGCCTGCACCTTAGCAGCGCATAGTTCATCACTTTCGTGATGGTAAGTGCGACGCTCAGAGTGTCCTACGAGAACGTATTTCGCACCAAGTTTCTGCAAAAACGCACCAGAGATCTCTCCGGTGTATGCACCGGATTCATGTACAGAAATATCCTGACCACCATATTCAATGCTCAGTTTGTCGCCTTCAACGAGGGTCTGTACGGAGCGAATATCGGTAAAGGGAGGGAATACCGCTACTTCAGTCTTTGTAAAATCAAAATTCGAATCATCAAGAGTCCATGCTAGCTTCTGGACCAGCGTAACGGCTTCAGCATGGTTAAGATTCATCTTCCAGTTACCGGCGATCAGCGGTTTGCGCGACATATTTTCGCTCCAATCCCCCGAAAAATCAGGGTATAGATTCGGAAATTTCTATCTTCCATTTTAATGGTTTGATCACTCAAAAACACTAAATGCTCTAGGTTTTATCTGGATTTTTAGGCTAGTCAGACCTACTCCGAAAAGCTACAGATCAAGTTTCCAGGCGTTTGCCATTTGTTCTGTCTCCTGTATGAAGAATTCCCGAGTATTTTCCGACATGTTCTGCAATATTAGAGCATCAAGTTCTTCTTCATCGTAATCTTGAAACATTTCACGGTAGTCAGTGTACGCATAACGATGCGCCATCACGATCGCTTCATGAGCGCTGTGGGCGAGGGTCCAGGCCTGTAGGGTATTTCCATTCTCAGCCAATGCTTCCTCATAACATATACGCGCATGGGTATACATCGCATAGGTCGCTACCATAAGCGGAGCAAAATTTCCTAGAGCATAGATATCCCACTGAGTCAGCAGCATTGTGAGGTAGCGCCGGTACGGTTCAAGCAAACAGCCCAAAATCTCTGTAAAGGTCTGTTCAGGAACATCCGAATGCACAAGATCCAGAAGGTAGAGCACAGTATCAGCATCGTCAGCAAGAGAGTAATCTTCCAACGCTCTTACCGATATAGACTCTAATCTCGCAAGATATTCGAGTATATGAACGTACTGTTCATCGCCAGAAGTCTCCCGCAAAATTCTTACCACTTGACGAAAAGCAGTAACAAAATCCACATGCAGCAGTTGACTTTCCCGCGCACAGTCTGCATAGTTTTCAAGGGCAAGTACAAGATCTGAGGCGCCCGATTCATACGCGAGTGCTAGATTATAGAGTCCCGTTTCAGGTTGTGACTTAGCCTTTTGGGCAAGGTGCTGGGCGCGTACTATCGCGTCTTGGGCAACACGTTGTCCTGTCTTCAGAATGCTTTGGCGTTCTTCTACAGAAATAAGAAATGCGTCTGATGGAGCCATGACTACCGGGGAATCTATAACTATTGGCATAATCTCTGGAATAATCTGCGCCGTATCTTGTGCACGTTCAGATAAGATACGTATCATCTCGTGTTGTTGCCCCGAGATATTAGTTGTAGTCCAGATATTATTCTGCAGACACCGGTAAGCAACTTTTACAATATCGTATGCAGCGTTATAACTCGGAAAATAATATTCGGCAAGTTCTGGGTTTTGTGGGTTTATCTCCCACGCAGCGTTATAAGTGTAGTAGCTCAGGAGCGCTTGAGTGGTTTTTTGATGAAGCTCCGTCACGGTTTTCTCTAGATAACTAGGGAGCTCGTTTAGGTGATCTTCAAGGTCAGTTACTAGCGTCTGAATAATATCCCTAGATTTTTGTGCTTGCAGCATGGTGATAGCCAGTTTGTGGTCCCGATCAGCTGCTGAGTTTTCCCAAAAATCTGACAAATTATCGGCAGAGGCACCATACAAATAATCCGGATGTTCTGAAGCTGATGCGACTTTAGCCTCGTCTGCCTTCCGAGACTCTTTTAGATTTTGGGCGAATACCTGTCTTTCGTGCCGCACTTCACGTTCATAGTCTGTGACTGTTGTAGCTTCGCGGGAACCAAAGTATTTAGAGAAAAATCCCATGGAATGCATCCTTGCGATGTGGGTTATGGCTATCTATCTATGAGCATATAGGAACGCACCCGGCGACCTTTGAGGTTGAGAGCCGGGTGCGTTTTCCTAGGGAAAGCGCAATAAAAGTTATGCCCCTAGAGCGTCCAGACCGGGCAGGGTCTTACCCTCAATGTATTCGAGCGATGCACCGCCACCCGTAGAGATGTGTCCGAACTGTTCGTCAGCAAAGCCAAGGTTGCGCACAGCCGATGCAGAGTCACCACCACCAATGATGGAGAATGCATCAGACTCAACAATTGCTTCTGCAACGGCCTTCGTACCACCGGCAAAGGGAGCAATTTCAAAGACGCCCACCGGACCATTCCAGAAAATAGTCTTCGCATTCTTAATCTTCTCTGCGAAGAGTTCACGAGTTTTCGGTCCAATATCTAGACCTTCTGCTTCGGCGCCGAGTTTACCGCCGGTGAGATCCTCGACGGGTCGAATCTCAGTGTTAGCCTCTGCTGAGAAGTCATCAGCCCAGACAACATCAACAGCGGTCACGATTTCAGTTCCCTTCTTGGGAGCTTCTTCTAGGTAACGCTTTACAGTCTCAACTTGGTCTTTTTCAAGCAGGGAATTACCGACTTCGTAACCCTGCGCATAGGCGAAGGTATATCCCATGCCACCACCAATAAGAATGGAATCTGCCTTGCCAATCAAGTTGTCAATCACGGCAAGTTTATCAGAGACCTTCGCACCGCCCATGACGACGACGAAGGGACGCTCGGGATTATTAAGAGCCTTTGAGAGAACATCGACTTCCTTCTTAACAAGGTCGCCAAGGTACGCGGGCAGACGCTTCGCTACATCGTAAACTGACGCATGCTTGCGGTGAACAGCGCCGAATGCGTCATCCACATATGCGCCATTTTTACCGGTGAGAGCAACGAGCTCGTCTGCAAATGCACCACGCTCTGCATCGTCCTTAGAAGTCTCCCGAGCATCGTAACGCACGTTCTCAAGAACAAGGACTTCACCGTCTTTGAGGTCCGCAGCCTTCGCCTTTGCGTCCTCACCCACAAGATCTGCCGCTACCTTTACAGGTACGGATGCAAGCTCGGCAAGGCGCGCAGCCGCAGGGGCAATCGAATACTGGGGATCTACCTGACCCTTGGGGCGCCCAAGATGTGCGGTTACGATAACGCGAGCACCAGCTTTAGCCAATTTTTCAATAACAGGCAGGGATGCACGCACACGACCGTCATCGGTTACCACGCCGTCTTTTAGGGGAACGTTAAGATCGGAACGAACCAGCACGTAACGTCCCGTTACACCTTCATCAAGCAGCTCTGCAAGTGCCTTAGCCATGGGAAATTCCTCCTACATTAGTGGGGATGTGTGTATTTTCAATAATACAGAATTCTGGTGGTCACATAGCCGTAAGTCTGCTGAAATGACCATTTTTAGCCTAGTTCGGCGCGGATGGTGGTTTAGGCAAATTCTACCGATATCCCAGACATACACGCCTTGTTCTTTACTTCGTGGTACAAGAAAACCCCAACTCTACGGTAAAAACATGCTGTAGAATTGGGGTTCTCCTCGTCAGCTCGTAAAGTAGCTATCCTTGCGCAGATAGGCTTAGAGAGAAGCCACGACCTTGTTGGTAAACATTACCAAGCGGGATACATAACCATACTCATTGTCGTACCAAGCGATAACCTTCACTTGGTCGCCGATAACCTTGGTTAGCGGCGCATCGAAGATAGTGGAGATTCCTTCGCCCTCAATGTCCTTCGAGACGATGGGATCCTCGCTGTACTTGATGATGCCCTTCATCGGACCCTCGGCTGCAGCCTTCAGAGCCGCATTAACTTCTTCCTTAGTAACCTCGCGGGATGCGGTGAAGGTAAGGTCAGTAATGGAGCCGGTAATGGTAGGAACGCGAACTGCGAAACCGTCCAGTTTACCCTTGAGCTCGGGAAGCACGAGGCCAACTGCTGCTGCCGCACCGGTGGAGGTGGGAACCATGTTGACGGCTGCTGCACGTGCACGGCGCAGGTCGGAGTGAGGAGCATCCTGCAGACGCTGGTCAGCAGTGTATGCGTGGATAGTAGTCATCAAGCCCTTTTCAATACCAAAGGAATCGTTGAGAACCTTTGCCAAAGGAGCCAGGCAGTTGGTGGTGCAGGATGCGTTGGAGACAATGTGGTGGTTCTGCGGATCGTACTGCTCGTCGTTCACGCCCATCACGAAGGTACCGTCAATATTCTTACCGGGTGCAGAAATAATAACCTTCTTAGCGCCGGCATCAATGTGCGCCTGTGCTTTTGAACCTTCGGTGAAGAAACCGGTGGACTCAAGCACAACATCTACGCCGAGGTCCTTCCAAGGAAGATCTGCGGGATTGCGCTCAGCAAGGATCTTAATTTCCTTGCCGTCGACAACCAGTACATCATCCTTGACCTCTACGTCGACCCCCAGGCGACCCATAATGGAGTCATACTTGAGTAAGTTGGCAAGAGTCTTCGGGTCGGTAAGATCGTTGATTGCTACGATCTCAAAGCCCTCAGCCTCAGCGCGCGCGGCGCGGAAGAAAGTGCGGCCGATGCGACCAAAACCGTTGATAGCTACGCGTACAGTCACTGGAGTATCTCCTTGTCAGTGCATTGAGTTTGACGGACTAGAGCCATTGTTCATGGGTCTCATGCAAGAGTCTCTAGAGTCTTTCGTCTCACGCTGGTTGCGTGTCCGCCGGTGTTGTTATAATCGTACCTTAGTTTATGTGCGTTTGGGTGTGTTTTTATCGGGTATTTTTGTGATTTACATTACGAAATTGACCAAAAACCCTTTGTTTTCTGTTGTTTTACGTTGAATTCAGCGGCTCTGTATGTTGGGATATGGTTGTAGCTACTCAAACGCAACTGATGTCAAACTAAGACAAAATATACTAAAGACTTTATAGTTAGATCCTTCTCTTCTATGAAAAGAGCGCACGACCCCACGCGCCACCGCATCACAGTAGTATTAGCTTGCCTATAAAAATTTTTTGCGCAACAGAAGGGCGGGTTATCTGTAGAGAGTCCAGATAACCCTCCCTTGACACGACAATTACTTATGAAGACTTCGGGAGTTCAGTTCCAGGAATCCCCAGTTCTTTTGCACGTTTATCGGCCATGACTAGCAAACGACGAATACGTCCAGCGATCGCGTCCTTCGTCAGAGGAGGATCTGCCATACGTCCCAGCTCATCCAAAGAGGCTTGCTTATTCATGGCACGCAGTTCGCCCGCATAGCGCAGATGATCTGGAACATCGTCTCCCAGGATCTCCAAAGCACGTTCTACACGGGCACCCGCGGCCACAGCTGCCTGAGCAGAACGACGCAGGTTTGCATCATCAAAGTTTGCCAGACGGTTCGCAGTCGCCCGAACTTCCTTACGAGTACGTTGCTCACGCCACGCCTTGAGGGCGTCCTGAGCCCCCATACGCTCCAAAAGCCGGGCTATAGTCTCGCCATCGCGGACCACAACACGATCCACTCCGCGAACCTCACGCGCTTTAGCAATAATTTCCAAACGCCGGGCCGCTCCCACAAGAGCAAGCGCTGCTTCCGGCCCTGGGCATGTAAATTCGATTGCTGATGAGCGACCAGGCTCTGTGAGCGATCCATGTGCCAAAAAAGCACCACGCATGACCGCTTCGGCGTCCTGAATGGAGCCATTGACAACAGCAGGCGGCAGCCCCCGCACCGGGCGCCCTCGCAAATCTAAAAGACCGGTTTGTCGAGCAAGTGCTTCTCCCCCGGCATCAACACGCACTATATAACGCCCGCCGCGGCGCAAACCACCACCGCTGACGCTCGTTATCTCAGCCTCATGCCCGTATATTTCAGCAATAGTCTGCTGCATGCGTAACGCGGTCTGTTCGGAATCAACTTCTGCCTCAACAACAATCCGCCCAGAAACGATGTGCAAACCACCAGTAAAGCGCAGAATAGTCGAGATCTCCGCCTTACGTACTGACGCTTTGCTCGTTTCGTATCTGGCCAGCTCATCCTTAACGAGCGCGGTAAGAGCCATTGTTGTTCCTTCCCACCGTGAGGTTCGTATGATGTGATGTGCTGATAATGCACTCAGCTATGCTACATGCTCTATTTAGAGAAACGGTGTATCTTGAGGTGGCAGAAATAGAAAATAAATTCCACGCTTCTTACCTCTAAAACTTGAACGAAAATAGTTCGTGATACGCCGCTGCAAGTTTCAGAGGATTATGTACATTGTTTTCAGCTGATGCTCGTACGGGTGCCCACATCACACGCGCCCCCATAGATTCTGATTCTCGTTCCAGTTCGCTACGTACAGACTTGGGTGTTTCGTCATCAGCAATAACCGCGTCCAATCGAAGATCCGGGGCGTATCGTTTCAAGAGTGCTAAATGTGCGGCTGGAGTGAATCCAGCGGTTTCTTCGTCATCCGAAAGATTCATAACTACACAGCGCATAGCTTCTGTACGGCAGATAACATCGCGCTGTGCTTCTAACAACAAGTGCGGCAGAACGGAGGTGCGCCACGACCCGGGGCCTAAGATTACCCAATCGGATTCCTCAATAGCGGTTAGCGCTTCCGGACATGGGCGCGCGTCTTTGGGAGTAAGCCCAATATCGTGCACTTGCTTTTCTTTTGAGAGGTTAACTTGCCCGCTAATACGCACCCGTTCGATGCCACCGCCAGCATGTTCCCGTAGCACCGTACCATAAATAACCATAGGATCCAATGCCATAGGAAGCACCCGACCACGAGCGTTGAGCAGAGCTCCCGCCCAGTCAAGCCCAGCAACGGGGTCTTCAAGAAGCTGCCAGAGCGTCGTAATAAGCAGGTTTCCAAGGGCGTGATATTCAAGAGGAAACTCGTCAGTATACCCCTCAGGCGCGCTAAAACGATGCTGCATAACGTCTCGCCACGTTCGCCCCCAATCGGTATCATCGCAAAGGGCCGAGAGAGCCATACGCAAATCTCCTGGAGGGAGTACGCCCATCTCTTTACGTAAGCGACCCGATGAACCCCCGTCATCGGCAACCGTTACTATAGCCGTTAGATCTGTTGTGACATGCCGAAGCGCGGACAGCGAACCGTAAAGTCCATGCCCGCCCCCCAAAGCTGTTACTTTGGTAACGCGGTGAGTACTTTTAAGAAGCCGTAAAGCCTGAGTTGGTAACGCGGGCAGCTTCGGGATTCCCTGAGTATCAGAGCCGACAGGCAGGTCAGGTGAATGACCGATGCGTGCCATTACTCACGCCCCTTATCACGATGCAACACGTGCACATTAACTTCGGGAAATGCGCTCAGGCGCCGAGCGATTTCTTCCGTGACAGCGACCGAGCGATGCTTCCCGCCGGTGCATCCTATAGCAATGGTGGCGTAGTATTTTCCTTCGCGACGGTACCCTTCCAGAACCGGACGCAGAGCTTCCAGGTAGTTGCTGATAAATTCCTCAGTCCCAGAGTTACTGAGCACGTAGTCACGTACTGGGGCATCCTGTCCGGTGAGCGGACGCAATTCAGGAATCCAGTGCGGGTTTGGAATAAAGCGCATATCTGCCATGAAGTTCGCATCTGTGGGTGATCCGTATTTGAATCCAAAGCTCATGACAGTAAGGTTGAGTTTTTTATCCGGTCCGTCAGCAAACATCTCGCGTACTGTGCGTGCAAGCTCATGCACATTCATGCCCGTGGTATCAATCGTGCGATCAGAGGCGAGTCGAAGCCCCTCGAAGAGGGAACGTTCGGCACGTATACCGTCAAGTACGCGACCTTCTCCTTGAAGCGGATGGGGGCGACGCTGTGCCTCATAGCGAGCCACGATAGTTTCATCTTTGGCGTCTAGAAAAAGCATCGAGAAATCAACGTCGGATTTGCGAAGAGTTTCAATAGCCGCTGGTAAGTCGTCGAAAACCGCGCGGGCTCGTACGTCAATCCCCAGTGCAACCTTCGGAACTTTGGCACCATCCTGCGTAACGAGTTCCGCGATCGATTCCAGCATTTGTGGCGGAATATTATCAATCACATACCAGCCCTCATCCTCAAGGACATTAGCAACAGTGCTACGACCTGCGCCTGAAATACCGGTAATTACCAATATCTGGGGTTTTTGCGATTTATTTAGCAATTCGCCACTCATTATGTAGTTTCTCCTTTGATACGAATTGTCTCTAGTTCTCCATCATACTAGACAACCCCTTATGGCGGACGGCTATCTGTGCATAAATACCCGGGGTGCTACTTCAGGCAGTTTCCTTTTGGTTGAGGTGGTCATGCACTTTTTGTGCGAGCGCAGGCCCCACGCCTGAAACCTGTTGGAGTTCTTTAATCGAGGCATTCCGTACTTTAGCAACCGACCCAAAATGTTTAATAAGCGCTGCACGCTTGACACTGCCTAATCCGGGCACAGAATCCAAAGCAGAAGCCACCATAGCTTTACCTCGTTTTGCGCGGTGGAACGTAATAGCAAAACGGTGTGCCTCATCGCGAATACGCTGCACAAGGTATAGCGCTTCAGAGGTACGGGGCAGAATCACTGGGAAATCATCGTCGGGTAACCACAGCTCTTCGAGGCGCTTTGCGATACCTACCACGTAGATATCCTCAATACCGAGGTCACTCAAGGCGGACTGGGCGGCTGCAACTTGAGGTGGACCGCCATCAACTAAGACCAGATTAGGCGGATACGCAAATTTAGCTGGTTCTTGTGCCGAGCTATCCGCCGCGACTTCTCCCGAGGACAAAGGTGCTTCCGCACGTTGCTGCTGCTCGGCGAGATAGCGTTTAAATCGCCTGGTGATGACGTCATACATACTGGCGGTGTCGTCACGAGCAGCATCCCCTGTGATCGAGAATTTGCGGTAGGCACTTTTGGTGGGCATTCCGTCTTCAAAAACCACCATGGAGGCCACCACGTTAGTACCTTGCACATGGGAAATGTCGTAGCATTCTATGCGCATGAGCGGGTCCGGTAGTTCTAAGACTTCTTGGAGTTCCACGAGCGACGCTGAACGGGTGGTAATATCCCCAGCACGACGGCTCTTGTGCAAGGTCAGGGAATGTTGGGCGTTCTCGGCGACCGTTTTCATCAGTGCCGCTTTATCGCCGCGCTGCGGTACTGCAATATCGACTTTGGCACCACGCACACCTGAGAGCCATTCCTGAAGCTGCTGGGTATTCTCCGGCATAGTAGGAACTAAAATCTGTCGGGGGATCTCATGTTGTGTAGCGTCTAACCCGGAATCTTCGTCAAAAGCTGCAGCGCTAGCAATATTTGCTGCCATTTCACTATAAACCTGAACGAGAAGCTGCTCTATTAGCTCAGTTTCGCCACCGTCATTAACCTTCTCAACGATCCAGCCACGTTGGCCTCGAATACGCCCACCGCGCACGAAGAACACCTGCACTGATGCCTCTAACTCGTCCTGAGCAAAGGCGAAAAGATCAGCATCAACAGAGTCCGATAAAACCACGGCGTTACGTTCAAATGCCTTTGTTAGCGCGGTAATATCGTCACGTAATACAGCCGCACGTTCGAAGTCCATATCGGCTGCAGCTTCTTTCATGCGTCGGGTAAGCTGGGTAATAAATTTTTCGGCGCCCCCTGCCATGAAACGGCATAGCCCATCTGCTAGTTCACGGTGTTCTTCGGGGCTCACACGCCCTACACACGGGGCTGCGCATTTATCGATATACCCTAAAAGACACGGGCGTCCCGATGCTTCGGCACGTTTAAAGATTCCCTCCGAGCAGGTACGCACCGGGAATACGCGCAGAAGCGCATCTAAAGTTTCACGAATAGCCCACACTTGTGAGTAAGGACCAAAGTACCGCACACCTTTTTTACGATCACCGCGCATGATCTGCGCTCGCGGGAATTTATCACGCATTGTGACTGCAAGGTAGGGATAAGATTTATCGTCGCGGAACGCTATGTTAAAGCGGGGTTTGTATTCTTTGATCCAGGTGTATTCAAGCTGTAGAGATTCCAGCTCGCTGCCAACCACCGTCCATTCCACGCTGGCGGCAGTATGCACCATAGCGTAGGTTTTCGGGCTCAGCCGTTCTGGGGCTACGAAATAGCTGCTCAGTCGGTTGCGCAGGTTTTTTGCTTTACCCACGTATATAACTCTGCCGTGGGAATCACGAAAACGGTATACACCGGGGTGCGTTGGGATATCGCCGGAGGCTGGGCGATAGCTCTGGGGATCTGCCACGAACGCTCCTCACGGTGTAAGACTACAAGATAACCGCGCATCCATAATCAGGATGCGCGGTTAAGTGTACTCGTTTTTAGACTGGCAAGCGCTACCCTGCGTCACGCTCGGCGGAGGGCGAAACGTTGTATTCGTCCTTCCGGGCTTGGCCCGAGAGCTGAGCGATAGCATCCATGATGTGGTCGGTGGTCTGACGGCGCTGTTTACCGGTCATTTTCTCGCCGGTCTTCTCAAAATGCATGGGTTCCCCCACGCGGATGGTAAACCGGTGAGGGTAAATCATATTTGAGCCGGGCTTCTGCAGACGTTCGGTTCCGATAAGACCCACAGGAACTACTGGTGCTCCAGTCATATGGGCTAGCCAGGCTACACCAATTTTGCCGCGGTATAAAAACCCGTCACGAGATCGTGTACCTTCAGGGTAGATACCGAAGACTTTACCCTCTTCAAGTTTTTCAAGAGCTAGATCGAGTGCTTTAAGGGATTCCGAACGGTCGGAGCGGTTCACGGGGATAATGTCTACGGCCTCAAAAAAAGCCTTCATGGCCTTGCCTCGAATACCCGGTGTATTTACGTACTCCGCCTTCGCGAGGAATGCTACTCGGCGGGGCATCATAGCGGAGATAATAATGGAGTCGAGGAAGGATAGATGGTTAGATGCCACAATTACGGGCCCCTTCTTTGGGAAATGCTCAAGCCCGGTCACCCGTGCCCTGAATACAGTGCGCAGTAGCCCCGTTACTACTTTTTGCCCTGCCTTGTACGCCAGCATGTCCGGACTCCTTATGGTTCTGGTGGTTTTCTCCGTTCTTTATTATTCCATACGGATTTTATAGGCTTGACGCTTGTAGTAACTTTCTCGGGATCAGCAAAGATATTATGAAAACCTATGGAGTGTTTTCTTTACTTTCTTATTATTTCAAGCAGATGCATATTCTTACGGTACCCCACCAGAATTAGAGCACAAAACCCTTGCTTATTTCTTAGATAAGGCTCACCTAAATACACAGCTAATATATCAAATTATATCAAACGATACACAATATGAGAACTATTCTTACTTTGCCTGTGTAATTTCTTTCATAATGATGACACCGTGTCTGTAAACTTTCTAAATTCGTATTCGTAATGCAAGAATAAAACTAAGTGCCTCTGTGAGCTTCCTAATTATGGGAGATGCTTACCGCGAGCACTAACAAAAATCAATCCACGCACACTGGAGACACATCAAAATGGCTAAGAAAACCGTAACGCGCGGGGAGATCGCCAAGATCACCCGCCGCACGGATGCAGTCGGTGCCTACGCTGGAAAAGGCTGGGTACAGGCTGTAGCGTTTGTGATGCTCTTGGGCTTTACCATCATGGCCGTCTTGGCGATGCGCACCTACGCGCTCTCTATGCCGCTCCCAGATAAGATCGTCGGCAATGACGGTAAAGTTATCGCAACTGCTGAGCAGATTCAGCATGGTCAGGAGCTCTATCAGAGCCGCGGTTTGCAGCAGTACGGCTCCGTTCTGGGTCACGGTGCGTACATCGGTCCGGATTTCACCGCAGAGTACCTGCGCAAGACCACCGATGCCGCCGTTGATAAATACCGCTCAGAAGGCAAGCAAGAACCGCGCGAAATCGTTAAAAACGAGTGGCGTCACGAGAATAAATACGACGAATCCAGCAAAACCCTTACCTGGACCGAAGGACAGACCAAGGGTTTCAGCTTGATGACAGACCACTACAAGGACACCCTTACCCGTGGTGATACTTCCTTAGGTCTTTTCCCTAACGCTATTAAGAGCGACGAAGAACTGCACGATTTGACGGCATTCTTTGGGTGGACGGCATGGGCGTCGGCCGCCGAGCGTCCTAACCAGGATTACACCTACACCAATAACTGGCCCGCAGAACCAAACGTTGATAATAAACCTACTGCAGACCTCATGGTTTGGTCGGCTCTATCGCTCATCGCCCTCATTGGCGGTACCGGCTTGTTGTTTGCCATATATGGTCGTTGGTCGCGCACCATCGGTTGGCATGGCGAAGAAGCCCCAGTCCTTGACTTCCGCCAGCCGGATGAAGTTAAGCTCACCCCCTCCCAGAAGGCAGCTGGACTCTTCTTCATCACGATTATTGTTCTATTCCTCCTGCAAGCCTTGGTGGGCGCTCTCACCGAGCACTATCGCGTTGAAATAGACGGGTTCTTCGGTATCAATATGGGTGAGCTACTGCCCTACACCGTGTCTCGAACGTGGCACGTACAGCTCTCCCTCTTCTGGACGGCTGCAGCGTTCCTAGCTGGTGGTATCTTCATTGCCCCGCTTATTACCCGCAAAGAGCCGAAGAAGCAAGGTCTACTCACCGTCGTCCTCTTCGTGGCCGTGGTTATTGTGGTGCTCGGTTCGCTTCTCAACGAATGGTTCTCGCAAAAGGGCTGGATACCCGAGAACACTATCTTTGCGCAGCAGTGGGAGTACCTTGATCTGCCGCGTTTCTTCCAGATTCTGCTCACCGCTGGTATGTTCATCTGGATTGTCATTGTTTGGCGTACCCTTAGCTCACGCCTCAAGAGCGGGAAGAAAACCTCCATGCCTTGGTTGTTCCTCTTCTCAGGTCTAGCAATTCCGATGTTCTACGCCGTAGGTATGCTCGCTGGTCAGCGCACCCATTTCTCAGTCGCCGAGTTCTGGCGCTTCTGGGTGGTACACCTGTGGGTTGAAGACTTCCTCGAACTCTTCACCACTGTGATGGTCGCCTACGTCTTCGTACTCTTGGGTGTGGTGCGCGAGCGCATCGCTATCTCCATTATCATGATGGATGCAGTGCTCTACTCCGCCGGTGGTGTGGTTGGTACTATGCACCACACCTACTTCGCTGGTACTCCTTCGGAACAGATGGCATTCGGTGCGTTCTTCTCGGCAGCAGAGGTTATTCCGTTGACCTTCCTGACTGTTGAGGCGTGGGGCTTCATGCAGTTGGGGGCTCGCCAGTACTCCAATCGCACCAAGCCGTTCCCGCATCGTTGGGCTGTGATGTTCCTTATTGCTGTAGGCTTCTGGAACTTCTTGGGTGCAGGTGTCTTCGGATTCCTGATCAACCTGCCGGTTGTTTCGTACTACGAAATCGGCACCGCACTCACCGCAAACCACGCGCACGGCTCTATGATGGGTGTGTACGGTATGTTGGCACTGGCCTTCGCGGTGTTTGCGTTGCGTTACCTGATTCCTGAGAATAAATGGCCTGAGAAGGGGCTAAAGTTCTCATTCTGGGCCTTGAACATCGGGCTGATCTGGATGGTCTTCATTTCGCTTCTGCCGCTGGGTGTCGCTCAGTTGTATAAGTCCGTGGGTGAAGGCTACTACGAGGCCCGTTCCTTCGCGTTTATTCACGATGGTTCAACTGTGATTATGGATTGGCTGCGCTTACCGGGCGACGTGATCTTCTTGGCTGGTATCATCCCGCTGATCAAACTCGCATGGTTGGGTATAACTTCGTACTTCTCACAGAAGAACAAAGAAACTGTTCTGGAGCTCCCCGAGCCGCCGCTATACGAGTTGGTGGATGACGAGCGTATTGCCGAGTTTGCGGGTGCTAAGGCTGCTGACGAGCTTCCCGAACAGACCAGTCCGTACCGTAGCGATCGTCGAGGCTGACTATCATGCCTGAGCAAATTGCCGGAGTATCCCTGATGGTGTGGCTATCCAGCGTTTATGCGCTGGGGCTAGTCGCCGTCGGGTGGGGCTTCGATATTCTTGCTAAGCGCACAAGCCAACGTTTCGTGGCATCCCGGACTTTCGGGTTCACCTACCACGAGAGTAACGATGCGTGGCTCTGCCCCGAGGATCAGTGGCTATGGCCGGTAGCGTTTGATACGGATAATCGTGTGATGCGCTACCGCGCCAAGCCGAGCGTGTGCAATACCTGTCCTATTAAGGACACTTGCACCGTCTCGTCTAATGGGCGTGAACTTACGCGTGAAGTTGATGAGTGGCCTTACTCGGAGTCGGGTAAGTTCCATCGCGGTCTTGCCGTGACGGTTGCGCTTTTCGGTCCTATTATCGTGGGTGCTACGGCTCTGGCCTGGCATGCTCCCTTGGAGCTGCTGGTGGAAGCCGCCGTTATTGTGGCTTGCTTGTCACTCACCTATCCCCTAGCCATCAAGCTCATCAAATCGCCTGAGAACTTTGTGGCAGATCCTAAACATATTCCTGGGTCTACTGCGGATGAATCGGTGGCGGTTAAGATGGATAGGTTTGCCGCTAAGTGGGGCGGTATTGGCAATGAGCGTAAGCGCCGCACCGATGATGCTCGTAAGCAGATAATCTCTACTGCAACTTTGCCTGTGCGTTCTTCGCAGATTGATCCTGATCGTCCGGCGTGGAGCGGCGAGGGGACTTCTACCCCACGTCTGCATAAAACTACCGCAGAGGTTATTCAGGAGCAGAATCTCGAAGAAGTCTCTCGTTAGTGTGAGGATGCGCGCCCCGGTTTCTAAGGTACCGTCGTTGATGAATTGGTAACCTAGAGATCGGGGTGCGTATTGTCACCGCATCTAGATTTTTTCTCAGCACGCATCTACACAGGTCATTCCCACTGACCGTTACCAACGTATCTTTAGAGGACATGATGGATTCTCTTACCATTCTTTCGATTGTTATTCCGATTCTTGTAATCGTCGCTTTTCTGATTATTCGTACCCTTCGGGTCATCCCTGAATATCAGCGCGGTATTTCTTTCCGCTTCGGTCATCTACGTTCCGAGCTGAAACCTGGCATTAACCTGGTGGTTCCGCTCATCGATTCTCTGCAGCGCGTGGACATGCGTGTGATTACGCTGACCATTCCCCCGCAGGAAGTTATCACAAAAGATAACGTTCCTGCGCGCGTGAACGCGGTAGTACTTTTCCGTGTGATTAGTGCAAAAGACGCCGTACTTGAGGTCGAAAACTACCCGATCGCTACTTCTCAGATCGCTCAGACTACACTACGTTCACTGCTGGGGCGTGTGGATCTTGATACTTTGCTGGCGCATCGTGATGATTTGAATGCGGATTTGCAGAGCATTATTGATTCACGCACCCGCCCGTGGGGTATTAAAGTCGAGCTGGTTGAGATCAAGGATATTGAGATTCCTGAGGCCATGCAGCGCGCAATGGCTCGTGAGGCTGAGGCTGAGCGTGAACGCCGCGCCAAGATCATTTCGGCACGTGGTGAGCTTGAGGCTTCATCTCAACTTAAGGAGGCTTCTGACATTCTCAGTGGTTCACCAGCTTCGTTACAGTTGCGGTATTTGCAGACTCTCTTGGAGTTGGGCGCTGATCAGAATTCGACGGTTGTTTTCCCGCTTCCGCTGGATATTGTGGGACCGCTTATGGGGGCTTTGAAGGGTGCTTCTCACGAAGAAAAGTAACAGCAGCCTTCGATAAATATCACAGAATTATCCGGAACAGTTCTTTCCTACAGACTCGGGGAATATAGCTTGTTCCGGATATTTCTTTAACCTATTCACCTCAGGGCGTAGAAATCGTGAAAATAAGCAAGGAACCTAGCAGCTCTACTTGAGGGTCGATATATTGGATTCCTAACTTTCCTGTTTATCGCACACAGATTGGATTTATCATGTCAAAGATTCTTGTTATTTCAGGTCACCCGAACCTGCCAGAGTCCACCGCAAATAAGACGGTTCTTGATGCCGTAAAAAACCATTTTGGCGATGCGATAAACATGCGTGAACTCGACAAACTGTACGTGAATGGTAAATTCGATGTCTCAGCCGAGCAGAAGGCACTCGCGGAAGCAGATATCGTGGTGCTTCAGTTCCCTGTGTACTGGTATTCGGTGCCGGGCTTGCTGAAACAGTGGATTGATGACGTTTTCGAGTACGGCTTCGTATACGGTTCGCAAGGCACGGCGCTGCGCGGTAAGAAGCTCTTGATTTCTGCGACTGCGGGAGCTCCCGAGAATATGTACCGTGATGCTTTGCCGTATGAGCTCACAACCACATACGCCGATTTTGGGAATACTGCCGCTTTCACGGGTATGGAGTTAGAAGAACCTATTTTCAGCTATGGCGCATCAAGCGATCCGGGGAATACCGCAGCGGTACGGGCTATTGGTGAGAATCATGGCACCAAGCTCATCGCTAGGTTAGAATCCTTGCGGGCTTAGTATATTGCGGTTGCTATTTTCTTTTTCGGCTCCATCGCATTAGGTATTTATCATGCATTTTATGGGTAATGTTGTGCATCGTACACCTTCTGGAAAACTAAAAGCTTGTTAGCAGTATGTATTAGATTCGGCATAATGTTCACAGGCAGACATAGAGAATAGCGTGCTAATATACGAAGGTGGCAAACTTGAGCTTATACTTGAATCAGCACTCACAAGCTCATGATTCTGATGTTTACTAGATTGGATGACTATGTCTAATATCCTGATTATTTCGGGGCACCCTGACCTTACGACTTCTAACGCTAACAAGGCTATTCTTGATGCCGTGCGGGCACGGTTCGGCGATAACGTCAAGATTCGTGAGCTCGACAAGCTGCGTGTAAACGGTAAGTTTGACGTACCTGCTGAGCAGAAGGCACTTGTGGAAGCAGACGTCATCGTTCTGCAGTTCCCGGTGATGTGGTATTCAATTTCTTCTCTGCTGAAGCAGTGGATTGACGACGTTTTCGAGTACGGCTTCGCGTATGGAGAAAACGGCACCGCTTTGCAGGGTAAGAAGCTTCTGATCTCCGCAACCGCTGGCGCTATTGAAGATGTCTACCGCACCATGCTGCCACGCGACGTATCTGCCACGTTGACCGAGTTTGAGAACACCGCAGCGTTTACCGGTATGCCTCTTGAGGAGCCACTATACAGCTACGGCACAACCGGCGACCCCGATAACCCCGCTGTTGCTCGCGCCATCGGTGAGGATCACGGCAAGCGCCTGATTGAGCGTCTGGAGGCTCTGGGGGCATAGTCCCTTCTACGTGCTAAAAAGGCTCTTTATCCGAATCAAGCGGTGAAAAATACGCTTTATATGGATAAAGAGCCTTTTTTACTTTTTCGCGTGGGGCCGGACGGTGTGAGTTTACCGCAACGCTCTATGAGCCTGGTCGAAAAAGTCACGTTCATATAGGCATGCGCTCATATATGCCTGCGCGGCGGCAACACGCTGACTGGGGGAAGCCTGCTCAAATGCTTCCTCAACAACCGCCACGCAGCGGCGCACATCTGCAGCAAACTCTTCGCTGCCATACACCGAAATCCAGGCATTGTACGGATGTTCCTCGTGGGTTTTCTCCAAGAGCCGGTAACCGATCTCAAGGTACAGCCAGTAGCATGGAAGCGCCGCAGCTGCGCCCACCACATAATCCTCGCCAGCAGCAGTAGCACGTAAAAAGTTCGTGTACCCCATTGTCACTGCCGAAGGTGCACCACGCCGAATACCCCCCTGCTCCGCAGGAATAGCGGGATGCGCCGCCAACCATTCATCGTGCAAAAGCGATTCCTCAACAATTGCCGCCTGGGCACCCGCAGCCCAATGCACCTGACCTTGCGGTGAGGTGGCACGTGCCGAAAGAGTAGCTAAGGCGCGAGAATACTGGGCAAGGTACTGCGCATCTTGGTCTAAATAGAAGCCGAATAAATCCTCGTCAAGCGTGCCGTCGCCCAGCCCGCGAATAAAGGGCAAATCGAGAATGTCACACCAAATATCACCGGTAGCTTGCCACAGGGCGGCAGTCCACGGACCCGCCGGGGCTACCTTCGACTCTGGGGATTTCCGCTGCGCAGGTTTCACCAAATTCTTGGGGCTCTCGCCCGTAAGATTTTTATCAGCGTATAAGTGCTCCCACGGTTTCGTATCGGCTGCATGTTCCAAACGGCGAGCACGTGCCTGATGATCGACCGGTCCGTGACCCTGCCCGCTGCCCACGTGCAGTTCCTCACCCGCGATAATAGCCTCGTTGAGCCACCGGGTGCTCCAAGCCAGCGCGTTCGTGAGTACTCGTACACTCAGCTCATTATTGCCATTCACAAGAGCAAGTCCAAGGCGGGTAGCAAGACTTGATGAGAGTGAGCACCCGGTACCGTGGGTATTCTTTGTCTGGACGCGAGTGGTAGCCACATGTGTATGAGTTCCATTAGGGAAAACAGCCGAGTTTCCAGCGTCCTCCCCCGTCAGGTGACCGCCCTTAACAATCACGGTCGTGCCAGTGCTCCCCGCGAGCTGAGCCGCCTGGTGATGCGCCTCCTTCAAAGTCTGGGCAGGGTTGCTCTCACAGAGCACCGCGAGTTCGGCAATATTCGGAGTGATAACATTTGCCTGCGCCACCAATTCGCGCAGTGCCTGCTCGGCGTCTTGACTAATCAGGCGATCGCCGCTGGAGGCAACCATCACCGGATCAAGTACCACCACTGGTACCGGATGTTCTGCAAGCCAGGTCTTGACGGTAGTGATAGTTTCAACATCGCCGAGCATACCAATTTTAACGGCATCCACAGTCACATCGTCAAAAACTGCCGCAAGCTGTTCCTGTAAAAACTCGGTAGGTGGAGCAAAAATGCTGCGAACCCCTTGTGTATTCTGTGCGACAAGCGCGGTTGTGGCGCACATACCGTAACCACCGCTTGCAGCAATAGACTTGAGATCAGCCTGGATTCCAGCACCGCCTGTAGGGTCGGTTCCGGCAATGGAAAGCACACGAGGCGTAGATGTGTTTAATAGCGTCATAGCTATAAGTCTCCTTGGGATGGGCGTGACATCGCTGCAAACGCACCACGCTATCTAGATAATGATGAATCGGGTGTTTCAGAAAAAAGGTTAAGGCTGCTCTGCCACGGTTCGATATCCCTTCGCTAGTTCTAACTAGAGCAGGTTCAATGGGTATATCTCAGCTCCAGACAACAGCGTCGTGTTGTGTATCCGTTACAAAATGGAGCACCCCATATCGCGTTTTCACTGTAGCATATGCTGTTGGGCTCAATAGGTTCACGGACTTTATGTGTCATTGCCGTGCACATATCTCTAAGTTTTAGTAATTTTCAAACTCTTATAAAGTAATATTTCTTATTCTTGACATGTAACAGTACTGTTGAAAAGGGTCGCGCTCCCCCGCGGCCTGCTGTATATTCACCCAACCACGAAAGTTCACTGATGAGCATTCCTGCCCTTAGGCACAACAGTGCACCTCAAAGAATCCTCAACCGTCGTGCCTTGATAGCCTTCGCATCGGGGATCTGCGTTACTGAGTTCCTGACCGCTTGCGGAGAGCAAACACATGATACGGCACCTGCTCGTGCCGAAACATCCAACACCACAGACGGTAGCTCCAGCCCACATGGTACCGAATCTACCTCACCTGAGGCCCAGGCGCATCCGACCTTCACTAAGGGTTATTCTGGTGGCTCTGAAGCGCCCAAAGGTGAGTACCGTCCTGCAGACGAAAAAGGACCCGCGCAGAATGTCCCCAAGCCCAAAAAGCCCGAAGATATTGGGATTGAGACACCGGAGGCGCTTTTTCACTTTATTCAGTATTGGAACGACCTGCGGAATTACGCTATACAGACTGGAGACGTACAACCGTATGCTGACTATACGTCTGAAGGTTATAAAGAAGAGGAAGAGATTGCCAACTATATCTATAGGCTCTACCAAAAGGGAGGATGGGCAGTTGGTGGTACTAGAAAACTCACCTTTGACCCGTCCACTCTGATATCGCCAAGCGATCACGTTTACCTCATCATCGGAAATATTATCGCTAACGACGTCGTCTACTTAGATAACGAAGACTATAAGACCCATACCTATCCCTTGTCCGAACAAAATAAGAACACTATCGAGTTCGGTATCGTTTTCAAATCAACTGGTCACTGGGCATTTGCTGGGATGGAAAAAGTTGAGCTCAAATAAGAAACGCGTTTTTTGCGCTATAACAGTAATTTTCTTCTGTACAGTGTCATACTCTTCTTCTGCTGCAAACGACTATTCAGGCAATATCCACGGAGGTAAACTCACGGTTAAGGGCACCTCGTCTTCCAGCAATTCACAACAGCCTAACGAACCTCATACGGTACCGCAACAAAGTAATGGGTATCGAGATACTGACGCGAAGCAAGGTATCGCTGATACAGGCTCTAACGCTCCCGCAACCGTGAGTAGTGTAGGAAATACCTTCGATGTCTACAATGGCAATGCTTCTAAAGATGCGCCCTGTCTCTACCAAGGGAAACCCGGTAAAGTAGCCCGTGTTCCCCTACCCATTGACGATTCAGGCAACTATAAACAATACGGTGTCGTTCAGTCAGGAAACGGCGGTATAGCGTGCGTTCCCAACGATCCTGCAGACCAAAACACACCTGAAAACGAACCTACTGCCGATAACGCCCAAGTTCGCACCCAAAAGATAGAGCGCCAAGTTCGGGAGCAACTCGCCGAACTTACCACTACAAAACCCGCATTACATTTCGACGGGCATGAGCCCCACGTCAATACCGGGATCAACACAAACTTCTATGTGACCGGTGTTAAAACCGAAGCACGTGATACTACTATCCTCGATGAAGAAGTCACGATAGAAGCTGTTCCCGTTGCCTATACCTATGAGTACGGTGCTGGCGACCCTGTGTACACAACGCGGGATTCAGGAACCGCGCAAGGCTCTGTCTGGGACAAGAGCAAACGTAACTTTAAACCCACCGACACCAGCTATGCTTTCAAAGAATCCGGCAACTATCATGCTTACGTTACTGTCACCTATCAGGGTCGGTACCGTCTCAAAGGTGGGGACTGGAATATTGTTGGTTCGCTTACGGTTCGCAGTGATCCCACTCTAGTACGCGTGTGGGATACCGAGGTGCATTCTGTAGGTAAAACCTGCCACGAAGACCCTGGTGCTCGAGGATGCCCAGCACATCCGGATGAGCCCGATCGGAATAACCCGAATCCAAAGTTAACGCAGCCTGACCCGGTGACAGGGCAGCATTGGCATCGCGATGACTCGGGAGCAGGCGATACCGAATGGCGGCTCCATAAGAAAAAATAAATCCCAACCAATTCTATAACCTGTCCGAGCGTCGTACACTTTTCTTCTCTATCGTGCCGTTGTGCCCATCTACGAGAAGGACAGAGAGTGTACGGTTCTTGACTATCATCTTCTAGGTCAGAGCGAAAATCTCAGCGGGCGTGCCCTCAGCGGTAATCATGCCTTCCTGAAGCAAAACGGCGCGGTCTGCCAGGGATGCGATACGCGCATCGTGCGAAATAATCAACACAGCACGATTCGCGAGCACGGCCTGTAATGATTCGGTCGCGTCCACAAGCTCAAGCTGGGTGGTCGATTCATCAAGAATCACCGCGTGAGGGTTTGCCGCGACGATGCGCGCTAAAGCAAGCTGCTGAATCTGGTCACGGGTGAGTTCGTGCTCTCCCGTACCGATACGCGTCTTCAACCCTTGGGGAAGCTCACGCCACCAACGAGCGCTAACAGCATCCAGAGCTTCACCGATCTGTTTCTCGGTGGCTTCTGGTACTACAGCGGTGAAATTATCAATAACGGTACCAAAGAAAATATGCGCTTCTTGGGTACAAACCAGTAGTCGCGGCCTACCATCTTCGTACTTGTCGGTTGGAAATTCCCCATTGCCAACTGGTTTTCCCAGCACACGGATTGTACCGTCAAGCGCGCTTAAGGAACCGCCAATGAGCCTTGCAAGCGTGGTTTTTCCAGAGCCAGAACGCCCAACTAACGCTAAGCACTCCCTAGGCGCAATCTTCAGATTAATATCAGTCAGTACAAGCGCATCTGAAGAATAACCGTACGACACATGGGAGCACTCGATTACATGCGTGGTATTCCCCAAAGTTTCATGATGTTGTGCTCTACGAATATCTTTGCGCCGAGCACGCTGCGCTTGCGCCAGATTAATAATCCCAAACACGCGCCCCATATTAACCAGCATTATGCGTATATTGCCCACGTGATGCCCCAAAATATCCGCCATAGTTCTCAAGCTGAAAACCATAATGGATGCAGTCGCCAAGGCACCCCAGGTTGCCCACCCTTGCATGACGCAGAAGGACCCCCAGAGCAAGCAGATAACGGTAGGGAACCACGCATTCAGAGCATCAAGCGTGTAATAATTCTGGCGTATACGCACCATCTTGAGTGTAGCCCGATAACGCCGATCGTTATCAGCCTCGAATGTTTCGTTGCGAGCATCATGCACCCCAAGTTCACGAATGGTGGATGCGCCCCGGACGTTCTCGGTCAGCACGCTATTAAGCTCGCTCGTAATCTCCTGCACGCTCTGATTTTCACGGGCAAGACGCGGCAGAAAATATCCCATCAACACGCCCAAGCCGATAATCATAGGCAAGAAGATAACGCTCAGAGGTACGCTGAGTGTGGCAAGTGAAACCATAGAAACTACGAAATACAGAATCACAAAAAGAATTTCGAGCAGGTCAAAGCTGACGGCGTTCGAGGCTGAAGACAGGTCATCAGTTACTCGTGTGAGCAGGTCGCCGCTGCCGGATTCCTCGACGGTTCGCGCATCAAGATCTAGAGTTGCATCAATGGTATCTATACTTGCTTGGCGTGTTACGAGGGCGCCAAGACGGGCGGCGCTGTACATAGCCAAAAGCATCACGATGGCTTGAGCAACAGTAGCAGCAAGAATAATCAATATAGGTTTCCACGGAAATTGCACATACTTACCAGCCACAACGTCGTCAACAGTTGCACCAATCTGCAGAGGCACTACCGCACCCATGATGCTGCTCAACACATAAACCATAAAAGTGAAGAACGCACGCCCTCTATAACGCACAATATAAGAACCCATTTTCTGCACAACCACACGGGGCGGTTCGGTTGGTAACTTAGACATGATTTACCCTCTGGGTTTCGATATTGTTATCTCGCGCAATACGCCGAGATACTTCTGCAGTTGTCGAAATAACGTAAATAGTCTCAAAGCCCGCAAGCAGCCCAGGATAGAGCTCTGGCGCTGTAGGTATGCCCGCGCATTCCTCAAGTCTGTCGTAAATATATTTCTGGCTTGGCTCATCCACAGAATTAAGGGGCTCAGTCAAAATGAGTATTTGGGTGTCCTGGGCGAGCGCACGCGCAAGAGCTAAACGTTGGCGTTGTCCGCCCGAAAGGTTAGCTCCTTCGCTAGTGATCAGCGCTTCAAAATATTCATCTGGATTTCGCCCGCCCAAACGGTAAGCAATTTCGCTAGAGTCGGTTATCTGAAGGAGAGCTTCATCTTTCGCTTGCGCAGCCACAGTGTCTTCGGGCGGTACGGTGCCCAGACGTAGGTGATTCCGCAGAGTTCCGGCGAAAATCATAGGGTTAGGATCACTTAGTAGGATTCGCTGTTTATCCGGCAGTTTTTCGGCAGCGAGCGCACGCACATGTTCGACAAGCGATTCTGCATACTCTTGAGCAGTCAGCTGCCAATGCCGAGGATTGATGTATACGATGCGCGTGTTGCTTGCCTTTGCGGGAACCTGCGGGATATCGACGACCGGCATATCGTGTTCTTTCTCATGGCTCACATATGCTTCAAGTTCGGTATCTGTTCGCGGTTCTTTGAGCACACCTTGACGTACCCCGGCGTACCCTTCAAGCCGAGCAACTTTAGCCAGCCCCACCTTGGCGTAACGCCATTCGGTGAGAAAGTTTTGTGAAATCCAGACGGGCCCACCCATCATGGCGATAATAGAAGCAACCGTTACTAGGGAAGCAGCTGGAACATCAGGTACCCAGCGTCCGTTCTCAACATGTCCCGTCAGCGCGAAACCAATACCAAGCAGGGTGACTGTTCCGCTGAGGAATACGCGGATAAGGAACATCCAGCGATGAGTTTTCTCATATTCCATGAGAGCATCGAAAACATCATCTGCTCCCTGGTGATAGCGCTCGCGCATTTGCTGTTCAGCGCCCAGTCCCGTGATGGTGCGTAGTCCCGTTGCTATATCTGAGGCACGCGAAGAATTTTCACCATCTTTCGCGCGGTATACGCCCACTTTACTTTCCATGAAGGTGGAGTATTTCGCCAGAACCCATATCACTAAGGCTGTTCCGGTAAGAGTCACCGCAGCAGTGAGCGGACTAATGAGCCACAACTGTATAGCGCCTAAAGTTGCGATAATCATGGCGTTGGTGAAGAGAGGGATTGAGAAGAATACTGCGCTGATACGGCGCACGTCTTTGCTCATAACGGTAACCATCTCACCCGCATTGTTCTTATGCGCTGCGCGGTTGAGCAGGGCGTTAATATAGGTGCGCCAGTCGCGGTCTAGCTCGGCACCAAATTTCATGGATGCGCCCCACCCAAAGTATTCGTTGAGCGCGATAAACCCGATGGAGACGACAACGACCCAAAACAGCAGCCAGGCATCAGCCGTGTGTCCTGCGATTTGGTGATTGATAAAAGTGCCCACGACAACGGGAATGCCGATAGCGCCTATACCCGCAGTAGTTTCGCCAAGCATGGGGATAACCCAACGGTACCAGGGATATGTATAACCGGGGGCACTCACACGTAAAGATACCCGATTTTTCAGGTCATCGTCAGAAATACCTACCTTGGGAGTTTGTGAGGACTGTGTAGGATTTTTCTGCTGGTGCTGTGTCGTCTTTGTACTAGTGGGAGCTTCTTCTGTACTTCTTTGGTGATGCTGCTCATCCACATTCGCCATATGTGCCTCGCTTATACCCTCTATTTCATTAAATATTGAGGCTAACACATTTACCTTATATGTGTGACATGTTGCATTGCAGATTTTATAGTTTTCTGCTGTACCGCTTATTTTCACGAGGGCCTACAGAAACTAGCTACGATAGTTTTGTAGACAATCTAGATGAAACATACACAGCATGAGATGTCATGCAGTATTTTTTTGACGCGAAGACTCAAGACGCTGATTCTATACGTTCATGTACCGCGGTAGAGTACACTCTCTATTCCACGGTTCGATAGTTCTTGCGCAAGCGCCACAATTTTCTCCGGGGTGACATCGTGAATGTCCGATGAGGTTTCAAGAAGTATTCCCTGATACAGGGGATTTCCTAAGTCGCTGATTAGTTCGCATACTGCTGGTTCGCTGAAATAGGTTTTCCACCCTAGAGATGGTGTATACGCTTCTCTCTTCGGTACAGCACGTAACCAAGTGGTTGTCGTCCATGTGGCTAAGTGTGGTGACCAACAACAAATAATTGTTTTAAGCAGTTGGTGGCCGGCTTCAAGAGTGAGTTCTCCCTTTGAAGATTCTGGCACTTCGGGGTCTCGCCAAAATTTGATAAGGACAAAGTTTTTAAAATTCTTATTGTCGGTTTGTATTCCCACGCATCCTTGGACAATTATTGGGAGCGGCCCCAGATATTCAAGGTTAACGTAGTACCCAAATGAGGCGTCTGCGTCTGGAGTTTTCGTGCCCTCTAGCTGGCCCAATAGCAGATCGGTCAATCCAGGAATAGCGTTTTCAACATTAGCCCCTAACCGCTGAGGAGCTTCGCGCATGATACGCCAGTGTCCGCCCGGGTACAGTGACTCAAGCGAGGTCATAAAATGGTGAAGTTCTGACACACAATCATCAAGAGTATTTTTCCTTGCGGTCGCCCAGTATCCCGCTATTTGTGTGTCCTTTAAGGATATTCTCATGCTGTATTGCGTACTCCTTATCAGAAGGGAAACTAACCGCACTTCGCTATACGCAAGTCTAACAGTCAGAGGGGTTTCTGCTAGCGTAAAAAATGACCACAACCTAAGTTTCCTGCGGCATGTATATCCTGCGCAACGCAATAGTTACCCAATATTGTGCGCATCGCTGATTTTGACGGATTCTGCTAATTCTCTGCCTCTAGGCTCGGTAAAATTGAAGCACCATGAGCATTCTTGAATACCTTTCCCCCAAACTCGCGGAGAATCCCGGCGATTATAACCGGCGTGACTATACTGGCAATCCGCTCACCCCGGATGAAATCTATGAGGCGTTCACCGGGTGGATCTCCAGCCGAGGCATGACGCTTTACCCAGCCCAAGATGAAGCTGTCTTGGAAATTGCGGCGGGGCATAATGTGGTGCTGGCTACCCCCACCGGGTCGGGTAAATCTACAGTGGCGGTGGCGGCGCATTTTACCGGTTTGGCGACTGGGCAGCGTTCTTACTACACCGCACCCATCAAAGCGCTTGTTTCCGAGAAGTTCTTTGATCTTATCGAGATTTTTGGTGCCGAAAATGTCGGTATGATTACCGGGGATTCGGCTATTAACGCGGATGCCCCCATTATCTGTTGTACCGCCGAGATCCTGGCGAATATTACTCTGCGCGAGGGTAAGTCTGCGGATGTCTGCCAGGTTATTATGGATGAGTTCCATTTCTACTCCGATCCGCAACGCGGCTGGGCATGGCAGCTGCCGCTTTTGGAGCTTCCGCAGGCGCAATTCTTGCTCATGAGCGCGACCCTAGGCGACACCACGCGCTTCCAGGAAGAGATGACGACGCTCACCGGCCGCGAAAGCGTGCTGGTTGCCAGTAGTGAACGTCCAATTCCGCTTCATTTCTACTACTCAACCGACCCCATTCAGGAAACGGTTCAGGAGCTTGTGCAGACTAAGCAAGCCCCTGTCTATATTGTTCATTTCTCACAGAAGGCCGCCCTGGAACAGGCAAACGCGCTGCTGCCAGTAGCTATTGCTTCGAAGGAAGAGAAAGAGCGGATCGCGCAGCTTATTGCGAAGTTCAGGTTTGGTCCGGGTTTCGGCAAGGCGCTGAATAAACTGGTGCGGGCTGGTATCGGTATTCACCATGCGGGAATGCTCCCTAAATATCGTCGCCTTGTGGAGAGGCTTGCGCAGGCTGGGTTGTTAAAGGTGATTTGCGGTACCGATACTTTGGGCGTGGGCATTAACGTGCCTATTCGCACCGTACTTATCACGGCCCTGTCGAAGTTTGATGGGTCGAAGAATCGCCGTCTGCGCGCACGTGAATTTCACCAAATCGCGGGACGTGCCGGTCGAGCTGGTTTTGATACCGCTGGTACCGTAGTGGTGCAGGCGCCCGAACACGATATAGAAAATGCGCGTCTACTGGCCAAAGCACAGGCGAAGTTCGGTGACGATACAAAGAAGATTAATCAGTCACTGTCGTCTAAACGCAAGAAAGCGCCGGAAGGTTTTGTGGGTTGGTCAGAGAAGACCTTCGATCAGCTGGTCGCGGCAGAGCCTGAGCCGTTGACCTCTTCGTTCGATATTACCCACTCAATGCTTTTGAACCTGATGCAGCGCCCTCAGAACCCGGTGGTCGCAGCCTATCGCATTCTTCAGGAGAATCACGAGCCTCCGCAGCGTCGCCGGGAACTTTTGCGTAAAGCCGTTAGTATTTATAAGGAACTACTGACCGGCGGGGTTATTGAGCGCGCAGATACCCCGGATGAGCATGGCTCATACCTGCGGCTTACCGAAGATTTACAGGATAACTTTGCTTTAAATCAGCCGCTTTCTGCATTCGCGGTGGCAGCCATTGAACTTTTGGATCCTGATTCTCCCAACTATGCTTTAGATGTTCTTTCGCTGATTGAGGCAACTTTGGAACCGCCTCACCTGGTGCTATATGCACAGGAGCGTAAGGTTAAGAACGAGCTTTCAGCGCAGCTGAAGGCAGACGGTGTGGAGTATAACGAGCGTATGTATGAGCTCGATCAGGTAACCTACCCTCAGCCTCTCACTGAGTTAATCGAGCAGGCATACACTACGTATCAGCAGTCGGCACCCTGGGTGGCACGCTTTGAGCCGCATCCAAAATCTGTGGTGCGTGATATGTACGAGCGCGCTATGGGCTTCAACGACTTTGTGCAGTACTATGCGTTAGAACGTGGTGAGGGCGTGCTGTTACGTTACCTTTCAGATGCGTATAAGGCGCTGCGGCAAACGGTACCCGAGTCGGCCGTCAACGATGATCTTGCGGAGATTATCGAGTGGCTGGGTGAACTAGTGCGCCAAACCGACTCATCGCTGGTGGACGAGTGGGAGAAACTTGCCGCTGGCGAGGACGCTGCATCCTTGGCAGCCGATCGTGCCGCCGCCGAGATTAAGGATGATACTCCCCCAGCCGTCACGAAGAATGTACGCGCGTTCCGGGTGATGATACGCAATGCTCTCTTCCGCCGTGTGGAGCTTTTCGCCGATGAGCGAGAGAACATACTTGGGGAACTAGATGAGGCCTCAGGATGGGATGCTGACGCTTGGGCGGATGCGATGGATGACTATTTTGATGCCTACGACGATATCTATACGGATGCTGAGGCTCGCTCCCCTAAGCTCGTTCAAATTGACGATGATGTGCGGGAACATCCTGGCGTATGGAAAGTACAGCAGACCTTTGCTGATCCTGAGGACAACTTCGACTGGGGTATTCGGGCGGAGGTAACTCTTGCTGCCTCCGATGATGCTGGTTACCCAGTTCTGAAGATCCTAAGTGTGGGTGAATTCTAAAATATGTGCGATCAGCTGCGTACTTTCAATGCATTGTTTAAACATTTCATAATCCAATAAAACGATTCCAGTGCTAATAGAGTTCGCATAGCCTTAAACTATCGAGAGTAGGATTGCCCCCCCCCCCGCGTCTATAAAATTATCCTCTTCCACATCATTTTGCGCCGTCATACATTGCAAATAGCTTGCGTAGTTTGATGTACTTATAGTCCACATACCGCGTTTATCGAACACGCTCATTTTCCAAATATGAAGAATAGTTTCTTTACTTAGAAAAATATGTCACAAATCACAAATTTCCGCCAAAGTGCCTAAATTTCTAGAATATTTAGTATCTTACATCACAAAAACTTCTATAAATCTTAAATTTTTTGTGATCTGAAACAAATTTTATGGAAGTGCACTACCAAAATCTCTCTGCATTTCCGACCACTACAATCTTCAACCACGTAAACTATAGATACAGTTACGATTCAAAACACACAGATAACAAGAATCTAACCTTAATATCAGCATATATTCTGCCAAGTATATACTTATACCTGACATATATTGTTGATTACAGATTAAGGTTCGCCTATGTAATTCTTTGCGTCTGTTGTGCTCAGTAACGCATCCCGGAATTTGCTCTGATAGGCAAACAGGGAAAGACAGTATCACTACATCTCAGACATTTAGGATTATCATACGTGGCAAGCTCAATTTCTAGACGTCGTGTTATTCAGGGCACCACATGGGCAACCCCCATTGTTATCGCCAGCTCCGCCGTTCCTGTATACGCATCATCCCGCGAAAAATGCGTTCCCGACATTTCTGTCCCGGTTAACCAGAACCTCACTAATGATGGGTCATCTACCCTAGAAGCTTTCACCATTCCTGCTGGTGTTGAAACCGTTACTTTCCGCATTACTGGCGGTGTGGGCGGCTCTTACCGCGGTCTTGCAATGCATGGTTCCGGCGGCCGAGGCGCACTCATTACTGGGACTCTTGCGGTCAAGGAGAATGACGTTCTCAAGTTTGTTCTTGCTGGGGGCGGCGCCTATAACCGCGATAAGCCAACGGAACCAGGTAAGGGCTGGGCTAACGGCGGTTCACACGGACCATCCTACAAAACGACCGACGCACGCACCGTTAAATTCTTTGAAGGCCCCAACACTGCCGAGGAATACTACGGCCCTACGGGCGGTGGCGCATCTGCGGTATTCCTCAATGACAAACTCATTGCCGTCGCCGGTGGAGGTGGCGGAGCGGGAACTAGGTTCTACTCCTACACCGTATGGAACGATATGCAGTCCGGCCCCCAGCCCAAAGAGTTTCTCCCTCTCGTTCTTGAAACAACCGAAGCTGCCCAAGGCGGCAGCGGCGGCGCTGGAAACGGCGCAAATGGCAGCTCATTCTCTGAGATCTACAAGTTCTTCCCTGGTCCCAGCATAAGAGCAAACGGTGGTTTTGCGGGAGAGAATGGTAAGGGTGGTGCTGGCGCAGCAACAGGTGGTCTGCGCAATATGGATTCCAATGCTTCCATTGTTTTTGCAACTAACGATGAAAACGACGTATTTTACGAGGATGTAGCTGGCAAATCGGGTGAAGACGCTACCCTTGACAGAAATAGCCTCGGCAATAACGGCGGCACAGGTGGTGGCAGCGTAGTTGGTCGCGCCTTTGTCGATAACCGTCAGTTTACCCACAAATATCTGCACCAGGGCGCGCTTGTGCACTCCTCAACCGGTGGCGGGGGTTACGGCGGGGGCGGCTCTGGCTCCGTAACAACCGCAGGTGCTTATGCTTCTGATCAGCGCTGGGTTAAATACGACCGAGGCGGCTGGGCTCCTGTTGGTGCTGCCGCTGTGTCTGGCGGCGCGGGTGCGGGCGGTTCATACCTAACCCATGACGATGCTCTCCTTGAAGGGCAGATCCTACCGGATCTGGCCACCCGTCCGGCTACTGCTTTGAGCCGTATTAACGCAGTAGCAGAACTTTCTTGGTGCCGCCTCCCCAACAACGAGGACCCCAAGAAAGAAAACTCGGATAATAAAGACAATAAAGGTGAGTAAGTAAAGACAACGCCGAATAGCATATGATGATGCTTACGCGTTACGGTGCTCTCTAGAGATAAGGCTTTGCATGTGTAGAATTTTGACCATGCAAAGCCTTATCTCATATACCCCAAATAAGTAAAACTTTACATCAATACTATTTCGAATCTGACTTCATGCGTGTATCGCAAGCCATAAATTTTATCAAAAATAACTTTACTAATAAATCATTTCTAGATGCTCCCTATATCAAAATCTCTTCTCATGCATTTCATCATGCTCCCTCATTCACTACATGACACATTCTTAATATTTTTACTCGATATCATTCCGTAAGAGGTTGAGAGATTTGTAAATATCACATCAATATTGACGTAAAATAGTGAATTTTATAATATTCTCAACTTTGGAAATACATTTCACAGAGAAAATACTCTATAATCCTTAAATAATCCATGCGCTTCAAATGATCGTACTATATCTATCCTCGAAAGACACCGCTACACAAAATAACTTAGGACTTTCTCATCTCCGCAGAGCAGTTTCATATCAGAGGTTTAACAGCTCTGGCTGATAAATCTGCAGAGATACCAAGGATAATGACACCTATCGCCTACTAATGACAGTGGTGATAATGCCATCATTCGATAGTGCGTCAAAAATAGCGCTAAGATTTTCATATCACTCACATATCAAACACTGGAAGGACACAATGAAGCATTCCATATCTCGCCGCAACGTTGTGAAAGGTGCTGCGTGGGCTACTCCTATGGTCGTAGCAAGCGCTTCTGTACCAGCTTTCGCATCATCACTATGCACCCCAGGTATTACCCTGGATGTACCCACTAACACTACGACAAACGGTGATTCTGTAACCCACACCTTCACCGCTGGCAATATTGAAGTCATGACCTTCACCCTTTTGGGTGGAGCTGGTGGTACTTATCAAGGCAATGCCCGCGATGGCCACGGTGGTTCTGGTGCTCTTGTTACCGGAACCCTCGATCTTAACCCAACCGATGAGGTAACCTTCATCATTGCTGGCGGCGGAGGCCCATATAATAATACCCCGTCTACACCGGGTAAAGGCTGGGCTGACGGTGGCTCTCATAGTGAAGCGATCATGGATGAAAATGAGTACACGAAGCGGTACAAGGAGCATTCTAGCAAGAGCCTAATAAACGAGCTATATGGTCCTACTGGCGGCGGTGCATCAGCAATCCTCTTGAATGGTACTCCTATTGCTATTGCTGGCGGCGGCGGCGGTGCAGGGGCTCGCCAGATTTCGCGTACTTCTTGGAATAAGGAGTTTTACGGTCCGCAGCCTGAAAGCTTTAAAGGTCTCAAATTCAATACAGGCGATATGGCAAGCGGCGGTTCTGGCGGACGTGTGGGTGAACGCGGCGGCAGCTACCAAGAAACCTACTTGTTCTTCCCAGGACCTGCCCTCAACATGAACGGTGGTCTTGGCGGCGGTAATGGGCAGGGCGGAGCAGGTGCACCTGCAGGTTCTTTGTCTGATCCGAAGAGCAACAGCGCTATTTCCTTTGAGGGTTCACAAGAGCGCTACTTATTCAGCCAAAACGTTGCCGGTAACGCAGGTGCCGATGCTACCCTCACAAAAAATTCCCAAGGAAATAATGGAGGTCAAGGCGGTGCAGGCGTGGTTGGTATCGGTATGGCTATTACCTGGTACCGCACAAGTGATCTGAACCAGTGTTCCATTCTCCACGGCTCAACCGGCGGCGGTGGATACGGCGGCGGCGGTAGCGCGTCAGTGACTACTGCTGCCGGTTATGGCGCGGATCAATCCTACGCCTCTGTCACAGGTTGGGTTGATGGGAACTACATCGAGGGGGGATACTGGTCACCAGTTGGCTCAGCGGCGTTCTCCGGCGCAGGTGGCGGTGGAGGGTCCTACGTCGATACCTCTCGCGTCTATGACTCCAATATAACTACCGGCAGTAACATTGGTAAGCCCGGTATGCGTGTGAATGGCGCGGCAACCGCTGTTGTATGCCGTAATTTCACAGCAGACAAGAAGACCAAGTAAATAAAGTACGGTGCGAAATACTTGTACGTATTTCGCACCGTACTTCTTATCCCTCTAATGCGTTTAACCAGGGAGTTGCCCTATACGTGCGATTGCTCTATCTTCCCTACTGCACTTCGCAAATCTTTATTCAACTTCTCAAGGAGTTAATCCCATGAAAGCAAATTCCTCCCCTTTCTTATCTCGTCGAACTCTTGTACAGGGGTCGGCGTGGGCTGTCCCTCTCGTGACAGCAAGCGCTACCATTCCCGCTTACGCATCATCGGTGGAATGTGAATATGGCGGCTACGAACAGGCCTTTGCAAATACCTCAGCCGACGGTACGTCGCGTACATATACTGTAACGGTAGATAAGAAAACTAAGGCCTTCAAATTTTCTATTACCGGTGGCTCTGGAGGCTCGTACCAGGGGTCTGCCCAAGGTGGCATCGGGGGTGCGGGAGCCACAGTTTCTGGTGCTGTCAATGTCAATGAAGGTGACGTTATCACCTTCATTGTGGCCGGTGGAGGCGGCCCTTATGGTTCTACTGCTTCTACACCGGGACGCGGTTGGGCAGACGGTGGTTCCCATGTTGGTGCATATATTGGCACTAATAGTCAGGTACAAAGGTTTCAGGAGCATCCAGGCGGATTGATGGAGTTCTATGCGCCTACGGGCGGAGGCGCATCTGCGGTTCTTCTCAACGGTACTGTTATCGCTATCGCTGGCGGTGGCGGTGCAGGAGGCGGTCGCCAGACGCTTTATACGGACTGGCGAGAAGATAGCCTTGGACCTCGCCCAGCAGACTTTAAATCCCTTTATTTCACTCCGGGTACCGTCGCTAATGGTGGTACGGGAGGTTCTGGCGACACGAACGGCGGTAGTTATGAAGAAATATACCACTATTTTCCAGGTCTCGGACTCAAAATGAATGGTGGACTTGGTGGCCGTGACGGGCGCGGAGGTGCTGGCGGCGCTGTTGGCGGTACCGTTAATACACGGAACATCACTTCGGTTTCCTATGAGAATAATGCCGAGCATTCCACAATAAACCAGTACCTTGCGGGTAGCATGGGAGATGATGCACGTCTAACGGGTAATGGTTCCAACGGTGGTACTGGGGGTTCCGGTGTCGTCGGTATCGGCATGGTGAACACGACGAATTCATCCGATGAAGAAGTTAACCAATGTTCTATTCTCCACGGCGCAACCGGTGGTGGGGGTTATGGAGGCGGTGGTTCAGGTTCGGTAACTACATCGGGCGGCTACATCACCGATCAGAGCTGGACTCGTGAAACATATGGACCGTGGACTACCCGTACATGGTCTCCTGTGGGTGCCTCTGCTTTTTCGGGCGGCGGCGGCGCAGGCGGTTCATATGTAGATAGCTCGCAAGTCTATAACTCTAATATTTCTTCAGGCACGACCCCGGGTTCCCCAGGTCGTCGTGTTAATGGAACCGCTGAGTCTTCGCTGTGCAAGCTTTCCTAACACATTAAGTACGCACATGTAAGCGAATCTGACTTCTTGCACTACCATAAAATTATCGCGCTCTGCCTTAAGAGGTGGGGCGCGATAGACTATACACATGATGAGTTTATAGGTATGAAAGAAGGTTCACCGTTGACCATTTCTGCACTTCCTCAAGTTGAATACCGCCAAGGCACTGTCGTCAAACATGATGGATACGAAATTATCGACCATTGGTTTCAGGTTCCGCTCACTCACGGCCTGATTTTTTCCAAAGGGCGTGATGCCGCGCTATCTTCACGTTTTGCAGATCAAAGCATCAAAATTTTTGCTCGTGAAGTCATCAATACAAGCGAGACTCTGACTCTTCCCGTCGAGAAGCGTCCCTATATCGTCTATCTACAGGGCGGTCCTGGGTTTGGTTCCCCTAAGACCGGTTCCATCGGTGGGTGGATAGCCGAGCTGGCTAAAACTCACCGCGTTATCCTGCTGGATCAGCGTGGTACCGGTATGTCTTCTCCCCTATCCGCACGCAACATTACAGCGGTGGGTGACCCCCAGATTCAGGCCGAATATGTTGAGCTTTTCCGGGCAGACTCCATCATCGCAGATGCGGAAGCTATACGCGAGGTCTTGCTCGCCAGCCGTAAGGACAAGCGGTGGTCAACCATCGGTCAGTCCTTCGGCGGATTCTTGACTCTGTCTTACCTGTCCTTCGCCCCACAATCACTGCGTGATTCGAGGATTACTGCGGGTTTGGCACCAATTCGCACCACAGTAGACAACGTGTACCAGCATACCTTCGATCGTATGGCTGAGCGCAACAAGGAATACTATGAGTGGTTCCCCGAGGATGCAGCTCTCGCTACTCGCATCGCAGAACATCTGCGCACCCACGAAGAGTACCTTCCCACGGGTGAGCGTCTGACCGATCACCGTTTTCAGATGGCTGGTCACTATTTAGGTGGGCGCTGGCGCGAGCGCGGTCTGCACTACTTCTTAGAAACTGCTTTCGCTGAAGGAGACGATCGCCTCTCAGATCAGTTCCTCTCATCTATGAGCAGCGAAGTTTCTTTCCTGGCAAATCCTCTCTATGCCCTTATGCATGAGACGATCTATGCAGATGGTCCCGCTGACGGTACCTTGCCAGGCATTGCGGGTTATGAGCTCTCACCTTCGCCCGCCCCCACTAATTGGGCAGCGGCACGGGTAGCTGCACAGCGCCCCGAGTTTTCTCCTGAAGCCGATACTCTCTTCTTCACGGGCGAGCATATTTTCCCGTGGTACTACGAAGAAGATCCTGCACTGCGCCCTCTGGCAGATGTTGCGCAGATTCTTGCGGAGAAGAAAGACTGGGGACGACTCTACGATCATGAACAGTTGCATCGGAATGAGGTTCCGGTAGTTGCCGCAGCTTACAACCCAGATATTTATGTGGATTTTGAGAACTCAATGGAAACAGCCCGCTGGGTTGGTAATACCCAGGTATGGACCTCGAAAACTCATCATCATGATGGTTTTGGTTCCGATCCACTTACTATTTTGGGCCATTTGAAGAATATGCTAGCAGAGGTTCATAATCAGTAAATTCTTCGTGAACACTAAAATCCGGTACAGCTTCGTAAGAAGCTGTACCGGATTTTAGTATTTCCAACCCTATATTTTAGTGAGCAACGGTAAAGCGAACACCGGGATGTTTTGGGGTTTCCGCTTCATCAAGTAGAGCAACAGCAAAATCTTCAGCACTAATCTCAGTACCAGCAGGAGTGTCAAGCGATACATTGTATTTGCCGGTGCGCTCACCGGGACGGATAAGAGGTGCGGGGGAAAGCAACGTCCAAGCTAGCCCGTCGGATGCTCGGTATTCTTCAAGGATCTGGCAGAAAGCTTTGGCTTCATTTTTGTATGCCTCGGGGAACCCAGCGGTATCAACGAGACGCACGCCATTTTCGTCCATGAGGGAACCGGCACCACCTACAATCAGTAGACGGCCAGCAGGCTTGGCTGCAATTAGCGCCTTATGAGCGTTGATAACCGGATCTGCAGAAGTACCGCGACCGGCAGAAACAGCAATAATGGTAACGTCGTGACCGTTAACGATTGAGACAAGTTCGTCGGTGTTAGCTAGATCAACGATTTTGCTTTCTGCACCGGGTACAGCGTTACCAGAACGGCTGTATGCATCGACCTGATGCCCGCGCGCAACTGCCTCTGCCACAGTGCGCTCCCCGACCATACCGGTTGCCCCAATAACCGCGATGTTCATCTGTATATCCTTTCCTGTTTCCAAACACGCCAGCTCGGATTTTTGTCTTGTACTCCCCCAGCTTGCCGGGCTTCCGAGACAATAGTATCCTTTAGTAACCAGATACCTCAAGGTAACTATAGAAACTTTCTCAATTTTTGGACTGGAAAGTAGTTATGGCTGCAACTCTAACATCACGTAATGGAGCCCCCGCCAATATTCTGGCTAGCGCGTGTCCTTCACGTACTGTATTGCGACATCTTACGGACCGCTGGACTCCTATGATTGTTGCTGTTCTTGCCGATCAGCCAAGTGCTCGTTTTGGGGAGATTAAGGATCATATCGAAGGGTTATCCCCCAAAGTTCTTACCCAGACTTTGCGCTCCATGGAGCGCGATGGCCTGCTCACCCGCGCGGTCACGGCTTCTATGCCACCACGTGTAGATTATTCATTAACTCCGCTTGGTAATACACTTATTGCCCCGATGAATGCTTTACGCCAGTGGGCAGAAACTAATATGGATGCAGTTCTCGCCGCCCGCGAACGTTACGATCAGAACGTTGTTGCCTCATAGTTTTCCCTAGGCAGGAAGCATCTACCCCGCAAATTCAAAGCAGGGTGAGGTAATTCCGATTGCTCGGGCTACGACTTTATCGCGCCGTTTTTCTTCCGCGGCAACAGTAATAACAGTTTCGAGGCGGTAAAGCCCTTCCTGAGCAGTTACATAAACCTCATGCGCAGACACCTGCCCGCCAAGAGGAACAGAGGTTGATTTGTTAGTGTTCTGCCTCGGCTTTGTCGTATAGGTATGCCCACTGTTACGCACCTGGACCCCATCAGGGTCATAGAGGTAAACATCTAACTTGACGTCACCTTTGCCTTTACGCCTACCATGGTCTGCATCATGTGCCGCTACAGAGTATTTAAAAGAATACCGACATCCTGGTCGTAGCTGAGCTTCTGAATCGTAGCCAGCACGGTATGCAGTGCGCAAAACAATACTCGCTTTTTCATTGCCTACTGCGGTGCTTTCCGACATCCAGTATTCCTGCCCACCAATAATTTTTATCCCATTCGAGGCAGGCGATATCAGTTCCCCGGATGCAGGATTGGAGATAGACCACCGCTCCAGCTGGGCAAAACTGGGCCCAGGTACATCTTCACAGCCGGAAGCTGCAAAAGCTGGTACTGTCGCTGCTGACAGCACTGCAGGTACCGCCCAGGCTATACCTTTAGTAACAGTGCGGCGACTTGCCCTGTAATCGCAGCTCTGCGACGCACCGGTTCGCACAGGTATTGTTCCTTCTTTCAAGTTTTGATGACCACCTAAACCCTTATGGAACAAGAACAAATCCAGAGTGTAGGCATACATGTAAATCTATGCATATGCACTACGACATTATTATCTTTCTGTGCATGTACAAGGTTATGCAAAATAATCTACTTTACATTGGCTCAAAAATTGGCACAGTAAAGCCAAGACCACGATTCTGGACTCGACGAGACTCCAGGCCCTCGGCAGGAACGTCAAATACAGCCTCAAACCTATAGACTCCAGGAATTGCTTTGAGAGTCCATTCTTGTGCCTGTATATCTTCACCTAAGGGAACTGAAATAAACCCCCCAGGTTGTCCAGCGGGGTCGGTGGTATATCGAAGAGTTTTCCCGTTAATAAGTTTTCCTCGAGGATCTCTCAGGGTAATAGTTACTTTAGGATTACCACGGTATTCTCCGGAAGCTGCTCGTGTTTCTATAGCCGTCATATAGATACGTACACGATACATACCACATTCAGTATTTAAAATACTGCTGTCATCAGCTCCTGATTCAAACCCCGCAGTAATCCTAATAGTAGCGGGTTCTTCGCCTAAAGCAGTTGTATTTGAAATCCAATATTCTTTTCCATGAAACGTGCTCGGACGATTAGATCCAGCGGACTTGAGTTTTCCTCTGTCTGGATTCTTAATGGCCCACGAACCCGCCTGGCGAAATCCAGGGGCGCTCTTAGGGTCACATCGGGATGCAGCAACTGCTGGAACCGCTGTAGAAGCGACCACTATCGGGGTAGCCCATGCGACGCCCTTAGCCACAGCACGTCGATTAATAGGTATTGACTTATTTCTGGGCAAAAGCTTCTCCTTGAATGCCTATGCATATCTTGTGAGTGAGTGTAATTGCTTCTCTGCTAACAAGTAATTATAACGCGCAAATTCCTATACATCTGTGAAGTGAAAATAACGCATATCTTCATCGAAGCAATATTCTAAATTTTAGGACAAAACACAATATCTCAACAAGTATAAGGTTGAACCTTTATATTTTCAT
Organism: Rothia sp. HMSC065D02; assembly: GCF_001815285.1. NCBI lineage: Bacteria > Bacillati > Actinomycetota > Actinomycetes > Micrococcales > Micrococcaceae > Rothia > Rothia sp. HMSC065D02. Next base: position 642,799 of record NZ_KV820092.1, read on the forward strand.
TCTTAATAAGACATTACGCATGCCCAGCTTCTCGCATCTGCCGAAATTCTTTTTTGAGATCGGTAAGTTCATCACGTAAACGTGCCGCTAACTCAAACTGCAGGTTTTCTGCAGCCAGACGCATCTGCTCACTCAATTGTTCGATAAGTTCCAACAGATCCTCAGCAGGCTCAGCTGCGAGACCATCGGCGCGAACACGGTCTTGAGCTTTGGCAAGAAGAGCATCCGACTCTGGGGTACTTGCTGCGATCTTCGAAGAAGTACTTGACCCTGTCTTCGCTCCGGCTTCAACTGTTCGAGAACCTTTCTTACCGCTCTTGCGTAATTGCAAAAGCTCATGGGTGTCTTCCTCTTCGCGAGCGAGAACATCTGTAATATCCGCAATTTTCTTCCTCAGAGGCTGCGGATCTATGCCATGCTCCCGGTTATACGCCTGCTGAATCTCTCGACGACGGTTCGTCTCGTCAATAGCAGTACGCATTGAATCGGTGACAGTATCTGCATACATATGTACCTGCCCCGAGACGTTACGCGCTGCACGACCAATCGTCTGGATGAGCGAGGTCGTCGAACGTAAGAATCCTTCTTTATCAGCGTCCAAAATAGCCACCAGTGAAACCTCAGGAAGGTCCAGTCCCTCACGAAGCAGATTAATACCTACCAGAACATCAAAAGTGCCCATGCGAAGCTCACGTAACAGCTCTACGCGTTTGAGAGTATCTACATCGGAGTGCAAATATTGCACACGTACTCCATGCTGCACCAAATACTCGGTCAAGTCTTCTGCCATACGTTTGGTTAGAGTCGTCACCAAAACACGCTCGTCGCGTTCAGTACGCTCTTGAATTTGTTCAAGAAGGTCGTCAATCTGCCCCTTCGTAGGCTTTACAATAATCTCTGGGTCCACCAGTCCTGTTGGACGAATAATCTGCTCAACATAACCATCAGCCTGCGAAAGCTCATACTTGCCGGGAGTAGCCGAAAGATAAATAGTTTGCCCTATGCGCTCTAAGAATTCATCCCATTTTAGAGGGCGGTTGTCCATGGCAGAAGGCAGACGGAACCCATGTTCCACGAGCGTACGTTTACGAGACATATCGCCCTCGTACATGGCGCCGATTTGAGGTACCGTCACGTGTGACTCGTCGATAATAAGCAGGAAATCATCGGGGAAATAGTCTAACAGACAATGCGGAGCCGAACCTGCTGAACGACCGTCGATATGGCGTGAATAGTTCTCAATACCACTGGTGAACCCCATCTGTTCCATCATCTCAAGGTCATAGGTGGTACGCATACGTAGCCGCTGTGCCTCCAGAAGCTTCCCCTGAGATTCTAGCGTTTGTAGACGTTCCTGGAGCTCGTCTTCGATGGAGGCAATAGCGCGAGCCATACGCTCAGGACCAGCAACATAGTGGCTCGCCGGGAAGACATACATCTCGTCTTCTTCTCGAATAACCTCACCCGTGAGCGGGTGCAGAGTATAGATAGCCTCAATTTCATCGCCGAAAAATTCAATACGAATAGCATGCTCTTCGTACATAGGGATGATTTCGACAGTATCTCCCCTCACCCGGAAGGTTCCACGGTGAAAATCCATGTCGTTGCGGGCGTACTGCATATTCACAAATTGGCGCAGCAGGTCATCACGATCTATCTCATCCCCGCGCTTAAGAGTGACCATCTGCTCCACATATTCTTCGGGCGTACCCAAACCGTAAATACACGAAACAGTCGAGACCACAACAACATCGCGGCGAGTCAAAAGGGAATTCGTAGCAGAGTGCCGCAGGCGTTCTACTTCTTCATTGATTGAGGAGTCTTTCTCAATAAAAGTATCCGTCTGCGGAACATAGGCCTCAGGCTGATAGTAGTCATAGTATGAGACGAAATACTCGACCGCGTTATTGGGCAAGAGTTCACGTAGTTCATTGGCTAACTGGGCAGCAAGAGTCTTATTCTGCACCATAACAAGCGTAGGGCGCTGCACAGATTCGACCACCCATGCCGCCGTAGCAGATTTACCGGTGCCGGTGGCACCCATCAGAACGATATCTTTTTCACCGTTCTCCACGCGCTCAGTAAGCTCAGCAATAGCCTTAGGCTGATCACCAGCTGGCTGATATGGACTGACAACTTCAAAAGGGGCTACGACTCGTTTAATCTCCGGGGCAAGACTCATACATCTATTCTAGTTGATGTATTCGAGAAATCAGAGGGTTTCACTCTAGGAAGATGCATGCCACCATCTAAGAAATTGATGGGTCTAATATTCCACACGATCCAAACTTGATACTTATTTAACTATAGCTCCCGATAGCTGCATGAAATCTCGTACTGTCATGGGCAGGTAGCCATTTAGCGCTCCCATGAGAGCAACGAGCGTATCGTCTTCGTCAGCTTTCATTGGAATGCCGACCGCAGGCATAGTAATTCGTTGCTTATAAAGATCGAGTACGGCACAAACCGTGCGCCCTGGAACATCCAGAACGTGAAAATTACCGCGATGTGCAACCGGGCGAATATTTTCATCCGGGGTAATAATCAAAGATCGCAGATCTGGCGCAACCCGAGAATCAAACCGTGGAGCGCCATTTTGCGACGGTGCATTACAGGTATCATCCTCATCAGTGCTCTGAGGAAAGCACTCACCTACAAGAGCCGTCACCACAATATACCGCGCTCCCATTTTCATGGCGCGGTGCACGTTAATTTCAGCGTATTCTTCAATACGGTATCCCAGCTCAAGCCCACATCGAATATCGTTCTCTGAATCTTCTACTTCTTCATCCCAGAAACATGAGAAGCAAGTATCTGGTGCACCCCGCTCTATGGTATGCACGCGTTGGTAGTCATCGTCGAGGAGCATAACAGATAGTTCATACCCGTCAGGAATTTCGCGTATACCTGTAGCACTCAGCGCCACAGCTTCATTGGAGTTTCCCAACGGAAAAGTTTCCCACAAACTGGGTATAAAGGGGTTAACTGCACCATCGAGCGCTGGATTACATGAGACCGGCTGGGGTTCGGCTTCCATAGGCTGGTAAAAATCTTGAGGCGGCATGGTCACAATTAGTCCACGCATCTTAGGTGCCAAACAGAGCTCTAGGGCTAGGAGTAGACGGGCAGCATGAGCACGAGTTATCACAGGAGCCTGGATGATATGCAGCATACGAGAATTATCTTGAGAGATTTTCTCCCCCACGCCGCGAGCTGCGTTGGAATACTGATTATAGAGGCGAACTAGGGTTCCTTGAGGAAGATTTTCGCCTACTTCTTGAAGAGTGACTGCAATACGTTCAATTTCAGAAGGAAAAGCACGGCAAATACGGTTAAGCTGTTGCGCAAAATCATGCGGCCGCTGCGTCAACACATTCAGGAGCGTATCTAGGTTACCCTGCGCATAAGCATTGAGAATCTGCTCAACAGTCGCAGGTTCAACATCGGGTTTAGACGTATGTGTGACGGAGCTATGCTGTTCAGAGTTAAAATGCACGGGAAAATTCTCAGCTTTCACTTGCGGTGTATGTGGCAGACAATGCTGCACCGTATTCAACGTACCACAATCAGCACCAAGATACTATGCCTAGCCTAGTTTAAAATTTAGGGTATGCTCTAAATCTAATATGGCTGGGCTAAAAACATGGAATATCTACCCACCGAGTATCACCCCATACGATATTTTCCTGACCAGAAGTTATTGCTATAACACGTTCCTGTGCCTCGTGCTTCTTCTGCTCCCGATCGAAAACACATAGAGAGATCTGGGCGCCGTCTACAAGATAATCCGTACCTAATACTTCAATTCCTGATGCCCGAATCTCATTCTCCACTCGCCCAGCCTCAGCCAGAGAAACTAAAACGGTGCCTACCCGCATCCGTTCCCGAGAATCAAAATGGGCGTTATCGAGAGTCTGCACCACCGCATCGGTATAGGCACGCACCAATCCGCCAGCGCCCAGTTTGATACCCCCAAAGTAACGAACAACAACGGCCACAAGATCAGAAAGGTCAGTACCGCCCTCATCAATGCGTGTCTGGCGTGCTAAAAGAGCTTGAAGCATTGGAATTCCTGCAGTACCGGCAGGTTCGCCATCGTCCGATGAACGTTGAATTTCACGGTCCGCTCCAAGAACAAAGGCCGAACACACATGGCGGGCATCGTGATAGCTCTTCCGAAGCGAATCTATGTAAGCACGTGCCTCATCTGTTGTGTATACGCGTTTAACATGACCAATAAATTCGCTACGCTTAATCTCAAGAAGACTCTCATAGGGTTCTATTCCATGCAATACTGTGTATCGTTGTGTGCGGGATTCTTGGAACATTTGAGTACTCACAACTACTATTCTAGGGGTTTCATGGACGTTACACAGTACCGTCGCTACGCTCTGACAGGCGGCATTGGAAGCGGTAAAAGCACAGTCGCGCGGATGTTCAGGGATCTAGGCGCCGTTATTATTGATGCAGATGCGATCTCGCGTGAACTCATGGAGCCTGGGCAGGAAGTCCTTGCTCGCACAGTCGACCTCTTCGGAGAGTCCGTCCTCAATGCAGACGGAACCCTTAATCGTGCTCGTTTAGCGGAACGTATCTTTGCCCATGACGCAGAACGAAAGAAACTCAACGCTATTGTGCATCCCAAAGTTCGTGCTCGCGCCTCTGAGATTGTTGACGATGCAGTAAACTCCCACAACTTTTCGGGCATTATCATTGATGATATTCCGCTCCTGGTTGAGACTCAACGCGCTGCAGAATTTGATGCTGTCATTGCGGTACAGACAGATCTCCCCATTCGTCTAGAGCGACTTAGCAAATATCGGAATATGCCTCATGCAGAAGCTCAAGCACGCATTTCTGCTCAAGCCACCGATCAGCAGCGTGCCGACATTGCTCGGTGGGTTATTACCAATAGTGGATCTCGTGAAGATACTCAAGCACAGGTTCAAAAGGTCTGGAACGAGCTATGTGCTGAGGTCTAAAACTGTACGCGAGAAAAGACGCACAATACTACACGAGGGTTCCCCAGGTTTGGGGAACCCTCGTGCGTGATATTTATACTCTAGAACTAGAGGCTACTCTATAAACGAATAAACCTTAGTTGCCAGTCAGCTTCTTACGCAGTTCTGCTAGAGCCTCGTCAGATGCGAGAGTACCAGCGGAAGACTTCTCATCGGAAGAGTAAGATGATGCGGGTGCTGGCTCAGCTGCGGCAACGGGAGCAGCAGCGGCTGCCTCTGCGTCAGCTTCAAGTGCTTTAGCAACCTGAACCTTGTGTGCCTCGAAACGAGCCTGTGCTTCTGCATACTGTGCTTCCCAAGCCTCGCGCTGTGCGTCAAAGCCTTCAAGCCATTCGTTAGCTTCGGGATCGAAGCCTTCGGGGTACTTGTAGTTGCCAGCTTCATCGTATTCAGCTGCCATACCGTACAGTGCGGGATCGAACTCAGTAGCGTTGGGATCAACGCCTTCGTTAGCCTGCTTGAGGGACAGGGAGATACGACGACGATCCATATCAATATCAATGATCTTGACGAAGAGCTCTTCGCCCACCGAAACAACCTGCTCTGCCAAATCAACATGGCGCACAGCAAGCTCAGAGATATGAACCAGACCCTCAATACCATCTTCAACACGAACAAACGCACCGAAGGGAACGAGCTTAGTAACCTTACCGGGTACGATCTGACCCAGAGCGTGAGTGCGAGCAAATGCCTGCCACGGGTCTTCCTGGGTAGCCTTCAAGGACAGCGAGACACGCTCACGATCCAGATCAACCTCAAGAACTTCAACGGTTACAGGCTGACCAACTTCGACAACCTCGGAGGGGTGGTCGATGTGCTTCCAGGAGAGTTCGGAAACGTGAACCAGACCGTCCACGCCACCCAAATCGACGAAGGCACCGAAGTTGACGATAGACGATACAACACCTTCGCGTACCTGGCCCTTTTCGAGCTGGTTGAGGAAAGTGGAGCGAACCTCGGACTGAGTCTGCTCAAGCCATGCACGGCGAGAGAGAACAACATTGTTGCGGTTCTTGTCAAGCTCGATGATCTTAGCTTCGAGCTGCTGACCGATGTAGGGTGCAAGATCGCGAACACGACGCATCTCAACGAGGGATGCGGGCAGGAAGCCTCGCAGACCAATGTCAAGGATAAGACCGCCCTTGACAACCTCAATAACGGTACCGGTGACGACGCCGTCGTTTTCCTTGATCTTTTCGATGTCGCCCCATGCACGCTCGTATTGTGCGCGCTTCTTGGAGAGGATCAGGCGACCTTCCTTGTCTTCCTTAGTCAGGACGAGAGCCTCGATTTCATCGCCAACTGCGACTACTTCACCGGGATCTACATCGTGCTTGATAGAAAGCTCGCGAGAGGGAATGACGCCTTCGGTCTTGTAACCGATGTCGAGCAGAACCTCGTCGTGATCAACCTTAACAACCTGACCGGAGACGAGATCGCCATCGTTGAAGTACTTGATGGTCTCGTCAACTGCCTTGAGGAATTCTTCCTCGTTGCCGATGTCGTTGATTGCGACCTGAGGGATGTTGGTGCTCATGTAGTTAGGGCTCCAATTGGATTAATAATAGGTCGACGTCTCCGGCAAGTTTGCGAGCGCTCACTTACTGTTTCCTACTCAAAGCACGAGAGGTGACGTCGAGTCTGACGGATACTTACCGCGCGTATCATCCGGAAGATGCGTAGGTACATGCCTCTGGTGCATAGGGATGCTGATACACGCGATTACTAGTGTACGTGTTTTTCGGGCGTGTCGTCAATGAACGACGCGCATCAATGCGGGTATTTCTTGCACTATTCTGTGTGCAATATATTCCGAATAAGTCCGACGGCATCGTTCATCTCTCTTCGCGGCTTCTGACTAGTGTCCGGCTTCTTCCCAGGACTTGCCCCAGCCAACTTGCACGTCGAGAGGAACCTTCAGCTCAATAGCTTCACTCATCTCCTCTACTAGGATGCGCTGCGCTGCTTCGCGTTCACCGACGGCAACTTCGAGGATAATCTCGTCGTGAACCTGCAAGAGCATGTGGGTCTTGAGATTCTCTTCTTGAAGTCGGCGGTGAATGTTAATCATTGCGATTTTAATGATGTCTGCAGCTGTCCCCTGAATTGGAGCGTTGAGGGCAGCTCGTTCAGCTGCCTCACGTCGAGTTCGGTTTGGAGAGTCAAGATCTGGCAGTGAACGTCGGCGCCCATAAATAGTTTCGGTATAACCGTCGTTATGAGCCTGTTTGACGACCCCGCGCAGGAAACGCCCCACACGACCAAATCGTTTGAAGTAGTTGGTACGCAACTCTCCTGCCTCATCGGAACTAATATTAAGCTGCTTTGCGAGACCAAACCGAGAAAGACCGTATGCCAATCCATAAGACATTGCTTTAACTTTCGCACGCATCTGGGGTGTCACCTCTTCGGGGGCAACCCCGAACACCTCAGAGCCAACGTACCGATGCAGGTCTTCACCATCCGCATAAGCCTGGATTAATTTCTCATCGGCGGCGAGATGCACCATAATACGCATCTCAATCTGCGAGTAGTCGGCGGTGAGCAAACCTTCATACTCTACACCGTCTAAAACTTTTGGAGCCACGATAAAGGCACCGCGGATACGTCGTCCTTCATCAGTGCGGATTGGGATATTCTGCAGGTTCGGTGCCGTCGAGGAAAGACGCCCCGTTGATGCAGCATTTTGCTGGAAAGTAGTGTGTACACGACCATCTGTGACTGCCGCTTTTTGTAGACCTTCGACAGTCTGCTTGAGCTTGATATTATCTCGGTACGCCTGGAGCGCAATCAAGAATTGAGCACCATCTGATTCCGGCGATACTTTGGTCAACAAGTCAGCCACAGATTCTGAATCCGTTGAATACCCGGACTTAATTTTGCGGGTCTTCGGAAGACCGAGCCTCTCAAAGAGTACAGTTTGGAGCTGTTTCACAGATGCCAGGTTGAGGGGCTCACCATTGACGTCACCGCCAATAAGTACTTTCGCCTGTTCCTCGGCCATGGATGCGCGTGAGCTAAACGTATCATTAAGCTCGTTTAGTAAGGCATCTGAGACAGCGATACCCGCCTGCTCCATATCAGCCAGAACGTACAGAAGCGGCAGCTCAATATCTTCATAAATCTTAAGCTGGCCCTGTTCTTGCATTTCGAAGTGCAGAATACGCGCCAGTTCGTGAATAACCCGTGAAACCTGGGTAAAGTAACGTAGGTTCTCTTCACCAGGCATCTCAAAAAGTGAGGGTGCTTCCTCTGGGAAGACAAGTTCACTGAATTCCTGTTGGGGAATCCAAAGATATTTCTCAGCTAAATCCTCAATACGTTCAGCAAAGAGCCTACGATTCGCAGCTGCTATGTATCCGCACATGTACGAGGATAACGACGGATCTTCGATGGCTCCATCGAGTTTATACCCGTACTCACGTAAGAGTTTCCGCTGATTTTTGAGATCCATCACGATCTTACGCATTTGAGGGTCAGAAACCCACTCCGCGAATGCTGAGGCGAGATCTTCGGAAATATTCGTCAGGTTGATCCACAGCGACGATTCTTTCGAGGTCAGAATAATTCCTCGCAGTACCGGATTCTCTTCAGCAGCACGAATCTTAGTCTTGGTAACTTTCACACCTTCACGAGCTACAGGCACATCAATCACAGGGAAGAGCGTAACCGCGCCTTCAAGCCTTTCGGGGACCTCTATGGCATTCCCCGATGCGTCACGCCCATACCCAACGTGGGTTGCATGCTCGCACCATGCACGAAAATCTGCGGCCGATGTCACGGTGATCGAATCATCGGTACGAATCGGCTCAAAGGTGGGACCACTCGGAACCCCGTTATCTGTCATGGGTTCTTCACCTGCGGTACGAGCTTGCGCGCCCAAAGCACGTATGACAGGCCCTAATATATCCTGGGCCCGCTTACGAATAGTGCGGAATTCCACTTCATCGAAGAACGTTTCAAGCTCCTGAAGGTCCGGAATAAACCGCATTTGATCGAACTCAATATCCAAATTGAGCGTGTCAACAAGCTGGTTGAGGCGACGGTTCCTGCGCACATTCTCAATGTTTTCGCGCAGAGCCTCACCTTTTTTACCTTTGATGTTCTCGCTATTAGCAAGTACACCTTCAAGATCACCGTACTCGTGAAGCCATTTAGCAGCAAAGCCTGGTCCAACTCCGGGGACTCCAGGCAGATTATCGGCTTGCTCACCGGTGAGCGCAGCGAGATCCGGATACAGCCGAGGTGGTACTTTTGTTTTTTTCTCAACCGCTGCAGGATCCATACGCTGAATACCTTTGGAGGGACCAGTCGTTACGGGATACAGCAATGTAACATCGTCCGTAACAAGCTGGAAAATATCGCGGTCTCCTGAAAGAATGAGCACTTTGTATTGAGCTTCTGATCCCTGCCGTGTCAGGGTCGCGACGATATCATCTGCCTCATAATTCTCCTGGGTGAGCGCCGGGATTTTCAGAGCTCCGAGCATCTTCTTGATGAGATCAAGCTGCCCGTCGAAGGCTTCAGGGATAACGTTACGACCGCTCTTATATTCGCTGTATTCCTCCGTGCGAAAAGTACCACCGGGCAGATCGAATGCCACCGCAATATGGCTGGGGTTATGGTCTTTAATAATGTTCAGCAAGGTAGACAGGAAGGCATGAACTGCTTCCGTATGCTGCCCGTCGCTTCGCACAAAAACATGGTTTCCCGTTTTCTCTGCCATTGTATAAATGCCAAAGAAAGAGCGAAGGGCCAGTGAATGTCCATCAATAAGGAGCAGGGTATTTTCTGAGTTACTCACAATCCCATTCTAGAGGTTTTCGACGGGGGGAGTGATAGTGAACGCAACACGCCTGAAAACTTCTAAAAGGCCTAGTACCGGCTAGGCGTTTTCATGTCATGAACGTCTGTCCTGTCGCTGGATAAACATATTCATTCACGCTAGGATATAACTCTATACTTGAGTGTTCCCTGAGAATACCGGGGATGAGCGGCATGGATCTTATCGGTCCCAACACACATAGGAAATTATGAAACTACTCAAAAAGATCCCTCTCCTTGCCTGGATTGTGATTGCAATTCTTGCAGGTGTTCTTATCGGTGCTACAACTCCTGGGATGATCGGTGGCATAAATAGCGGGCTGGGTATCTCTATCCCTACCGATGTTGTAGTTCAGATCTTTGTCTCGTTCTCTACTGTTTTCAGTGCGTTCCTGAGCTTCTCTATCCCGCTTATTATTATCGGTTTTATCGTTCCAGGAATTGGTTCGCTAGCCCAAGGTGCAGGTAAGATGCTGGGCATTACCGTAGCTCTGTCATATCTTTCCAGTATTGTTGCTGGATTTTTAGCTTTAACGGCGGCACTATTCCTGTACCCTATTTTGTTGAAGGGGCAACGGTTAGAATCTTTTGATAACCCTGAAAATGCACTCTCGACAGGATACATCAAGTTTGAGCTTGACCCCATTATGGGAGTGATGAGCGCACTTATTCTGTCCTTTATCCTAGGTCTGGGAATAACAGCCCTCAAGACTCGTAGCATGCTCAATCTCTTCGAGGATTTTCAAGTTATCATTGAGAAGCTTCTCAGCTACGTTATTATTCCGCTTCTACCCATCCATATCGTGGGTGTCTTTGCGAATATGACCCTTGCGGGCCAGGTTGCTAAGATTCTCTCGGTCTTTGGCATGGTATTCATTATGGTCATTATCTTGCACTGGGTAACGCTAACGCTACAGTACACAGTTGCCGGAAGCGTTTCAAAGCGCAACCCGTTTAGGATGCTCAAGACCATGATGCCCGCCTATTTCACAGCCATCGGAACCCAGTCCTCAGCAGCTACCATCCCGGTAACGGTTCGATCCGCGAAGAAGGCTGGTATTTCTTCTCGCGTGGTTGATTTCGCTATTCCGCTATGCGCTACCATCCACCTTTCGGGTTCTATGATCACGATTACTTCATGTGCAGTCGCAGTCCTGTATATGACTGGGCAAAACCCCAATTTTGCCTCAGTAACTCCAGTGGTGCTTATGCTAGGCATTATGATGGTCGCGGCCCCGGGTGTACCCGGCGGAGGCGTGATGACCGCCATTGGGCTGCTGGAGTCGATGCTTGGTTTCAATGAATCCATGATCGCCCTCATGATTGCTCTGTACCTTGCGCAAGACTCTTTCGGTACCGCAACTAATGTCACCGGAGATGCCACCATTGCAACGTTTACCGAACGTATCTCTAAGATGTTGGGGGTTGATCCAACTGCCGGGATTAGCGATGAAGACATCGAAAAAGCAGAAGCAATTTCGGCATAGCCTTGACCTAAACGACGGGGCGCGCGTCCAGAAACCTTGGATGCGCACCCCGTTATTCATATGGAGCTTTACTTACACCTTACTTATTCCGTACGAGTGCTTCGCTAATATGCTGACATCCTTTCCAACCCCAATAGATGCGATGGTTCACAATAAGCCCATCGGATATTTCCATGAGCTCTAAGATATCTATTTGTTCTCCTTCAGGAGTTTCTCGCGGATATTCCCACACCAAAGTTTTCCCATTAGTCAGATACTCCCCCGTGCGGTACCAACGTACAAGTTCATTCGGACGACGCTGGGTGCCCTCTTCCAGAAAATGCTTAATCGCTTCTCGTCCCCGCAAAACGCCGCCGCCAGCTTCGGGAATTATTGCTGACACGAGGGGGCTTTCAAAAACTGCGTCCTCAGCATAAAGGCTGAGCAGTCCTTCAGTATCACGGTTTTTAGCGTACCGATGCCATTCTTCATAGATACGTGCATGATCATCCATATTCTTACACCTTCCAAAGCAAGAATCTCGTTTCTTCTCAATCCCGACAAACACATACTTTATAAGAGCTCTTTTTCTACTCCACCCTATCACTGGGAGTACACTTGAAGGCATGACTGAATCTACCCCTAAACTATCTGCTGACCTTGTAGTGCAGCTCAACGAGCACGGTGTGCCCGCAGAGACTCATAAATTCTTTCCGAAGGGCTTGGGAGAGCTAATCCCCCGTATGGGAATTATCTTTAGTGAGCTAACTGCTGAGCGAGCTGTGGCATCCATGCCTGTGCAGGGGAATACCCAGCCTGTCGGTTTGCTCCACGGAGGTGCCTCGGCTGTTCTTGCAGAAACTCTTGGTTCATTAGCAGCAGGTATCCATGGAGGAGTTGACTCCATAGCCGTTGGGGTAGATCTCAATGCAACTCACGTGCGCCCCGCCATTAGTGGCCACGTTACGGGAATCTGTACGGCAGTTAAGCTGGGACGTACCGTTTGCGTACACACTATAGAGATTATGGATGAGTCCGATCGAACTATTTGTACAGCTCGTATAACTAATATGATCATTCCACGACCCTAAAGCAGACATATAGAGGATTGATATGGCGCGCCAACCGTATTCCAAACGCTATCCAAAAATCGTCCGTGCAAAACGTATTACATTGCCCTTAGCCATAGCTGCTCTACTGGTATGTTGGGTTACCGCTATGGGAAATCCAGGAAGTTTCTGGTGGCTAGGACTTTTCATAGCAGCTGGCGTTTTACTCTGGGCTGGGTCCCCAACAGCACGCCCGATTAAAGGTCCTCATGGTAGTGATGACGATGACGACATAACCCGTATAATGCGACGCTAATACATTCATTTCAAGGCTGTCGTGAGCAAATGAAAGCGTAAAACAGGAGTGTGGATTTTCAGGACAACAAGAGTCTTGTTGTCCTGAAAATCCACACTCCTGAATTTTATATTCTAGAGCAGCAGCTAATCATCGTTTGGGACTTGATACTAAGGTCTCAAGAATATTACTCAGACAGCTGCTTGATAATAGTATCGGATACCTCTCGCATAGAGAGGCGACGGTCCATTGAGGTCTTCTGAATCCACCGGAATGCCTCGGGCTCGGTGAGGTTCATTTTGGTGATAAGCAAAGACTTGGCACGATCTACGAGCTTTCGAGTCTCAAACTGATCACGAATAGTTGTGACCTCTTTCTCTAGCGTACGCAGCTGTTCATATCGAGAAAGCGCCACCTCGATAGCGGGAAAAAGGTCATTAGGAGTAAAGGGCTTGACCACATATGCCATGGCCCCAGCTTCAACAGCACGATCCACCAGCTCTTTCTGGCTGAAAGCGGTCAGGAGCACCACAGGCGCTATTTTTTCCTTTCCGATTTCCTCGGCGGCTGTAATACCGTCCATAATTGGCATTTTGACATCCATGAGCACCAAATCGGGATGGTGTTTTTTGGCAAGCTCGATAGCGGTTTTACCATTATCGGTCTCTGCCACGACCTCGAACCCTTGGTCCTTCAGGATTTCGACGATGTCCAGGCGAATCAATGCTTCGTCTTCGGCAACCACAACGGTGCGCGCCGAGACCTGATCTCCCTCGTGTTCGTGAGCGGTCTTCTCTGACATAACTCTCTCCTTGGTCTATTTTCAGTCGCCTTTATTCTACAGTAGTTAATAAAACTTCATCTACTGTATAAGGTTGAAATTTGTATGTTTCTCGTCTAGATGCAAAACTATCGTCGAGGATTCAAAGAATACTGTGGACATTTCTCACTCTTTGTAATTCGATTTTATGCCAATCGATAGGGTAAAATCTTATGCGTACCTTTGAGTGCAAGCCCGAGTGGCGGAATTGGCAGACGCGCCTGACTCAAAATCAGGTTCTTCGGAGTGTGGGTTCGAGTCCCACCTCGGGCACATTTACTAAACTCGTCTTGACCATAGTTATGGTTTTGAGACGAGTTTTTATTTTCTTGGAGCTCCAGTTCAATAGATTGTGTACCCGCAACTCATATGGTGGGTCTTTCCGCATATAGAAAGTCCCGCCTCCTGCATCAAAGAGGCGGGACTTCTCATAGATTCAGTTCGAAAAATGTTTACACGATAAAGAAGAACCTTACTTGTGTTCGTCTTCCCCGTAGGGGCGCAGGTGCTCACGCTCTTCCGGTTCATGTTCGCCGGAACCCTGTTCCTTAATACGGTGTACCTTAACCATATTGGTTGATCCCGCCACCCCGGGAGGCGAACCTGCAGCAATCACAATAAGATCACCCGGTTCTGCGAGCTTATGCTCGACCAGGTAGTCATTTACGATGTCGGTCGTACCGTCAATGTTGGTCGCCACCGGCGCATGCGCAGCTTCAACACCCCACAACAGTGAGATAAAAGCACGCACCTTTGGGTTGGGGGTGAAAGCAAGTACCGGCTGCGCAGGGCGTAGACGTGCTAAACGGCGTGCTGAGTCACCCGTCTGGGTAAAAGTACTAATGTAATCTACATCCAATTGTTCCGCAATGTTTACAGCTGCACGCGTGATGGCACCACCACGGGTACGGGGCTTACGGTCCAGCTGTGGTACGCGGTATAGACCCTTTTCCTCAGTATCACGAATAATGGAGGCCATTGCCGCAATGGTAATAATGGGGTAATTGCCCACCGAAGTCTCGCCGGAGAGCATCACCGCATCGGCGCCATCCAAGATTGCGTTTGCACAGTCAGAGACTTCCGCGCGCGTAGGAGTCGGGCTAGAGATCATGGACTCAAGTACCTGAGTTGCCACGATAACGGGCTTAGCCCAGCGACGAGCCATCTCAATAGCTTTCTTCTGAACCAGTGGCACCTCAGAGAACGGCAGTTCCACGCCAAGGTCGCCACGGGCAACCATGATGCCATCAAACTTGTCGATAATATCTTGCAGATTATCAACGGCTTGAGGCTTTTCGATCTTGGCAATCACCGGAATACGGATACCCTCTTCGGCCATGATCTCATGAACGCGGTTTACGTCTTTCCCGCTACGTACAAAGGAAAGAGCAATAATATCTACGCCCAAATTCAGGGCAAAACGAAGGTCAGCCTCATCCTTCTCGGTCAGTGCGGGAAGAGAAACGGCCGCCCCAGGAAGGTTGATGCCTTTATTGTTTGAAATAGGTCCGCCTACAATCACACGAGTGCGAACACGAGTTGGAGTTACTTCAACGGCTTCCAGCTGGATCTTACCGTCATCCAGCAAAAGTTTATCGCCAGGCTTCACATCGCCAGGAAGACCTTTATAAGTCGTACCACAGATATCTTTGGTACCCTCAACGTCCTCAGAAGTAATCGTAAAATCAGCGCCAGGCTTTAGATATTCTTCCCCGTTTACAAAGCGCTCCAAACGGATCTTAGGACCTTGCAGATCAGCAAGAATAGCTACTTCTTTCCCCAACGCCGCGGATTGTTCACGGATAGTTGTGTAAGAGTTAGTGTGAACGTCGTGGTCACCATGACTCATATTCAGACGGGAAACGTTCATACCCGCCTTGATCGCTTCCGCAATTTTTTCGGGAGAAGAAATAGCCGGACCAATGGTTGCAACGATTTTTGCGCGCCTCATGTACCTAACCTTCGTGTGTTGGGGTGGAACCTTCTAAGAAAGATACCCATAATATAGATGGAACCTTCCCATCAGGAGTCCCAATTATTCCCACACAACACCATGTATACACAACATGGCATGTGCGGCATTCATCCCTTCTAGTATATTCCTTCTCAAGCGTTTTCGGGAGGAAAATTCTCGGTATTTTCAGGAAATCCTTGTTTTAACCTCGAACCATGTTGCCCACTCAAGACTCACGTGCTCTCTACCTGCCCCTCAGAACAATAATTAGGTTTTAGTTGTTTTCTGACATCTCATTTGAAACTATGGCCAAGCGCTCCTGTCCGAGAAACAAATATGCCCACATCATGTATGACACACCTTGATGTTCATCGCTCACTCCCCTCTTCCATGTGATAAAAACGACACGCCAGTATTGGCTAAGCAATTTCACATTTATCACCACCTGCCATAGACTGGAATCAATAATTAGTATCTTGTATGCAAATTTGCTTTGGGAGGCTTCAGTGACCATTCGTGTGCTGATTATCTTCGGTTCAACCTATGGGTACACCGAGCGTTATGCGAACTGGATAGCAGAAGATCTGCGAGCATTACCACAGGCTCCTGAAGTCGATACTTTACGGGCTACAGAAGTAACCCCTGAACTTGTGGAAGCAGCGGACTCCGTTATTATTGGCGGTAGCGATTACGGCGGGTTCCTTACAGGCGCTCCCAGCCTCAAGAAGAAGATTGTTCCCTTTATTCTCCCTAAAAAGGAACGTACTGCATTCTTCACGGTTTCCTTCACAGGCGAGTACTCCAAGAAACTGCTCGACAAGGCTGTCGCTAAAAGTTATACTGCAGAACTCACCGATGGACGCCCGACTTTCCATTTACGTGGTGGGATTGACTTTTCAGAGCTTTCACTTGCTCATAAGACCGCTCTTAAAGGTCCGGTTCGCGCTTGGTTGATGGCTAATCCAAACCCCAACGAAGGTATTCAGCAAATGCTTGAGTGCTATAAAACCGGTCATGCGGATTACACCAACCGAGAGTCTCTAAAACCACTTGTTGAAGCAATATCCAAATTCCTCTGATATTGCATAGCAGGTTACCAAAATAAGCTTGGCCGGAGGTTTTCTCTCCTCCTCCGGTCTTTTGATTCCGGATGCGGGTGCGAGGCCGCGCCGATAACGTATTCGGTTGCAGGGGGTGGGTCTTGTGTGTGCGGCCCACCCCCTCCTTTTATCTTTCATCAAGGAAAAAGTCAGGTCCTCTCCACCATTGAAACAGTGAAGAGGACCCAAGGTTAGTTGTCCAGGAATTTACGATTTAGATTTTTTCCACGGGATCTCAGGAGTTTTATCCTGCCTATCACCGGTCTGAATCTTATCTGCAGACTCTTGGGCGCCTGGTTCTTTGTCTTTTGTAGCTTTCTTCTCTTCCTCTACCTTCTTCTCGGATGTCCGAGATTCTTTCGAGGTCTCTTTACCCTGGTTAGAAACCTCATCCGGATCTTGGGCGGCAGTTTTCTCTGAGTCAGGGGTATGCTGAACCGATGCTCCCTGAACTGGAGCTTCAGCAATGCCCGCTGCAGCTTTAGCCCTAGCACGGATACCAGCGGCAACAAAGCCGATCAACCCTAGTACAATCAGGGCACCCGATGTCCACACGTGAACCCGCAGCCCCAGAAGTGTTTCAGAGGTATCAATACGCAGGAACACTTCAATGAAGAACCGTCCAATACCGTAGTACAGCACATAGAGCCAAAAAGTTTGTCCGCGCTTCAGGAACCTATTCCCCAGGAAAATTAGAAGGAATGCGCCCACAAGGTTCCATAATGATTCGTAAAGGAATGTGGGGTGAAAGAGAGTTCCTGCGGGATATTGAGCAGGAAAATTCCCACTCGATTGACTAATCTCCAAACCCCACGGAAGGGTAGTAGGCTTACCGAAAAGCTCCTGATTAAACCAATTGCCCCAACGACCAAAAGCCTGCGCCAAAATAATACCTGGTGCAACTGCATCCGCAAATGCTGCATAGTTAATCTGGTATCGGCGACAAGCAATCCAGGCCCCCAGGGCTCCTACGGACACCGCTCCCATAATGCCGATGCCGCCTTCCCAAATCTTCAGGAAAGCCCAAGGATCAGAGACATTGGGACCAAAATAGCTGCCAGGGTCTGTAATGAGCACATGGTAAGCACGCGCCCCAATAATTCCAGCGGGAATAGCCCACATTGCCACGTCATATACGCGCTCACGTGTGCCGCCAACTTGTGCCCAGCGCCGAGCGCTAAGCCATAGACACACGATTATTCCGGCTAAAATGCAAAGTGCGTAAAAATGGATACGAAACGGCCCAAGCTGAAGATAAGATACACTCGGCGACGGGATTGACGCCAGAGGAAGGGATACTGCTGAGGTAAAGGATTCCGATAATATAACATTCATACTATGCACGTCCTGCAAGTTCACGAGTTAGTGCTCCCACCGCAGTAGGACCTCCATCAGCTAGAGCTTTTACAAGTGCCGTTCCTACAATCACACCATCTGCATAAGTTCCGATCTCTTCAACATGGGCACGAGTTGAAACGCCTAAACCAACACACGCGTATTCAGCACCTGCAGCATGAAGGTTTTCGACAAGTCCTTGGGCAGCTTCTGAGACTGAGGTGCGAGCCCCTGTAACGCCCATGACAGAAACGGCATAAACGAACCCGCTCGAAGCCTTAGCGATAGTCTCTAAACGTTGATGGGATGACGATAGGGCCGCCAAGAAAATACGATCTAACCCGTATTTTTCAGAGGCTTCGAACCAAGCCGATGCTTCATCGGGTACTAAATCTGGAGTGATCATTCCAGCTCCTCCAGCAGCCGCAAGGTCACGTGCAAAATTATCAACACCGTAGGCAAGTACGGGGTTCCAATACGTCATCACGACAACGACAGCTTGGGTTGCCTCGGTAATGCGCCGTACAGCATCAAAAACCCGAGAAAGTTTGAAGCCGCCTTCTAATGCGGCACCTGTGGCGTGCTGGATAACGGGGCCGTCCATGACCGGATCCGAGTACGGTACACCCAGCTCAATAATGTCGGCACCGTTATTGCCTAGTTCGATAGCTGCTGCCACAGAATCTTCAAAATTGGGAAAACCTGCGGGGAGGTACCCGATAAGTGCTGCACGCCCATCTTCTTTGCATTCGCGTAACCGCTGCACGAGAGGCGAGTTCGGGTTTTGGGGCGGGAAGGTACCGTCAAGGACTTCGTACTTTGCCGCATGCGGCTGTGCGTCTTGATAGCTCATGCGTGCGCCTCGCTTTCTGCCTGCACTGCCTTCTCAGCAACTGCCTCTTTATTGCCTGTCATGAGAGAAGATGACGGGGTTGCTTTCCCTAGATCGAACCATTTCAAGGCGGTCTCCATGTCTTTATCGCCACGACCAGATAGGCACACCACCATTATTTTTTCACGGGCAGACTCAGAATCTTGATGCGCCCACTCCTGACAGACCCGTAACGCACCGGCAAGTGCATGCGCCGATTCGATGGCAGGAATAATACCTTCAGTACGGCAAAGCAGTTGAAAAGCATCCATAGCTTCAGTATCGGTCACCGGCTGGTAGCTGACACGGCCTAAGTCTGAAAGGTACGAGTGTTCGGGCCCAACGCCGGGATAGTCTAGGCCAGCAGAAATCGAATGCGACTCTATAGTTTGCCCATCTTCGTCTTGCATCAGGTAGGTTACGGCACCGTGAAGCATTCCTGGGCGTCCTAGATTAATAGTTGCGGCGTGACGTCCGGTTTCTACACCGTCTCCCCCCGCCTCAAAACCGTAAAGTTTTACATCGTGGTCATCAAGGAATGCATGGAAGATTCCAATGGCGTTTGAACCCCCACCAACGCATGCAGAAACTCCGTGGGGAAGACGCCCAGTCATCTGTTGAATTTGTTCGCGTGCTTCAGAACCAATAGCATCATGAAAGAAACGCACCATTGCAGGGAAAGGATGTGCTCCCGCCGCTGTACCCAGCAGATAGTGGGTATTCTCGACATTAGCGACCCAGTCTCGAAGAGCCTCATTAATAGCGTCTTTCAGAGTACGGGAGCCATTCTGAACGGCAATAACTTTCGCGCCCAAAAGCTGCATACGCGCCACGTTCAAAGCCTGCCGCTCGGTATCTTCTTCACCCATGTAAATCACACAGTCCATGCCGAAAAGCGCAGCAGCCGTTGCCGTTGCTACACCGTGCTGACCAGCACCGGTCTCTGCGATCAGACGTGTCTTACCCATGCGCTTTGCGAGAAGTGCTTGTCCTAAAACATTGTTAATCTTGTGGCTACCGGTATGGTTAAGATCTTCACGTTTCAGAAAGATCCGAGCCCCAGCGTGCTCTGAGAACCGCGGAACTTCCGTTAGCAATGAAGGACGATTCGAGTATTCAGCAGAGAGTCGCTGAAATTCCGCAATAAACTCTGGATCCTGCTTAGCATTCTGGAAGGTAGACTCAAGCTCATCCATGGCGGCAATTAACGATTCAGGCATCCATCGCCCACCGTATTGCCCGAAGTAGGGACCGGGTGCATTTTTGAGGGATTTCCCCTCAAGAAATGCGTCTGCCAGGTTTTCGCTCATTGTTGTCCTTCCCGGGTACTTTTATTTTCATCCATGAGTTAGGTTTGTACACTTAACTCATGGTACGGCTTGTTCGTATTCTTACTATTCTACGCGGAATGACATAGCGTCAGCGTATATAAAGAAAAGCCCTATGATTATTCACATGTGAAAAACTGTCATCTACGTAAGATAGCTCTAATCTGCATTAGAGATGATGTACAGCCGAAAATTCACGTACAGTTTTCTCCGGGTCTCCAGATTTGACCAGAGTCTCACCAATAAGCACGACATCAGCACCAGCCTGCGCGTAGTTCTGTACATCGCTCAGCCCAGATACACCAGATTCTGCAACTTTAATAACGCTTTCCGGCAGATCGGCCGCAAGCTCTGCATAATGCGCGTTCTTGACTTCAAGAGTTTTTAGGTTGCGAACGTTAATACCTATAATTTTGGCTCCGACACGCTGAGCGATAGATATTTCTTCTGAAGTATGTGCTTCTACGAGAGCATTCATACCAAGCGATTCGGCAAGCTCTAAGAAAGCGCTCAAGGTATCTTCTTCCAAGGCAGCAACAATAAGAAGCACCAGATCTGCGCCGTGTGCACGTGCTTCCCAAATCTGGTACTCATCAACAATAAAATCTTTACGCAATATGGGAATACTGACGTGAGCACGCACCGCATCCAGATCCTCCAGGCTTCCGCCAAAACGGCGTTCTTCGGTAAGCACCGAAATAGCTGCTGCTCCTCCACGCTGATACTTCACCGCTAGTTCCGCTGGATCCGCTATTTCCCCCAGGATACCTTTCGATGGAGACGAACGTTTCACCTCTGAAATGATACGCACAGTTTGGCCATCACCACGTAAAGCACATACAGCGTCAAGAGCTGGTGCCGTAGAGAGCGCTAGCTCCTGCACCTTTTCCAGAGGATGTTTTGCACGACGATCCTCTAAATCCTCACGTACTCCACCAATAATTTCATCTAGTACGGTACTCAACAGTGTTCCTTCTCATAGTCATCAAATATCCAAAAGTTTGAGATAGCACAAGAGAGAGCGCCTCGTCATGGGCGAGGCGCTCGTAGCGTATTTACTAGTGACGCTCAGTATTTTTGGTTTTAGAACCACCTTGACCGTAGCCAGCACTCTTGAGAAGCAATCCAGCCACTAGACCCAGCACGATAATGCCAGCACCAACAAAGACGATAACGGGCTGAGCCAGATCATACGCAACAGCACCAACAAGTACCCCGGTCGTCATGATGGCGATCATAACCCACGATGCTACGGTGCTACCGTGATTTGCATACGGGCGTTCAGGAACAATAACAACTTTCTCTTCCGTCACGAAAACTCCTCATGTGTGTGCACAGATACGCGAATAATGCGTACAGACGTCCTTTCTTCGATTTTAGGTCATGACCTCGTCTTCTGTGAATTTGCTGGTGAGAATCGTACAAATATTTAGACGAGCAATGTTGTACAACTCGCAGTGTTTGAAGCCTCTTTCACTATTTAAAACTATTTTTCTACGGTAGGGTCTTCTCCCCTGCTCAGCAGATCCCATGCATCCATATTGTCGACCTCACCAGGAGCTTCTTGCGGGTTACGCACTGTGCGGTTATATTTACGCCCACCTTGCCAGTGTCGAGCCACTACAAGAGTCCAAAGTCCCACGCACATAATAAGAAAACCTGATATGCATGAAATCCACGGCCAAACAGTCACAGCATACGTACCTGTAGACGCCACGGTTCCCGTTACCTTGCTGGTCTCAGTTACAACCGCACCTGCGGGATTCATCACCACCGACAGCGCAGAGAGAATAATACCTACCCCGGATCCTAAACTTACCAATGCGATAACATACCGCAAAAGCTGAGGGGCTATGCGCGCCGCTAAAGGAGCTGCTAAAGCTACCATCGCCAGTGCGCTTACTGCGGGGGCCGCTCGAGACCCAGTAATGTCAAGATTTTGTTCCCCCAAGACCCCGTTCACATGCGCTTGGACCCAAGGAAAAAGCGTCGTACTAAAGGCAAGGGCAGCCACAGCAAGCCCTGTTAAAAGCACCAGTCCAGGCGCTTGTAGTCGCGCAGGTTTCGAGTGTAAGTTTTCATCCGCCGCACTAAAAGCCGTAGCAGTACTCGTTGTCTCATGGTTATTTGATTGATTCAAAGACGAAGACTTATGCCGCTGTGTATTCATGGGATTATGCCCTCCCGCAGGTTCTTAATCTGCTGTGGTAACGCGTTTTGTCTGCAGAGGTTTCAGACCCGATGCCGTCAATACAGCACGGAGCGGAGCAGCTGACTTATTTACGGTCTCTTCAGTCTCGGACTCCGGGTTGGAGTCCATCACAATACCGGCTCCAGCCTGTACATAAGCTTTTGTTCCCTTGAGAACAGCAGTACGAATTGCAATAGCCATGTCCATGTTTCCAGCAAAATCAAAATATCCGCAGACACCCCCATAAACCCCACGGCGGGTCGGCTCATACTCGTCGATAAGCTGCATGGCCCGCGGTTTGGGAGCCCCCGAGAGAGTCCCCGCCGGAAAAGCAACGCGAAGTACATCGTAAGCACTGAATTGAGGGTCAAGTTCAGCACTCACTGAGGAAGAAATATGCATGATATGGCTAAACCGCTCAATCACCATGAACTCATCAACAGAGACCGTTCCAGGCTTTGCAATTCGAGACAGATCATTACGCGCCAAATCAACCAGCATCAAATGCTCAGAGCGCTCTTTTTGATCGGCAAGAAGCTCTTCAGCAAGAGCTATATCCTGTTCACGAGTTGCACCGCGAGGCCGGGAACCAGCGATAGGATGCGAGGTCGCACGACCCTCCTTGAGGGTCACCAAGGCTTCTGGGGAGGAACCAACAATTTGGAAAGGAATACCCTCAGCATCCTCAAAGTTAAAGAGGTACATGTAGGGTGAAGGGTTAGATTGACGAAGGACGCGATAGACATCAAGCGCATCCGCGCCAGTTTCAACTTCAAAACGACGTGAGATCACGATCTGAAAGATGTCGCCATCAATAATATTTTTCTTACAACGATCAATTGCGTCTTGATAACCTTGCACCGACCAAGTTTGAGTAACCTCACGATGAATTCGAGCATTTACCTCAGAAACGCCGGTTAAAACCGATGCCGTTTCAGAGGCACCCTGTTCTAGCTGCTGCAGCATACGGTGCAGACGTTCGACCGCATCGACGTATGCATCATCCACATTTTCATCGGTACCGTTGAAGTTAATGGCATTTGCGATCAAGAGCACTGTACCGTCAGTATTATCATGGATTGCCATATCAGAAACCATGTTCAAGGCAAATTCTGGGAGATTCACGTCATCAGCTGGCGGATACGGCAGGTTCTCCCAGCGGCGTACTACGTCCCAGCCCAAGTAACCTACCAACCCCGATGTTAACGGTGGAAGGCCAGGAACCGGTTCAGTATGAAGCATACGAAGGGTTTGATCGATAGCTTCAACGGGGTCGCCTTCTGTTGGGGCCCCCGCCGGAGTTTGCCCTTGCCAATACATCTTGCCGTCTCGTGTGGTCAGGGTTGAACGAGAAGAAGCGCCGATAAAAGAATACCGGTCCCAAGCTGCCGATTCCCCCTCGGTCGCGATCTTAGCCGATTCAAGCAAAAAAGTTCCAGGATCAGCGGCACCATCGTGTAGAACCAGCGAACGATAAATACCAATGGGTGTGAGCGAGTCTGCAAGAATTTTGATGCACACCGGAATAACTCGGTGAGTCACTGCGCGTTCCCGGAATTCTTCAAGAGAGGGTGAGA
Source organism: Rothia sp. HMSC065D02 (assembly GCF_001815285.1). Lineage (NCBI taxonomy): Bacteria > Bacillati > Actinomycetota > Actinomycetes > Micrococcales > Micrococcaceae > Rothia > Rothia sp. HMSC065D02. The sequence goes on from NZ_KV820092.1 coordinate 666,630, forward strand.
TAATGCCCAAATCCTGCATAGGACTAATCCTTCGTGCTCGATTGCTGATGCCCAAACTGTTGCCTGGGGCTCTCGTATTAGTGTACAAGTTCCACCACATCTAACAGTGGTTTGAACAAACAGCGCGAAGTATCAAAATTGACACTTCGCGCTGTTAATTAGCTCAGTCGTTTGAGAGTCGCTGCGGTTTGCAAAGCTGCCGCCGTTGCCTCATAGCCTTTGTCTTCAGAGGAACCAGGAAGTCCGGCACGGTCTAGAGCTTGTTGTTCATTATCGCAGGTGAGTACCCCGAAACCGACCGGGCGACCAGTCAGCACGGAAACATCGGTCAGACCACTCGTAGCGCCCTGACATACGAAGTCAAAGTGAGGAGTTCCACCGCGAATAACAACGCCGAGGGCAACAATCGCATCGTATTTTTCGGCAAGACGGGTTGCTGCAACAGGTAGTTCAAAAGTCCCCGGAACACGCACAATAGTCGGCTCCAGCCCCGCATCAGCGGCGGCGCGCTGCGCCCCATTGAGTAACCCTTCCATGACCTGAGTGTGCCAGCTTGCCGCAACAATAGCTAGTTTGAATCCAGTGTAGTCCTCGGGATTGAGAGTGGTATCTGCTGCTCCTGCGCCGCTCATATTTCTTAACTCCTTGGTGTCGTTGGTTTATATCGCAAAGTCGTCCTCTGACCACACAGCAAGCTGTTATCAGCCAGAAGAACTATATACTAGGCCCATGGAGCCTATGCCCCATACGCCGACGTTTTGTTTCAAGGTACTTGGCGTTCTCAGCACGCGCCGGAATTTCGTCAGGAATTACCTCATGTACTTCAAGCCCCAGCTCGGTCAGCGCGTCAACCTTTGCCGGATTATTTGTGATAAGTCGCAGATTATGAACCCCGAGTTCTTGCAGAATAAGTGCCGCCTGCGTGTAATCACGCATATCTTCGTCTAAGCCAAGCGCTAAATTTGCGTCTAGGGTATCAAGGCCAACATCTTGAAGTGCATAGGCTCGCAACTTATTTACAAGCCCAATACCCCGCCCTTCATGATTGCGAATATAGAGAATCCAACCACCATAACGCGAGAGAATTTTTAACCCATTCTCAAGCTGCTGACCACAGTCGCATCGGAAGGAGCCCAGAATATCTCCAGTAGCGCATTCGGAGTGGATTCGCACTGCGGGAATCTGAGCTTCTCCCGAAAATGCAATAGGGTTCCCTTGGTCGTCTAAAGCACGAATGCTCATATGCTCAGCACCATCGGCAAACCGCCAAGCACGTACCCCAAAGTTTCCATGGGGTGTAGGAACAATAACCTCAACGGTCGATTCCACCAGTTGCGGGCTGGGATGAGGCACTAAGTCTAAAGGCGAAGCTGTGTATTGGTGGGCAAATCTCTCAGCAAGATCGCGTTTCTCGAATTCGAGCTCTGAGGGTATGTGCTTGTGCTGAGTGCTCTGCTTTTCTGGAGTATCACTCATGCTCGTTCCTTCACATACTGAATAAGGTCTTCGATCGAAATCATGGGGAGGCTGTGTGCAGCTGCAAAAGAGCGCAAAGCCTCAAAGCGCATCATACTTCCATCATCATGAACAAGCTCGGCGATAACGCCTACGCCCGAAAGACCTGCCGCACGAGTAAGTTCTACGGCCGCTTCTGTATGCCCAGCACGTTCCAAAACCCCACCAGCTACGGCACGCAAGGGAAATATATGCCCCGGACGGCTCAAATCTTCAGGGCCCGCTGAGGCGTCTGCAAGAACTCTGACTGTACGGGCACGATCGGCAGCGCTAATACCTGTTGTGCTTCCTACACGCGCATCGCAAGAAACCGTATATGCAGTACCTTTAGGATCTTCATTGTGCGCGGTCATCGGCGGTAAGTTCATGCTGTCTGCGCGTTCGTGACTCATTGGAGCACATATCACTCCGGAAGTATAGCGGATAGTAAATCCCATGAGTTCTTCTGTAGCATATTCAGCCGCAAAAATTATATCTCCCTCATTTTCACGGTTTTCATCATCCACTACAACGACAGCTCGACCGGCGGAGATAGCCTCAATGGCCTCCTGAATAGAATCCAGCTCTTGTGCAACTACGGAAGTTTCATGGAAATCTATATTTCTCGTTTCCATCAACCGGGCTACATATTTAGCGAGCGCGTCTGTTTCAAGATTGACAGTATCTCCTACGGTAAGCTGCCCTAGATTAGTTGCGCTAAGAGTTTCAGGAATTAAACCGACTTCAAACCAGGGAGCGCTCTCAACAGAGGCAGAAACCGCTGTTACTGTCAGCGATACGCCGGAGACGGCAATAGAACCTTTCTCAACCAGATACGGAGCAAGTTCTTGAGGAATGGAAAAACGAACAGTGCACCATGCATCATGTTCCGTTATTGATGTAACCGTCGCGATACCATCTACGTGTCCCTGGACTACGTGTCCGTCGAACCTTCCGCTGGCAGGCATGCACCGTTCAAGGTTAACGACCGATCCTTGAGTTAGTGTGCCTAGATTGGTCCGAGTGAGCGTCTCCCCCATGGCATAAGCGCGAAATTGCTGCGGTTCAATGCTATCCTCATCAACGGCAGTTAGGCATACACCGTTGACAGCTAGGGATCCTCCATGGTCCAAGTCAGAGACAATGTCACCAGCGTTAATAGTGATATATGCAGCTCCGGTCGAAGCCCCTTGAGCATTATAGACTGGTTGAACGGATTCAACGGTACCTAGCGCACCGATAATTCCTGTGAACATGTGTGTCTTCTCCTCTGTGGCAGCTGCACCGAGATGGAATTCAGATGCCGCTACGATACTTGCACTACAACTATAAAGACGAGTCCTTTATTCCCCGAAATATCGTGCAGGTGCATACCGGAACGATCTCAAAGACGATGTTCCCTTTCCTACACTTTGTTTCCAGGAATTATGCGTAACTTTTGTAATTTTTATTCTCGTGGTTCTGGAAAATATTTGTGAGTGAAACGTGGGAGTACACGACGAATACCCGGCGTATTTTTTGCGGTACTGCGTGGGCTTGGTATCAGGTGCGTTGCGGTGTCTTCGCCTAAGACCCGAACTGCGGGAAGCATCCCGAGATCATCAAGCTGCAGACGAGGGGCATTTTCCAACGTGTTGGTAATAAGTCGGTACATTGCACTTTTACCGTGCCCCATGAGTATAGGAGCGCGGTACCAAACAAGTTCGTCAAGAAGATCTTCCCCGGTAAATAGACCAACCATTCCCGGTCCTCCCTCAATCATGAGGTGTCGCACCCCACGACTGTAAAGTTCGTCAAGAAGGACTCTGGGCTCGTGAGTGTAAACCTGCATGTAATTTTCTGGGTCTCTTGTACCTAGACCACACACTTTATAGGTGCTTGGTATATCTGTTTCTCCCATGACAACCCGTAAAGGCTGTTTCTTGTAGCGTTGCCCTGAGATATCACGGGCATCTAGTGAGGGATTATCAAGGAGTGTAGTGCGGGTTCCGATCATCACGGCGTCTGCGCGTTTTCGGATGAGATGCCCATCAGCACGTGCTTGTGAACCAGTTATCCATTTACTGGTGCCGTCTGCTGCCGCGATAAAACCGTCAAGAGTTGAAGCAGATTTAACGGTAATAAATGGTCGTTTTTCTGCGACCGAAATAAACCATCGTTCATTTAGCGAGTACGAGTCCTCAGCAAATTCTCGCATATACGTTGTTACGACTCCGTGAGAGCGTAAATATTCTGCTCCGCCAGAAGCCTGAGCGTTCCTATCTGGATATGCATAAAAGACCTGAGAAATTCCAGCTTCTTTGATAGCATGCGAGCACGGACCAGTTTTGCCTGTATGATTGCAGGGTTCTAGCGACACATACATTTTTGCATCGCTCATATCCGTGCCAGCCGCGCGGGCTTGAGCTAGGGCATCAGCTTCAGCGTGAGGGGTTCCTGCCCCGCGATGCCATCCAATATGCAGTACTTGACCGGCAGAGTTTGTAATAACCGCTCCAACAAGTGGGTTAGCCCCTCGTATACCCTGACGAGCGGCTTCTATAGCCAAACTCATAGCACGATCATCGGTCAATGCCCCTTCAGGGACCTTCACAGTTACCGAAGCGGGTATTCCTTGAAGATGACCGTACTCCGCAGCAGAATAGTCAAGATCATTTACGGGCGTATACATCTCAGGACCTAGATACGTTGTCATGATTTGCTCGATTCCACGTCAACAGTAATATCCGGAAATTGCGTTTGGACTCGGGTTTTTTCTGCACGATTCCGAGTACTCCACCATACGAAGAAGCCTACAAGAGTAAAGCATCCGTAGAAAACATACATCAGAGAGGTGGCATAGTAGCCTGCGCTCCAAAGCAGCGGAACACCAACAATATCAACAGCAACCCAAATTAGCCAGAACTCTACCCATCCTCGTGCCATACCATAGGTCGCTATAAGCGAACCGGTAAATATCCAAGCATCTGACCATACGGGCTCGTATGACCCTAGAGAACGAAATATTGGAGTTAACGCTATCGTGCCAAGAATAAGTACAGAGATAATGCTAAAACGTTCCAGCCTGGATGCCCATCGTGGAATTACAGCTGCCCCCTCGGCACGCGTTCCTTGAGCTCTGCAGGACTGCCGCCAACGATACCAGCCCCATACAGAAACAGTTATGAACATAACCTGGCGCCCAGCCTGACCAAGCATATTAATGGGGTTGGGGCTGCCGAAGAAGGCACCCATAAAAACGGTAAAAAGCAGCAGATTTCCGGCTATACCGATCGGCCATGCCCAGACTTTACGGCGCATTCCGCCCAAAGCTGAGGCTAAACCGAAAAGGTTACCTAAAACTTCGCGCACAAGAAGAATCTGGTCTCCAAACTGTATTTGTGCGTCGAAGAGCCACCGCAGAACGTTCACTGTTCCTCCCTTTCATCGTCATTGCGGCGACTCCGGGGAGAACAAAATGCATTGATTCCGGCAATTGCTGGAACATTAGATAACGGTTTCGAATATATACCGTGACCGCATCCCGTGCTTTCTGCTCGTGCTGCCTACCATCCAGACTGTACTGTCGGTACCGGAGTTGCACCGGTTCGGCCGTAAGCATCACAATAACTGATACGCACGGTTCGCGGACTGTCACCGCCGGTTCGGAATTTCACCGACCCCGGAGCACGATTACGGGTCAATTATGGCACACCACGCAAGATCGCCAAAAGCAGGTCTTGGAGAAGGCACCAGTACTTGCACATGTGTAGGTAAAGATATAACTAATTTATGTACATCTAAGTCTGTGATTTATATATTATACACTCTCATATAGAATGTATTGTTCACTCCCACCTGTTTATATTAAAAAACATAAAACCATTTTCGCCATATATGAGGTTTAACATATAATTTAATGATATTAAATCTGGAATATAAGGAATATTAATACCTGATGCTCAAAAAATACTCACAACCCCGAAAAACCATGCTACAAAGCAGCAGAATATTTGAAATTTATAGGAAATTATCTCTAGAATACATTTCGTTCATGCTTCCCCTGAAGAGCACGAACTGCAGTGCATTTTTAAGAATCGAAAAACTCATTCGTATTTTTAAATCATGCGCAGCACATATCACTCTCACATACACAACTAAATAAAATTGCAGGTAAACATGAAACTTTTTAACCGGCAAAAGTCTATTTCAAAGACCCTAGCAGCCGTTGGCGCTATGGTGCTGGCTCTAGGGACTATAAGCCCGGCAGTAGCTCATGAAAATACTTCTGATGCTTCTGCTACAGCTCAAATTCCCGCTCACGAGGAAATGAATACTCCAATGGGTGCAGGTGAGCGAGCTCGCCTTGCAGAGTCGCAATCCTCAACTCTTGGCAAGATCTCCCCTAATGCCACTTCCATGTGGACTCCCACAGGTGGGACCCTCGGTATGGACGTTTCTTCATACCAAGGAAATGTAGACTGGAACCGTGCATATAATATGGGCTCCCGTTTTGCATACACAAAAGCAACAGAGGGTAACTATTACACTAACCCTTACTTTGCTCAGCAATACAACGGTTCCGCACAGTCAGGTATGATTCGTGGTGCCTATCATTTTGCCAACCCACGCTCTACCTCTGGAGCTGAACAGGCACGCTATTTCGTCAGACATGGCGGTGGATGGAGTAACGACGGAATTACAATGCCCGGCCTACTCGATATTGAATACAACCCATATCCGAGTCTTGGCAACACCTGCTACAACATGAGCAGTGCCGATCTCACTCGGTGGATTCGTGATTTCATGGAGACCTACCGCAGCCTCACCGGTCGATATCCTATGATTTATACCGCTAATTACTGGTGGAGACAATGCGTAGGCGCAACAGAGTTCGGTAACCACCTCCTGCATCTGGCAAATTACAACTACTATCCCGGTCCTATGCCAGCCGGGTGGGGTAATTACGATATCTGGCAGTTCTCTTCTGAAGGACCTTTCGTTGGAGACTCGAATTTCTTCCCAGGTACGGTTCACGATTTACGTGCACTAGCCACCAACGCGGGGGCAAAGAACCGTTCATGGCATCCTCAACCCGCGCCCCGAGTAGAAACGGCTCCTAAGACCCGGTTCCGAGATGTTCCGCAGAGCTCGCCTTTCTATAAAGAAATTGAATGGTTAGCCAACGAGAAAATTACTACCGGTTGGCCGGATGGCACTTTCCGACCGGACGCAGGTGTAGAACGCGCTGCGATGGCAGCTTATTTCTACCGTATGGCGGGCTCTCCCCCGGTTAATCTTCCAGCACGTTCACCTTTCCGCGATGTAGCGCCTCAAGACCAGTTCTATCGCGAAATTGTCTGGATGCATCAGCAAGGTATCGCTACCGGTTGGGCTGATGGCACCTTCCGTCCGCACGATAGTGTCAACCGCGATGCGATGGCAGCTTTCTTCTACCGTTTTGCGGGGAAGCCAGCGGTGCCTGCAGGCCGTAATTTCTCAGATGTCGGAGCGAACAATCAATTTTATCGAGAAATTATGTGGCTCAAAGGTACTGGTATCGCTACCGGTTGGGCTGATGGCACCTTCCGTCCTTGGCAACCTGTTGAACGGGGTGCGATGGCAGCGTTTATCTACCGCTATAAGCACAAGTAAAATAGTCGCTTCTCATTAATAATCAGGGAGGATTCCCCACAAAACTGTGGGAATCCTCCCTGATATTATTACCCGCTGTACTTTCAGATATGACAGCTGCGTTAGGTATGCATACCTCACTGTTTTTCATGGCTTCAGCTGTACACAGATACGAAAAGGGCCTTCTCAGGTAATTCCTGAGAAGACCCCAATGCAGTATTATGCAGAGTTACTCAACAGAACGGAACGCGACGACTGCATTATGTCCACCAAAGCCGAAGGAATTCGAGATACCAACAATCTCTCCTTCAGGAAGCTCCCGTGCCTGTGTCACAACGTCAAGATCAATCTGCGGATCTTGGTTTTCCAGATTAATAGTAGCCGGAGCTTTGCGGTTGTAAATCGCCAATACGGTAAGCACTGCTTCAAGGGCTCCTGCACCACCCAAAAGATGCCCCGTCATAGACTTGGTTGCAGAAACAGCAATATTCTTTGTATGCTCACCGAAAGTAGCATGCATAGCAGTTGCTTCCGGTAGATCCCCCGCAGGAGTTGAGGTTGCGTGTGCGTTAATATGCACAACTGTAGCAGGGTCAATATCCCCATCTTTGAGTGCTTCACGCAGAGCTCGTGTGGCTCCTAGAGCATCAGGATCGGGAGCGGTTATATGGAAGGCATCAGCAGAGACACCGGTACCTGCTAGCTCGGCATAGACTCGCGCTCCACGGGCTCGGGCATGCTCCTCTGACTCAAGAATCATAGCCGCGGCACCTTCGCCCATCACAAATCCGTCACGATCCACATCATAAGGGCGTGAGGCTTTTTCGGGGTCATCGTTACGCGACGATAGTGCCTGCATACGCGCAAAGGCCGCTAACGGAAGAGGATGAATTGCTGCTTCGGAACCGCCGACAACAACCACATCTGCTTTACCTGTGCGAATCATATCGACCCCCAACTCCATAGCTTCCGTTGAAGAAGCACAGGCAGATACGACGGTTTGAGCAGCGGCGCGCGCTTTCAGGTTCATCGACACAGCGGCTGCGTTGCCGTTAGGCATTAACATGGGAACTGTCATGGGAAGAACCCTTCGAGGTCCTTTCTCACGCAATGTATCCCACGCATCAAGCAGGGTCCACACACCACCGATACCAGTACCAAATGCTACACCGGTGCGTAAGGGATCAACTTCTTCTGCGGATTCAGCGTCGGAACCCGAAAAACCAGCATCTTCCCAGGCTTCACGAGCAGCGATAAGTGCTAGCTGTCCTGAAGGATCTAAGCGCTTTGCTTCAACTTTGGTGAGTCGTTCTGACTCGTGAGCAGGCTCTGCGAGGCGCCCAGCGATGTAAACAGGCAAGCTGTATTCTTCTACCCAGGGCTCATCAATTTTAGTGATACCCGAGACGCCTGTAAGCGCATTTGCCCAGGTGGTGGGGACGTCGCCGCCAATAGGAGTGGTTGCGCCGAGACCGGTCACCAACACTTTTCGAGACATCTTCACACTTTCTTGGTTATATCGGTGGAGGGTGAAACTAGACAGGTGGGCGCGGTTACTTGCCCGCGCCCACCGTCGGCAGCCTAATTTAGGCTGTTTTTGCGATAAAGTCTACTGCGTCACCAACAGTCTTGAGGTTCTTGACCTCTTCGTCTGGAATAGTAACTTCGAACTTTTCCTCAGCGTTCACTACGATAGTCATCATCGAGATAGAGTCAATATCGAGGTCTTCGGTGAAGGACTTATCCAGCTGAACATCTTCAACTTCAACACCGGTCTCTTCGTTTACAATCTCAGCAAGACCTGCGAGGATCTCTTCTTTGTTAGCCATGAAGGGCTCCTTTGTCATAGAAGTGGTAGCACGCTCCTGGTTAAGAGCATGTGCATAATCGAGTTTATCGTGTCTGTGTAAGTATCTCACACAATAACCCCGAGTTTTTCAAATTCGTACTGTAAATCTAGTGTTTGCAGGTACGAATTTGAGCTATCTCATAAAAGTTATATTCAGATACCTTAAGAATGATCTCGATAACTTACGGAAGAACAACAACCTGTGCCGCATATGCAAGACCGGCCCCAAAACCAATCTGTAATGCAAATCTTCCAGAAAGTTCAGGCTGTTCCTGCAAAAGACGATGCGCTGCCAAAGGAACGGAGGCGGCAGACGTGTTACCAGCATCAGCAATATCTCGCGCAATAGCGACATTTTCAGGCAATTTCAGGGTTTTTGCCATCTGATCGATAATGCGAGCATTAGCCTGATGCGGAATTAATGCACCCAGCTCATCCGGAGTAATACCTGCCGATTCTAAAGCCTGCTGTGCAACTTTTGCCATTTCCCACACGGCCCAGCGGAAGACTGAAGGTCCATCTTGACGCAGGGTAGGCCAAATCTTTTCGTCTTCCTGCACGGGGTTAGCGACAAAATCACGGTTACGGATATCGAGGAGGGAATGGGTCATTCCAACAGTTCCCCAACGAGAGCCGTCTGATCCCCAAATAGTCGGGGCGATACCAGGCTCATCTGATACGCCAACAACAGCCGCACCCGCTCCATCTCCCAACAAGAATGAGATAGAACGTTCCGTATTATCTATAAAATCTGAGAGTTTTTCAACGCCTATCACGAGAACATTCTGCGCCATACCAGAACGAACCATAGCATCTGCCTGAGCTATACCATAGCAGAAGCCAGCGCAGGCCGCAGAAATATCGTAAGCAGGACACCGAGACCCAATGGCATCCGCAACCAGAACAGCTAGTGACGGAGTAGCATACGGATGGGAAATTGTTGAGATAATAACGGCATCAATCTGTTCACCCATCACGTGTGAGTTGGCGAGCGCATCATGAGCTGCTGCGATTGCAAGGTCATTAACGGTTTGGTTTTCGCTAGCTCGATGTCGGGTTGAAATCCCGGTACGCTGCTTAATCCACTCATCAGACGAGTTGATAGCTTCAACGATATCGTTATTATGAACAATCACCTCACCACGGGAAGCCCCATAGCCTAAAATGCGGGAGTAACGATTGTTCTCATATTGTTTGAGGGTAGTCACGTGTTTACTGTTCCTTGAGCTGTTTCTTCGTGGGTCTGATCTGATACGCCTTAAACCTATACACCAAATTTTTCGAGGTCTTCAGGAGCGTTAACGGCGGTGAAAGGTACACCACGCATTGCGCGTTTTGCCAATCCGACGAGGGTTCCTGCAGGTGTTACCTCAATAATATCGGTGACTTCGTCTTGCAACATCTGAGCCATACACAGATCCCACCGCACAGGGTTTGTAACCTGCTTGACGAGAGAATCGAGAAATTCCTGTCCGGTAGCGACCACAGAGCCATCGCGATTACTCAAAATTTTGTGCTTTGGATCTTCAACCGTGATCGTGTCTGCAAATTTCTTGAGTGGTTCCACGGCCGGGGCCATAGCTTCTGTGTGAAAGGCACCAGCAACTTTAAGCGGAATAACACGAGTACGAGCCGGTGGATTCTCAGTGAATTTTTCAAGAGCGTCAAGTGCGCCTGCTGCAACGATTTGTCCACCGCCATTGGAGTTGGCTGCAACCAGCTGCGCCGCTTTAATTGCTTCACGAACCTCTTCTTCATCGCCGCCCAGGACTGCTGCCATACCGGTTGGGGATGCAGTGGCGGCTTGGGCCATGCCGGTGGCACGAACGCGAATAAAACGCATAGCATCTTCATCGCTAAGAATTCCAGAAAGCGCAGCTGCTGTAATTTCTCCTACGGAGTGCCCTGCGAAAAGTAAATTCTCTGTTCCTAGACGAGCAAGCGTTAGACGCCCGGTGACAATACCTGCAGCAACAATCAAAGGCTGGGCAATAGCGGTGTCTTTAATAGCCTCTTCCTCGGCTTCGGTGCCGTAATGGATAAGGTCAAGCTCTGCTGCTTGTGAGAGACGCTCAAAGTGTTCACGAACTCCAACAATCTCAAGCCAAGGAGTGAGAAAACCCTTTTTTTGAGATCCTTGACCGGGGCAGACAATAGCGTACATTCTTGACCTTTCAAATAGCTCATGATGCTCTCGCGTATAGTATTCTATCGCTTTATCATCGTACGGAGTAGCTCAAATGCCACATATTATTGATAAACGCTCCAGAGATATTCTACTCATCTTTTGTCTTAGCCGGTATATTCCATAAGCGCCCACCACAGGCTCCGCTGGATATTGGTCTTGATATCTTATGCCTTCTAGATACCAGCTACTTCTTGTAACGTCATCATTTTTCGCTTACCGCGCAGGGCAGGCACACGAAAAACTTCAATAGCCTTTTCCGCTTCCGTACACTCAAGCTCGCGGATGAGCACGAGTATAGGTATCTGCTAAACGTTTCATGGAGACATGGGTATAGATCTGTGTCGTTGAGAGCGATGCGTGCCCTAACAGCTCTTGAACGGTACGAATGTCTGCCCCTCCGTCAACAAGATGAGTTGCAGCAGAATGACGAAGGACATGTGCCCCTGAAACCTCGGTATCCTCAAGTGTACGTAGGATTCGGCTAATATCTTCACGAATTTGTCGAGGGTTTGCACGTTTGCCGCGTGGCCCTATAAACAGGGCAGTTACATCGCGTGAACCTTTGGCTATCCAATACGGGCGCCCTATTTTGACCCACTGTGAAAGAACTTTCATCGCGGGGGTTCCCAATGGTACAACACGTTCTTTATTACCTTTACCGATAACGCGAACCGTCTTATTAGCTCGGTCTATACTCGATAGATTCAAGCCTGTAAGTTCTGAGATACGCATACCCGATGAGTACAGAACCTCTAGAACAGCCCAAAGCCTCAGCATCCGGATATCCTGCGGATTTTCGCGGCATCGCAGTGCTACGGTGTCCAAAACGGAGCTCATTTGTTCCTGGCTCAGGACAGCAGGAAGATGTCGGTCGCGCTTAGGCGTACTCATTCCCCGGGTAGGATTTTCTGTGATGAGTTCTTCCTCATGAGCCCAGCTGAAAAAAGTGCGCAGGGTCGAACCACGTCGAGCTACAGTTGTCTTGGCATTTTGTTTTAGGTGCATAGACCCCAGCCATTCACGGATAAGCTGCAGGTTTATATCTTCAACACGGCTAATTCCCCGTCGTCCGATAAAACCGAAAAACCCGTAGAGATCAGATATGTACGATCGGATAGTCTCTTCGGAACGATACTTCTCGTACCTGAGATAACGTTCGAAATGCTCGACAATAGGTAAAAATACTTCTCCAGATAAGACGGGAGCAAGGTCTGGGGCGGGGTCCTGCTGGCTTGCTGACATGGGGAGGGTAGGGGCTAATGAACTTTCCGGTAGAACTGCATCGGGCATAGGTAAAGTCTTTGAAAGCTCTTTATTATCATCCCAAAATGCTGCTGTCATTTCTCCTTCCTCCTTTCTGTCCCTATCTCTTCTGCGAGGTTAGCAAGTCCATGTACTAAGCTATGATGCTGAGCGAGCTTCCTGCCGTATTTTACGCCACCCGAACCCATCGGTTTCTGCCAGACCTTGTTGCGCCAATTGGCTCAGTTCTACCATAGTACCGCGCAAAGGCAAGCCGATGTGGCCCGCAAGTTCCTCCGCCGATCGGTAGGTCCGTGGGGACATCATGTCCCAAAGCCGTCCCTGCGCCTCCGACATGGTATCGAGAATTGTGCTTTGCTCGTGATCATGACTTTGCTTTTCTTCCTGCAGAGCATCGAACCCTTCACGAGCTTCCAGAATATCTTGTATCTCGCTCAGGATACGAGCATAGCCATCCCGAATAAGCCTGTGACAACCTACAGAGTTCGGAGAGTTAATATTCCCTGGAACAGCCCAAAGTTCCCGTCCGATTTCAAGTCCGTGCCGGGCGGTGTTGAGGGCGCCCGACCTCCAACGTGCTTCTACCACCACAATGTCGTGTGAAAGGGCGGCAATAAGACGGTTACGCTCTAGGAATCTCCACCGTGTGGGGGTATTTCCAATAGATACTTCGCTCAGAATAAGGCCTTCCTCCACAATACGGTGCAAAATCTCGCTGTTCTGCACGGGATAGAAATGATCCAGGCCTCCAGCCATGAGCGCAATCGTAGGAACCGCAGAACTTCCTGCGGCAAGCGCAGCACGATGGGCAGCCACATCAATGCCATAAGCCCCACCGGAGATAATAATGTGACTCTTCTGCGCTAATTCGTGTACTAAATATGATGTTGCATCAGCACCGTACACACTCGCATCGCGCGAACCAACGACCGCAACACATTTCTGAAAATACTCTGTTAGTATCCGTAATTTTGCGGGATCACCCTTGCCCCACAGACCATACGGAGTTTCATCCCCTAAATCTTGAAGGTGGTTAGGCCAAAAATCATCAACAGGGGTTACAAGCCATATACCGCAAGATACCGCCATAGCGCATTCACGTCGAGGTTCAAATCGCTGACGTCCCTGCCATCTCCTACGCTTCTTCGCGATACCACGAGTAAAGTCCTCATAGCTCATGGAATGCTGACCGGGTGTATAACTGACCCCTGCGGCACGAAGTACATCGGCAATTTCTTCGCTGGGTTCTCCCCCATTCCACCACGTTTCCGTCATTCCTTCCGGATTAGTCACGCAATACAAAGTAAGCGGAGCCCCCAAAGTTTTTAGTCCCTCAACGATCAGAGGATCCGCAGGATCAGCAAAGCGCATAATAAGGGCGGTACATAACCGAATATAGGCTCGCACCTGGCGTATCCGTTCTTCCGGTTCCAGGTTTTCCTCAAATAGCAGCTCGGCTTCTTCATCCTGCAACTTCGCATTTATTCGCCACTGAAACGGTGTTGAACTTTCAAAAGGCTCCGGGATGTACGCTTGGTCTAGGCTTTCAAGCTCTTTCCGGCGATACATCATTAGCTGTTGAAAATATGTATGGTTTTCTACGTCTAAAAGTACGTCTGGCATGATAGTTATCTCTTCACTATGCTCGTTTATTCCATCAACGTGGATAATTTTTATAGCCCTTGATGCCCACCCTGCTGCCGCAGGAATAAAGCCACATCAAGATGTTCCTGTTGGGGTGAGGTCGTGCCGTCTAGGTCGCTCAGAGTCCATGCGGTGCGTAACACGCGATCGTATCCGCGCGCTGTTAAAGTGCCCCGGTCTACGGCTCGGTTAAGACCTTGTACCAAGGTTGAGTTCAGCCGAAGCGGTCCACGTAGAATTTTTCCATTCGTCTCAGCGTTAACCCGTAACCCAAAGGGAGATAATCTTTCCACCTGGGCAGCACGAGCTGTGATAATCCTTTCTCGAATGCTACGAGAACTTTCCCCGCGTTCTTGGCTAGCAAGCTCGGCGGAGGATACTTTAGGAACCATCAGATTGAGGTCTATACGGTCAAGAAGTGGTCCCGATAAACGGCTGAAATATGAGCGTCGCTCACGAGGGGTACAGGTGCAATCAGCACCGGTACCTACGTTCATTCCACAAGGGCAAGGGTTGGCAGCAAGAACTAATTGAAACCGGGCCGGGTAAATTGCTGAGGCCGCAGCTCGATCAAGAACTATTTCTCCGCTCTCCAAAGGCTGGCGCAACGAATCGAGCACTGTACGTTTAAACTCTGGAGCTTCGTCCAGAAAAAGTACTCCGCGATGGGCTTTTGAAACGCAACCCGGTCGCGGGATTCCGCTGCCTCCTCCCAAAATAGCGGGTGCAGATGCGCTATGGTGCGGAGCTTCAAAAGGCGGTATACGCACTAGTTCGCTCAAAGATGCGTCCGATGAGCAGAGCGATTGAATCGCTGTTACCTCCATAGCTGCTTCATCATCAAGAAGAGGCAGAATAGTAGGAAGCCGCTCTGCCAGCATTGTTTTCCCTGATCCGGGGGGACCCTGCAATAAAATATGATGTCCCCCGGCGGCAGCAATTTCGAGGGCAAATCTTCCCTGTTGTTGCCCCGCAACATCAGACATATCAGCTAATACCGCAGTATGCGCAGAAGGATTCGGAGTCACCGACTCAACCGGCGCTGGTGGATATTTCAGGTTCTCTGTGCTCGCTCCGAAAGCAGAGAATACTTCTGCCAAACACCGAAATCCGGCAACCTGAATTCCCGGAATTAACGACGCCTCTGCAACATTGGCGTGGGGCACCACTACGCGCGAGTGCCCCGCATCAGCGGCAGCTTTTACAGCTGGCAGTATGCCAGGAACGGACCGCAAAGAACCGTCGAGCCCTAGCTCCCCAAGAAAAACGCAATCACCGCTAGGATTTAAATTTCGTTCAGCTTGCAGAGCCGCGATTACCATCGCAAGATCAAACCCAGAGCCACGCTTAGGCAGTGTTGCGGGTGTTAGGTTAATGGTGAGTCTATGCTGTGTTAGCGAAATACCCGAGTTCTTAGCGGCAGAGCGAACACGCTCTTTAGATTCGTTAAGAGCTGTATCAGGAAGACCCAAGAGCACAAATCCGGGAAGCCCTTGAGAGACATCCGCCTCAACATCAACGATATGGCCGTGAAGCCCAACCAAAGCTACCGAATACGTACGTGCAAACCCCACTACGCCACCCCCATCAAGTGTTCGAAGGTGAACTTTTCAGGAGTTCCTGTCACCGCAATAGCATCAACACGAAAATGCCCAAAATCAAGGTTCTCGCGTAGACGACACCATAGTATAGCGAGTTCACGTGTGCGTTTAGTCTTATCACCATTGATAGCTTCAAAAGGATGCCCGTACTCTTCTGAGGATCGAGTTTTAACTTCGACAAAAGCCAGCTCGTCCTGGGGAGTAATAGCAATAAGATCTAGCTCTCCCCGCAGCGGAATATCTAGCCCTGCGGGCGGACGCCAATTACGTTCCAGAATCCGGTACCCATTAACACTAAGAATCTGGGCAACTAGGTCTTCGCCCCAGCGCCCCACCCGATGTGCCTTCGCAGGTCTACGAATCCAGCTTGGCTTTCCCAGTGTGCGGCTCGATGGCGTGCGCGACGTTATAGCGGTCATAGTGGCTCCTCATGAGAACACCAAAACTCATGCGAAGCTCACTAGCTCCCCAGATTCTTGGCGCATAGCAGATGTTCTTGCCTCTACTATGACCGCTGTATCCATAGTACGCGGGCTCTACTCTGAGATTTGTGGAAAACCTAAGGGAGTGGGACACTTTTCTTTGTTATCCACAGCGATTTATGCGAAAACTTCCTATTAACCCCCAAAAATTTGAATCTGAGAGCCGGCTATAAACCGCTATATTAAGCTCAGTCTTCTGCCGCGCTACGGTCGCTTTTATCCTAAATCATCGGGGAGATCAGCAATTTCTGGCACCGTAAAGTCCTGATTTGGCAGCCGTTCTTCAACATTTACGTCACGAGTCGAAAAAGCTCGAACATTCTTGACGAACCGATTAGTGCGAAAAACATCCCACACCCACACATCATTCATCACGACCTCAAAGTATATGGTTCCCTCCCGGATCTGAGGCGTTACATCGACCTTATTTGCGAGATAAAACCGGCGGTCCGTTTCAATGGCATAGCTGAATAGCGACATAACATCTTGGTACTCTCGGTACAATGCCAGTTGAGCATCGGTCTCATAATTTTCCAGTTCTTCTGCACTCATTAACTTTCCCCGTCTTCCCCCAAAATTTTCAATACTTCGCTGCGACCGATACGTGTATTCGTCAGCTGTTCTTCCGTAGCCGGTAATGACCATGAAAGACGATGGTAAATGCTAGGTCCATATTCACTAATAGCCTGACGATGCGCAACAGACCCATACCCCTTGTTCTTCACCCAGCCGTAGTGTGGGTTCTCTGCCGATAAGGATTCCATAAAGGCGTCACGATCGACTTTGGCAACCACCGATGCGGCAGCTATAGAAGCGCACTGATAATCGCCCTTAATAATCGTGGTGACTGGGCCACTCCAACCTTTTTCTACGGCCGAGTTAGCACCGTTCCATACACGGTGAAGCAATTCCTCATACCGGCGATGTACAGGGTCCATAGAGTCGAATAGATTCTCAGGCGGCGGGCTAAGCCAATCGTGTTTTCCGTCCAAAAGCGCAGCCTCCGGGTATAAACCGCGATACGCCAGATCGGCGAGTGCTCGCTGCGCCGCCAGTCGCAGTGCGTAGGTCATTCCTAAAACGTCTATTTCGGCGGGTGTAGTGTGCCCAATAGCGTAGGAACACCATTTTTGGATGCGCGGTATGAGAGCTTCACGGCGTTTTGGGGTTAGAGCTTTTGAATCCGTGAGTCCTTCAAGTATCCGCTGATTTTGTTGGTCTAACACGGCAACACCTACGCTTACGGGGCCTGCTAATGCTCCACGTCCGACTTCGTCGAGACCAGCGATCAAGCGATACCCTGCGGTAAAAAGTTTTTGTTCATGCTCAAGATTCGCGCTATGCATGTGTAGTCTTATCTTTCCACGTGAAAATGCAAACGGACGAGGGGCTTGGTATCGCCTATATAAATATCGTGTATATGAGATATACAGTTTTATAGGTACGAGGTGGAATAGGATTTTCTTCCTATTCCACCTCGTGAATGGGCAATATGTTCGCGCTGGTCAATTACGGGTTAGGGACCGAGTCGAAGACCTTCTTTTCGTCATCCAACATTCCGAAGTGGTTCAGCGGCCAGGCGATGACGAAAACTGTTCCCGCTATGTCATCTCGTGGGATGAAGGCGTGCCCGTCGGCAATGTGAAACCGGGAATCGGCAGAGTTATCGCGGTGGTCGCCCATCATAAAGTACTTTCCTTCGGGTACCGTCACCTTAAAGGGAATGTCTGAGGGGTTTGACCCGGGATGTAGATAGGGTTCCGTGATCTCGACACCGTTAACCTTGATCTTTCCGCTGCCATCACTTTCTACCGTATCACCGGGCAGACCAATAACTCGTTTCACCAAGTAGTTTGAGGATGTGTCGGGCAGAATGCCAACAAAGGTAAGTCCGTCGGAAATGGGGTTGGAGTTCTTCTGTCCTGAGGGAATCCAGCCCTGTGAGTCTTTAAAGACAACAACATCACCACGTTTGGGGTCATTGAAATACGATCCAGCAACGTTAATGAAGACCCGATCGTTAACCTGCAGAGTATTTTCCATAGACCCTGAGGGAATGTAAAAGCCGCGAATCAGGAATGTTTTAATAACGAAAGCAATAATCAGAGCATAAAGGATGATCGTGCCTGTTTCACGAACTTGAGTCCAAGCCCATTCGCTTACTCGACCCTCAGCTTGCGCCTGTTTGAGGGTCAAAGCCTGTTTCTCTTTTTTCCTTCGCTTCTTTTCTTCTTTAGCGCTGAGAGCTGGAGCGGGTTGTTCTGTCTCTGGTTCTTCCTCATCAGCTTCTATGTCTTCCGTATATTCTGCCTCATCATTACCATCATATTCGGAAAGATAATCGTCATATTCAGCCGAGGCTTCCTCAAAATCTACTGGTTCTTCCTCATATTCCGGATATTCCACATACTCTGAGGCATCATATTCTTCCGGTTCATACACATCCTGCTCGTCTTCATAAGCATAATCCGTGTACTCGCCCTCTGGATCGTCTTGCGACTCAATGTACGACTGTTCTTGCTCTTCATAGACCAGGCGCTCTTCAAGCTCCCGGCGCTCACGGCGGCTCCGCGGCTGATAGTTAGCTGGGACGGAGTTCTCATCGCGTGATGAACGTGACGAGCCGTACTGGTTAGCCATATCGAAGACCTTTCTAGGGGCGAATGGTTCTTAGCTATTGTATAGGTGTCTGCCCTTCAAATGCAGTTTATTTGGGGGTTTTACGCCTGTAGACATACACAGATGTCAAAAATGGAGACGAAAATCCACGGTTCCAATAATCTTATCGGTTCGGATTAGCCCTCCACCAGGTGCTCCTAGCAAAGACCTAGAGTCAACTGATACCGAGCGATGATCACCCATGACCCACATGCGTCCGTGCGGTACTACAACGTCAAATTTTGTGGTTGAAGGTGAGTCTTGTGGGTAGATATAAGGCTCGTCTAGAGGCTCTCCGTTGAGAGTTATCTTTCCTTGGTCGGTGCAGCAGGATACGGTATCGCCCTCAAGTGCAATCACTCGTTTAATGTAAACGGTTTCTGTAGGGGCTAAACCCAACCACTGACCTGTGTGTTTTACTGGGTCGTTCCAGAACCCATCCCCTGATTTATAAGGCGACAGTGAACCGGCACCATCGAAAACGACAATATCGCCTCGATGTATGTGGGAGCTATCAGACAGCTTCGAGACTAAAACACGATCCCCGGGCATATAGGTAGGTTCCATAGAGTTAGATGGAATGTAGTAAACATCCGCTATAAAGGTACGGATGCCCAGCATAATGCATAGTGCAAGAGCGCAAGCCACAAGAACAAGGCGCCATCCCCTAACGGAATGACGCCTTATCTGAGGTTCTGCCGAAGAATCGGCTAACTCCATATGTATAAGACCTTGATATGTCTTAGAACTCGCGCTTCTCGCGGATACGAGCTGCCTTACCGTGGCGATCACGCATATAGTACAGCTTGGCACGGCGAACATCGCCGCGGCTAACAAGCTCAATCTTCTCAATTACCGGGGAGTGCACCGGAAAAGTACGCTCAACACCAACACCGAAAGAAATCTTACGCACGGTGAAGGTTTCGCGAATACCAGCGCCCTGGCGTCCAACAACAAAACCTTTGAAAACCTGAACACGGCGGTTCTTACCCTCAACAATGTTCACATGAACGTTCAGAGTGTCACCGGGTGCAAATTCGGGAATATCGTCACGAAGGGACTTCTTGTCGAGGAAGTCAAGAGTTTGCATGTGTTGTTCTCCTGAGTCATCTGCCGCAGGTCAAATAGACTCGATTAAATCTATCGTCCAAGGTGGTGGATAGAAGTTCTAATAACTTAGAACATGATTGATGTTCTAAGGTTCGCACTGTTATGGTCGCTCTTCCCCCTACGGCAGGGGCGTGCCCAGCGCAAACACAGTTTTTTATTATGGCAGATGCTGCAGCGGTGGGCAACTACGAGCTTCTATCGAAGCACGTTTTCAGAGCCTAAGAGGGCGTATCTCTTACGCCTTTTCAAGAGTCTGACGTTCCACTTCTACGTCGCGAGCTATACGAGCTGCGGTAATCGCATCCGGCGCATCTGGAACAAAAATTGCGCGACGGTAGTATTTGAGTTCATCAATCGAGTCTTTGATATCTCCAAGAGCACGGTGGTTTCCGGTCTTAACTGGCGCATTATGACGAGCAGCCGGGTACCAGCGAGCAGCGAGTTCTTTGATCGTCGATACATCAATTACGCGGTAGTGCAAATGCTTCATAAGATCTGGCATATCGCGCTCCAAAAAGCGTTTATCCATGCCGACTGAATTTCCGCCCAACTGCGCTTTGCCCGCTACAGGAACATACTTCTTGACGTATTTAAGAACTGCTTCCTGCGCTTCATGCATAGATACGCCGTGTTCAAGGTCCTCTAGCAGCCCCGAAGACTCATGCATATTTCGCACATAGCTATTCATGTTCTCGAGAGCGCCAGCGGGTGCCTCAGAACCGGGTTTGATCACGAGCTCCACGCCTTCACCCAAAATATTGAGGTCAGAATCCGTCACAAGAACACCTATTTCAATCAGTGCATCCTGTGTAAGATCGAGCCCGGTCATTTCGCAGTCAATCCATACAATACGTTCACTTGAAATACTCACGCTTTAACTCTACAGATTTTCTACGTACTCTCCCAGCTACAGCAGTTCATAGCTTTCTTATTTTTCTGTATCTACCGCCCTAAAAAGTTTGATTGTGACCTATATGAGAATTAAACCTTCTCCACACGCGACCTAAAACACGTGCGGAGAACGGTAGTCTTGTGGGTTTCACACAGGAGACAATGAAGGTGCTCGGGTATTATGGAGAGCGTATTGGATGTAGAGCTAAAACCCCTAGTGAAGGGATTCCTAACGCATGAAAACGCGGTATATGCAGTGGCGGTCAAGATTTTTTACAAAGCCCACCGCAACGTCGCCGCGTCTGCAAAAGTACATTGACAGTAACCGTCTTCGCACGCTACTGCTGGGTGCCTTTGGCTCTATTCTTATCACTCTCAGCTCATACGGCGTTGGTTGGATTGCAGATAGCTCAGGTTTTTGGCGCAACAATCTGATACGCACTATACGTTATGAAGTTTCGTGGGTAATCGTTTGTATTATCGCGCTTTCACTAGGTGCCATGATTATGTGCCGTGAGTGGCTGCGTATCTATCAGAAGATGGGTACCTGGAATAATTCTTCGCTCAGGTGGATGATCGCAATTGTTACCTGCTGGTCATTGCCCCAGGTTTTTGCTCTTACTATCTACAGCCGCGACATGTTTTCCTACTATGGGCAGGGCATGGTTATGGCTCACGGACTGAACCCCTATAAACAGGGGGTTTCTGAGATAGCGAACTTCATGCAAAATGGTGCGGACCCGCAATGGGCTGAGTCTCCTCCGCCCTATGGGCCTATCTCACTCAAAATCGAAGAATTCATCGCTCGCATCGTCGATGGAAATATCGATCTCGCCATTTTCTTGTTTCGTCTTGTCAGCGTCCTCGCCGTTATCGGCATTTTGTTCTTTGTCGTAAAACTCGCACAGCTTTATAAATATAATCGAACGCGAGCGCTCTGGCAGGTAGGCGCTAATCCCCTGTTCATAGCTTCTTTCATAGCGAGTGGTCACAACGATTCCTTGATGACCATGTTTATGCTTGCAGGTCTCTACTTTGCGAAGCGATACCCCAATGTCTATGGTGGCGTTCTTGGCGTTACGATGGTGACTTTCGGCGTCGGGGTGAAGCCTCTAGCGCTTGTGGTGCTCCCCTTTGTTGGCTTGCTGTGGGCGGGTAATAACGCCAGCTGGGTACGCAAATTCACTATCTGGTTTATCTCAGGAATTATTCTTCTTGCCGAGCTCGCTATTTTAGGTTACATAAGCGACCTTGGTTTTGGTTGGGTCAGCGCGCTCTCTACTACGGGCGGTCAGTACATTTGGTACACTCCCATCGGCTTGGTGATCGGGTTCATTGGGCTTTTCGCACACGGCGACTCTTTCGATACTGTTAAGAAAATTCTTGAGAATATTGGCAAACTTCTAGGCATCCTGAGCGCGTTAAGCTTCGCATTTGTCGGTCGATACCGTAATGTGGTGCGGTACGCAGGCCTCGCGATTCTCGCCATGCTTTTTTTCAGCCCGATGATTCAGTCGTGGTATATTCTCTGGGCTGTTCCTATGATTGCCGCGACAGGTCTGCGCTCTCACTTCCAGCTGATGTGGTACTTCGTGACAACCCTGTTCTTTATGGCGTATGCGGTATGTGATCAGCTGTACATCTCACCATATCTGAACGATTTCAATCAGGGAATGGCGCGTCTTATCGCCATTTTGATCTGTCTGGCCTATATCGTCTATCTGATGGCGTTAGACCCGGCAACGCGACGTATGGTGTACTTGAGCTTCCATCCGCATCAGGTAAAGCGAACTATCACACGGATGTGGTGGCAGCTCTTCCCTCAGACACGTGAAAGGCTCCGTGCGCGGCGCACCCGTCAAATATTACAAAAACATTAAGCTCGACGAACACTTGGGGGTAAACCCCTGTCATGGCGCGGAACCAGGCTATGGCGATTCAGGATTTTTTCCATAAATTTGTGTCATTTTTCGAGTTCGTTTACCATAATGTGACTTTTCGGTGTACTCTATAAATGTATTTCACACCGATATCGAAGACAGTGAAATGCATGCCTCAGTAGCTCAGAGGATAGAGCAGGAGCCTTCTAATCTCTTGGTCGGGGGTTCGATTCCCTCCTGGGGTACCTGTACGCACAAGCGCCGTTCCCTCAAATTGAGGGAGCGGCGCTTGTGCTTGTACCGATAACCCCGTAACCACCTGCGCATTCTTGCAAACAGGTGTGTACCGTTATTTCTTCACAGGGTTCGTGTCTTTACACGAGTTCAGCACGTTCTCCATAACGCGTTTTTCATCGGCAGTGACCCATAGCTGATACTTTGCTTTTACATGCACCTGCCGCGCCACATATGTGCATCGGTAGGCCGTATTGCCAGGAAGCCAATCAGAAGCATCGGCATCAGATTTCTGCATATTTGCGGGCCCGTCTGCTGCTACCAGGTTCTCGGGGTCGTTCGCGAGCTCACGACGTTTTTCCTCGCCAATATCTTGAGCCCCGGTCTGCCACGCATTCGAAAGCGCCACCACATGGTCGATCTGAACGGCACTTGAAGACTTCTTACCTCGTTTAAATTCGATTGTCCTGCCGGTATAAGGATCGTCAAGAGTTCCGGTTTGTACGGTGCAAGCACGAGTTCCCGCTTTGAAACGAATATTTGTTAAATCACGACGCAAAATATCATCACGAGTATTACATCCATTATGATCGACATCGTCCCAGGCAGCACCAAATTGCTCACGCGTATACCCGGCTTTTGATGCCCGCTCTTTCACAGGCAGGGCAGCAAGCTCCTTCTTCGCCGTCGATAAGTTAGGTGCATATGCTGTGGCTGGATCAACCGCATCATGCGGGTTCTTGACCTCTTCCAGAGACTCAGTTTTGACGTTCTGCTCTTCGCCGTCCCCTGTAGCAGAAGATGAGGCACTAGGGTTACCCAACAGCCCGCCTTGGCTATGCCGCCCAATATAGATAACGGCAATAATCAGCACGATGATCACAAGAATAGCCAAAGCAGTATAGAGAAAACGCTTGTTCTTAGGATCCATATCTGGAGGCAAAATCTTGCGCGGGTCTACATCGGCAATCTTCTTAAAATCGCGAAGATTCGGCGTAGGAGGCCTTTTAGACTTTGTCACGATGTTCTCCAGTACGTCTACGGCATAGATATGCTGTTAGATTTAGTGCGCTCATAAAGCTTACGAATGATAAAAAATCTCATGCTAAAACCGAATTCACCGGTATTGCACTACAAGGATAGGGGTTTATAGAGCTAGAAAGAAATCCAGAGGTAAAGGGTTTTCTTTACCAATATTGTGACACGTATCAGAAGTTCCCCGCCTCTCCTGTCTATCCACAGGATCAGAATTCTTGTCCCGTTCAGATAGGCTATCCACATGTGCACATACAACGCTCTCTTTATCACACTACATTGAGGCACACTAGAAAAACCGCGCCCCACTCTGACAGGGGACGCACATTATCTAAATAACACACCACCTAACATTTCAGGGAGCTCTATCATGGCTGATACCGTTATCCTACGCGGGTTTACCGCAACCGCCCCACAGCTACGCACACTTCCGACCGGAATTCCAGTCGTCAATTTTAGGTTGGCAAGCACGCCACGCTGGTTTGACTCAGCAACAAACTCCTGGCGCGAGGGACAAACAAGCTGGTACACTGTCTGCGCCTACCGCAAGCTGGCACAAAATATTGCCGCCTCCCTCACAGTGGGAAGTCCCGTACTCCTCACCGGGCGCGTTCGCACACAACAGTGGCAGCGCGAAGACGGTTCTCAAGGTGCATCCGTCGAAGTTGATGCCAGCAGCATCGGTCTTGACCTTACCTTCGGCACCAGCACATTCTCACGCGCTGTAGAGCACAGCGGCACGCAATCCCACACTCAGGATGACACAACAAACCCGATTCAGAAGGATGTATCGCAGGACGGCCATGCCGCTCCCCAACAACCATCGAGTACACAGCAATACCTAAACCGCGCCCTTCAAGAAACTGGACCACGAGGAACAGCATCTTCACCTCAACGGGAATTTTCACAACCCAAAAACACTGTTTCAGCATCTACAGATACGCACCAGACTGTTCAACAATCTTCAGAACCTACAAATAGTTTTGAGTATGAGAAACAAAGCGATCAAATATCTGAAATGGCACCCTTCTAGAATTCAACATCACAACTTCTAAAAACCGCATATAGCGTGCCGCGTATCACCTTGAATTGATTTGTCACAAGTTATCGAACTCATGTAGAGTAGTATCCGTTGCAATCGCGCGGGAAACCGCATGATGTACATGGTGGTCGTAGCTCAGTTGGCAGAGCGCCTGGTTGTGGTCCAGGAGGTCGCGGGTTCAACCCCCGTCGATCACCCCGTCACTAGGGTCGTTATGGTAATCCCCATAGCGGCCCTATAGCTTTACCTACTAGACTTTATATGTTTTATTCCCCTGAGGAAAGAGGATTTTCTGTGCAATCAACTCTGACATTTTCTGAAGACCATGAGCTGTTCCGAGAAGCAGTCCGTGAATTCGTGGCACACGAAATAACCCCTCACTACCCCGAATGGGAACAAGCACACATTATGCCTCGCTCAGTATGGCAAGCCGCCGGAGAAGCAGGAGTATTAGGACTTGCGGTCCCCGAAGAATTTGGCGGAGCCCAGCTGCCCGATTACGAGTATCAATTAGTTCTAACCCAAGAACTCGCAACCGTTGGAGGATATGGGTTTGCGCTCGCAGTGCATCTTCAACAGGATCTGGTGCTCCCCTATTTACTCGCATACGGTACACATGAGCAAAAGGAACGTTGGCTACCCCAAATGGTAAGCGGTAACCTCGTAACTTCATGCGCTTTTACAGAACCAGGTGCAGGGTCCGACCTGCGGGCATGCCGCACATCCGCAGTACGTGATGAGAACTCTTACCTTCTCAACGGGCAGAAGACGTTTATCGGATCCGGTATTTCGGGGGATGCAGCTCTCGTGTTGGCCCGCACCGATGGTTCCTCTGAACGTGCTTCTGAGGATTCATTTTCCCTCTTTTTCGTCGAAAAATCTGAAGGTTACACCCCGGGACGGCAGCTCGACAAAATAGGTATTCGAGCCTCAGACACTGCCGAACTATTCTTCGAGAATGTACGTGTTCCCGCTGAGAACCTTATCGGTGAGCTTGGTCAAGGCTTGACCTATATTAAACAACATCTGCCCCAAGCGCGCTTAGCGATTGCCGCTGCATCCGCCGTCATCAGCAGGACTGCTCTCAATGCCACACTAGAGTATGTAAAAGAACGTAAGGTTTTTGGGTCTCGTGTGGCAGATTTTCAGAATACCCGTTTTGAACTAGCTAATGCCCTCATGAATACCGAACTTTCCGAACTCTACGTGGCACGCGCTATAGCGGCTTTTAACGCTGGAGAGCTTACCGCTGAGGACGCCGCTAAAGCCAAGGTCTTTGCCTCTGAAAAAGCCTGCACAATTACCGATCGGTGTCTGCAGCTTTTCGGCGGCTATGGCTATATTAATGAGCATCCTGTAGCCCAAGCGTTCCTCGCGGCACGGCTACTGCCTATTTTTGGGGGTACAAACGAGCTTCTGCGCGATAACATAGGATTTGACCTACTCGCTGAGTAGACGCCAATATACTCTATCAATAGCTCTTTACCTTGTGATTTCGAGAACGAAGGATTTACCTGTGGCTATTCGCCCTGTTGTTATTTATGGCAATCCCGTTTTACATCGCCCGGCTGCTCCGGTCACGGCCTTTGACGATGAGTTCAAAGCTCTTGTTACCGATATGTATGAAACTATGGATGCAGCCCACGGAGTGGGTCTCGCGGCTCCTCAAATCGGGGTAGGTTTACGAGTTTTTACCTATCAGATGGAAAATGAAGATGGTGTTACTCCCCGCGGGTGCATCGTTAACCCCAGGCTGACTCTCGGCAAGGTGTCCGCGGCAGAGCCCGACCCCCATGACGAAGAAGAAGGGTGTCTTTCGTTCCCAGGCTACGGTTTTCCCCTCAAACGTGCTGAGTGGGTTACTGTCAATGGATTTGATGTCGAAGGCAATCCGCTCAGGTTTGAGGCAACCGGCTGGTTTGCCCGCTGTATGCAGCATGAGACCGACCACCTTGATGGAAAACTATATGTGAATCGTCTTAATAAAAAATGGACCTCTCGCATGAAGAAAGTTGTTAAACGCGAAGGCTGGACTGTTGAGGGTAATAGTTGGATGCCCGGTGTAGATCCTGACCCGTTCGGACATTAAAAACATAAAATCATCCACACTACCGGTGCGCCTGATTCTTGATACACAGAATTAGGCGCACCGGTGTTGTATACGAGCGTCATGAGAAGCAGGGTGCCCTATAAGCCGGGTTCTGTCATCGGTACCGATGAAAGCTCTGTACCTGAGGCAATCATCTATCTAGGGCTTATGTTGCCATAAGCGTCAAGCGGCCTACCCGAACACGCGCCGCAGGCTCGGGCGCACTACCCTATCATGGCGTGTTCTGTTTGGCCTTGCTCCGCATGGGGTTTACCTAGCTGAGCACGTCACCGCGCCCACTGGTGGTCTCTTACACCACCCTTTCACCCTTACCTCGATGAGGCGGTTTACTTTCTGTGGCACTAGCCTGCGAGTTACCCCGAGTGGATGTTATCCACCATGCTGTGCTGTGGAGCCCGGACTTTCCTCGACATACCCCTCAGAAGAGGTATCTCGCGATTGCCCAGGCACCCTGCTTCAGCCTTCTATTCTAGCGGAGTTATTATCGCTGCTCTATTTCTGCCCGGTAGAATAAGAAGCATGCTGATTCTTCTGCCTCCTTCTGAGGGTAAGACCCCTGCGCCTCGCACACACGCACCAGTTAATCTTGCCGAGTTATCGTTTCCAGAGCTCACAACCGAACGTGAAGATGTGCTGGAAGAACTCATGCGAGTTTCCGCTCAGGAAGACGCTCTAGATGTCCTCGGGGTGGGTGCATCACTCACGGCGGAGATTGAACGAAACACGCGGTTAGTGGAGGAACCGGCGCATTCGGCAGCTAAAGTCTATACGGGTGTGCTCTTTGAGGCGCTGGATTACGCAAGTTTCTCCCCCGATGAACGGGAGTTGGCTCAGAAGTCCGTTCTTATTTCATCTGCTTTATGGGGTGTGGTGCAACTTGAGGATCATATTCCTGCGTATCGGCTGTCTATGGGAACCAAGCTTGGCGCTATAGGTGCTCTGGCTACATATTGGCGCGGAGTTTTGGGGAATGCTTTGACCGCATACGCGCAGGGGCAGCTCATTCTTGACTGCCGCTCCAGCGCTTACGCAAAATCGTGGGTATCGCCGTCAGCCCAGACATTAGCGGTTCGTGTTGAACGCGTTGCAGAAGATGGTTCACGCAAGGTTGTCTCACATATGGCAAAGCATTATCGCGGAAAGTTAGCGCGTTACGTGATCACTCATGCCCTTGCCGGGCGACCTTTTGAAGGCACAGCGGGCATTTCAGAATTCTTAGAGGCACTTGACCGCGATTGGGAACTTGAATGTACCTTACCGACGCCCAAGAAAGCAGGAACACTGACCCTTCTTATCCGTGAATAGATTTTTCAGGTGTGAATATAGTGTGTACTCTTCTGGTATCTACGAGAATTCTCCCGCTATCAACACCCTAAGAAAGAACTGTTGTTCTTAATTTCGAAGTGTGGAGGAAATAGATTCTGCATACCCGGCACATTTTCTAAGAATGTGTCCAGAGAATTTTCCCACAAGGTTTATAACAGTTTTATAAATATCTTCGAAGATCCTTTACCATATATGACATCCCTGGTACATTGTAGGGAGTCATATCGCACTAGCCATGATGGATTATTGTATGTCTTTCACTTTTAAACTTCGTAAAGCTCCCACAACTATATGCTCGCTTACCCTAGTTGGCGCTACTCTTGCGCCTAGCACCCCCGTCTTTGCAGAGACTCAGCAACCCCAAACCACCGATTCTCAGGGGCAGCCTGCCGTTATTGCACAGGAAGATCTCTCGACCCTAAATCAGGTGGAAGGTAACGCAACTCCGCAGACCGTTTCGCCCCAGAAACGTTTTATTGACGTTCCTGAATCTTCTGCTTTTTATAATGAGATTACTTGGCTTTTTAACCGTAAGATCACGATCGGTTACCCAGATAGCACATACCACCCGAAAGATTATATTGAGCGTTCGGGTATAGCTGTTTATTTCTATCGTCTGGCAGGCTCCCCGCAAGTTGATCTTCCCGAAAAGTCGCCTTTCACAGACGTTTCTCCTAACGATATGTGGTACAAGGAAATGGTCTGGTTCCATCAGCAGGGTCTTACCACTGGCTGGTCTGATGGAACTTTCCGCCCGCATGACCTGGTAGATCGTAATGCTATGGCGGCGTTCTTCTACCGCTTTGCGGGCAGCCCTCAGTTCGAGGCACCTGCTGTCTCTCCTTTCTGGGATTTGAGCCCAGACGAGCCTTTCTATAAAGAGATTACCTGGCTTCGCAGCACAGATATTACGACCGGGTGGTCAGATGGTTCTTTCCATCCCTATGAGCCTATTTCACGTGAAGCAATGGCGGCGTTTATTTATCGTTATGCACATATGAAACATTAACAATCGGATTTTAGAAAAGTATGGCGTGCTCCTAATACAATAAGGGGCACGCCATACTTATACCGTTGCATTATCACCAAAATACTATTCAGGAAAAATAGTAATGCTACAAAATATAAATTTTTCTCACATTTATTTTAGAAGTCCCGTCGAGCTGCTCTGAATATTTTTAGCGAGGTGTGCTTGCTGAACCAGCAATTGGTCCGGTATCTACATGAAAATCCCAGGGGTCGGTATTTAGTGAGGATACCGAAATTTCAATACTGTATCCTTGGTCCGCTAGGGTTTCTTGCAGACGTTCTGCGGCACGGTTCAACCATAAAGATTCACTTGCAGCATGCGAGCAGTCAATAAGCGCAGTATCAGTACCTCGCACAAGTTCTTGTTCACGGAACTCGCTGGCGGGGTGATGCCGTAAATCTGCGGTGATATAGACATCTGCTTCAGACGCCCGCACGGCTTCAAACAAAGAGTCACCGGCACCTCCGCAGAGAGCAACACGACGAATAAGTTTTTGTGGGGATCCCGCAACGCGCAGCCCACCCGCTGTTGCAGGAAGAGTAACAGCTAGTTCTTCAGAGAGTTCCTGCAATGTAAGAGGGCGGGCAAGAACACCTATACGGCCTGTTCCAACGCAGTATTCCTCACCTGCAAGTTCCTGTTGCTGCTGATCAGTCAGCGGTTCGCATCCTTGCAGATTAAGCGCTTCACAGAGAGCCTCGTTGACACCGGCGACGGCGGCATCAGCATTGGTGTGCGCACCGAGCAGGCCACATCCACCTTCAATGAGGGTATGGAGCACGTTGCCTTTGTAATCGGAGTCGGGTATGAAGCTGGTACCACGCAAAAGAAGCGGGTGGTGAGTAATAAGAAGATCGGCCCCAAGATTTATAGCTTCTTGGGCGGTTGCTGATATGGCATCAACCGCAAAATGCACATGTTCGACGGGTGCCTGTAAACGCCCGCAAACTAGCCCAGAAGAATCCCAGCTAGCGGCAAGGTGCGGCGGATACAGGCTATGAAAAGCATCAACGATGTGGGATAGCGTAGGTGTTGTCATGATTCTATTGTGGCATCTAGCAGCAGAAAGACGAGCTATTACACGTCCCGTAGCAGACCTCGGGTAGGACGGGGAATAATAGTTGATACAGCTATGCTGTAAAGGAATGTACATCTATTTGTGGGAGAGGTCTTATGAAAAGCTTTGTTGTTGGCGGCGGTTGTTTTTGGTGTATTGACGCTGTTTTTCGGCAGTTCCAGGGTGTGAAAGCAAGCGTATGCGGGTATGCGGGCGGGCACACCCAAAACCCCGATTATCGGTCTGTATGCTCGGGAACGACGGGGCATCACGAGGTTGTTCGGGTTGATTTTGATGAATCGATTATAAGTGAAGACGCGATTTTGGATATTTTCTTCTCCGCACACGATGCGACAAGCTGGGATCAGCAGGGTGCCGACCGTGGTTCGCAGTACCGTTCCGTGCTGCTGTATTCCTCTGACGAACAGAAGGCTGCATTTGAGGCTGCGAAAGAGCGAGCTCAGTCATTCTTCGACGCCCCAGTTGTCACCGAGCTTAAACCGCTGACTGAGTTTTGGGAAGCAGAAGGGTACCACCAGGATTACTACGCGAAGAACCCATATCAGGGGTACTGTTCCGTAGTAGTTGGGCCTAAGGTAGCGAAAGTACGCAAACAATATGCTCATCTTTTGAAAGGCTAAATACAGATCAGACCATTATTGTCCCCACGGAGAGTTTGAACCCCCATAAATCTATCCTTGAGAAATAGAAATTTTCCATGTTTCACATGCAGGATGACGTTATGATGGAATTAGTACAGATTTGAAAGGGCATCATGACTCTAGTTTCACGTCGCCAAGCTGTGTATTTGACCGGTACGGGTCTCGCAGCGGCAACGGTTACTGCCTGTGCGCCAAAGGTTCAGCCGGCAGGTAATGATGCTTCTCCATCGCCCGGCGGTACCGCATCTGCTGAGAGCGCAGTCTCGGCGGCGGGGGCTTCCCCATCATCAGCATCGGATGGTCTGCAAAGTTCCGGGAAGAACTATCAAGGGCCTGTAAAACTAGAGAAATACGATTCTAAAGGTGAGTTCAAACCGGGCACCCGCGAGCATAAGGCAGAGAACGTACCGGCTCCTGTGGAACCAGAAAATATGCATGAAGAGTCTGTGGACGGCATGTATTCGTTCATTGCCTTCTGGGTTGAGGCACAAAATTATCTTTACTTAACGGGTGACGGTGCTCTGTCGCGTAAAGCTGATCCGGCTGACGATTACACCGAAAGTATTGATCTTTATAAAGCCTTATACGACAGCGGTGTAGTGTGGGTTCTTGGGGAACAGCATCCCATGAAAATTTCACTCAACTCTGCAACACCGGTGAAGAATCCGCGGAGTGAAACATCGTATATGTGGATTGCTACCGTTGAGTTTGGTGAAGGTACTGAAATCTATAATTCGCAGACTCAGGAGACTTACCCCCTTAATGACCTTATGCAGTCTGGGTCTAGGGTCTCGGTGATCACTCAATATGAGAACGGCGCATGGCGTATGCTCAAGGACGACGGCTCGCAGGCTTCGCCCGGTGGCACTAAGGCTCCTTAGAGATCTCTACACATTTTAGGTGTGCTAGGGTTTTACCGGTAGATTTTATAGAGAACGTATATATTTTACGTTCTATTCTTGTGAAGTTTTTCGCGCAGGCGGAAACGTTTTTTGATGGGAAGGTTTCTCATGAGCTCAATGTCGCGTCGTGGCGCTTTCACTGTTGTAGGTGCCGGTTTTATAGCTACTTTTACCGCGTGCTCGTCGCAGAACAAGGATGCGGCGCCAAGTGCTAGCGCATCTGCCAAGGCTACATCGCCATCACATTCGGCTGCTTCTGCATCTGCTACCCCTTCTGGCCCTAGTTTTAAGGGCGAGTTGAAGTTGGAGAACTACAGATCGTCTGGTGAATTTGAGCCCGGCACGCAGGAGCATCCGGCGCAGCATGTTCCTGTTCCTGTGGAACCCGCGAAACTGCGTGAAGATTCGGTTGAGGGCCTACATGCCTTTGTAACCTACTGGCTCGCGACTTTGAATTATATGCTTTTGACGGGTGACGGTAACTATTTCACGAATATTGATCATACGGGCGATTACACAACTATTGCCGATTTCATGCAGGATATGTACGCTTCAGAGACTGGCTGGGTGACTGGCGTGCAGAACCCGTTGACGATGTCTTTGGATACAGATCACCCAACGAAGGATGAGAAGAACGGATTTTATACCTGGAAGACAACGATGAAGGTTAATCGGGAGTCTGCGGTGTATACGAAGACGACGAACCGTTCGCAGCCGCTTCCTGAGGTTTTTAAGGTGCCGAGCGGGGCTGTCTCGGGCCAGGTGACGGCTCATTATCTTGAGGGAACGTGGCGTATGGTGCACCGTGCTCCTGCCGCAGCGGGTGCTTCTGCCAGTGCGCAAGGGTCTGCGAGTGCGGGCGGGGAGAATAAGTAGGCTGCTCCCCGTTTCTGGTTATTCACATTATGACGCGAGCAGGTTAGGTTTTGCTGAAAAGGTTATATAAGTGCCTTTTAGAAAATCCTGACCCCCTTGGCATTTATAAAGATAAAGAGAATTCCCCGGTTCGCCTGAACCGGGGAATTCTCTTTTCCTAGTGTGACCCCAACCGGATTTGAACCGGTGTTGCCGCCGTGAGAGGGCGGAGTACTAGGCCGCTATACGATGGGGCCGGGCTGTTTTTCGGGACCCGCCCGAACAACATATATAACTATACAGTTAAGGGAATACCCCACCAACTCTAGTAAGTATGATATACGTCACTGGAACCAATGGAAAATTCCTCAATACTGTTGAACAGTTATCCCCGCAGGTGCGGGGAAAACGGTATTCCAGGGCTATATTAGTTATCGCTGTTAGGCTCATCCCCGCAGGTGCGGGGAAAACCCCTGTAAACGTTTATCGGGTCGTCGTGGTGCGGCTCATCCCCGCAGGTGCGGGGAAAACCATCAGAAGCCACAGAATGCTCCTCTAAGCGACGGCTCATCCCCGCAGGTGCGGGGAAAACGGCTTGTTGTTCTGCGTCCCAGCCGTTTATCACGGCTCATCCCCGCGGGTGCGGGGAACATATCAACTAAAGGAACATCAATAGAGCGCTTTTCGGCTCATCCCCGCGGGTGCGGGGAACATGGCTAGACTGTGGGCTACCGAGTACCCAACATCGGCTCATCCCCGCAGGTGCGGGGAACATAACTCTTCAGCCGTAGCAACCATAACCTCTTCCGGCTCATCCCCGCGGGTGCGGGGAACATCAGAGCGCCGGCGGTGGTTAGTGCGCGTAATCGGGCTCATCCCCGCGGGTGCGGGGAACATCGTATTCTGTCGCTGGCGAGTATCTTCAAGCTGGGCTCATCCCCGCGGGTGCGGGGAACATGAAAAGGAAACGGACACATGAAACGGAATACTGGGCTCATCCCCGCGGGTGCGGGGAACATGGTCAAGGCCGGTTACGCCGCCCGTGCGGGCAGGGCTCATCCCCGCGGGTGCGGGGAACATGATTTTATATGCATCTAAGACGGTACAGTCTTGGGCTCATCCCCGCGGGTGCGGGGAACATTTGTAGGTGGAGAGTTGCCGCAGTGCTCGTTGGGGCTCATCCCCGCGGGTGCGGGGAACATGACCGCAAGCGTTTCTTGAAGATGTTTGAGGAGGGCTCATCCCCGCGGGTGCGGGGAACATTGCTTGCCCTCTTCGGGTGGGGTGATGGTGACGGGCTCATCCCCGCGGGTGCGGGGAACATCCCCCATACCCCGTACTTCCCTGCAATACCGGGGGCTCATCCCCGCGGGTGCGGGGAACATATGAA
>NZ_KV820092.1:701153-703811 GCF_001815285.1 Rothia sp. HMSC065D02
GGGTAGGGCTCATCCCCGCGGGTGCGGGGAACATGCGTCTCACCCTGTGGTTCTCAGGGCATTAGAGGGCTCATCCCCGCGGGTGCGGGGAACATGAGGCGGTAGCGCTTTACCGTGCTGGGGAAAAGGGCTCATCCCCGCGGGTGCGGGGAACATGTACTTCGAGGTAAGGACGGCGTGGTACGAAAGGGCTCATCCCCGCGGGTGCGGGGAACATCCCATCGTCTTGCCGATGTGGTCGCCAATCCAGGGCTCATCCCCGCGGGTGCGGGGAACATTGACTTAGGAGTGGTGCCATGACGCAGCGGCAGGGCTCATCCCCGCGGGTGCGGGGAACATACCGGGCGTGGCTTCGCCCGTCTACACAAAATAGGCTCATCCCCGCGGGTGCGGGGAACATCGATAAATCCGTGCATTCAAGATTTCTTCGGCGGGCTCATCCCCGCGGGTGCGGGGAACATAACGAAAGTTCGGGTGCTTGCGGAAACCCGTGTGGCTCATCCCCGCGGGTGCGGGGAACATTCCCTGACCGGTTTGTACGGTTTAGGAAGAACGGGCTCATCCCCGCGGGTGCGGGGAACATGCCGCGTGCTGTCGGGACTGGTGCCCCCGTGGGGGCTCATCCCCGCGGGTGCGGGGAACATAAGAACTCACAGCCGCGTTAAGCTGCTCCACTGGGCTCATCCCCGCGGGTGCGGGGAACATTTTGTCAATCAGCGATTTAGCATTTCTGCTTTGGGCTCATCCCCGCGGGTGCGGGGAACATGACCGTTCCAGCTCTTCAAGAGCCGCTTTAGGGGGCTCATCCCCGCGGGTGCGGGGAACATCCCATCGTTTTGCTGATGTGGCCCCCAATCCAGGGCTCATCCCCGCGGGTGCGGGGAACATGCGCCGTTCGTGAGCTGAAAGAGCTTATTACCGGGCTCATCCCCGCGGGTGCGGGGAACATTGCGCCGGTGGCTGTTGAGAGGATGGAGGCTTGGGCTCATCCCCGCGGGTGCGGGGAACATTGACGGATTTTTTGATATCGTTCCTGAACTGTGGGCTCATCCCCGCGGGTGCGGGGAACATCTAGGATACTATGCGCAGGTTCAGGCACAGATGGGCTCATCCCCGCGGGTGCGGGGAACATTGATGCCGAGGGCGCGCATGGCGAGTAGTGCGGGGCTCATCCCCGCGGGTGCGGGGAACATTGATGTGCACATAGTCGATGTCGCCGGCGAGGGGGCTCATCCCCGCGGGTGCGGGGAACATACCGAGAACGGGCGGCTATCGAAGGCGCAAGAGGGCTCATCCCCGCGGGTGCGGGGAACATGTCCTTATCAAGAACCTCAGAAACTACCTGTAGGGCTCATCCCCGCGGGTGCGGGGAACATATTAAGAGGAGTATGCAGCGAAACCGTCGACGGGGCTCATCCCCGCGGGTGCGGGGAACATGGAAATCTCGACCTGCACCACCGTGCTTACTGGGGCTCATCCCCGCGGGTGCGGGGAACATTCCATCGAATCCATGCGGGACTGCAATGTTTCGGGCTCATCCCCGCGGGTGCGGGGAACATTGTGCACCCAAGTCATCAGCGGAAACCCCATCGGGCTCATCCCCGCGGGTGCGGGGAACATAGGTAAAGTCCATGTGAATCAAGCCGAAACCTGGGCTCATCCCCGCGGGTGCGGGGAACATTCCGCAATGGTTTTCGCTCCCTCTGATGTGGTGGGCTCATCCCCGCGGGTGCGGGGAACATTTCACAGATAGAAGTTCGCTGCTAATGGAAATGGGCTCATCCCCGCGGGTGCGGGGAACATGCACGAGGTGGCGGAGTGTGTCGCCGGGGTTTGGGCTCATCCCCGCGGGTGCGGGGAACATTACCCACGTCATTACATAATCGTAAGTCATTGGGGCTCATCCCCGCGGGTGCGGGGAACATTCCAACTCATTACGTAGCAACTTGAGGTCTTCGGGCTCATCCCCGCGGGTGCGGGGAACATGGCGATCGTGTAGAGCGCTCGCATTGTGTTTAGGGCTCATCCCCGCGGGTGCGGGGAACATCTAGGTATGCTGTATTGCCTTCTGCATACCAAGGGCTCATCCCCGCGGGTGCGGGGAACATACTATCGTAAGCCATGCGTCATTATCAAGGATGGGCTCATCCCCGCGGGTGCGGGGAACATTCAGTAGCCTTCTCACGGCACCGCTCGTTGGTGGGCTCATCCCCGCGGGTGCGGGGAACATACTCGCCTACTGTTGGTACGAGTGCCCATGAGGGGCTCATCCCCGCGGGTGCGGGGAACATCCTGCCACGGGCACTAATCATAAATTCACCCGGGGCTCATCCCCGCGGGTGCGGGGAACATTAGCAGAACCTTCTTTATCGTTCCAATGCTAGGGGCTCATCCCCGCGGGTGCGGGGAACATGAATTATTCTGTGATGATTCGGTGCTGTGGAGGGGCTCATCCCCGCGGGTGCGGGGAACATTTTTTGTACCCTCAGCTAACCGAGAATGGTTCGGGCTCATCCCCGCGGGTGCGGGGAACATAGGCGCTGCGCATCGCGCTCTACGAGAAGGAAGGGCTCATCCCCGCGGGTGCGGGGAACATGCTAATGATGCGCTTAAATCCCTCGGCCCGGCGGGCTCATCCCCGCGGGTGCGGGGAACATA
>NZ_KV820092.1:703911-743909 GCF_001815285.1 Rothia sp. HMSC065D02
CAATAGGGCTCATCCCCGCGGGTGCGGGGAACATTGCGTTCACTAGTATCGGGTCATCTTTGTACAGGGCTCATCCCCGCGGGTGCGGGGAACATGACATACGCTCAACGTCCGAAGGACGCTTCGGGGGCTCATCCCCGCGGGTGCGGGGAACATGAAATGCAGAGACAAACATAAAGCTCTGGCATGGGCTCATCCCCGCGGGTGCGGGGAACATACAAGCGTCTGAGTTTTACCAGACCAATAAGGGGGCTCATCCCCGCGGGTGCGGGGAACATTCGGAATGTTTTGGTGAGCTTTTGCGCCAGGTGGGCTCATCCCCGCGGGTGCGGGGAACATGGTGTCTTTCACAAATGGCATGTCTTCCAGTAGGGCTCATCCCCGCGGGTGCGGGGAACATACTTTCTGACATGGGGTTTTACCCCCATACCTCAAGTTTTAGTATTAGTTTAAAGCCCATAACCTACTTCCAAGAATACACGATATGCTCTTACCTGCGTCGTGAAGCACGCCTATATCGACTTGCTTTGCTCCATCCTTTTCGAGGTACCAACCCCTTTTTTGGAGTAGACGGACGCATCATAAGTTTAACCCCCTCAAAATCTACAGGCTCCCATGGATAATTATGAATCTTAAAATCAAGACGCTGTTCATTATCTGCCGAGTACACCATAAGAGCACGTCCATCACTACAAGTAACCGTAATACGATTCCATAGATGCTCCCGCACACGCGCACTCACTTTTCCTACAAAAACGCCAGCACTAATTTCTAATAGCCACCTCGTAAGATCACCTCGTAAACCAACCGGGCATGCGGATAATACGACAACAATCATCACTCATCAGCTCCATAGTTGTACCCGCTTTCTTGCTCCTCTCCCCGGCCGTTCCAGAGCCCCACGATATCTGCTTCTAAGATATCCTCCGGAACTTCTTCAGGCACTAGTAATTTCTGGATATCCCGGGCCACCCGCTGCATAATCTTTTCACCACGAATACGGTCACGGACAGCACGACGAGTAATAGCCCCTATATCCTGACCTTCCTCATACTTAGCAGTCACCTGAAAAGCCACCGGAATAGTAATCTCAGCCTTGTATAGATCAGCGATGTCATATACGAAAGACCACGAGTTACCGGTATGCACGAATCCCAGTCCTGGCGCGCATCCCAAAGCAACTATTGCGGCGTGAACAATACCGTAGAGGCAAGCGTGTGCTGCTGAAAGAGACTGGTTAATAGGGTCTCCATCTCCAAAATCATTTGGATTATAGCTACGTCGTGTCCATGGAACTCCCGTTTGCTCTGACCAGTACCTGTATACCCGTCGTACCCGGGCACCTTCACGTCCCCGAAGCTGTTGCATCGTGAGCCCATTAGTGTCATCGTCGGGAAAACGCCATGCATACATAGTGCGTGCGACTTCTAGGCGAGAACGCGTATTTGATACTTTCTCTGCCTGAGCAAGGAGTAATCGAGAGGAACGTGCTAAAGACCGACCGTGTGCGTAGTAACGCACCCCTTGCTCTCCTACCCATACAACCGAGGTACCGCATTCTCCTAATAATGTCATGGCCTGATGAGTTACCCGCGTACCGGGTCCCAGCAGTAAGGCGCTTAAAGACGCTGCTGGGATATGGGCGACTCCCCGCTCTTCTGTCACAGTGATTGCATTGTCTGCACGGTGAATTGTTGCGTGTTCCACATAAATGTAAGAGATTCGTTCTGAGCTCCTTGTTAGCTCACTGATATTGGGCGGAGTTGCCCCAATCATCGTTCCTCCTTGAAGAATGAACAAGTCGATAACACATGTCTACTTATGCATCAGGCGGGGCGCTGTTTAGCGCCCCGCCACACAATGTGCGCATAAACAAGGTAGAGGTTTTACTGGGCAAGTGGCGCTAAAGTCATAAGACCCATGCCGTAAGCTTTACCTCGACCCATACCGTTAACCAGTGCCTTACGGAACAGCTCAACATCGGTAATACGCAAGGCACCGTCAAACTGCGCTTTACGTAAGGTGATCCGTCCTACATGCCCACCGGTATCACGGCGGCTGAAGGAAAGATCATTACGGCCCGTTACAGTAGGGGCATCCTCAAGCTCCTGCCCTTCCGCTGGAATAATCTCAAACCCCCATTGTGAAGTGCGTTCACGCAACCAAGCACTTTGCTGAACTGGTGTTACGTGCGGCCATGTCTTACTGCTTTTAACCTGGCGTTTTACCGGGTTGGCAGCAAGCCTGAAAGCCCATTCCTGCCCGTTCTCCAGTTTCGCGAGTAGGCGCCCGTAGTGGGCGCTCTCTCCTGGCCGGGTATTCCATCCTGCCTGCTCAACCAGAGCCGAGAAGTCAGGCTTCTCAGGGCTTAGCACATACAGCACATACTG
The DNA here is from genome assembly GCF_001815285.1 of Rothia sp. HMSC065D02. Taxonomy (NCBI): domain Bacteria; kingdom Bacillati; phylum Actinomycetota; class Actinomycetes; order Micrococcales; family Micrococcaceae; genus Rothia; species Rothia sp. HMSC065D02. The sequence goes on from NZ_KV820092.1 coordinate 706,302, forward strand.
GTGACCAGTGATATCTAGACGCCATAGTATGCGTCCATCTTCTTTTTTTATGTCTGGAGGGTTGGTCGCCATGACGGCTGCGTGCAAAGCCTGCGGGCTGCTTAACAGTTTGCGAGCGCCCCGGCGCTGTGGATTAATGAGGAATTTTGAGAAGTATGTCATGCTTCGGTCACCGTCCTCATGAAGTCAACGTCGCTGTGACGTTTGCCTTTGGGGTTCTCAACTGTCTTAGGTTCGGCAGAAACTACAGCCCGTACTGCGTATTGCCGATGTTCCTGGTTAAAGCTCACCGGAACATCCTGTACTAGATCTCCCTGCTCACCAGGTTTTGCATCCCGCAGAATACGCAGCTGTACAGGATCGGGGAACTCAGCGCGGCGGTGCTCAGGCACATGCCACTCTTCATTCCGCAAGGCTTCTTCAGCAGATTCTTCACGAATACCAAGTACAAGGTCATACCCTGCCGGGCAGGAACGCCGCCCTAAATATAACGGGTACACCGGTTTCTTAAGCGCTGACTCGATATTCTTGAGGGCCTCTTGGTCTCCTTCTACAGCAGCCACAAAAACTGCATCTGAAAGATAATAACGAGTGGAAAGCGAAACGTCATCTCTTGGACGATCCCAATCTTTTGCAGTCTGGTAGTCGCGCAGTAAAGTGCCCGGCGCGTCCACACGCACCGCAAAGTTAAGCCGAGCTAGGTCATCTACGGGCTCTGTCCGTGCACGTCCTAAGGCTGCGGCTATCAAGCCAATAACGCCAGATTTGCTGGGTTCATGCCCTGAATCTCGACGGCGGTATCGGCTTTGTGTACCCCAGGACTGCATTGGCCCGCTCAGTTTAAGGAGCAGACTAGGCATGGTTAAGACTCCTGACCAACCAGCTCGGTCAGCTGACTTTCAAGGGAAGCTAGAAGTTCCTTTAAGGTGACAGTTTCTCCCATATTTGACAGTGCTTTACGTAGCTCGCCAAGCGCTACCACGTATGAAACCTTAGGCTCATATCCGTAGGCTTCACGGATATTTGCTGCTTCCGTTGCTAACGCATGGGCGGCTGCGAGACGGCGTCCTTCGGAAGATTTCTCTGTAACAGGCTTTTCGAATGCATTAATGTAGGAGATCGGGCGGTTCTCACGCACCGTTACAATTACTGCTTCAGGCAGAGTACGTGCAGCAAACGTATTCTGTTTCCCGGTGGGCATCGAGTCAATGAAGGCACGGATAAAAGCGAGGGTAGCTTCAACGGTGGCAACTGCTGAACCGCCTAGGTTAGTTTTCAGAGCGTCCACATTGATGTTGGCGTAACGGTAAAGGGTGCTGGAGGCCATCTCGATGGTGCCGATCATTCCAGCACCGGTTTCATCCTCAGACTCCCGGATTACGTCGTCGACGGCAGTGTAGTAGTCAAAATCAGGTTCCGAACCATGTACCCCAAGGGCGTGAGCCACCTGGCAAGCGGCATCCACGTTGAAATCGGGGACGTTAGCTAACATACGGCCAAAGAGTGCGATATCAACACTATGCTCGGTATCCAGAATATCTTTGACTTCCTTAGCGGGGATTTTCTCGCCGTTAGCTTCTATGATGGCGTTGGCAAGACGGTTAATCTGCTGGTTACTCAGGAAGAGAAGGTAACCCGATACAGCGCGGCCAGTATTTTCTTCTCCCTTCTTGGCCTTAGGCTTCTCAAGTTTGATTTTGGCCGCTTTGAAAGCATCCACAACAGCTGATTCGGCTTTATCTGGGTCAAAATCGGGGCTGATATTGGTGATGCGGTCTACAATCATGTCGGCAACCTGGCGGGTGCGAACACCGATTTCAGAGCGGTCTAAGTGTTCTTCAAAGTTACGGCGGATGACTGATTTCCATGCCTGGCTAGAGACACGCTGGCGGCTCACACCACCAAAAATAGCGGATTTTGGGCTTCCGGTATCGTCACGGTTAATGTTTGACGGGGGAAGAGTTTGCAGAGCGTGAATATCAACAAAGAACGACATAGTTCTTATCCTTTCAATTAGTTTTTAGAGGTTTCCTCTGAGGTTTTAGATTTCTTGGGTTCGTAGCCATACAAAAATTCACGGCTCCAGCGCAGAATAACCGCATCACGTTTTTCAGGATTTTGTAACTGCATGTAATCCTGAGCAAATTGCCCATAGTCAAAAGCAATTTCTTCTGACCGTAGAAGTGTTATGAGACTACGCAAATAATGCCTGCGTGCCGATTCACTTCGTGCTTTTAACAATGCGTCGAATCGTTTTTTCATGGATTCGCTGGTCTGCAGAACAAGTTGTCCCACTGCCGTACCAAACCTAAAGTTTGGCACATGCATTAATTGTGACCGTGATTGTTGATGCAAAGCAAATAACGTGACAGCGGCATAGGTTGCTTGTTCCTCGTAGCTAAGAGCGTCACCCTTCCCTTTATAGTGTTCAGGAAAATTAGGAGTTTTTTTGCTTTTCCCGAAGACAATTTCCCAGAGTCCTGGATTATTCGCTGGATCATTACCTGCACCACGACGGAGCTGTGCTAATTGAGCGATGGCGAGAGAGCTACCATGTTCTTCTTTCTGTTCGTAAATTTCCTTTACCTTGTCAGTAACATAGCTTTTTACAGTAGTTTGATCCCCAGAATCACTCATTACCTTCCTCCTTTTTCTCAGTAGGTGTTGAAGAATATGCGAGAGGCAGAAGCTTATACAGTCGGCCGCCAAACTGACGGCGTGCTTTAGCCGTATTGTAGAGCTGCTCATCGTAGATAGTTCCTATGGCAGCTTTAGGGCCAGCACTCACAGCAAGCTGGTCAGCCTCACCCTCAAGGATGCGACGTACTTTTGACTGCCATTTAGCGGCTTGTGCAGAGACATCGTCAGAAACGCTCAGATCTGCAAGCCAGCTGCGGAATTCATCTTCCATACGGTGCAAAATACTTTCCGTTACGGAAGGACGGAATTCGTATTCCTTACCAGCAGCACGAAGCAGGTTTCCTGCATACTGCCCAAGCGCAATGGACGCGTCCATGGTTAGCTGAATATTGTCACGCACCATTGCAGAAATTTCGGCACCTTGTTCCGTGAGAATACCTAGTTCTAAGGTCACAGACTCATCAATAGTCTCTTCAACGATAGAACTTTGAGTACCATACACCATGCCAACCAGCTGAATTTTGGTTTTTGTATCAGGTGAAAAATACTTACCGCTGGAGATTTGACGGATAACGGTGGCAGGTTTGTTCTGCTTTTCTTGAGAGGAAGACAGCCTGGTTAGTAGCGCATCTGCTCCTCGCCATAAGGTGCGTTCGGCGCTGTGTGTTTGAGGCATCCAGACATAGTGAGTTTGAGTAGACTGATTTTTACTAAACCGGTAGGCGGTTAACGGATCGGTATAAGTATTCCGGTCAAGCCACTTATCACCATTCGATACAAGCACCCCAGTGACTCGCCCATTTTCAGGGAAAAGACGAACACGGCGCGATTGCCAGGTCAGAATTTCACACATGCCAGTTGCAGGCGTTGGCTCGTCTTTATACTTGGTGGGGTCACCACCCGTATATGCACGAGGAGCGGCGGTATCGGGAAGCTCTCGTTCCCAAACAGGCTTGTCTTGTAGAGCAAGTCGATGGTTCTTACCCCTTACCCTTTCAACATTGAGAAGCTGTTCATAATCGATACAGTACAGTAAGGTTTCAGTAAGATTCTCGCCGTGAACGATAATCTTCCCCGTAGCTCCATACCAACCTACGCCGATAGGGTATCCCCTGCCTCCCTTAACACGAGGATCCCCGACAGCACCAGATTTAATGCCCGAATAATCGTATGCCTGCACGGTTACTAGGTATCGTGCCGCTTCAGCGTAATTCAGCGATGTCAATGTTTGCTCGGCACGCATTGAGAAATATTCGCTCTCGGAGTCTAACACCAAACGTGATACAGGTTTTACTTCACATTTACTCGTGTGCAGATCTGCAACCTGCATAAAAGGACGCTCGGCGTCAAAAAGGTCGAAGCGGTTTTGATACTTCTCCAAATAGTCAAAAATAAACTTTAACCGCTCAGGGTCACCCGAACGAACACCCTGAATCCAGTTTTTAGGACTAGTGTATAGCTCTCCATATTCCCCTGAATCTGTAAGAATTGCACGGAACAACACAACAGTAGCCACTCCGAGAATCGCAACATCGGTTGTTGCATCACCAGCATGGATTTTGCGAATCGTTCCGCTGTCTTCAAACAACTTCTTCAAGGAAACTATTTGCACTTTCCCTGAGGCATAGAGAACAGGAATCCATGGTTCATAGCACAGGTTAAAGCCGGAGCCCACATTATTTTGCACCGACTGTCCAGTAGACATAATCCTTCCTTTCATCATTGATTAAGGTCACATGCTAAGAGTCGTCGCACAATGACGAAATCTTAACTATATGCTTATCACATACTTCAAAATAAAAGATGTGAAGCTCATTAGATACTCTGAGGTATCACCAGGTTCAACTGAGCACAGCCCCAGTGTAGACCCAAAGGAAATATTAAGTCAAGAAGAAAACGTACAAAGTTATAAAATAAGATTAAAGCGAGAAGATCCCCAGAAATCTGGGGAACATTTTAAGAAGGAACCGTACAAAAGGCTCATCCCGCGCTTCTCGTTTCGCGGGAACAATGGCTTATAAGTCTAACTGATCAGGAGTCAGAATGATAGTCAAAGATTTCACCCGTCCCAGCCAGCTTGCCTCGGCAGAAGCATCATCTCTCTGGGCAAAAACCGGTTCGGAAGAAAGCCCAAGTGTTGGCCTTTCCCTACCGCAGCATATGACGGATGCAGGATCTGTAGCTGCTGAGCTTTGGGATAAGTGGCTCTCCCCTGGTGCTAAACAGCGCATCATGGAGTTACTCAACCTCACACAGAATGAGGCCAAGTCTTTCGCCTGTTGGGTTGCCGCCACCCACGATATGGGCAAAGCGACACCAGAGTTTGCGGGGCAGTTAGATTCACGTGGCAAAGAAGAGCTCCGCGTATTTCGAGATAGGATTGAAGAACACAAGTTTAATTTTCCTCTTCACCTCACAACACCACCTGCAGGAACCCGATGCCCTCACTCAACCTATAGCCAGAGCATCATTATCAAGCTGCTTACTGAACGTTACACAGACGATGTAGAGACTGCCAAAACAATTGCAAGTATTGCTGGTGCTCACCATGGCGTGCCTGCAGAATATGTTCCAGAAACCGGACGTGCTTGTGCAATTTTTGAGGGGCTTAACGATAAGTGGCATCAAGCATGGCAAGAGCTTTTCGAGATGACACTGGAGCAAACTGGCGCAGATCAGGTTCTTAAGAAACTCATGTCAGGAACCAAAATCCCTGTTTCCGTACAGCTTTATCTCACTGGCCTGGTAATTATGGCGGATTGGATCGCGTCTAATCCCGAGTATTTCCCCATGGGCACATTTAGTGTTGAGGCACAACATGGGCGCCTAAATCAAGGCTGGGAAGCTCTCGGACTCGAACATCCCTGGGCTGCTCATATTGAAAACAGTGATACTTCCGATCTGTACAGTTCACGGTTTAGTTGGGAAAATCCCACTCTGCGACCTATGCAAGAAGTTGTTGTCGAAGCCGCACGTTCGATGAAGGGCGGCGGCATGATGTGCATTGAAGCCCCTATGGGACAAGGTAAAACTGAGGCTGGACTCATCGCTGCCGAAATTCTAGCCCAAGAAACAGGACGCAGCGGGCTTGCTTTTGCTGCCCCTACTCAGGTGACATCAAACGCACTTTTTGATCGGGTCAAAGCATGGGCGCAAGGGCCTGCTGGAGGTTCTGAACCGCACACTATGTTTTTAGGCCATGCGAAAAACCAACAGCAAGATTCTTTCCGCTACCTACAACGAGCTGATATCTTCGATTCAGAAGCCGACGTTGAAGGGAAACAGAGTATACGCCCTAATACTTCAGTAGCACGTCACAGTTGGATAGGCGGTCGGAAACGCGGCATTCTTTCGACCTTCGTTGTGTGTACTATCGACCAGATTCTTATGATGGCTCTACAGTCACGCCATGTGATGCTTCGCCACCTTGGGTTAGGTTCTAAAGTCGTCATCATTGACGAGGTGCACGCTTATGATGCCTATATGGGTGTTTATCTCAAGGAGGCACTCCATTGGTTGGGTCAGATGAACGCACCCGTTATTCTCATGTCGGCTACTCTACCTGCACATGTTCGCACCTCTTTAATGGAAAGTTACGCGGAAGGTCTTGAAATTCAGGATTCTACTGAATGGGATTTTGATGATGATTTCGACTCAGAGGATGTTACTGGGCCTTCTCTCGACCTAGATTATCCAGTTATTCATACGCTCACTGCCGAGGATGGTTACACGCCACGTAAATGGCAGGTAACAGCCCCCGAAGAGCAGGTAACAGCCCCCGAAGAGCAGGTAACAATCTCCATTCGTCAGATAGGTGACGAGTTCACCGACTTTGATAAAGTGCTGGAACCCTTAGAAAGCGGGCACGGCTGTGCCGCAGTTATCTGTAATACGGTGGGTCGGGCTCAAAACGCTTACGAGCATCTTCGAGCAAAATTTGGCGCTGACGTAATGTTGACCCATTCCCGTTTTACCTCTAAACATCGTGCGGAGAAAGAAGCTGATTTAGTTTCGCAGCTCGGTAAAGGCGCTCACCGAGGTGATGGCCGCCCAGAACGTTTAATCGTGGTGGGAACACAGGTTATCGAGCAGTCTCTCGACCTCGACTTTGATGTCATGGTGACCGACTTCGCCCCGGTAGATTTAGTACTTCAAAGGCTAGGCCGCCTGCACCGTCATGAGCGTGATGACTCAGAACGACCTTCCGAGTATCGTTCACCCATCTGCTACGTTCGTGGTGTTGAAATTTTTGGTTCTGAAACCCAAGTCCCCGAGTTCCCCAAAGGCTCACGTTCGGTCTACGAGCCCGCTATCCTGCTCAGCAGTTATGCGCAGTTACTCCCCTATTTTGACGGCAAAGCTCTGCGCATTCCGGCGGATATGAGCGAGCTTGTTCAGAAAGCATACGAAGATACTCCAAAGTACCCTGATGCTTGGAACGATGCATACCAGGAAGCACGCGAAGAATTCAATAAGAACTGGGAAACCGCTGAGCGTAGGGCGCAATCCTACTTACTGAAACATCCAGGTGCGCAAACCCAAACAGTGATGGCTGATGTGATGAATAATTACATCAACACCAAAAACGGAACACTCTCAGAAGACCAAATTGGTGAGGCACGTGTACGCGATAGTGACGCTTCTCTTGAGGTGATTGCGATAGTGGTTGAACGCGATGGAGACGGCTACATTGACCGCTACCGTACGATTCCCAGCGCTACACGGAAAAACCAGGATATTGACTGGCACAATGCAAAGGATCCAGAGGAGCCCACAAAGCCCCTAGCCTTCGAGTTATTAGCATCAGCTATACGTCTGCCCTACCAATACTCAGACTCTCCAAAGAACAGGGTTAATGGAAAACTCCGCTTTGATGCTGCCATTGAGGAGTTAGAAGACGAGCGCATTGACTCGTGGCAGAAAAGCTTTATGCTTGCCGGTGAGCTAATTTTGCCTTTTGAGCTACAGGATTCCGGTTTCTACGAGGTGAAGCTCGTCGATTATCTTCTTCGTTACTCTCCTGAATTAGGTCTTGAGGCTATTCAAATTTCTGATGACTAAAGAAGGTTTATAAGCAACATAAAAGTCCCGGTTCTCTAAGAACCGGGACTTTTTACTTGTGCGCGATACTGGGTTCGAACCAGTGACCTCTTCCGTGTCAGGGAAGCGCGCTACCGCTGCGCCAATCGCGCCTACAACATCAATGTGTTGTTGCGAGGTGAGGACGGGATTCGAACCCGCGTACACGGCTTTGCAGGCCGCTGCCTAACCACTCGACCACCTCACCGCATACATCTCTCGCGAGATGAGTTCGAACTCTAGGAGTCCTACGAGCGGTTGACGAGACTTGAACTCGCGACATCCACCTTGGCAAGGTGGTGCTCTACCAACTGAGCTACAACCGCTTATCAGGTGCTTTTCAAGCATCAACAACAGGCTTTACCCGTCGCACTGACAGATAAATACTATACGGGTTTTTTCGTCGTTTGCCAAATCTTTTGCCGCACTTTTTAGGCCGAGCGTCAGTACCAAAAACCTTACAACCTTCTACACAAATAAGGTCGCAAATATCAAGCACAGCATTCTACGCTATACCGCAATGCCATGAAGTCTAAGCCTCTGATTCCCCTAGCAAGCCTTCACGAGCGAGCGCCGTCAGACGCGAGACGGCACGGAAGTACTTCTTCTGGTAACCGCCAGCAAGCATTTCGGGGGTGAAGACCTGGTCGAAAGGTACGCCGGATGAGACGATCGGCAGGTCTTTGTCGTAAAGACGGTCAGCGAGCACAACAAAGCGCAGCGCTACCGCTTGCTCGGTAATCGGGTGTACATCGCGCCAAGCGATACCCTGCAGACCGTCGATAAACTGGCGGTAACGGGAAGGGTGCACTTTCGCTAGGTGTTCGACAAGCTCTGAGAAGGTATCGATACCCACGGTTTTTCCGTCGAATACTTCCTCGACCTTAGCGTCGAACGCATCGGGAGTTACGGGTTCCGGTGCAGCTGGAAGACCGCGATGACGGAAGTCTTCACCATCCACACGGTGTACTTCGAATTGTTCGGCAAGTACTTGGATTTCACGTTTGAAGTCTTCGGCGGCAAAGCGTCCTTCGCCGAGGGCACCAGGGAGGGTGTTGGAGGTTGCTACGAGTTTAACGCCAGCATCTGCGAGTTCGCGCATCAAGCGGGACATGAGGACAGTATCGCCGGGGTCATCAAGCTCGAATTCGTCAATGCAGACAAGCTTGTACCCACTGAGCGCTTCTACGGTTTTGCGGAAGGTGAGGGCACCAACCAGGTTGGTGTATTCGACGAAGGTACCGAAGGCTTTGGGTCCGTCAACATAGTGCCATAGGGAAGCTAGAAGGTGGGTTTTCCCAACACCGAAGCCGCCATCTAAATAGAGCCCGGATTTTGCGGAGTCTTTCTTTTTACCGCCAAAAAGTTTGCCGAAGAACCCGCCGGAATTTCCTCCTTTGTTGATTTTATCGCCGAAGGTTTTGAGTTTTTGTACTGCTTCAGCTTGGGAGGGCTGGTTTGGATCGGGAATATAGCTGTCGAATGACACTTCACCGAATCGTTCTGAGGGACGAAACCCAGCGAGAAGCTCTTCTGCTGAGACGTTTGGGATACGTTCGGTAAGGTGTTCGTAGGTGACGGGCACGATATAACTTTCTGAGTGACGTCTATGTTACTTGTCTTAAGTTTAGTACGGATGTGCTGAGCTTGCCGCAGCCCGGTACTCGGAGTGCTCTCTCTCTCGGGTACAGATGCGGTGAAAACGCAGTAAAACCCGGGACTATGCGTTTTACGTGGTTTTAGTCATGTGCGATCTAAAACCTTGAAAACACAGTCCCGGGTTTAGTCGTCAGGGGTGAATTCTGCGTGAGATTCGGCAGAGACTTATGAGAAGGTGAGCGAGTACAGCTGCACTCCGGGCGAGACCTTGAGCTCAATAACTCCGCTACTTTGCTCATCGCCGCGCACAATGTGGTGGGCGTTGGGAGCGCCGTCTACATGAATCTTTTCCGTTGTACCATTGCGCCGCACTTCGATGGTACCGCTGCCGCCGGCAACAACCTGCGCTCCGTGGGCACGATAGTTAATCCGCAAAGTACCATCGTTTCCTTGAGGCTCAATACGTTCGGGGGTTATAGACCACGTACCGTTGAGGTCGTATTGGTCAACAGCTAGACGATCTGCTGGTTTGAAGGTTCGGGTTCCGTTAGAGTAGCTTTCTTGCCCCGCAAAGTACATTGCGCGCTTAGAGCCCAGATACGTTTCAGGGGTTCGCGCATCATGCGCGTTTTGTGTTTCCTCTTGTGCATCATCCTTGTGAATAGGGTCTGGAAGCTGCACTTGTGGATTTGCGGCTTTGAGAAGTTCGCGTACCTGTGCCTCGGTCACCTTATGCCCACCTTCACCATAGTGAACAGCACGAAGTTTACCTTCACTATCAATGAGATAGTGTGCAGGCCAATAGCGGTTGCTGTAAGCACGCCAAATAGCATAGTCGTTGTCTTGAACTACCGGGTATTTAATACCTAGGTTCTCAATGCCTGCCTGGACATTCTTACCTTCGTGTTCAAACGCATATTCCGGCGTGTGTACTCCCACTATTTCTAGACCATAATCATGGTATTTGGCGTAGAGCTCATTCAGGTGCGGTGCCGTCCTCTGACAGTTAATGCACGAGTATGCCCAAAAATCAACGAGTGTAACCTTTCCGCGCATATGAGCGAGACTTGGCTGATTCTCAGTGTTGAAGTTACCAGTGCCACCCGCTAATTCCGGGGCTGAGCCGCAGTCCTGCAATTTTTCTTCGTCGGGTCGGCACGAGCTTATCGACCCACCGGTGGAGGAAGAAATAATATTATTCTGCGTATCTTGACTGATAGTCTGCTCAATCCCTTCCGTATAATTCGGAATTGCGCGCTGTAGCTGGGCGGGAACGTTGAATACTAGTCCGATTGAAAGAGCGATCAAGAGTACACCCGAGGCGGTGCGCACTCCACGCTGGTGGTTGCGGAACGTCTTAACTCGTTCTGCGATGCTCCGCCCCGCAAGAGCAAAGATCAACAGCGGAATAGCTGTTCCGAAAGCAAAAGATAGGGTGAGTGCTACGGTTTCGATACCGATGTTTCCAGTTGCGCCAGCAAGGGTAATAGCTGCAAGAACCGGACCTGCACAGGGCACATAGACGAGACCGAGAGCAAGCCCCATGAGGAAGCCGCCACGTGTGGTGCTGCGTTTCGCTCCGAGTTTTGAGAATTTCGCGAAAGGTTTTTCAAGCAGGCGCTCCAACGGGGGTATAAGCATGCTCAGCCCAACAATAATGAGGAAGGTGATACCTAAAATCCTCAGCGTATCTTGCGGCAAGTGCAGGGCAGCAAGAATAACCGAACCGAGCAGGGTAAAGAGGCTGAAGCTCAGAACGAGCCCGCCTACAACTTGATAGGGACGCCAGCGTGATGCAGTACGCTGCATGGGTGCTGAAGCTGCGTTTCCGAGAACTGCGCTTCTGCGCGAGAATAAGGCTTGCATATTGTCCGCAGAATCTTTTGCTATGTCTGTTTGTTCAAATTCGGTAGATGCAGTGCGCGCTGAATCTGCACCGCCAGTGACGAGAATAACGGGCAAGATAGGCAGGATGCAGGGCGAGATCCCAGTGATAAGACCACCGAGTATGCCAAGGATGATGAGCGATAACAGCATAGTTATTTTCCTCATGGATTGGTAATGCGAGGCGATGCTGCCTCACGTGTTGTCATGGTTGTATTCGGAACGAACTGCGGTTTCGGTTTGGTTGAAATTATTTTTATAGCGATGCCTGCACAATTGACAGCATCTTAATGAGGCCTTTTACTCCGCAATATTCAAGTTCATGGAAGTTTTTCTCAAGTTGTTGCGAGAGGTAGTCGGATACATCATTTAAAAATTTTTCTGAGGTTTTGCAATCCGAGCGGGCTGAATGTTCCGAATACCTAATGAGTCCAGTTTAGGATTCTGAATATTTTGCAACGGTACGGGCTCACCTCCGCGTTACCTGTGCCGATATAAGATTGGAGTTACGTATGTCCGTTATTCTTCGCACTGCGTCTTTTGCAGCTGTTTCTCTAGCCCTCGTTGCTGGTGTTTCTGCATGTTCTTCTAACGCTTCTGATCAGAACTCATCGCCGAGCGCATCGTCGAGCTCTTCTGCATCATCCACCCCCTCTTCTTCTGCCATGATGAGTTCAGACGCTATGATGTCGCCTTCAGCTATGCCGAGCCAGTCTGCCATGTCTGGGGACAAGATGGATGGCGACCACGGCAAGATGGACGGCGATAAAATGCAGGGAGATCATGACAGCATGAAGCATGATGACAACAAGATGGACGGTGACAAAGGAGGCAAGATGGAAAACAAAGACGCCATGATGTCTCCTTCGGCTTCCGCCATGTCGAAGTAATATTTTGCCGGTATGCTGCTTTACACCCTGGAATATTTTCTAGGGTGTAAAACATACCTAAACTTCGCTTATCACCGACACAATAATCAAATGTCATCATAAGGCGTGAGATGATATGATCATGACTTTTTTGGATCGTCAGGTGACTTCGGCGTATCAAGAAGCTCAAAAAGCCACCCAAATTCCTCAGGAATATCAGCGCTTAACTGCGTTGATGGAGTGTGCTGCCGCAGGAAACGAACATTGTTTTGAAGCTCTATACGATGCACTTGTGCCGCGTCTGTACGCGCTTATTAACCGCATTCTTCATAACCGAACGCATGCGGAAGAAGTTACTCAAGAAGTTTTTCTAGAAATATGGCAAAAAGCGCCTTTATACCGTGCAGAACGGGGTACTGTGTTGTCGTGGGCTGCAACTATTGCTCACCGCCGTGCGGTTGATCGGGTGCGCTCCGTTGCAGCCTCCACAGAACGTGATTTCACACGCGGTCTTGAGGAATATCGCGAATCTTATCATCACGTTGATGATGCAATAGCTGCTTTTATGGATACTGAGGAGATTCACCATGCTCTATCGGGTATTCCACGCGAACAAGCCCAGCTGCTCACCATGGCATATTTCGGAGGTAAATCACAGCGCGAAATCTCCGATGAAACGGGCATTCCTCTAGGAACTGTCAAAACCCGCATGCGCGCTGGCATGCAGAAACTACGTGAACGATTGGAGGGCACCCGTGAGCACTAAAGACTATCCCGAAGATTTCCCCGATAAACTCGACTACGCCCTCCACACGCTTTCACCAACGCAACGTATAGCGTTTGAATCGTGGACCCCCAAACACGAACGCGAAGATGCTAAGGCCGATGCTGCGGTCCTCTCTGAGGTTTTTGGTACTTCGCTCACTCCGCAAGAGCCGTCCGCTGAGCTTAAAGCTCGTGTGATGGCGCAGGTTGCGCATACCGAGCAAATCCAGCCAGCTAATGAGCTAGGTACAGATGACGTGAATGCCGAGCATAAGAGTGATCATGCCGATTCCGAAGGTTACTTTGTATCAGATAATGCAGACAACGCTCAAGCTATCGCAGACTCAGAGAATTCCGCTTATGCACGAGCTAAACGGCGTTGGTTCGGGGCTCAGGGTAAATTCTCACCATCTCGCATGACGGCTGCGGCAAGTATTATTATCGCTGCTGGTCTGGGCCTATGGGGTTTCACGCAGCACCAGCAACTAGAACATACCTCCCAGGAGCTACAAGCCTCGAGGGCGTCCTCTTCGGCCCCAGCGCATCCGGCAGCTGCACGGCCCGGCGACCAGTCGATCGTCGAGCAAATCAGCATGGCTCCTGACCTTTCAATGGCCCAAGGTAAAGTCAACGGCATGCCGGTATCGGTCATGTACTCCCCTTCCCACAACATGGCGGGTGTTTCAACGACAAATCTGCCTGCGCTGCCCGAAGGAAAGGTCTATAAACTCTGGTTTTACGATGCTCAGGGCAATATTGTGGGATCTGGAATCCTCAATTCTGCTGGCCGCGGTGCCGGGATCACAACCATGACAGAGCACGATCTGAGTACGGTCACCGACTTTGGTATCTCAATTGAAGATGAATCGGCTAATTCTCCTAGTCAGAAACCCGCTATGCTGGAAAACGTTGTGTGACCTAACGCTTGCAGGCACCCCATCCCTACGCAGGTAAAGGTGATACATACCTTAGGGGTTCACCTTACGTTTTCGTAGAATAGTCTTCATGGCTAAAAAGAATAAAAGCGGCAAGAAAGGTGCCTCCACCGCTGCGGTCGCGCTCTTGAAGGAAACTAAGACTCCTTTTGAGATTCGTGAATACGAGCATGTGGAGGGAGAAACCTCCTTTGGGTTGGAGGCCGCGCAGAAACTTGGCGCCAATCCTGAGCAAGTATTTAAAACGCTTCTGATTGTGCACGACAAAGATTTTGCGGTGGCGGTAGTTCCGGTGAGCGGGCAGCTGAATCTGAAAGCGGCGGCACACGCCCTTGGCTGGAAAAGCGCCTCCATGTGCGACCCGAAGGTTGCCGAGCGCCGCACTGGATATGTGGTGGGCGGTATTTCGCCGTTAGGACAGAAAACTCCTTCCCCCACACTCCTGGATGCCAGCGCCGAACAGTATCGGACCATTATGGTCTCTGGCGGTAAACGCGGGCTGGATATTGAGCTCTCCCCCGCCGACCTGCTTAAACTCACCGGCGGCAGCTATGCGCCTCTTCGCGCATGAGCCGCCGTGCCTTGAGCTGCGGGTCCCCGCTGCGGAGGATGCCGCCGAATGGTATGCGCTGTTCAGGGATACGCGCGTCATGGAGTATTTGGGGCGGCCCGCAGATTCACTCGCCCACTATGAGGATATGGTGGTGCGGGCTCGCGCCGACTATGAGCGGGAAGGGTTCTGTCTTTACACGGTGCTGGCTGATGGTGAGGTGGCGGGTTTCACCGGGGCGCACCGGTGGGTGAACGATTGGAGCCCGGCCGGGCAGATTGAGCTGGCCTGGCGGCTTGGGTGTGCTTTCTGGGGTGAGGGCGTCGCCACCCGCGCCGCCCAGCAGGTGATGTGCGAGCTTGCCGATGCTGGGCATCAGCAAGTATGTGCCGTTATTCACACCCGCAACCGGGCATCAGCGGCAGTGGCCCAACGTTTAGGGATGCACCAGCGCAGCAGCTATGAGGCACAGGTGGACGGTCTGACCCTGCCCGTCACCGAATGGGTCACGAACCTGTACCGCCCGGGAACAAAACCTGAGCCGGATCTGTTATAACGACGACAGCTCATAAGAGAAGATTTGAAGGAGCAGCAGTGGGAAACTCACTACCGTGCACCGGGAAGATTGAGAAAAACTGGCGTGAAATCCTCACCCCCGAGGAGTATGCAGTGCTGCGTGAAGGCGGTACCGAACGAGCCTTCACCGGCGAATACTGGGACACGAAAACCGAGGGTGTGTATTCGTGCCGAGCCTGCGGCACTGAGCTTTTCCGTTCTGCTGAGAAGTTTGAGTCGCACTGCGGCTGGCCCTCTTTCTTCGCTCCACTCGCCGAAGATCGTGTGCGGTATCTGGAAGACACCACGTTAGGGATGCGCCGAGTAGAGGTACGTTGCGCCGCCTGCGATTCGCATCTGGGTCACGTGTTTGAAGGCGAAGGATACGATACTCCGACTGATCTGCGGTATTGCATCAATTCTGTCTGTCTCACATTGGAACCGCAGAAGTCGTAAGCTAGAGCTATTTACGAGACAATACTGCTGTTAGCCGGTGCCGATCCTTGGGTTTTCGGTATATTTGAAGAAAAATGTAACGCACAGCGGCAACGGGTAGAATGGTGGAGTTATTGTTTTCAGCCCCGTCGAGGGAGCTACCAGAAACGGATATTCAAGGAACCACTTTCAGATGAGTCTCAGCCCGAGTACCGAGCCTATCAAACTCCCACCTATGCTCGGATTACCTGCTGATTTCACAGTTCCTGATGTTATTCCGCTAACTACCCCGTCAGTTCCGGTCCCCTCCATTATCAACACGGAGAGGGCGCTTGAACGTGCTGCTGAATCTTTGCGTGCTGCATCCGGTCCGGTTGCAGTCGATACGGAACGCGCACAGGGTATACGGTACGGGATCAGGGCTTTCTTGGTGCAGCTGAAACGCGAAGATAAACTCTACCTGATCGATCCCGAAGCTTTTTCTGACCTTAGGATCATCAACGATGCTCTAGCAGATGCCGAATGGATTATTCACGCGGCAACCCAGGATTTTCCGAGTCTGGATCTTCTTGGAATGCGACCGCGTCTTCTCTTTGATACCGAGCTCGGTGCACGTTTAGCGGGCCTGGAACGGGTGAACCTGGGAGCTGTTGTCGAAGAGCTTCTGGGGTACAAACTTGAGAAAAAGCATTCCCAAGAAGACTGGTCACAACGTCCTTTGCCAGAGTCTTGGCTCAACTATGCATGCCTTGATGTTGATGTACTGGCAGATTTACGCGATGCCTTGGAAGAAGTTTTAGAAGACCAGGGAAAACTTGAGTATGCCCGCCAGGAATTTGCCTATCTCTGTTCACTACCGCCCGCTGACCCTGCTGCGAAGAAAGCCGAACGGTGGAGGAAAACGAAGGGACGGAACACGCTCCGGTCCGTACCGCAACTAACAGCCCTGCGGAATCTTTGGTTCGAGCGCGATAAATTAGCGCAGAAGAAAGATATAGATTCTAAGGCTTTACTCTCAGATGCCGCGCTCGTTGAGGCTGCGCAGAAAATGCCTCGTAATGTACCAGCTATCATGGCGATTCCGGGGTTCCGTACTCGACTGTTGAAACGTGAAGGTCCTCGCTGGGTGCGTGCGATAGTATCAGCTTCTCGGGGTGAGGACCCGGCGCCCTACACCATTCCGGCAACCGCCCCTCCCCCGCTTAAGGCTTGGGAAACGAAACGCCCTATTTCACTAGAGATTCTTAGCGAAGTGCGGAAGATAGTACAACGGGAGTCAGAGCGGCTCAATATTCCAGCACAGAATATTATCAGCGCTGATTGCATACGGCGTCTGTGCTGGGATCCGCCCGAGCCTTACTCTCAAGAGGCCCTTCTTGAGGCTCTTCGCTCGCATGATGTGCGCCCGTGGCAGATTGAAATCCTCACCCCGGATCTTCATGAAGTTTTCCAGCGACACCTTGGCTAACGCCTTAACACATGGATCTCTCAACCCAAGAAAAATATGGAGGCGCACGCCACACAACAAAACGGCTTATTCGCGTGCATACGATTTATCCTCTAGATTTATAAAAGAGCGACACGCAGCTATCCCACAGGTACG
This sequence comes from Rothia sp. HMSC065D02, assembly GCF_001815285.1. Classification (NCBI taxonomy): domain Bacteria; kingdom Bacillati; phylum Actinomycetota; class Actinomycetes; order Micrococcales; family Micrococcaceae; genus Rothia; species Rothia sp. HMSC065D02. The sequence goes on from NZ_KV820092.1 coordinate 723,216, forward strand.
GTCGCCTCAGCATCACACAAGCCCGGCTTCACACACCGGGGAATTCAAGGAGGAACGATGAACGAAGTACCATCGTGCACCTGTTCGTGCGCACAATCAGAAATTTCTGGGCACGAGCCAAACTCTCAGAGCATTCAGGAGCTGGAGCATAAACTTTCGCGCCGAAATGCACTCGTAGCGGGGGCTACAGCTACCGCAGGGGCTCTTGCTTTAAGCGCCTGTGCCGAAGGTTCCAGCGGTGGTGGTGGAAGCGGCGGTAACGGTGCTGCCGGGCCAGAGTCCCCCACCGATATTGCGGCTGCTTCGGAGGTACCCGTCGGCAAAGCGGCGAAACTTACCAAAGGCGGTGTTACCGTTATCGTATCTCAGCCTGAAAACGGTGTCTTCAAGGCTTTTAGCTCCACCTGCACCCACCAAGGATGCCAACTCAACGTACAAAACAACAGCCAAATTGTGTGCCCATGCCATGGTTCTCAGTTTGCGCTCGCCGATGGCTCAGTCAAAGGTGGTCCGGCTGAGTCGCCGTTAAAATCCTATAAAGCAGAGGTGAAAGACGGCAGGATCATTGTTGGAGGGTAATATCTTTCACATATGGGTATTGACGGTATATTAGTTTTTAACGTCTAGATTTTACGTCAATAAAAATGTTGGGGGTGTGTGAAAATCTACACACCCCAACGTTTTATTTTTTTGCACTCGGTCAAGCACCACAAAAATTACTGGGTATGCCGCGGTTTTTGCCCTTCCTCACGTGCGAAGGGAACCTTATCGCCCGCAAGCTGCGCGAGAATATCGGCAGTAATGGTTTCCGCGCACAAACCAACATCTTCCAGGATTTCCTCGCGCGACGCATGCGGTATAAATTCTGCCGGTAAGCCGAGCTCACTCAACGCCGTGTCTACGCCAGCCGCACGCATCTCTTGACGAATGCGTGAACCCACACCGCCCGCGCGCACACCATCTTCGAGAGTCACAACAATGCGGTGGTCTCGCGCAAAATCCACCACCGAATGCGGAACCGGCATAACCCATCGCGGATCAATCACCGTCGAATGGATGCCCTGCTCGGCAAGGCGCTCAGACACTTCGAGCGCTACCCGTGCCATAGCGCCAACGGCAACAAACAGCACATCGCGCTGCCCAGTTTCAGGATGCGGCCGCCCGGTGCGGGTCAGCACATCCACCCCGTCAGAGCGGCGTTCCAGGGCAGCGATATCTTCACCCACCGACCCCTTTGGGTACCTTACAACGGTCGGTGCATCATCAATAGCAACGGCTTCACGAAGCGCTTCACGAAGCGTCGCAGCATCGCGTGGAGCGGCCAAGTTTAACCCAGGAATAAACTGCAGAAGCGATAAGTCCCACATGCCGTGGTGACTTGCGCCGTCAGGTCCAGTAATGCCGGAGCGGTCAAGAACCAGAGTCACGCCCGCCTTGTGAAGAGCAACATCCATCAAGAGTTGGTCGAAGCCACGGTTTAAGAATGTTGCATAGAGTGCCACCACAGGGTGCATACCGCCGTACGCCAAGCCCGCACTCATCGCAACGGCGTGCTGTTCTGCGATACCAACATCAATGACTCTGTTCGGATGCGCTTGCGCGAATTCACGTAGGCCAACAGGAATGAGCATGGCACCGGTAATGCCCACAATGTCTTCGCGTTCATCCGCGATCTGTTTGATCTCACGACCGAAAACACTCGTCCATGACTCTTCGGTGCTGGTTGAGACAGGCTTGCCGGTAAGAGGATCAATCCGTCCTACCGCATGGAATTGGTCATCATCATTCGCACGTGCCGGAGCGTAGCCGTGCCCTTTCTCTGTAATAGCGTGCACAATCACCGGGCCGCCGTAGTTCTTAGCGGCACGCAAGGCGGTCTCAACAGCTTCTTGATCGTGCCCATCAATTGGGCCCACATATTTCATGCCGAGATCTTCAAAAATACCCTTGGGGACCACAACGTCCTTAATACCGACCTTCATGCCGTGCAGCCCCCGGTAAATCATCTGCCCCAGCGGGCCGCCACGCTGCAGACCACGGCGCATAGCATCAAGCGCCCGATCATATCGATGGTCAAGACGCATACGGTCAACCTGCTGCTGCACCTCGTGCTTAAGTGCCGTCAGCTGGTTAGCAAAACCGCCAATAGTAGGCGCATACGATCGACCATTGTCATTGACTACAATAACGACTTTACGACTACGGTCAGCGGCGATATTATTCACGGCTTCCCAGGCCATGCCTCCGGTCAACGCACCATCACCGATTAAAACCACCGTATAGCGGTCATTTTCTCCGTTGAGAGCGTAGGCGCGTGAAATACCATCAGCCCAGGAAATTGATGATGAAGCGTGCGAGGACTGAATAATATCGTGTTCAGACTCGCCACGATCCGGGTACCCCGACAACCCACCCTTTTGGCGCAGGGTGTCAAAGGCGTGACGACCGGTCACCAGCTTGTGTACATAGGACTGATGCCCTGTATCAAAGAGAATAGAATCGTGGGGCGAATCAAAAATACGGTGGATACCAAGAGTCAGCTCAACAACGCCAAGATTGGGGCCTAAATGACCACCCGTTGCAGAAACATTCGTTACGATAAACTGACGGATCTCTTCAGCGAGTTCACGCAGCTGCTCGTAGCTGAGGGGGCGCAAATCCCGAGGTTCACGAATATCGGACAAGAGCCCTAAGGATTCCTTGTTCGCCTCGTTCTCAGCAGACATACACTCTCCTTCTGCACGGTTGAGGTCAACAATGTACCTCTAGGTCTAACAGTTAAATTCTAACGGGTTAGGTTATATATACCCATTTGAAGGTTGCCGAAAAAAGTCATGGTTACCGTGTTCGCCATCTTAGGTACATACAGTTTTGCTGTCTCTACGAGAATTTACTTATGACGTTTTGACAGACGCGCTGGACGAATACGCGCAGGCGCACGGTGAAAAAGAGCGAGCGTCTCAACATGATGCGTATTAGGGTACATATCAAATGCCCGTACCTGTACGAGATCCCAGCCTAGTTCACGCAAAATAGCTGTATCGCGTCCCAAGGCTGCAGGATCACATGCCACATATAGAATGCGCCCGGGTTTGAGTTCGTTGAGGCGTTCCAAAACTTTGCGGTTTGCCCCTTCACGAGATGGGTCAAGTACCACGGCATCCGGGGTAGGTATCTGACCAAGGCTATGTGCTGCTTTAAGATCTTGAAGGCTTTGTGCAACGTCTCCGCGAATAACCTCAACACGGGTTTCCTTGGAGTTATCGCTTCGGGAAGGACCATCCGGCGCGAAGTTGGAACGCGCATCACGGTGCGTTACCGGGGAACCTTCAACGCTGATAACCGTTCCTTCTGATCCGACAGCATCCGCGAGCGCTGCTGTAAATAGCCCAGCACCGGCGTATAGGTCGAGGGCGCATTCGCCTAAGGTTGGGCGGAGCATGGTTAACATGGTGCCCATGAGAGTTGAGGGGGCACAGCGGTGAATCTGCCAGAAGCCACCTGCGGAGACCTGATAGCTGAACCTTCGCGGACCAAAACTTACTTCTTCGGTTACGGAACGTAACCCACCGCCAAGGAGTATATCTCCCTGACGCACACGCCGATAAGGGCTATGCACGCTGGGCTGCCCCGAACGCTTGCTCGGTTTTGCTTTCGATCCGCTATAGGGGGTGAAGAAAAGCGAGATTTTACGCTTAGCAAGCTCGCCCCAAAGCTGGATGCACTGCCTTTCAATCTCTTTGGCGACGTGGGTTGTCTCAAACCGGGGGTCAACCATGAATTGGAGCAGAATACGCCCACGTGAAGACAGTGTTGCTTCCAGTTCTCGAACGCCCCGCAGGTTGAGCTTGTGAAGTTTTAGGTCACGTAATTCGCGTGCCACGAGGGGAAAATCAACGACGGGTACCGGTTGCGAGCTGTGGTAGGGGTACATGCCGATGCGCCAATACGTGGTACCGTCTTCAATGCTTTTAGCGGTGGTGTACCGTATACGAGATCGCCAGGAGAGGTCGCCTTCGACGAGGTCTCGATTAGGCATAGACTCAACGATAAGGTTTGTTAAGAGTGGTGATTCTAGAGGGATGCCGCCTAGGCGATGAAGCTGAGTTCGTACGATCTCGGCTTTGTAACGCCGTTGTTCAGAGGGTTCTAGGTGCCCATATTCCATCCCACCAAGAAGCTCTGCTATGCCGGTGAGTTTCTGACGTTCTTCGGGAGTTTTGAGGGCATCTGCCTGTGCCCAGGGATGCTTACGGCGCACTGGTGCAGGCACTTTGACGGCTACAACATCTGCAAAGTAGAAACGGTTTTTGGGGCCTATTGCGGTAATCCGAACTTGGGCTTCTTCACCCACTACACCATGCCGTACGAAAACGACCCCGGCGTGCGTACGTGCAACGAGTGCACCTCCGTGGGCGGGTGTCTCACAGGTTACCTGGATTAGATCGCCTATAGTGTACCCCTGCTCCGAGGTAACGTTATCCGCACCGGAGTCACGTACTGTGCTGGTTTCAGGGGTGTTCACGCGTCTTCTCCTTACAGAATTCTGATGTGAAGCATTCTACACCGCTTATTTTTAAATAACCGTTCAACCCTGCCATAAGCATGAGAAAATCTCAAGGGTTCTCATGGAATATCACGTTTTTTCTGTGTGGGTTGAGCCCCGATACATCGTATCGTTTTTATGGGAGTGAACGGAGGTATCAATGTCCTCGGTATCAATGGACGTTGCATTCTCATGAATGCTCCACGGAACAGTCACAAGAATAACATTAGGCTCTTGCTCTAAAACTTTCTTAAGCTGTTTGACAGTTCGCGGATGAATGAGGCGCTGCCACCAATGTTCCGGAACAAACTCTGGAATGTAAACGGCAATAACATCCCGCGATGTATTGTTCTGAATACGGCGCACATAGTTATGTACGGCTTGGACGGTATCGCGGTAGGGTGAGTCAATCACCGAGAGTCGTACAGGAATCCGCATGCGATCCCAGCGAGTCTTCACATCGTCAAGAGTGGCCTGGTCGTTATTAACGGTCAGAGCTTCCAGCGTTGAAGGATGGGATGCGCGCGCATAGGCTAGGGCACGAAGCACGGGTTTGTTGAGATCTTTCGTGTAAACAATGGCGTGAACCCGTGAAGGCAGCGAGGATAGATCGGCGGATTCTAGATCTTCATATGGTATTTCTGCCGCTTTGATGACGGCATCGTAGTGTTTACGGGTTATCATCATGCCCCCGAACAAGGTAACGATTATAAGAAGCGAAAGCCAGGCACCTGCCATGAACTTAGTGACAATAACAGTAATGAGTACAGCGGCGGTCACGATAACCCCGATGATACTGACGGCTAGGTCACGGATCAGGTGTCGGCGCGAAGTAAATGCCAGTGTAATGCGCAGTTTTCGGATGCGGTAGCTCACTACCGATCCCTGAGTGAGCAGCATCGAGAGGAACATACCCACGAGATAGAGCTGAATGAGCGAGAAAATATCCGAGCCAAAAAGCAACGTTAGACATGTTGCCATAACAGCCAGCAGGAGAACCCCGTTACGGTAGAGGCCCACAGAGTTGATACTCCGTAGCTGAACTGGCAGATACCTGCGATCAGCGAGAGCAGATGAACTCAACGGAAAACCGATAAAAGCTGTAAAAGACGCTATGGTCAGCACTGCAACGGTGGCAAAAACAAGCAGCTGAGGTATGAGCGGGGCGCCATCATAGATAGCGAGTGCTATCTGATAGAGCGCGGGTTTCTGGTGGAAGAATTCGCCCGGCGCGCGCCCCTCAATCAACAAATATTGTGTGGTGTCATGCACCATAGTAACGCCGGTAACTTGAGCTATGTAAAGTATGCTGACGAGAAGCACACCCGTTATGGTACCCATAATCATGAGGGTGAGGGCGGCATTATGTTTTTTGGGGCGCCGGAAGAAACGCACGGAGTTTGAGATCGTGGAAACTCCGGAGAGCGCAACGGCACCCGCTGAAAAAGACCGTGAGATCAAAAAGAAGAACGCTATGCCAATCAGCTGTGAATCGACGTTTTCGGGGAGTACCGAGTAGTTTGCCGATTCTGCTTTAGCAAGCACACCCATCCAGGATTTGATAATTCCAATGCACAGCGTAACGCCTAGGATCGCGAGGAAAATATAGAGCGGCCAGTGTGCTATCTTTCCCATGAGTTGTAGACCGCGCAGAGACACTACGGTCAAAATAATGATGAGCAGTATTGCGATGGCGCTGCGATGATCTTGTAATTCTGGGTAAAGTGCCACCAGGAATGTTGCAGCCGACGACATGGAAACGGCAACCGTAAGCACGAAATCAAGAAGTACCGAGGCCCCCAAAATAACGGCGGGTTTACTGCCCAACCGCCGGTGCACTAGTTCAAAATCGCCTTCAGCAGCAACCTGATTAATGTTGTATCGGTAGGTTCCTACGATCATAAGACCTACGACGGCGACCGCTAACCCAACCCAAGGGGCATAGACAATGGCTGCGTTACCAGCAACGGCGAGCATCAGAATAATCTCGTCGGCGGCGTATGCGACAGATGAAATACCGTCAGAGCCGAAAAGGGGTAGGGCAAAACGCTTAGGCAGCGACATGGCCGCTACTTGACGCGAATCTACCGGCTTACCGGTGAAGGCGCTGCGAATTTTTTCCCAACGATATTTCACAGGTTTAAGGCTATCCGCCTGCGGGGTAAAGCTCAATTTTATTTGCCGCGTGTTTCGCAGGTCATCGGGCGTTTAGTGGTCTTACTCGGTACACTTAACAGGAAAACCGGTCGTCTGTTGAGGAGGAAAGCACATGCCCCATTTCGTCATTATGGGTTCTGGTCGTGTGGGAGTTATGCTTGCCCGTACTCTAGAGGCTTCGGGGCATACGGTAGCCGTTATCGATCAAGATGAGCGAGCTTTCCAGCCCTTACGTAAAGGGTTCAGCGGGCAGTTGGTGACCGGTGTCGGTTTTGACCAAGAAACGCTCAAACAGGCGGGTATTTCGGATGCGTACGCTTTTGCAGCTGTATCTTCGGGAGATAATTCAAATATTATTGCCGCCCGCGTGGCGCGTGAGACTTTCAAAGTAAAAAATGTTGTTGCCCGAGTCTACGACCCAAATCGTGCTGAATTCTTTCAGCGTCTAGGTATTCCCACGGTAGCCGCTGTGAGGTGGTCAACGGATCAGGTGCTTCGTCGCCTGTTACCGGAGCAAGCGCTCAAGGGTGATTTTCGGGAGCCATCGGGCAGGCTCATGCTTACTGAGATTCCACTGCATGAACAATGGGCAGGTCATGCACTCGTGGATATTGAGCGTGCTGCCGGGGTGCGCATCGCCTACATTACCCGATTCGGTGAAGGCATGCTTCCACGCCCAGATACCGCCTATCAGCAGGGAGATACCGTACACATTATGATGCGCACGGACGATATTAACGAAGTCTCTCGGATTCTTTCGCGGTCGCCTCGTACTGATGAAGACGTCGAGTACAGTACCGATCCGCGGCTGGATTGGTTCCATGCGAAGCCGATAGACCCGGCGCAGCACCCCGGCGATCGCCGTCGCCCGAAAGCATAAGGAGCTTATAACATGAAGGTACTTATTGTTGGGGCCGGTTCCGTGGGAGCATCTATCGCTAAGGAACTCAAGGCGAATGGGCACACGGTCACTATTATTGATTCCAAGCCTGAGATGAAAAAACGTACCGATCTGCCGGGAGTGCGCTGGCATATTGGTGACGCCTGTGAGCTATCTGTTTTGCGCCAGGTTCACCCGAATACTGCTGATGTAATTGTTGCCGCGACCGGTGACGACAAAGTTAATCTAATGGTATCTCTACTGTGCCGCAGCGAGTTTGGTGTACAACGCACTGTAGCGCGTGTGAATAATCCCCGGAATGAGTGGCTTTTCGATGATGCCTGGGGCGTGGATGTGGCAGTTTCCACTCCGCGTTTGATGACGGCCCTCGTGGAGGAAGCCGTCGAGGTGGGCGATGTGGTACGTCTGCTTACGCTTCAGGCCGGCGGGGCGACGTTGGCGGCGTATACGGTACCGCTCGATCATCCTGTGATTGGCTACAGGATAGACCATGTGCAATGGCCAACCGATACGGTACTCACCGCCATCTTGCGCGATGGTGTTCCGGTTGCACCTTCCGCCGATGTTGTTATTGAGGGTGGCGACGAACTTTTCTTCATCACAACGCTTGACGGAGAAGACCAAATTCGGGCGCTCTTCGCCTAGGTTATCTCTCTGCCCCTCCTAGATCACCAACGAAAACGAGCTATTTCTCAGCTGAAACGCGCGAAATATAGACGCACGTTTAGCGTCTCTAATGATGGCTGAGGATTGTGTGAGGTCTAAAAGCTTCCGCCGTCTCCCCCGCCAAAGCCTCCGCCGCCACCGTCAAAACTTCCGCCGTCACCTCCGCTAAAGCTAATTCCAGAGTCCGAGGAGCTGTTGTCGGCAGGAGTAAAGCCGTCGCCGTACCAGGATCCCCACGAGTATTGCCAAGGATCGACATCCCAGCCGCTCGTTTCGGGAGTAGCACTGTTTGCATAGGTTCCGTGTGTAAGAACGTTCTGAACCGGGAACCAGTAGGTTCGGCCACTCCCGGTTTTCTCACTTTCTTTTTGGTCAAGTTCCTGCAGCTTCTTCAAAACAGCATTTACACTGAAAACACCAGCAGTTGTGGGAACGGCATAACGTTGAGCTTCAAGCACGAAATTTTGCGCGTCGAGGCGTCCTGAGAATTCTGGGTATAAATATTTTCCGGTTTCTTGTGCCCATTCATGGGATGCCCGCACCAAACGGAGCGCTTCTTGGCGGTCTTCAAGAACTCGGGTAGTGCTCTCATGCTCAGTCTCTAAAAGATCTTGGATGCGTTGCAGCTGAGCATATTCCTTAATATCTTCTGGCTGTAGAGAGAGATAACCCAGAGGCGCATACATTCTAGTTTCAATGAGAAGACGTTCCGCAATTTTTTGAATTATAGAAATTAGAGTCTGTTCAAAAATATCTTTTATGTCTTGTGGCATAGGAATAGGAAAACCTTGATATATCCTCATAACCCACTCCAAAAAATGGTCTGCAACAGCATAAAATTCTTCGGACTCAAGAGACTTCGCATAGTTACTTATTTCTTGTATGCGACTATCAAAATATTTTTTGAAGAATCTATTTTCATGATTTTGTGCAAAATCAAAAAGATAATGCGCAAGATGAGAAGAACTTTCTTCAATATGTGCGGGAGCATCAACAGACTTTTCCCATTCCTTAAGAAATTCTTGAAGTTTAAAAAATAGAATCCAAAGAGCAACTTCTGCATCCTGCGCAATATATGCACTCTTGAATATTTTGATGCGTTGCTCGTCCGATACGTTGCGAGAAACTAACAACAACTGTTTTTCCGCTTCAGTAAGATTATCATCAATATCGCTTAATAGATTATCAAGTGCAGCAGAATACATAATAATTGGTTCAACTATTGAACTCTTCTGCTGCCGTCCCTGCAGTAATACATCACTTAGCCGCGGAGCTAATGAAGCAACTTTAGTTTTAGCATTTTCAAAACATTCTCGGCGCAGCTCTAAGTCTTTGCTTATGTGAGAGCGCAGTACGGGAATTTTAATCTTATTTATAGGATCTTCAAGACGTTGGGCTTTACTCCGAATAAAGGCATAAGCATGCCTTATCGCTTCATCATCTGCTTTAATAGATTCATGTCCAGACTCCCAGTGGTTCTCAGCGTCATGTAAATAACGGTATGCCTGGGCCAAATGGCGATGGTTGCTATATGTTTCCACGGTGTCCTCATCAGAAAGATTCAAAATATCTTTATGCAACAGCATAATATAATTTACATAATCGACATAACCTGCCCAGAATACGTATTCTCTGACACGAGTTTTGCGCCCATCAATTTCTAGATTAAAATATTCTATAGACTCCTGTGAAATAGGTTTTTTATAGTTCAAATACCTCTGGCTTTCACTTTTAGCCTCCCCCAATGTTCGTATAAAAGCAAAAGAATCTCTAGGCTTCACCACCTGGGTATACAGATTTTCCGCACTATATTCTTGGCTAACAAGGAAATAAAGAGTGTGGATAATCATGGTATCTAATATTAAAAGTGAGAAAAATGTATATATTGTAAATACCCAGATACTTTTATCATCGAATGAAATAGCTAAACCCATAAACATTAAGGGAAGATACCCCCAGGCTACAATCTCAAAAAATTTTGTCTTTGTAACTTCATACCTATAAGCACCTAATATCAACTCCCATAGTACATACCACAAAAATCGCGAAAGAATAACAGACGCTGTAAAAATAACAGCACCAGATACGACATTTACTGGATTATCTCCACGTAATGTAATAAGAATTACTGCACACGCGCTAATAAAAAATGCAAAAATTAAAATAGATTTAGCATATAATGATTTTAAAATACTTATCATAACTTACTCCTTAGGTGGTTGGATAGACCAAGAGGCTACAAAGACGTCACTAAGCATACTTTAAGCATGCTTAGTGACGTAAAGAGTTTTATAAGGTTTCTGCCGGATCAGATACTCGCCACGCCAGCCAGATACCCGCCGCGTACAGAGGCAGCCCCATAACGATGCGCATAGCACCTAAGACTTCGGTAGCGTTCATATAGTAAAGCGGTAATTGGATCGCAAGTCGCAACAGCAAGACAGCCGCCATAATCCACGTTGCCAGCTTATAGGCTTTCAAACGTTCGGGTTTCTGTCGCCAGGTAAGCTGCTCTCCTCTGATATACCCGAAAATGAGTCCCGCCAGAGGCCAACCCACGATAATCGAAGCTATGAACGCAACACTGTAAATGCCGTTCGTCCAAAAACCCGGCAAATAGTAATCGGCAGCGTTCCCTGTGCGAAAAGCAGTGAAAGCACAAATTGCAACACCCACAATACCCGACACCGCAGGTATGAGTTTACTGCGCTGTATAAGGCGCAGCACGGTAAAAATACCTGCAGCTGCTACCGCGATAACTAAGGCCAAGTTTAAATCTTTGGTGACCGTGAAGAAGATAAGGAAGAGTAGTGAAGGCAGAGAAGTTTCTACGAGTCCACGCCACCCGCCAATTGCATGGAGCACATCCACATGACCTGACTCTGTACGGCGGATATTGCCCCCCAAAGAAGCGCCCAGGCTCTTACCTAATGACTCTTGCCCCGATATCGAGTTTGTCTCTGCACTCTGGGCACCGTCAGAGGCATACTGGTTATTCGAATGCTGAGGGTCATGTGGAGTATTAACCACGTCGAGGATCCTTTTCTAAGAAGTATTGGGGAACAATCTCGTATCGGGGGTTGTACATCACGGGCGGATACGTGTGCGTTGAAATAACCCCAGAGCACCGCAACAGGCACCCCGCCAGTAAACCAGGAACCACACGCTGCCCATGCCAAATAAGGGTTACTCTTTCTCCCACAGAAAACGGCGGACGTGAGGGGAACCGCACTTCTAAACTCTCCGTCATGGGGTTCTTCCCCAAAACTGATTGTTGCTGGTCTCCATCAGGCATAATGGTCTCAGCATTCTGCGAGTCTTCCTGCTCATCGTCAAAGTCTTCGCCAGGAGGCTCAACAATGGGCATACCAATCAGGGCTAGAGGACTGGCCCATTGAAGCGGTTTTGATTTCGCCACGATAAGTTCTGCTTGGTAGAGCGGTTTATCGTGAACAGCAGGAATCCACACCTGATCGATACGGCCAGCTAGGCGAACACGAAAACGTTCGGGGTACTCCGTCTCAACTTGAGAAGAAGTCCCCGAACCGGGTGCAGCGTGGCTGTTATCTATGCGCGGCATTACCCAATCTCTGTAATCTCGGGTCCACGACGAGGCATTGGGCGTAGTTCGCGTTTATCCTCGTTCTTCTTTTTCTTCGTTTCAGTCTCTCGACTACTCTCCTGCTCCTCAGGTTCCTGCTCTTCATCATCTGAGTCGTCTAAGGTATATATCTGTTCCGGCATCGTCATGGGTAATAGCTCACGTGGCGGGCGGGGGTCGTCGCCACGATTGACAATAGCGGCACGGAAGACCTCTTCAATCGCTTCAGCAGCTTCTTCATTGCCTAGAACGGCCTCGCCAGAAATAACACCGCGTAAGAACCAACGCGGGCCATCGACGCCAACGAATCGTGCGATGCGCTCCCCTCGTTTCCCGTCCTCAGTCGTAGCGGGAAGGCGGGTTAGCATCTCGGCGCCGAACTCACCCGTATACATTTCGGCGGTTCCACCCTGCGATGCCACAGACTCGGCAAGATCATGCCGAATATCATCCCATATGCCAGTACTACGAGGCGCTGCGAACGCCTGAATCTGGAGGGTTCCACCAGCACGAATACAGGTTGCGGCAATTACAGCTCCCGTACCTTCGTCCATCTCAAGACGCAGGTTTAGACCGTCAAGCATCTTAATATATAGAGCACCAAGGTCGATGTATTCTTCGGTATCATCAACCTCACCAATATCGTGGGGGCCTTCAGAACGGTCGTAGATAACTACCTCGGGCTCTTCATCATCACGATCGACCTTGTTAAGGCTGGACTTAGACTTAGCTTTGGTTAGCTCAGCATCTTCTTTCTTGGAGTCTTTAGAAGTAACCTTAGTAGTTTTCTCTTCTGCTTTCTTACGCTCATCGTCAGAGCTTTTCTTGCCAAAACCAAACACTGAATATCCCTTACTGGTAGATGTTAGTGCGTCTCATATTGTATGCAGATATTGTATATTTCTTTGTGCGATTAAAGTCTATTATCTGCCGAATTACGCGGTAAAAGATTATTTCAAGCCGCTTGAGCCAAATCCCTGAGATCCTCGTTCGGTTTCGTCAAGGTTCTCTACCACCACAAAATTAGCGTGTTCATAACGCTGAATGACAAGCTGGGCAATACGATCACCACGCTTGATTTGGAAAGACTTTGCACGGTCCGTATTCAATAACGTCACCATAAGTTCACCGCGATACCCAGAATCGACAGTTCCCGGTGCGTTAACAATTGTGATGCCGTGTTTAGTAGCAAGCCCCGAACGCGGATGCACCAACCCTACATATCCTTCGGGAAGAGCAATAGCAATACCGGTAGGTACAAGTGCTCTCTCTCCAGGCGCCAGTGCAAAATCTACTCGTGAACGCAGATCTGCGCCCGCATCACCAGGATTGGTGTAAGACGGTGCTGGGAGCTCTGCATCAAGCATTTTAATCTGGACATCAATGGGATTAATCATGTCTTTCACTCTACCGAACATACGGGGGCTACGTCATCTCTACCCCCTTAGCGTACAGGAGTTTCACATAAGTACTGCACGGTGCTGGAGTGCGCAGAAAATAACCTCGGTTAGAATGTTGAATATGATTTTCTGCCCAGATGGTGCACACACTCTTTTTCTAGACGCCATCTGAACAGGTACCCAACAAGCTTAGAAGGACTATTACGATGGCTTCTTCGTCACCTCATACGCTCTATTATGAGCGTCTTTCTCCTGGACCTGGCATGTGGTTTCTCACGCTGTGTGCCGGAGGTGCATCTTATCTGGTGGGCGCCCCTATTGGTATTCCGGTGGGTATTATTGCTGCTGTCGTTGTTACGCTTCTTCTCGGGTGGATTTTATATTTTTCTGCACCCACTATTGAAATATCGCAGGATTGGGTTCGTGTGGGGCGAGCAAGTATTGAGCGTGCTTATGTGGGTGAAACACAAGCATTTCGTGGCGAACAGGCCCGTATTGCGGCTGGTCCCGACCTTGATGGGCGCGCATATATGTGTTTTCGCGGCTGGATTACACCAAAAATCCGCCTCGATATTACCGACCCTGCCGATCCAACCCCCTATTGGATTGCCTCAACTCGTAATCCCGAAAAAATAGCCGAGATTCTAAACGGCTAGTTTTCTTTGCAGCTAAAAGGGCGGTCTCCCTGAGGAAACCGCCCTTGAGTCGTATGGTTTAGCTTCTTATCCTTCGCATTCTACGCAGTACAACAGACCGTCTTCTTCACGCGCAATCTGCGAGCGGTGACGAACCAGGAAGCAGGATGCGCAGGTGAATTCGTCTTCCTGTGCGGGCAGAACCACTACGTTGAGCTCTTCATTGGAGAGATCTGCACCGGGCAGCTCAAAACTTTCTGCCGCGGTGTTCTCATCCTCATCCACCGCCCCGGACTGCATCTCCGAACGGTGCGCGTTCAGCTCTTCGTAGGATTCTTCGTTCTGTTCGTCATCCTGCTTGCGGGGTGCATCGTAATCAGTTGCCAAACTATCACGCTCCGTCGTTTTTGGTGGGCTGAAATCCTACCGCCCACGGTGGTCTAAATAGGTAGTACCCCATCACATATCGGCGTGTTATGCGACGGCGGCATGCAGGTATTGTTCACTATTGATACCCATTTTGTCTAATCGGGACGCAGTTAGTGAACTTTTAGCCGTCATAAAGGCCTCTTGGAAGATATCAATTTAGGATTTTTTCACGATGTTTTGGGGGTTTTACTACCGTTTTTTGCGGCTCTCACGGTACCCTTGGTAGGTAACTTTATGTTTTTAAACCGGCATAACGGCATGGTAGTGGTGTTGCCCCACCCATGAATTTGGAGGTTCTTATGCTTGAATTGCGTCTGATTGGCGTACATGATGACGGTGAAAATCTGGTGCTTGAGTCTGCTGACGGCACTAGGTTTCTCCTTCCAATTGACGCGAATCTGCGCACAAGCATCACTAAGGCACGACGCATCCAGCCGCTTCGCGGGCGAGGTACTAAGGGGTCTTTCGGTCCGCGTGATATTCAAACTCGCTTCCGACAAGGTGCAAGCGTAGAAGAAATTGCTGAAGAATCCGGCTGGGAACCGGAGCGCGTGCGCAGGTACGAGTGGCCTATCGTGGCGGAACGTTCGCACATTATTCGCGCTGCCCAAAATGTGAAAGTGGGACGGCGTGATTCAGCCTCTGGCATAGGGCAAATTCCTGTCACCCTTGCGGCTCGTATCGCCGAGATTGCGCACCAGCACGGTTTTGAGGATGCCACCCAGGATTGGGAAACTCGGCAGAAAGAAAACGGGCAGTGGCGAGTCGAAGCCGACTTTGCGCTCTCCGATGAGGCACGCTCCCACCTGCCTGAAAAGGTACGGTTCCCCGCTCGTTGGACTTACAACCCGGCTAATCAAGGGCTGTACGCATCAAATGAGGCAGCATACTTCCTGATGGGAAGCCCGGCTGCGGTGGCAGCTGCGGCTAAGAAAACTTCTTTAGACGGCGAAGATGAAGAGCACGAAGAGCATCCGGAGGCAACCGCCCCGGTGCAGCAGCGGCTTGTGACTACTCATACGACTCCGGTACACGTTAATGCGCCTACCTCTTCTTTGAAGGGCGAAAGCCGTGACGAACGTAAACTCAATGAGCTTCTCGAACGCGCCCGCTCGGTACGCCCGGTTACTCCCGTGGTGGAAGAGCCGGAAGTGTATGAGCCTGAGCCGGATACCCCGCAGTCAGTTGAACCCGTTGATGAGCATGACAGCGGCGACTCTGCTCCTTCGACGCCCGAGCATGCTCATCACACTTCGGAGCCCAAAGGCGAGCATCACCAAAGCAATCGTGATGGGAACAAGACCAGTTCTTCGAAAAAGCAGCGCCGAAGCATTCCCGCATGGGACGATATCCTTTTCGGCGGGCGTAAATAGTAGTAATTTCTTACTAGGATTCCTGAAGATACAGACAATTTAGCCTGTCGTCCTTGACGTTACGAGGTAAGCAGATACCGCAGAGGAATAAGACGCTCCGCATCGGTCAGCGAACCGTGCTGCCCCACCATAGCGAGTGCGCGTTCCTTCTGGCGGCGCATATCGTAGAGCGCATAATCATCACGAGCGCAAACGATCAGATCGCCAATTCGTTCTCGCGCTGAATCACGAATTACCGTACCGTAGTAGCCCCGCTCATAAAGATCGTGTGAGTCTAGCACCCAAGCGTGCTCACCCCAGTGCCGAACCCAACATTGTGCGCTCTGGCGACGGGCATCCGGTGAAGTATCATGCAGATAGAGCTGCACCGCTCGCGGTTCCCCTGCCGTCATAGCGACATTTTCCAGTAGTTCTTTGGTCGCCGAATAGTCGATGCGGTTTTCCTGCGGAACATTTACCATGCCGTGATCGGCCGTGAGAAAAATACCAGCCCACGCCGGGGAACGTTCGGCAAGACGGCGCAGTGCCAGGTTAAGTTCTTCAAGTTGTTCAAGCCATTCGTTACTTCCCGCGCCGTAGCGATGCCCCGCTTGGTCAAGCTCTCCCCAGTAAAGGTATATCAAGGTCGGTGTGCGCGAGGCCAGAAGTTCGCAGGCATAAGTGATACGAGCGTTATAGTCGGCTGCGCCCACAAATTCGCCGCCGCGCAAGTTTGCTTCGGTGAGCCCGCTCCCCCGGTATTTCTCCAGTGAAATCGTCACCACGCGCCTATCGGTACAGTACCGCTCGAAAACGGTGGACAGGGGTTGCCAGGCGTGCGGATCAACATTCTTATCCCACCCCGAAAGATGGTTCATCACGGTATTCGTCGTGGGGTTGCGAACCTCGTAGCCAGCAATCCCATGAGCCCCCGGCGCGGAGGCGGTGCCCAGCGAACCCAACGACGCTGCAGTCGTGGTGGGGAATGCCGCATCCAATGCCCCTAAAAAGACTGTTTTCTTTAGATAAGGCGCATAAGATCCGTAGCTTTGCAGCAGTTGTTCTCCCAGACCATCGACCATGATCAGGCAGATATTACGGAATCCGTTTGGGTCAGCCCCAGCTTCAGTTAGTCGCTGTGCCAGGTTGAGTGGGTCTGCGTCCAGGCTGAAATCTGGTTCATCATCTAATGGGTGCTGAGCACGCGGTAAGCTTCTTTGCGCTACCAGTGATGCGGCCGATTCGAAAACATCTGCCACGCTGTTGCTTCCATAGGCAGGTGGCGGGGGCACCGGATTTCCAGCGTAATCGAGGTACTCAGACATATCAGCGGCTTTCGCTCACCTGAATATGTGCACGGTGTAGGGCGCGGGCGAACTGCTGCGCTTGAAGGATAGCTTCGGGACCGTCCGCTGTTGCCGAGACGCGTAGGGCTAAATCTTCTCGGCTGGCGTCACCACTATACCCGTGATCTGCGGTGCAGTGCGGATCGGGGCAGGTAGCGGGTGCCAGTTCCAGGTGCAGCGAGCCCGTCCATGCTATCTGCATCGAAAGTTCGGTGGGGACCGTTCCGGGCTTATATGCCTGCGGATTATCGTACCCGTAACTAATAGTGACGGCACGCAGAGAACTCAGCTTAACCGCTTCAACGCCCACATGTGCTACGGTCTGCTGCCCTTCTTCTTCAAGGTGCTGGTCGTCTAAATGCGCTAGAATCAGCAGAGATCCACTAACAACTAAAACCGTGATATGGCGATGCAAATTATTATGGCTGAAATGCGTTTCAACCTGCACAAAATGGGATTCTGGTTCTAAACCGGCAAGAGCTTCATCAACAATGTCACGCACTAAATCTGGGTAGAAACCTGCACGTTCGATATCGGCCGTGAGTTTTTCCCGCGGATCATATGCGGTCGCTGTCATGAAGACTCCTTAGGGTCATAGGTAATAAGGCAGATTCGAGTGCGCATGTGTGGTGCCGTTGTTAGACACTGTAGTTTATACCTTAGTGCTTTACATGCCGCCTGTGCTACTTTGACGGGCATTTGGGCGGATTTTTCTGCGCTACCTGTAGAATAGAATTACGAATACGCCCACCCCACATTGGGCGCATTATTGTGCGCCTCAAGGAGAGAAATGGCACGCCGCAGCAAGTCCGCCGTTGAAGATTACCCGGTTGATATTGTCGAAAATATTGTCGATATTGATGTCTCTGCCGAGATGGAATCCAGCTTTTTGGAGTACTCCTACTCGGTTATTTATTCGCGTGCTCTGCCAGATGCGCGCGACGGGCTGAAACCGGTGCAGCGGCGCATCCTCTACATGATGCAGCAGATGGGGCTGCGCCCGGATAAGGGGCATGTGAAGAGCGCCCGCGTGACCGGCGAGGTCATGGGTAAACTGCACCCGCACGGCGATGCCGCTATTTACGATGCGATGGTGCGTTTGGCGCAGCCTTTTGCGATGCGCCTGCCATTGGTGGATGGGCACGGTAACTTTGGTTCGCTAGACGACGGCCCGGCGGCTGCCCGTTATACGGAGGCACGCATGGCTCCCGCCGCGATGGCGCTGACTGCGGATCTTGATGAAGACGTTGTTGATTTTGTGCCGAACTACGATAACCAGTTCATGCAGCCGGGCGTGCTGCCAGCGGCGTTCCCTAACCTTTTGGTCAATGGTACGACCGGCATTGCGGTGGGTATGGCAACGAACATGGCTCCGCATAACCTGCGCGAGGTTATTGCGGGTACGCGGCATTTGATTGCGCACCCTGATGCCACGCTCAAAGAGATTATGAAGTTTATCCCCGGCCCTGATCTGCCCAGTGGCGGCACGATTGTGGGATTGAGCGGTATTAAGGATGCCTACGAAAGCGGGCGCGGCACGTTCAAGACCCGTGCCAAGGTCTCTATTGAGCAGGTGACCCCCCGTAAACAGGGCATTGTGGTGACTGAGCTGCCGTATATGGTGGGCCCGGAAAAGGTTATTGAAAAGATCAAGGACGGCGTTAACGCCAAGAAGCTGACCGGTATTTCTGATGTAGTCGATTTGACCGACCGTAAGCACGGGCTGCGCCTTGTTATTGAGATTAAGAACGGTTTTAATCCGCAGGCTGTGCTGGCTTCACTATATAAGCACACGCCGTTGGAGGATTCTTTCGGCATCAATAATGTGGCGCTGGTGAATGGGCAGCCGCAGACCTTGGGACTACTTGATCTTCTGCGGGTGTATATTGATCATCGACTGTCGGTGGTGCGCCGCCGCACCGAATTCCGTCTGGGTAAGCATAAGGATCGTCTGCACTTGGTGGATGGTCTGTTGATTGCCATTGTCGATATTGACGAAGTTATTGAGATTATTCGGTCTTCGGATGAAACCGCGCAGGCTCGCGAGAAGCTGATGGCAGTCTTCGATCTGACGGAGGTTCAGGCGAACTATATTCTTGAGCTGCGCCTGCGCCAACTTACAAAGTATTCCCGTATTGAGCTTGAGGCTGAGCGCGATAAGTTGCGCCAGGAGATTGCTGAACTGGAACGTATTTTGAGTTCCGATTCTGCGCTGCGTGAGCTGGTATCTGACGAGCTTGCCGAGGTTGCCGAGAAGTACGGCAACGATCGCCGTACCGTTTTGAAGACGAAAGACGATATGCAGTCCGCGATTGAGGCTGTCTCAAACGGTGCCTCAAAGGCGAAGAAGAGCCTCGGACTGGCGCTTGAAATTGCCGATGAGCCCTGTTGGGTGCTGCTGACGGCTTCCGGCATACTGGGGCGCACGGTGGGTAAACCAATGCGTGAGGCTCTGGTTGATCCGGGCAAACGTATTAAACATGACGTCTTCACCTCTATTGTTCCTACGACGGCACGGGGCGAGATTGGTGCGGTGACCTCTACGGGGCGCATGGTGCGCCTGTCAGTCATGGATTTGGTGGTGTTCGATGATTCTTCGGGAACTCCCGTATTGACTACGGGCGTCAAAGCTACTGAGGTTGTTGCCCTAGCAAAGGGTGAGAAGCTGGTGGGGCTTGTGCCGTTGAATGAGGTACTTGCACTGGCAACGGCGAACGGCGTGATTAAGCGCGTGAACCCGGAGTATCCGCTGAACCAGACGGAGTGGGATGTTATCAAGCTCAAGTCGAAGGATACGGTTATTGCCGCAACCGTGTGCTCTTCCGACGATAACGCCCTAACGTTAGTCACCCAGGAAGCGAAACTTCTGACCTTCGATGCGGCTAAGGTTCGCCCGCAGGGCCGCGCGGGCGGCGGTATCGCCGGTATTAAGCTGGGCGCACAGGATGCGGTAATTGCGCTCGGCGTGACCGCCCCGGGTTCTGCCGCAGAGGTTGTGACCGTCACGAATGGGCAGGATGGTATGGCGAGTGCGAAGGTCACTCCCCTGGCGGAATATCCGCAGAAGGGTCGGGCGACCGGCGGTGTGCGGGCGCATCGTTTCTTGACGGGAGAATCGAAGCTGGCGCTGGCGTGGGTTGGCATTGGTCCTGCAAAGGCTGGCACGCCGGGCGGTGTGGCACGCTCCCTGCCGACCGAGCACGGTTCACGTGACGGCTCGGGTGTGCCCCTTACCCAGGCGATCGGCGCGGTAGGCCCCAACTATGCGGCTATCACCGAGCAAGCAAAAATGGCGTCTGACGGGGAAAAGTTGTTCTAGCCTTTTTTAGTTGGGTCGCTGCTATTTTCATCCGTTGTTGCAGGTAGCAGTGTTGCTTCCATGCAAGAAGGCAACACTGCTACCTTTTAATGTGAAGTTTTAGGCGAGGCCTAAGGCTTTGAACTTTTCTAACCGCTGCGTCAAGGAGAAACAGGCGTGACCGAACCACATAAGCCCCTAGAACAGATGACCGCTCAAGAGTGGCTTGCCCTCGGAAGAAGCTACTACAATGAGGGCAAATTTGATGAGGCTATTAAAACCTGGTCAGAGATTCACCACGGCGACGACCCCGAAACCTACGCATGGGTACAGCTCAACCTCGGAGCCGCCTATGCCAAATCA